>NZ_JAINDZ010000020.1 GCF_019802345.1 Methylosinus sp. Sm6 | reverse complement strand
CTCGAAGGACGGCAACGGGGAGAAACCTTTGATTTCGCCTCGCGGCCGTCCTTCGAGACGCCGCCTGCGGCGGCTCCACCGGACGAGGGGCAGGGAATTTTTCCTTCACCCGATTGCCGTCACTCCGCCGCCTGCGCCTGCGGGCGCGGCGGGGCGTAGGCGAGCTGGGGCTCCCAATAATTGCCCTTGTCGAACATGTGCCGCGCCTGCGCATATTGGAACATGATGCGCGCGACGATGGTCACCGTCTCGGGCTTGCGCAAGGCGGCGCCCCATACCTTGTTCCACATGCGCCCTTCCTTGTCGCCGAGCTTGCGCACATCGGCGGCGATCTGCATCGCTTCCTGCTCGATCTCGCGGAACGACGACGCCTCAGGAATCTTCGCGTCGACGGGAGCGCGCGCGCGGCCGAAGCCGTCGATGAAGCGCAGCATGCGCTCGCCGAAGGCGGCCGGCGCATAGAGCGCGTTGCAGAGATTGTGCAGGCCCGCGTTCAGCTCCTCCATGGTCATCGTCACGGGCCGGATGTTGGAGCCCCAGGGCACAGCCTGCGTCTCCACCGTGCCTTGCAGCAGACGGCCTTCGCGGGTGATGCGGTCGTGGAGCGGCGTCGCCTCCGAGGCCATCAGCGCGCCGAGGCTGTAGATCGGGATCGCCGTCGACATGGCGAACTCATATTGCTGCGAGAACACGCTCGGCCCATCGTGATCGAAGCCGACGATCATGCCGCCCATCACCGAAATGCGGCGGTCGATCAGCTTCTGCACCTCGCCGGCGATGTCGATCTTCAAATTCTGTCGCTTGCCGGCTTCGCGCAGGCTCTCGACATTCGGCGTCTCGATGCCGACGAACACCTGATGCACGCCGGCCTCCGCCAGCATGTCCATCAATTCGTCGTCACGCGTCGCGTCGATGGAAATCTGCGTGACGAAATCCATGGGGCGGCCGTCGCGCCGCCAATGCGCCATCGCCTCCAGCAGCTCCTTGCAATGCGAGCGATAGGCGGTGAAATTATCGTCGGCGAGGAAGGCGGCGCGGAAGCCGTGGCGCCAGAGATTGTCCAGCTCGGCGATCACCTTGGCGATCGGCTTGTGGCGCTGCTTGCGGCCGAGATATTGGATGACGTCGCAGAACTCGCATTCGAACGGACAGCCGCGCGATGTCTGCACGGCGCCGAGCATGGCGCGGCTCACCGGATACAGTTCCCAGCGCGGCGGCGGGCTCTTGTCCAGCGACGGCTTCTCGCCGAAATAAGCGTCGCGCGAGCGGCCGGCGCGCAGGTCGGCGAAAATTTCTCCCGCGATCTCTTCCGCCTCGCCGCAGACGAGCACGTCGCAATGATCGCGCAGATGATCGGGGCTGAGGCTCGCGTATGGCCCGCCGATGATGACCTTCTTGCCGCGGCGGCGGAACGCGTCGGCGAGCGCGATCATGCGACGGCGCTGGCTGACCTTGCCGGTGATGGCGACCCATTCGGCGGGATGATCGAGATCGACAGGCGCGACGCCCTCGTCGCAAATCTCGATGTCGAGATCGGACGGCGCGAGGGCGGCGAGGGTCGTCGACGACAGATCCGCCATCATGACGCCGGGCCGCCGGCCCGATGCGGCGAGAATTTCAGCTCCGAAATAAGTGGGAAAATCGGCTGCGGGATTGACGATATAAAGAGACATTTCGGCAGGCCCCCTGCTCGGCAATCGCCGATTAAGGGCATTTTTTTCGGGGGCCGGCAAGGCGGGAAAAGACCGGGAAATCAGGGACGGCCGGAAGCTCTACAGAAAAGGGCGCTTCCTTCTCCCGCAGGGCGGGAGAAGGTGGCCCGACGAAGTCGGGTCGGATGAGGGCGCGTCAGAAAAGGGCGTTACGAAACATAGTGGCATGAGGGCGCGGACCCTCATCCGGCCCCGCTTCGCGGGGCTGCCGTCTCCCACAAGCGGAAGGAGCGCGCGGCCAGATTCGACTAATCCGTCACGCCGCCTGCGCGCGCGTCAGCGCGTCGCAAATGTCGTCGACGACGCTGGTCACGAGATCGGGATTCTCGCCCTCGCCCATCACGCGGATCACCGGCTCCGTGCCCGAGGGGCGGATGACGAGACGCCCTGCCCCGTCGAGCCGCTGCTTGCCGGCCTCGATCGCCTGCACGACCAGGTCCTCCTCGAGCGCGCGCGGCCCGCGCACGCGCACATTCTTCAGCACTTGCGGCAGCGGATCGAACACGCGGCAGACCTCGCTGACGCGGCGGCCGAGCTTCTTGACCGCGGCCAGAGCCTGCATCGCGGTGACGAGGCCGTCGCCGGTCGTCGAATAGTCGGAGAGGATCACATGGCCGGACTGCTCGCCGCCGACATTATAGCCGCGCTCGCGCATGCGCTCGATCACATAGCGGTCGCCGACGGCGGTGCGCTCCAGCGTGAGGCCGAGCGAGCCGAGATAGCGCTCGAGGCCGAGATTGGACATGATCGTCGCGACGACGCCGGGCTTGGCCAGCCAGCCCTCATCGCGCCAGCTGCGCGCGACCACCGCCATCAGCTGGTCGCCGTCGACCACATGGCCGAGCTCGTCGACCAGCATGACGCGGTCGGCGTCGCCGTCGAGCGCGATGCCGACGTCGGCGCGCATCTCCCGCACCTTCTCGCGCAGCTTCTGCGGAGCCGTCGAGCCCACATCGCGGTTGATGTTGAAGCCGTCCGGATCGTCGCCGATGGTGATGACCTCGGCGCCGAGCTCCCACAGCGCCTCGGGCGCCACCTTATAGGCGGCGCCATTGGCGCAATCGAGGACGACGCGCAGCCCCTCGAAGCTCATGTTTCGCGACAGGGTGCGCTTGGCGTATTCGATGTAGCGGGCGCGCACGTCCTCGACGCGCTTGGCGCGGCCGAGATGCTGCGGGCCGGCGAGCCGGCTCGTCAGATCGCGCTCGATCAGCTTCTCGATCTCGGCCTCGGTCTCGTCGGACAGCTTGTAGGCGTCCGGGCCGAACAGCTTGATGCCATTGTCCTCGTAGAGATTGTGCGAGGCGGAGATCATCACGCCGAGATCGGCGCGCATCGAGCGGGTGAGCATGGCGACCGCCGGCGTCGGCATCGGGCCGAGCAGCAGCACATCCATGCCGACCGAGGTGAAGCCGGCGACCAGCGCATATTCGATCATATAGCCGGACAGCCGCGTGTCCTTGCCGATGACGACGCGATGGCGACGCTCGCCGTCGCGATTGAAGATGAGGCCGGCCGCCTGGCCGACCTTCATCGCCAGCTCGGGCGTGATCTTTTGATTGGCCCTGCCGCGAATGCCGTCCGTGCCGAAATAGCTGCGCGTCATGTGCCACTCTTCTCCTGAGGTCATGTGCGGCCGCGCCGGGCCAAAGATGCAATAGGCTGCCGATTGTGGGCAATTTCGGACGGCTTCTGCGCGCCGTCCTCGACGGCGGGCCGAATCGTCCTTAAAAAATATCGCTGGATTCGAAAGCATGCGCCGCCTCTCGCGCCGATGGTTAACGGCGTGGCGGCGAAGCCTCGTCGCTATAGCACGGCGGGCGCGCCCGTCGAAGGGAGTGAAAATGCGTGCCGTCATCTATCACACTCCGGCCTGCGGGACCTCCCGCAAGGTGCTCGCGCGGCTGAAGGAGGCCGGCCTCGAGCCCGAGACGATCAATTATCTGAAGACGCCGCCGGACGCCAAGACGCTGAAAACGCTGCTGAAGTCGATGGGGAAAACGGTCCGCGACATTCTCCGCAAAAAGGGAACGCCCTATGCGGAGCTCGGGCTCGACGATCCCGCCGTCGGCGACGAGGCGATTTTCGCCGCGATCGCGGCGCATCCGGTCCTGATCGAGCGGCCGATCGTCGTCGTCGACGGCAGAGCGGCGCTGTGCCGCCCGCCGGAAGTGGTCGAGACGCTGTTGACATGACGCAGCCGCCCCCGGGCGGCCTCGCTGTGGCGCCAAGAATCGCATGGCGCAATATTGGAAAGCCGAAATGATCTCACCCGCCTTCGCGCAAAGGATGGCCCGCTACAATCGCTGGCAGAACGCCAGCCTCTATGCGGCGGCGGATCGTTTATCCGATGCGGCGCGGCGCGAGGATCGCGGCGCCTTCTTCCGTTCGATCCATGGCACGCTCAATCATCTGCTCTGGGCCGACGCCATGTGGATGAGCCGTCTCGCCGGCGGACCCAAGCCGCAGCTCGGCCTGAGCGACTCCCCCGCTTTTCGCTCCGACTGGGCGAGCACGAAGACAGAGCGCGGGCAGCTCGACGAGCTCCTGATCGGCTGGGCGGATAGGCTCGACGAAGCGGCGCTCGCCGGCGATCTCTCTTGGTTCTCCGGCACGCGCGGGGCGGACATCGTCATGCCGCGCACGCTCGTCGTCGCCCATGTCTTCAATCATCAGACCCATCATCGCGGACAGGTCCATGCGATGCTCACCGCGGCGGGGTCGAGACCCGAGGACACCGATCTCATCTTGATGTGAGCGCCCCGGCGGCCGGCAAGCGCCTGGACGACTCGAGAGAACGAGCGCATTTCTGGAGCCTTCCGGTCTTCTCGATCCGACGCCGCCGCCTATCGACAGGAAAGACAATCGCGTGACCGCACCGAAAACTGTGGCATTTCTCGGCCTCGGCGTGATGGGCTATCCCATGGCCGGCCATTTGCTCGCGCGCGGCCATCGCGTCGCCGTCTATAATCGCACCGCCGAGAAAGCGGCCCGCTTCGCCGGGCAATTTCCCGGGGCGGCGACCGCGCCGACGCCGCGGCTCGCCGCCGAGGGCGCCGAAATCGTCTTCGCCTGCGTCGGCAATGACGATGACCTGCGGCAGGTGACGATCGGCGCCGACGGCGCCTTCCACGGCATGAAATCGGGCGCCGTCTTCGTCGACCACACCACCGCCTCCGCCGAGGTCGCGCGCGAGCTGCACGCGCGCGCGAAGGAGATGGGCCTCGGCTTCGTCGACGCGCCGATCTCCGGCGGACAGGCGGGCGCCGAGAAGGGCGCGCTCACCGTGATGTGCGGCGGCGAGCCCGAGGACTTCGCCAAGATCGAGCCGGTCGCCGCCGCCTATGCCCGCGCCTGCCGGCTGATGGGGCCGCCGGGCTCCGGGCAGCTGACCAAGATGGTCAATCAGATTTGCATCGCCGGCCTCGTCCAGGGCCTCGCCGAGGCGCTGGATTTCGCGACCCGCGCCGGGCTCGACGGCAAGGCGGTGATCGATCTCATCAAGAATGGCGCGGCGCAGTCCTGGCAGATGGAGAACCGCCACGCGACCATGCTGGCGGGAGAGTTCGACTTCGGCTTCGCCGTCGAATGGATGCGCAAGGACCTCGCCATCTGCATGGCCGAGGCGCGCCGCAATGGCGCGAGCCTGCCGGTGACGGCGCTCATCGATCAGTTCTACGCCGAGGTCGAGCGCATGGGGGGCAAGCGCTGGGACACCTCCAGCCTCATTGCGCGGCTGCGCGCGATGCGCGGCGGCGGATAGCATTCTTCCGCGGGGAGGCTCGCGGGAGAGCCGCCCACCGGAGCGCTTCTTTGAAACATCGACCATGCCGCGCCGGCCTTCGGGAGAACATTCTTTCAAATCCGAGGCCCGGTGCTATGGTCAGGCTGGGCCACGCTGGCCCAGCTCGTGCTTCCGCTTGGGGGCGGAAGGCGAATTCGGGAGACTCTCCATGAAGTCCAAGATCGTTTCCGGCTCGACCCTCGCGGCCACGGCCATCGCGCTGGCGCTGGCCGGCGGCGTTTCGACGCAGGCCGCCGCCAAGCATTCCCGTCATCATTGCACTATGGAAAAAGGCCACTGCGGCGGCAAGGCGAAGTGCATGACCAAGAAGGGCGCCTGCAAGCACCATAAGGCGGGCTGCAGCGCCAAGGGCGCCTGCAAGGGCCGCTGAGCCGTATGTTTATCGATCGCGCCGTCGCGGCGCGGTCGGTTTGCGGCGGCGAGCCGCGCGAGGACCGCGACATAAGGAGGGACGATCATGACGCGACCCGCGCCTCTCGGATTCGGCCTCGGCCTGAGGCCGATCTATTACGAGGAGATCATCTCCACGCATCCTCCTGTCGATTGGTTCGAGATCATTTCCGAAAATTACATGACCGGCGGCGGCCGGCCGACCGCCATGCTCGAGCGCGTGCGCGCCGACTACCCGATCGTGATGCATGGCGTCGCCATGTCGCTCGCCTCGACCGACCCGCTCGACGTCGACTATCTGCGCGAATTGAAGGCGCTCGCCGAGCGCGTCGAGCCGGCCTGGGTGTCCGATCATCTCGCCTGGACCGGCGTTCACGGAATCAGCCTGCATGATCTGCTGCCGATTCCCTATACGCGCGAATCGCTGGACCATGTCGCCGAGCGCGTCATGCGCGCGCAGGACTTTCTCGGGCGCCGACTCGTGGTCGAAAATGCGTCGACCTATGTGACCTTTCGCGAATCCGAGATGAGCGAATGGGACTTCCTCGCCGAGCTGACGCGCCGCGCCGATTGCCAGCTGCTGCTCGACGTCAATAATGTCGTCGTCTCGGGCTTCAATCACGGCTTCGACGCGAATGTTTTCATCGACGCCATTCCGGTCGAGCGCGTCGTGCAGTTTCATATGGCGGGCCATACCGACAATGGCACGCATCGCATCGACACCCATGACCAGCCGGTCTGCGAGGATGTGTTCGCGCTCTATGAGCGCGCCTGGCGCCGCTTCGGCCCGGTCTCGACCATGATCGAGCGCGACGATAATTTCCCGCCCTTCGACGAGCTGCTGAGCGAGCTCGCGCGCCTGCGCGAGATCGCGGCCCGAGCCGATGCGGAGGGCAAGAGGAGCGAAGCGGCATGACTCTCGCCGAGCTGCAGGCGCGTTTCCAGGCCGGCGTGCTCGCCGGCCATGAGGACGGCGCGAGCATTCTCGAATCGGTGAAGAATTCGCGGCGCGCCGACCGCACCACCCTGTTCGGCGTCTATGTGAACGCCTATCGGCTGCGCTTCGTCGAATTTCTCGTCGCCGACTATCCGGCGCTGCGCGCGCTCCTCGGCGAGGAAGCGTTTCAGGCGCTCGCCGACGCCTATATCGACGCCGAGCCCTCGCGCAAGCGCAACGCCCGCTGGTATACGAGCCGGCTCCCGGATTTCATGCGCGGCGACGAAGCGTGGCGCGGCAATGCGCGGGCGATCGATCTCGCCTTGTTCGAGCGGGCGCTGACCGACTCCTTCGACGCGGCGGACGCCGAGTCGCTGCGCCTCGACGCGCTCGCGGCCTTCGCGCCGGATGATTGGCCGAGCCTCGTGTTCGGCTTTCACCCGAGCCTCATTCTGCTGGAGCTCTCGGCGGGAACGACGGCGACCCATACGGCGGCCGTGGAGGGAGCGGAGCTTCCCGAGCCGAGCGCGGGGGCGGAGCACGTCGCCGTCTGGCGCGCCGATCTCGATTCGGTCTACCGCGCGCTCGAGCCGGACGAGTTTCTGGCGCTGTCGCTCGCGCTCGACGGCCACGCCTTCGGCGACATCTGCCAGATGGCCGCGTTTCGAGACGAGAGCGAAGCCTCGCCCGAGCGCATCGCGCAATTGCTGACCGGCTGGTTCGAGGAAGGGCTGGTGGCGTCGGCGGGGGTGCGGGGGGAGAAAGGCGAATAGGCTCGCGCGCGCCTCAGCGCCCTCGCGTGATTGGCCGAATATGCCATTGCTGCTACGTAGATCGAGGCGACGAACGCCGAAGGGCCGCCATGCCGACGCGCGTAATGTGGTGTTGACCGATATCATCATGAAGAGGTGATCGATCGGCTGGTGAGGTCCGGACGCTACCAGAACGCCGGCGAGGTGATGCGAGAGGGCCTGCGGCTGATCGAGCAGCGCGACGCCCGCGAGACGGCGAAGCTGGAGGCGCTGCGCGAAGCGGCCCGCGTCGGCTTTGCCGATGTCGACGAAGGGCGGTTCGACGCCGTGCCGGGCGCGGAACTGGACGATTATATCGGCGGCCTCGGACGCGGCGCGGGCGCGCGGAGCCGGCTCCTGACGCAGTGGGCGACTTCCATCTCTCTGCGAGCGTCGTCCAGCCAGGCGGCGTCTCGAAGGACGGCCGCGGAGCGAAATCAAAGGTTTCTCTCGTTGCCGTCCTTCGAGACGCCCGCTTCGCGGGCTCCTCAGGACGAGGATCAGGGATATAGTCCTTCACCCGATTGCACTGTAGCGCAAAGCACATCTCGACACATGTCGAACAGGGCTCCGAATCCAGGTCAACAACTTTCCGTGCAACCGCGTCATGCCCGCGCTTGTCGCGGGCATCCACGCCGTGACACTGCGACGTGCGGAAAAACGAGGCGGTGATGTTCGGCTCATGTTCCGGCTTTGCGGGCCGTCACGGCGTGGATGGCCGCGACAAGCGCGGCCATGACGCTGAAAACTCTCTGCTCGTTAACCCGAATTCGGAGCCCTGACATGTCGAACCGTCACATTGACTCCCCGCCCCGCCCCGCCTAAAAGGCAGGCAATCTCGTCAGAGATGACTCGGAACCCGCCTAATCGCCCGCGAGGCGAGAGGCCAACGCCCGGCAGCGCGATGCGCCCCCGGGCGCGCTTTGCTTTGGAGAAGCGAAGGGCGAATAGCGAGTAGCGAATAGATCGAGCTTCGGCTCTATTCGCTACTCGCCATTCGCACCTCGCTCCCACCAGGAGACACGCATGTTCGAGGGCCTTTCCGACAAGCTCTCCGGCATATTCGACAAGCTCACGCGACGCGGCGCGCTGACCGAGGCCGATGTCGCCGAGGCCATGCGCGAGGTGCGCCGCGCTCTGCTCGAGGCGGACGTCGCGCTCGACGTCGTGCGCTCCTTCACCGACAAGGTGCAGCAGAAGGCCGTCGGCGCCAATGTCGTGAAGTCGGTCTCGCCCGGCCAGATGGTCGTCAAGATCGTCAATGACGTGATGGTCGAGACTTTGGGCTCGACCGCGCAGCCGATCGATCTCGACGCGCCGGCGCCCGTGCCGATCATGCTGGTCGGCCTTCAGGGCGCCGGCAAGACGACCACCACCGCCAAGATCGCCAAGCGGCTCGCCGAGCGCCACGGCAAGCGCGTGCTGATGGCCTCGCTCGATGTGAAGCGCCCGGCGGCGCAGGAGCAGCTCGCCATTCTCGGCCGCCAGGTGAATATCGACACGCTGCCGATCGTGCCGGGCCAGGACCCGGTCAGAATCGCCAAGCGCGCCGAGGAGACGGCGCGGCGCGAAGGCTATGACGTGCTGCTGCTCGACACCGCCGGCCGCACCCATATCGACGAGCCGCTGATGGAGGAGATGGCGCAGATCAAGGCCATCTCCAAGCCGCATGAAATTCTGCTCGTCGTCGATGCGCTGACCGGTCAGGACGCGGTCAATCTCGCCAAGAATTTCGATGATCGCGTCGGCCTCACCGGCATCGTGCTGACGCGCGTCGACGGCGACGGCCGCGGCGGCGCGGCGCTCTCCATGCGCGCCGTCACCGGCAAGCCGATCAAGCTCATCGCCACCGGCGAGAAGATGGACGCGCTCGACGAATTCTCGCCGTCGCGCATCGCCAATCGCATTCTCGGCATGGGCGACATCGTCGCCCTCGTCGAGAAGGCAGCCGCCGCCGTCGATCAGGAGCAGGCCGCCCGCGCCGCCGAGCGCATGGCCAAGGGCAAGTTCGATCTGCAGGATCTCGCCGATCAGCTGGCCATGATGGAAAAGGTCGGCGGCTTCGGCGGCATCATGGGCCTGCTCCCCGGCGTCGGCAAGATGAAGGAGCAGATCGCCGCCGCCAATATCGACGACAAGATGTTCAAGCGCCAGCGCGCCATCATCTCGTCGATGACGCCCAAGGAGCGGCGCAATCCCGATATTCTGAAGGCCTCGCGGAAGCGCCGCATCGCCGCGGGCTCCGGCGTGAAGGTCGAGGAGATCAACAAGCTGTTGAAGCAGCACCGCCAGATGGCCGACATGATGAAGGCCATGGGGGGCATGAAGCGCGGCGGCATGATGGGCAAGGCCGCGCAGATGATGGGCCTCGGCGGCATGCCCGCGCCCAGCCAGGAGCAGATCGCCGAATTGCAGAAGAAGATGGGCGGCGCGCCGCCCTCCCCCGGCCCGGGCGGCGGCATTCCCGCCGCGCCGCCGGCGTCTGCATTCTCGTCCAAGCCGACCCTGCCCGGGCTCGGCGGCGGCGGAGGTTTTCTGAGCGGGCTCAACCCGTTCGGGAAGAAGAAATGAAGGGGCGAGTAGCGAGTAGCGAATAGCGAATAGTTCGCTTGCTCTACTCGCTACTCGCTATTCGCTCACAGAAGGAAGCAAAACACACATGTCCCTGAAAATCCGACTCTCCCGCGGCGGCGCCAAGAAGCGTCCCTTCTATCGTGTCGTCGTCGCCGATTCGCGCTCGCCGCGCGACGGCCGCTTCATCGAGAAGCTCGGCACCTTCGATCCGCTGAAGCCGAAGGATGCGGCCGACCGTCTCGTGCTCGACGCCGAGAAGGCGCAGGCCTGGATCGCCAAGGGCGCCCAGGCGACCGACCGCGTCGCCCGCCTGCTCGAAAGCGTCGGCGTCGGCAAGCGCGACGCGCGCAATAATCCGCAGAAGGCGCAGCCGAAGAAGAAGGCCCAGGAGCGCGCCGCCGCCGCGGCCGCGGCCGCCGAGGCCGCCTCGGCCTGATGACGGCGTCATCGCGAGCAGAGCGAAGCCGTCCAGAGCCGCGACGCGGCGTCTGGACGCTCGCGAAGTCGCCGGCCCCGGGATGCGAGCCTGAAGGCTCGTGGTCCACAGCGCGCCTCCCCGGACCGCGAGCCTTCAGGCTCGCTCTCCCTTCTTCCCTTGGACCGCGCGCCTTCGGGCTCGCCCTTCTTTCTTCCTTTGGAGCGCGAGCCTTCGGGCTCGCGCTCGCCGCGGCATGAAAGGCGCCGTCCTGCTCGGCCGGCTCGGCGCCGCGCATGGCGTGCGCGGCGAGATCCGCCTGCAGAGCTTCACCGTCGATCCGGCGGCGATCTCGACCTATGGCCCGCTCTTCGACGCGAGCGGCAAGCGCCGCTTCATCGTCTCGTCGCTGCGCTCGCTCGGCAAGGATATGTTCATCGCCCGGCTCCAAGGGGTGAGCGACCGCAGCGCCGCCGAGGCGCTGACCGGCGTCGAGCTCTATGTTCCGCGCGAGGCGCTGCCGACGCCCGATGAAGACGAATTCTATCTCGCCGATCTCGAGGGCCTGCGCGCCGAGACGCGCGCAGGCGCGACCCTCGGCGTGGTGATCGGCGTCCGCAACTTCGGCGCGGGCGACATTCTCGAGATCGCGCCGCCGGAGGGCGGCGAAACTCTGCTGCTGCCCTTCACCAAGGCCGTGATCCCGGTGGTCGACATCGCCGGCGGGCGCGTCGTGGCGGAGCCGCCCGACAGCGACCCGACCGAAGCGTCGCATTAGCCTCGGCGACAGGCGCCTGCCAGAACCGCCGCGTTGCTCCCGCCGCTGACTGCGGTCTCGAGCGCGTTCCGATCGAACGGAATCGTTCGATCGATCAGAATTCGCTCAAACTAAAGAATGCTGGAGCGTTACCGGATCCATTCGGATCGAGTAACGCTCTAAGAACGGACCACCGATGACCTCGAGGACGTCCCTTTGACCACCGCCCCCACCGTCGCGACGCCGACGCGCACGCCGCTGCATCGCCTTCTCTATCTCCAGGTGCTGGCCGCCATTCTCGCCGGCGCGGCGCTCGGCGCGCTGGCGCCGGAGATCGCCGCGAGCCCATGGGTCGAGGCGCTCGGCAAGGGCTTCGTCAAGCTCATCAAAATGGTGATCGCGCCGATCATCTTCTGCACCGTGGTCTCCGGGATCGCCCATATCGAGAGCGCCGCCAAGATCGGGAGGGTCGGCGTCAAGGCGCTCATCTATTTCGAGATCGTCTCGACTGTGGCGCTGGCGCTCGGCCTTCTCGTCGGCAATCTCATTCAGCCCGGCGCAGGCTTCTCCGGCAAGGCCGACGCCGCCGCCGCCGCCAAATTCATTCAGCCCGGCGCGCAGAAGACCGGCGTCGAATTCGCGCTCGACATTATTCCCGACAGCGTCGTCGGCGCCTTCGCCAAGGGAGATATCCTCGAGGTGCTGCTGTTCTCGGTGCTGTTCGGCTTCGCGCTGATGGCGACGGGCGAGCGGGGCCGCGCGCTGCGCGCCGTGGTCGACGACATCGGCCAGGCGATGTTCGGCGTCATCGCCATCGTGATGAAAGCCGCGCCGATCGGCGCCTTCGGCGCCATGGCCTATACGGTCGGCAAATATGGGACGCAGTCGCTCGTCAATCTCGCCTGGCTGGTCGGCTCCTTCTATCTGACCGCCATTCTCTTCGTCGTGCTCGTTCTCGGCGTCGTCGCCAGAATCGTCGGCTTCGACATTCTGCGCTTTCTCTTCTACATCCGCGATGAATTGCTGATCGTGCTCGGCACCTCGTCCTCCGAGAGCGCGCTGCCGCAGCTGATGGAGAAGCTCGAGCGCCTCGGCTGCTCGAAATCCGTGGTCGGCCTCGTCGTGCCGACCGGCTATTCCTTCAATCTCGACGGCACCAATATCTATATGACGTTGACGAGCCTGTTCATCGCCCAGGCGCTCGGCGTCGAGCTCACCATCGGCCAGCAGGCGACCATTCTCGCCGTCGCCATGCTCACCTCCAAGGGCGCGTCGGGCGTCACCGGGGCGGGCTTCATCACGCTCGGCGCGACGCTTTCCGCCATCGATCCACGTCTCGCGCCGGGCATGGCGCTGGTGCTCGGCGTCGATAAATTCATGAGCGAGTGCCGGGCGCTCACCAATATTTGCGGCAATGGCGTCGCGGCCATCGTCGTCGCCTGGTGGGAGGGCGAGCTCGATCGCGGCAAGCTCGTTTGATCCATCGCGAGATGGCGGGATTCCTCGCTCGTTGCGACTTCGGTGACGTTTCCGACCCGAATGGATCGGAAACGTCACCGCGGCGGCGCTCCGCCGATTCTACAGCCTTTCTTTTTCGTCCTTGTTCAAATACTGCCTTTCGCGGTCGGTCAAATCGCCATGGCCCAAAATTTGTACGGCGCCATTCGTGTCGTAGCTCCTCTGGTCCCGCCTGCGCCCCCGACGCTCCTCGCCGCTCGGATCGTCGGACGGGCCGACCTCGCCGCCGCCGTAGCCGATGACCTCCACGAGGATGATCGAGGGTTTGTCATTCGCATCGGACCCCGCGCTCGGCCTGTCGACCTTGGTGGCCGCGGCGCTCGTATTGGAGGCCGCGGTCAGCGCGCCGACATTGGGGCCCGACACGCTCGCCTGCAGGCCGACGGCCGTTCCCTGCACCTGAACATTGTAGGCGTTCAGCACGCGCTGCGCGACGATGTTGAGATTGCCGGCGACGCGAATGCCCGCCGCGCCGGCGTCGACCGTTCCATGCGGCGCCGTCAGCACGACATCGCTCTTCGTCGGATCCTGGCCGGGCACGGAGATCAGCGCGCCTATGCCGGCGCCGGTGACGAGGCCGGCCGGATTGACGCGGCAATAGCCGTCGGCGTCGCAGACGACGCGCAGGGGCGGATAGGCCGCCGCGCTCTTCGGCCCCTTGCCGGCGTTGAGGTCGCCATTGGCCGAGAACAGCTCGATATTGCCGCCCTGCTCGGTGAAGATACGGCTCTGGTAGACGAGCACGCCGCCATCCGTGTAGCTGCGGATCGAGCCGCCCTGCAGCGTCAGCACGCCCTGCTGCGCCGGGGTCAATGTGTCGGCCCTGTTGGAGCCGACATAGGCGTTGCCGCCGGGGCCGAGAATATCGACGCCGCCGCCGGTCTGGGTCTCGACCAGCGAGCGCGCCATTCTCAAATCGCCGGTATGGACCATGGCCGGGGCGACGCCCGTGCCGCCTTCGCTATTGTCGGTATAGCCGAGCGCGGCCGGGAACAAGGTCGAGATGGCGTCATAGGCGCGCGCGTATTTGCCGTAATAGGCGCTCGCCGGATTGTTGTAGTCGAGGCTCACCCTGGTGAGCAGATCGAGGAAGCCGCGATCCATCGCGAGCTTCAGCGCCTGCTGCTCGCTCTGCAGGGCGAGCGCCTGCGACGGCGTCGGATCGAATGAGAGGCCGGAATAGCCCGCCTTCTCGGCCAGCGCGGCGAGCTTGGCGCCGATGGCGAGGGTCGGCAGCGCGGTGAAAATGTCGGCGGCCTCGGCGGGGGTGAGCTTCACACTGGCGACCGGATCGGCGACGCCCGCCGCCTTGGCCTGCGCCACGATGAGCCGCTCGAGGTACTGCTCGAGCTGCGGGATGACGGCGGAAACGAAATCCATCCCGCTCGCCGAGGCGATCGCCGCATCGCCATAGATCGCGAGGGCGGCCGCGTAATCGACGCCGCCGCCGACGCCGTAGCGCAGCGTGATGTCGGCGCCCTGCGTCGGGAGATAGGATTTCACTGCGACGCCGACCGCGGCGTAATTGGCGCCGTCGCCGACGGCGAGAATGCCGCCGCCGACGCCGCCATAGGTGTTGAACGGCCCGAGATTGCGTCCCGCCTCGAGCAGGAAGTCGCCCGGCCCATAGAGCGTGAAGCTGCTCGTCGTCACTCTATGAGGGTGAAGGAAGATGTCGGGCGTCCGCGCGGCGAGAATGTCGCGCCCGGCGATGATGCTGGTGATGTCGCCATCGGCGTTGTTCTGGCCGATGAAGACGACGTTGGCGATGTCGCGGCCGGCCCACATGCGCGCCGGCTTGTTCAGTGTGAAGTTCACGCTGTCGATGTCCTCGCCCGCATAGATGAGCACGGGCGTATCGTCGTCCGCGTGCAGCGGCGCGGTGAGCGCCGCCGACGGGCTGCCGAGAATGGAACCGGTTGCGCCGTCGCTCATTGTGATGACGGAGTTGGAGATGGCGCCGAGCCCTTTGATGGAGCCGCCGGCGACGAGGCTCAACTCGCCTGTCGCGGAGGGATGGAGGGAGACGCCGAGCAGATCGATGTCGCCGGTGAGCGCGGCGATGGACAGGCTCGCCGGAACGGCGCCGCTCGACTGTCCTCCTGTTCCAATGCCTTGGTATGGGAAATGGGTGAACAATGTATCTCGTCCGCCCGCGCCGAGGCTCGCCTTGCCTATGCCGCTCGTCAGCGAGACGCCGCTGTTCGCGCCATAGCTTTGGAAGGCGGCGCCGATGGTGAGCGGCAGCGAGCCGTCGTTCTTGTAGTCGGCGGGAATGTTCGTCGGCGCGAAAATGCCGCCGAGCTCGATGTCCCCCCTCGCCTGCACGCTGATGTAGCTGTCCTGCACGGCGAGCAGCAAGGGCACGGATGTTATCGCGGTCTTTTTCACCCCGTCCCAGTCGTAATATTGGGCAACCGGATGCCCGTCGCGATACTCGGTCGTGTATAACGTCGCATCGGCGACGATGCTCCCACCGGCGCGGATGAGGCCGGTTCCGCGGCCGACGTAAAAGACGCTGGACAGAAGGTCGCCGCCGGCCTCGACCAGGAGATTTCCGCCGCCATAAAAATGCGCGAGCGCCGCCGCTCCGCCCGCCGAGCGGCCGCCGGACAGCTGAATGGTCTCGGGCAGCGAGGCGGAGACATCCTGCACATTGCGTCCGGCCTTCAGCGTGATGTCGCCGCCGCCGAGCGCGCCGAAGCCCTGGAAGAAGGTTCCGTAATTGATCCAGCTCGAATATTGCACGGCGCCCGCGCTCGGGTCGAAGGGCGCCGTGGAGCTGCCGTTGGACAGGCCGTCGACATAGTGCCAGGCGCTCCAGAACTGCCCGGTCGAGACGCCGATGGAATAGTTGGCGCCGGTCCCGCTGTGGATCTCCGTGGTGAACTGCGTTCCGGTCGGATCGGTCGGCGTCTCGATGCCGATGATGTCGCGCCCCGCCGTGATGACGATATCGCCGCCCGCCGTGGCCCATACGGGCGTGGTGACGAGGCCGCTGCTCGTCGTGACGCTCCGCAGCGTCGGCGCGTCGAAGCCGTCGGCATTGTCGGCGACATGGCCCGCCGTATAGACCGCGCCCGGAGAGACCACGTCCAGCAGCGCGAAATCGCCGGCCGCCGCTATGGTGATCGCGTTCGTTCCCGTGCGGACCAGCGTCGGCACATTGACGGTGAGGCCGTCGACGGGATTTGTGTAGGACACATGCCCGTCGACGGTGACATTGCCGGTGAGATCGTCGCTCAGCGAGGAGAGCCGCGCCACGGCGTTGGGATCGACCGAGGACATGCCGTTCGCATCGAACAGCGCGCCGCCGACGAAATTATAGGAGAAGCTGCCCTTGCCGCTCACCGCCGCCGTCATCAGATCGGCGGAGGCGGTGGTGTTGACGATGCTCTGCAGACCCGTCGCGCCGTAGTAGGCGCTGGCGTTGTTGGCGATGGCGTCGGCGGGATGCGCCGCCGGCGCCGAGGAGAAATATCCCGGCTGCATGGTGGCATAGGCCGGCGGAGCGTAGGGCGGCGTCACCGCGACGGCGTATGGGACGCCCGTCCGGGCGGCGACGCCGGCGACATTGTCCCAAGTCGTGTTGAATATCCCGAAGCCGTAGTAATGGTTGGCGAGGTTGAAATTGGCCACATTGTAGAAATATGCCGCCCATTGGGTCGCATAATCGGTCGCGGTCGTCGACGCCCAACCGCCCTCCACCCCGTCGAGATAGGTGACGGAGCCGAAGCCGCCCAGAATGTTGTAGTAGCTGCTGGAAAGGGTCGGCGCCGCGGGTATGTACAGATAGCTCGAGCTCGACGGATCCAGGCCGATGCCGAAAATCTGAGCCATCGTGAAGACGTCGGCGTAGGAAAGATAGGTTCCGCCGGCAACGCCGAGACCTTGCGCGCCGTTCGTGTTCATGGCGACGATTTCCGTCTCGTAGAGGCGGAACAGCTTCGCATATGCGGCGTAGTATTGATTATATTGATCGATGACCGACGCGGAGCCGGAAATCACCGTCGGCGCCTGCAGCTCGAATTGCAGCGTGTCGAACACGCTCTGCGACAGGTTGAAGAAGGATGCGCTCGCCGCCGAGGTCGTGGGCGGCGGCGTCACGCCGATATCGTCCCAGCTCAATCCTTGATAGTTGTTCAGAAAGTTGGTGAGGCCGCTCGAATCATATTGCAGCACGCCGTTCGAGAACATGGCGAGATAGGCGAGATAGAGGCTGGAGCTCGACTCGCGCGCATAGATCGAGGCCGCATCCTCGGCGCCGCCGGACGCGAGCGTGTAGCGCGTGAAGAATCCGTCCGAAATCGTCGCATTGATCTTCACATTGTTGGCGGCGCGCAACATGAGCGTTCCGGGCTCGCCGCCGCTCGTCGTCCGATAGAGCAGATTGACATTGCCATTCGCGTCTATGCTGCCCGCGCCGAAATTCCAATTGCTGGCGACGACGATATTGCCGGAGTTGACGTTCGTCGACGGATTGACGAGGTCGATCTCGGGGCGCAGATGCAGGGCCGAGGACGGCAGCGCCGTCGCGGCGTTCGAGCCGACCTTCAGCGTCGCGCCCGAAAGCCGCGCCGCGATCGCGCTCGTGTCGAAGGGCGCGTTGACGAAATCGAGCAGCGTCTTCTGATAGAATTGCACATGCGGCAGATAGGCGCCGTCGGCGGGCGCCGCCGCGGTCGAGGACGGATAGACGCCCTTGGCGTTGGCGACGATCAGCTGCGTTCCATCGGCGCCGTAGAAGCCGGCCGGATCGATGACGCCGTCGAAATGCTTGTTCGGATCGGTCGAGGCGTCCGTCGTGCTCCACACCGCGAAGGCGTTGACGACGAGCGGATCGCCGCTCGCCGCGCCGTCCGCCCTGGCGCTGGTGACGATCGCGCCGCTGAAGCGGACATTGATGGTCCCATCCGCGAGAATCGGCGCGCGCACCACGACGCTGCCGCCCGTATTGTCGATATCCGCGCCGCCGTCGCCGCCGGACACGTCGAATGTCGCGCCCGCCGCCACAGTGATCGCGCCCGAGCGGGGCACATTCTGATAGCCATAGTCGGCGTTCAGCGAGCCGTCCGGCGCGCCCGTCGTCCCGAGCGTGATCGTGCCGCCGCGCTGCACCTTCGTCGATTCGCCATTCCCATAGCCGGGACTATCCGCGTCGGGCGCCCGATAACGCGCTTCGAGCGTCGCGCGGGAGCCGATGGCGACGCCCGAGGCGTTCGCGGTTCCTGCGGCGGCGGTCGAGCGGCCCGCGCCATAGAGCGCGATGCTTCCGCCGGAGGCCGAGCTCGCGTCGATGTGTCCGTCGACGACGACGCCGCCGCCATTGGCGACGAGCAGCACATTTTCGGATTTGAGCGTCTCGCCGGCGTCGATGACGATGTCGCCCTGCCCGAGGCTCATCGTGAAGCCGCGCGTGAAGCCGGAGGCCAGCGGCAGCGCGCCGTCGAGGCGCCCGGCGAGAATGAGCAATTCGCCGCCGAGGTCGTCATATTTGGCGCCGCCCTTCAGCGCGCCGGCGAGCTTCGCCGCGCCGCGGGCGTAGATCGAGAGCGAGCCCGCATAGCCGCGGCCCGCGCCGGAGACGTCGACCGTCGTTCCCGCGCCCAGCTTCACATCGCCCGCGTCGGCGACGAGACGGATCGCGCCGGCGGGCGTATCCTGGACGAGATCGCCGATCATGATGCGCGTGCCGGCCGCCGACAGCAGCGCATCGCCCGACAGGACGAGATCGCCGGTCGTCGCCTCGAGCGTCAGCTTGCCGCCCTGCGCGACCAATGTGCCGGAGGCGTTGATCGAGGCGGCCGCAAAGCTCAGCGAACCGCCGATGAACGTCGGGTCGATCGACGGCGCGGCGCCGGCGCCCCGCGCCAGCGTCAAGGCGCCCGTGGTGGAAAGGCTCTGCGACGCCCCCTTGTCGACGAGGATCAGCGGCGCTGTCAGCGTCACCTTCGCGCCGCCGGCGTCGAGGCCGCCGGCGCCCGAGAACAGCGCCTTCGAGCCGGCCGTCGCCGACACGCTGGCGAATCCCGACAAGCTCTTGGAGCCGGCGCTGAAGGTGAGCGCGCCGCTGGCGTCGAGCGCGAGGACGCCGCCCGCGCCCCCCGTGTCGGCGCCGCTCTTGTTGGCGACCGCCTGACTGTCGACAAAAGCAATGTCGCCCGCGATGATCGTGGTCGCGCCGCCGTCGCTGTAGAGGCCGGCGCCGTCGAGCGTCAGCGCGCCGATCCGGTTGGCGGCGTCGCCGAAGGCGTTGGAGCCATAGAGGTTGAACACAGAGGCCGAGCGCAGGCGCACCGACTCGGCGCCGGCGAATTGCCCGATGAGGCCGGTGGTGACGACGAGGCCGCCCGAGCCGCCGCCCAGATTGATGAGCCCGCTGGCGAGATCATAATTCTTCGCGACGAGGCGGGCGCTGGCGGCGAGCGTCGTCGACCCGCTGGCGTCGAGCGTCAGCGCCGCTCCGGACAGCGCGACATTCTCGCCGATCGTCAGCGCGCCGAGCGCGACCGGCGAGACCGGTCCCTCCGGCGCCGGCGTGGTCGCCGGAATCCGATAGACGCCCGGCACGAAACGGCGCTGGATATCCGCGACGCCGCCGTTGGAAACGCGCAGCAGCGCGCCGTCGCCGCTGACGCCGGCGGTGTAGCCGAGCAGGACCTGCAGTCCCGAGAACTGGGCGACCGGATCGACGCCGATGAGCAGCTTTGTCGCCGCGCCGCCGGCGACCGCGCCCTTCGCCGCTATGACGCTGCCGTCGTCGACGACGAGGCCGCGATGGCCGTCGCCGGCGACGGTGGAGGCGAGCGAGACCAGCAGCAGCTCCGGCCCGGTCAGCGGATGCGCCGCGTCGGTCGCGACCTCGAGATCGAGGGCTGTGGCGGTGACGAGCGTCCCCTCCGACGTGCTGCTGCGATAGCCGCCGATGAGCGTGCTCTCGATGCCGAAATCGCTCAGCATGTCGGCGTCGAGGACGAGATAGCCCTCATATTCGGCGCTCGGCGTGAATGTCCCATTGGCCTGCGCGCCGAAGCTCGCCAGCCGGTCGGAGGCGGCGACGAGGATTTTCTCGCCGGTGATGTCGAGCATGCCGCCGAGGCCGCCGGAAGCCGGATCGAACAGATTGGTCGCGTCGAGCGACAGATTGACGCCGGCGGCGACGCTGAGCCGCGCGGCGTCCTGGGCGAGACGCGGCAGCGCCGTCGCATTGCTCGCGGCGAGCGCGGTGAAATAGCTTTTGCCGGTCGTGACGTCGATCTGGGAATAGCGCGTCCAGACCTCCTTGGACTGGATCTGCAGCAGCGCCGCCTGCGGGGATTGCGAGCCGGTGATCGCATTGCCGAGCACGCCGGTCGCATAGACCGAGCCGTCGGCTGTGGCGAAGCTCTGCGAATAGGGATTCGTCTTCGTCGAGACGACCACGACACGATAGGCGCCGGGCAGCGTCGCATATTCGGCGGGCAGCAGCGTATAGGTCCCCGCCGGGACCCCATTGCCGCCCGAAAGCGTCACGGTGAGGCCGGCGGCGACGCTGGTGGCGAAGGCCGGATCATAGGGCGCGAGCGCCGAGCCAAAACCGGGAAGCAGCGCATAGACCGCCTGCGTGCTCGTCGTCAGCACATTGCGCGAGCCGCCGGTGCCGGGGATGAATTCGGTGGCGTAGATATCGCCGCCGCCGCGCCCGTCGAGGATCGCCCCGGCCTGCGCATCCACATTCGCGCCGCCGAGCGTGATGAGCTTCGCCGGCGGGCCGTTGAGAATCGCGTCGTTCGACGTCCATTCGGCGCCGTCGGTCGTGGAGCCGTAGGGGATCATGAGCCCCGCCGCCGAGACCGAGGTGACGCTGCCGGGGAGCAGCGTGACTCTGTCGGTCATGACATTCTGCGCCAGCCCGGAGAGAAGCCCGGTGTTATTCTGGACTGGATCATAGGGATTATTGGTCGGATTGCTGACGAAGAGCGAGGGCAGCGTCTGCCCCGCGCCGAGGCCGAGCACGATGGATCCGAGCGGCGCGTAGAGCGCCCCGCCCTGCTGAATTGTCTTGGCGTCGACGACGATCGCGCCGCCCGCCGACAATGGCGCGACCGGCGCCTGGCCGTTCGAGGAGAAGGCGATCCTGTTGTGGACGCCCGCGGCGGCGGCCGGCGCGAGGCCGAGCGATTCGATGAGAAAGGCGGTGTTGGTGGCGGGATAGATGGTCCGCGCGGTGAGATTGAGATTATCCGCGACCAGCAGCGCGCCGACAAAGGGAAAGCCGCCATAGCCGTCGCTCGCGGCATCCACGCCGTTTTGATCCTGCAGAGTCTTGCCGTAGTCGTAGGTCCCGATGAGGCGGATGTCGCCGCCGGAGACGAGATTGACGACGCCCGCGTTTTTAACGCCGACGACGCCGACGACGTCGATCTGCTGTCGCGCCGCGAGCGTCAGCTCGCCGTCGGCGAGCTGCGGCAGTTGCGACGCGAACGAGGAGAGCCCGGAGTTGGCCAGACGAATGTAATTCGCCTCCAGCGTCACCTTGGTCGCGCCGATCGACGGGATGCAGGCGCCAAAGGGCTCGCAGGACGGCGAGTGGTTTTTGTCGTAGACGCCCGCCGGCAGCAGCGTGATCGCGGCGAAGGAGTCGATCAGGATCGAGCCGGAGATCTCGAGATCGACGTCGCCGCTGAAGGTGGGCCCGGGAAACGACACCGAGCCGAAGCCGGCGCTGTTGAGCGTGTCGGCCGTGACATTGGCTCCGGGCGGCAGATGCAACGCCGCATCCGATCGCCACGTCGGCGGCGTGCTGCCGAAGGCGGCGGACACATCGCCGCTCTGCGTGACGATCATGTCGCCCGCGACGAGCTTGCCGCCCGCCGCCTGCGGCGCTCCGCCCGCCGCGCGGATCGTGCCGCCGAGATAGCCGCCGGTTGTCAGCGTGCCGCCGTCGCTCCAGATTTCCCGCGTCGTGATCCTCGGCCCGAAGAGGCTCGCGCCGCCGGGCTCCTCAATCGTCGCGCTCGCGCCGGAAATGTCCATGATCGAGCCCGCGAGCGCGATGACGGTCCCGGCGCCCTCGGTGAGCGCCCCGCTGGACGACGAAATGCCGCTGAACACGATCGAGCCGCCCGCCAGCACCGTGCCCGTCGAATAGGCGGTGACGCGCGGATCGGGCACGAATGTTCCGGACACGTCGAGCACGGAATTCTGGCCGAGCCAGACATATTGCGGCAGACCATCGCGCCGATAGGCGGGAAAGCCCGAGGGCATTCCTTCATTGATCGCGATCTTGCCGCCATGCGTGCGGACCGTGCCGAGAATGACGGCCGGGCCGCCCGCCGTGAGCGTGATATTGGCCAGCGGATCGGCGAGGATGCTCGCGCCCTCGTCGATCAGCAGCCGCGCCGTCTCGCTGGGGCTGTCCGCGGCGCCATTGCGATAGCCGGCCTGCGTCAGCGCCAGATTTGCCGCATGGCGCAGGCCGTCCGGGGCATAGCCGAACGCCGCGAAATCGCGCGGCCGCGCGCCCGTCGCCGGCAGGCTCGATGTCGAGGAGAGAAGATAATTCTGCTGCTTCAGCGTCAGCGTGGTTCCGGCCGCGACCGTCGCGCTGCCGTAGACGCTGGTCAGGTCGAAGCTGCCAAATCCGCTGTCGCTGAAGAAGGAGGTCGGCAGCACAACCGTGCCCGCCTGCTCGCCCTCGGTGATCGACGCGACCTTCGTCGCCTGCCCGTCGATCGTGATCATCGGCGCGCGCAGCGTGAAGGTTCCGCCCTGCGACAGGCCGCCGGCGTAGATCGTCCCGTCCATGACGACATTGCCGGCGGTCTGCGACTGCGGCGCGTGGCCGAGATTGCCGCCGAAATAGTCGAAGACGAATGTATTGCCTTGCCAGGTTCCGGCATAGGTGCGAAGCGAGACATTGCCGCCCTTGCCCACGGGAAGGCCGTCCGAGCCGGTCTTGAGCCTGCCGTCGGCGGCGACATAGCCGCCGCTGGAGACGTCGACGATGCTTCCGGCCTGCAGCACGATGGAGGCGCTGTGGTCCTCGGCCGTCACCGTCCACTGAGCGTTTTCGTCGAAGGAGACGGCCTCGCTCATATTGTAGGTGGCCAGGCTGACGCTGCCGCCGTTGATATAGAGCGCGCCGGCCGCATCGCTGTAGCGGCCCGCGTCGTTGATCCACCGGCCGCTGACGTCGAGGACCGCATGGCCGCCGACAACGGTGGACGGCAGCTCGCCACTCGCCGCCGCGAGACTCGCCGGCGTCACCCCGTTGATGACGATGCTGCCGCCATGCGCGATGAGCGAGCCGTCGATGGCGGCGACATTCGCGAGCTTGATGCTGCCGCCGTCCCGCACCGAGAGGCTCGCGCCCTCGGCCATCGCGAGCGTGGTGGCGCCGGCGATGGAGATCGATCCGAGGCCGAGGGACGAGAAGCGATCGGTCGAATAGGTGATGACGGGCGCGCCATCGGCGTTCGTCGGCAGGGTCGGCGAAACGCCGAGCGCCGCGTCGGTCCCCAGAAGGTCCGGCGCCGAGGCGACGAGGAGGATCGCGGTGTTGCGTCCGCCGCCGCTGTCCGCGGCCATCGTGATCGCCAGGGACGCTCCGGTCGGCAATTGGTCGGGGGTCGCCTGCACGCCATTGGCGCCGATCCGCGCCAGCGCGCGTTGCCTGGCGCCGATCGCTATGTCGCCGGCGATCGCGCCCTCCAATATCGGGGTGACGGCCGCGACGGAGACGCCGCCGGCGCTCATTCCGTCGAAGTCGTCGGGCTTGACGTAGCCGCCCCGGAGCAGGGACGAGGCGTAGTAATCGATGACGCCCCAACGCGAATGGACGACCGCGAAGCCTCGGTAGATCGTATTGCCGATGAACGGGTCGGCGGCGCCGATGTCGTAGAACCGTCCGTCCGCGCCGACGAGCTGCGTGGTCGACATATGCGCGCCGGCATATTGGATCAGCCCGCCGGAGACATCGATGACCGAGCCCGGCGCCTGCAGCACGTCGACGAAGGCCACTGTGCCGAGATTATTGCCGACGCTCGAGGAGCCGCCGCCGAAGCTCAGCGAGCCGCCCTTGCTCAGAAGCTGATCGATGCCTTGGGGGACATTGGCGAGATAGCCGGCGCCCGAGGAGGCGAACAGCGGCGAGCCCACCCATGTCTCGCCGTCGGCGCGCGTGCCCGAGAGCGTGAGATCGATGGTCACCGTCTGGCCGATCAGATTCTGGGCGAGCGGCGTGTCGGCGACATCATTGGGGGTGACTTTGAATGTGTAGAGATAGTCGCTGTACGAACGCGTCGACGTCAGGCCCGACAGATCGATCACGCTGCCTGCTTCCAAGACGACGCGCCCGGACGGAAGGGGAGCCTCGCCGCCGGGGCCGTTGGGCCGCCCCGGCCCCGTCACCACCATCGTCGCCGACGGCGCGAGAATCCAGGAGCTCGACTGGAAGGTCACATCGGTCGCCGCGATATCGATGCGCGGCGCGACGAAAGCGGCGAGCGAGGTGGCGTCGGAGGGGATCGTCTCCCCATTCTCCTCGGGCAGGATCGTCGTCAGGCTCCCCGGGGCGAACCGAAGGTCGCCCGCGACCATGGTGATGGAGCCCGCGCGCGTGACGCTGGTCGTCGCCTCGACGAGGCCGCGCTGCTCGACCGTGTCGCCGATCATCGTCACATTGCCGCGCCTCGCGACGAGCAGTCCGCTTGCGTCGTTCACCCCCGACGCGCCCCCGCTCACCGAGGGCGGCGAATAGAGCAGCTGGTTGGAGACGCTTCCGTCCGTGCGCGTCGCAAAGCCGGTCTGGCTCGTGGTTCCGCTGGGCTCGGCGAGCTGCACGGTCCCGGCGGCCGCCAGAATGATCTGCCCGGCCGAGGTCGTGATCGAGCCGGCGTTGGTCACCTGCGGACCGAGCAGCGCGACATAGCCGCCATTGTCGAAGCCGCCCACGTCGGTCGAAATGCGCGCCCCGGCCTCGACGCGCACGCCGACATTGTCCTGTCCCGGAACGAGGCCGGCCGAGAACACCGCGGAATCGCCTGTCGAGGCGAATGAATTCGGGAGCCTGAAGCCGGTGTTGACGAACAATCCGTTGTTCAGGAACGTCGCGTTGGCGTTGGCTTCGTCCGAGGGCGCGAGCAGCGGCGTTCCATCCGCCGCCGTCAGCGCGATTCCATCGGCGAGAATCGGCGCATAGGCCGGGCCGCTCGCCTTGAACGCGCCCTTGGCCGTGCCGACGAAACTGTTCATATCCATCGACGCGGCGACCAGCGAATGCACGTTGATCTGGCTGGTTCCGGTGAAGATGACGCCGTTCGGATTGAGCAGCAGCACCGTCCCCTCGGCCTTGATCTGGCCGAGGATCCGGCTCGGCGAGCCGCTCGCGTCGACGCGGTTGAGAACGACCCAGTTGTTGCCGTTCTCCGAATTGCCGCCGCTCTGGTCGAAATGGACCGTCGTGTCCCTGCCGACATTGAACTGCTGCCAAGTGGCGATCGCGCGCTTCGCCGATTGCGTGAGGGTCACCGTGTCATGGCCGCCGGCGTCGACGGTCTCGACCGGCGCGCTGATATTGGACCAGAGGCCAGGAGTCGTGCTGACGCCATTGGCGAAGCCGACGCGCGGATCGACGACGAGCCCACCCGGCTTCAAGCCGTTCGGCACGAGGCTCGTGGCGGCCTGCGCGGCGCTGCGAGCGGCGGCCTGCGCGGCCTGCAGGGACTGGATCGCCTGCGCCGCCCGCGTCAGGGACGTTTGGGTCTGTTTGGCGATCGCGGTCGCCTGCGCCGCGCCCGCCAGCGCGTCGGTCGTCGCCGTCGTCGGCGCCGAGGTCGTCGCCCCGAAGCCTCCGAGCGGCCGCGCCTTCGCGTCTTGCGGAGAGGCGAGCGCCAGCACGGTGGCGCTCGCCGTCGCCAGGAGCGTCCGGCGAATCGGACCGCGGCGACGCCCGGAAAACGGCTGAAACAGAACGGATCTCGTGCCGGCCATCGGAATTTCCTCTCGCGTCGAAGAACGAACGGTCCGAGAGGACGCGGCCGATGCGTCCGTGTCCGTTCGCCCCCTCTCACCAGATTGACAGACGCCGAGACGCGGCGCCGACACGAAGGCGCGACTTTTTTAACGAGGGAGGCGCGCCGGGCGGCGCCGACGCTCAGCTCAGCAGAACGACGCCGCCCGGCAGCGTCCTGACCGCGAGGCCGAAGACCGCCTGCAGCCGGGGCACGACTTCCTCGATCCGGTCGACATGGAACGTCGCCAGCACGGTTTGCCGGCCGAGCGCTTTGTTCAAGAGGATGATGCGGCCCGATCGATAGCGATTGATCTCCTCGATCACATGCGCGAGCGGATCGTTGCGAAACATCAGCAGCCCCCGCTGCCAGGCCGTCACCGTCTCGAGATCGGCGACGCTCGCCTCGCCGAGGCCCCGCGCCGTATAGGTGAGCTGCCGATTGGCGGTCAGTTTCGCGACCCGGCCCAGATGCTCGACCTCGACGCTTCCGGCCACGCAGGCGACGCATACCGCGACGCCGGTGTTGCGGATATTGAAACGGGCGTCGGTCGAGATGGTGCGGCCCCCCTCCGCGACGACGACGAAGGATTTTTGCCCTCGCGGAGCGGTTGTTATCACCGCTTCGCCGGCAATCAGCTCGATCTCCTCCACCCCGTTCTCCGCCGAGCGCGGAGAGAGCAAGGCGATGCTGGTTCGCGTGTTGAGCTGCGCCGAAGCGCCGCCTTCGAAGGCGACAGCTCGCCGCTGGCCGGCGCCGGTGCGGAAGTCGGCCGTCATCTCCGCCAGCGACAGGCGTATCTGCGGACCGAGGACCGCATAGCCGGCGGCCGAGGCCGCGAGCGCGCCGCCGAGCACCGCTCGCCGGCCGATCAGGCGGCCTTCGGTCGCGGAGCTCGCCCGCCGCGCCTTCGACTCGACGGCCGCCGGGCGCAGCCCGTCCCAGAGGCGATTGGCCTCGGCGAAGGCGAGACGATGCGCGGGACTGGTCCGCCGCCAGCGATCGAGCGCCTCGGCGTCCGCGGTCGTCGCCTCGCCGGAGGTCAACCGCACCACCCAGTCGCGCGCCTCGCGGCGTATCGCGTCCTGTTCCGCTAGCGCGCTATCCGATCCGATTGGATCGGATAGCGCTCCGACATTCTTCCGTTCGAGCGAATTCTGATCGATCGAACGATCCCGTTCGATCGGAAAGCGCTCTAAGGGTTTCCGGGGCTCGGTCATCGTCGGCGATGTCTCGGCATGGGGCGCGCTCGGCATGGGGCGCGCTGTCGCTCTCGCGGCGACAGCCGCCTATTCCTTAGACGGTTCTCGGGGCGGCGCCCCGAAACGCGCGGGCATTCCTCTCCCGAGCCGCTCGCTGCAATGCTCGAGCGCCAGCTTGAGCTCGCGCTCGACGAGCCGGGTGGACACGCCGTGACGCTCGGCGATGATCTTATGCGGCAATTCGTCGAGCCGCGCAGCCAGGAAAATGGCCCGCCGCCGCTGCGGCAATTCGTCGAGCGCATCGGCGAGAGCGGCGATCTCCGCGCGCGAGGCGATGATGCGTTCGGGATCGAGCTCGTCGTCGTCGGCGTGGCGCAGCGCCTCGACCTCCGACAAGGCCAGCCGTCGGCGTTCGGCCACGCGATGGTCGGCCGCTATATTGAGGGCGACCCGGAACAGATAGGCGTCCGGCCGCTGCAGCGCTCCCACATAGCCGGGGCGCTGCAGACGCAGCCACGTCTCCTGCAGCGCCTCGGCGGCGAGCTCGGTCGCGCCCAGCCGACGCGCGAGGCGCGCCTTCAAATCGCTATAGCGATCGACGAGAATTGCGCTCAGCGCCATCCAGCTGACCTCGGTCACGGAGTCGCCCGCCCCGCGCACTCGGCCGTTTCGCGCCGCCTCGGCAAAATCAGCATGGTGGTCGGCTGGATCAGATCGGCCGGCGGCGCTTCGCCCACTTCGACGCGGCGGAGCGCCGCGGTCAGAAGGGCGTCGCGGCCGCCGTCGCCTGTCGTTCCCAGCAGAGCCACCTGCGTCACCGCGCCGGAGCGCCCGACCCAAAGACGCGCCGCGAGCCGATAATCTCCCGGACGGGTCTCGCGCATACGACACAGCGCGCTCGTCACGGCCGCCTGCAACGCCGACGAATAATCGGGATAAAGCGGCGCGACAAATACGGTCGGGGGCGGCGCGACGGCGTTCGCCGAGGCCAGAGTGACGGCGTTCGCGCCGATGGCCCGGGCGCTGAGCCCGGTGCCCGAGAGCAAGGCGCGCAAGGCGTCGGTCGGGACATATGTCCCAGCGACCCGGGCCGATTGCCGACGCTCCACCATATCGCTCCGAACGAGGACCTCGATCCCCGTCGCCGCGCTGTAGGCGTAGAGCGCGTCCGAAAGAGCCTCGGCCGGTATGTCGAAACGCGCGGGCAGTTCCTCCGCCGCTGTCCAACTCCCGGCGCCGACAAAGCCGACGATGGCGACGACGCGAGGAACCATTCCGACCGACACGGTGATCAAACGCTACGCCCCTCGACGTCACAAGAGTATCATGAGTGGCCGAAGGTTAGACAAGAATTATTGCAATCTCGTGTCATGCCGTGAGCGGGCTCCGATGTCGCCGGCGGGTTCCTCGGCTCAGGCGCCGACGGCGGATGCAGCGCAAATTTTGCTTATAGCCGCGACGAGCGTTTTCCGAGCGAAAAGACCCGACCGGATCGAGATCGTGTGGTGGGACGGGTCGGGTCTTTGTCTGTTCGCCGAGCGCCTGGAGCATTCGTATTTCTGTTGGCCGACAGCGGGGAGCCCTGGACAATCGGGTGAAGAATAATATCCCCGACCCTCGTCCTGAGGGGCCGCCGAAGGCGGCGTCTCGAAGGACGGCCGTGCGGCGAAATCTTTAGGTTTCTTCCCGTTGCCGTCCTTCGAGACGCCCGCTTCGCGGGCTCCTTGGGACGAGGGTGATGGGCCTGTCGTTCTTCACCCGATCGCCCTGCCCCGTCCGCCTTTGCCCAGCAGACCCTCGAACAAATCGCCGACCGATGGCCCGACAAGGACATGGAGGCGCTCATGCCCTAGAATTTCAAGCCCATCGAGTGAGTGGATTCTGTCAATGACGAGTCTCACAATGAGCATTTCGCAACCTGAGGAATGCGTTCTGACTTTGCCGCCGTTTCCCGTCTTCCGATTCGTTTTTTGGCTTGCCTGAGGCTCACTCGCCGGCTTACTGATGAAGAAAAGCGGCATAGCCATTCGTATATAGAGTTGTTACGCCATGTGTCTCGTCTTTTGGGCCGTTCCCGGCCTCCTCGGCTTCACGCCGTTCGTCCGCGCCACAGTCGCCGCGCCATGAATGTCGCCGCGGGAGCGGACGCCAGCGCGCGAATCGTCGATTCCGGACTGCAGGCGCTATGCGGCGTCGCCGCCTATTACCGAATCGTGGCGGATCCGGCGCATATTCGCAGAGAACTCGCGCTGCGCGACGGACCAGTGAGTTCTCAGGATATCGTGCGCGCCGCGCTTCTGATCGGCCTCAAGGCCCGCATCGTCGCCGATCCGGACGCGGATCGCGTCGGCGCCTTGCCGGCTCCGTCGATCCTCCGCATGCGCGACGGCTTGTTCCAGGTGCTCGGCGGAAGGCTCCCGTCCGGCAATTATCGGCTGGTCGATCCGATCACGCGGGCGGATCGCGAGCTGCCGCTCGAGCGCCTCGTCGAGGAGATGGGCGGCGAAGCGATCCTCATCTCGCGCAAGCTCGGCGGCGCCGGCGTCGATCCGCAGACATTCGGCTTCAAATGGTTCCTGCCGTCGATCTGGCGCTACCGGCGCGCGCTCGCGCATGTGATCGCCGCCTCCTTCATCGTGCAGATCTTCGCGCTCGTGACGCCGCTGTTCTTCCAGGTGGTGATCGACAAGGTGCTCAGCCACAAGGGCTATGACACGCTGTTCGTCCTCGTCGGCGGCCTCGCCGTCATCGGCCTGTTCGACGTCGTTCTGCAATATCTGCGCACCTATGCGCTGTCGCACACGACCAACAGGATCGACGTGGAGCTCGGGCGGCGGCTGTTCTTTCATCTCTTCCGCCTGCCGATGAGCTATTTCGAAACCCGTCCGGCCGGACAGACGGTCGCGCGCGTTCGCGAGCTCGAGACCATCCGCTCCTTCCTCACCGGCCAGGGGCTGTTCTCGGCGCTCGACATCTTCTTCACCATCGTCTTCATCATCGTCCTCTTCGCCTATTCGTGGAAGCTGACGCTGATCGTGCTGCTCTCGATCCCGCTCTATCTGCTCATCGCGCAATTGGTCCGCCCGGCGCTTCGCGAGCTGATCAAGGAGAAGTTCAACCGCGGGGCCGAAAGCCAGCAGATGCTGGTCGAGTCGATCGTCGGCGTGCAGACCATAAAGGCGGCGGCCGTCGAGCCGACCATGCAGGCGCAATGGGAGGAGAAGCTCGCAGCTTATGTCTCCTGCTCCTTTGACGCGGGATTGGTCGGCGCGGGCGGGCAGAGCGCGATCCAATATGTGAGCAAGCTGACCAATGCGGCCCTGCTGCTGTTCGGCGCCAAGGCGGTGATCGACGGCGAGCTGTCGGTCGGAGAGCTCGTCGCCTTCAACATGATCTCGGGACAGGTGGCGCAGCCGATCCTGCGGCTGTCGCAGATCTGGCAGGATTTCCAGCAGGTGCAGATCTCCATCGACCGGCTCGGCGACATTCTCAACATGCCGACCGAGCCGCTGAATGTCGCGCATGGCCATCTGCCGCGGGCCAAGGGCGCGATCGAGCTGCGCAATGTCTCCTTCCGCTATCGTCCCGGCGCGCCGGAGGTGTTGAAGAATATTTCGCTGTCGATCCGGCCGGGCGAGGTCGTCGGCGTCGTCGGCCGCTCGGGGTCGGGAAAATCGACGCTCACCAAGCTCATTCAGCGCTTCTATCTGCCCGAACAGGGACAGGTGCTGGTCGATGGCGTCGATCTCTCGCAGGTGAGCCCGGCTTGGCTGCGCGCGCAGATCGGCGTCGTGCTGCAGGAAAATCTTCTTTTCAACCGCTCGATCCACGACAATATCGCGCTCTCCAACCCCGCGATGTCGCGCGCTCAGGCGATGGGCGTGGCGCGGCTCGCCGGCGCCGACGAATTCGTCGGCAAGCTGCCGCGCGGCTATGACACGGTGATCGAGGAGCGCGGCGCCAATCTCTCGGGCGGGCAGCGGCAGCGCATCGCCATCGCCCGCGCGCTCGCCATGAATCCGCCGATCCTGATTTTCGACGAGGCGACCAGCGCGCTCGATTACGAAAGCGAGCGCGTGATCCAGAAGAATATGCTCGAAATCGTCAAGGGCCGCACCGTCATCATCATCGCCCATCGGCTTCAGGCGGTGCGTCCCTGCAGCAAGATCATCGGCATGCACGAGGGGCGGATCGTCGAGGTCGGAACGCATGACGAGCTGCTCGCCGGGAAGGGGATTTATGCGCATCTCTGGGCGTTGCAGAACGATCTGACGAGGACGTGATGACGATCTGGCGTCGCTTCGCCGACAAGCAGAGAGACATGGTTCGACAGCGCATGACGCGCTCCGACCAGGAGTTCCTGCCGGCGGCGCTCGCCATTCTGGAAACGCCGCCCTCGCCGATCCAGATCGGCCTGTTGTGGAGCATATGCCTGCTGGCGGTCTTCGCGATCGGCTGGAGCTATTTCGGAGAGATCGACATATTGGCGACAGCCCAAGGAAAGATCCAGCCGTCCGGCCGCGTGAAGACCGTGCAGCCTCTGGAGATCGGCAAGGTCGCCGCCGTTCATGTGGAGAACGGACGACATGTCGCTGCCGGAGACATTCTGATCGAGCTCGATCCGACCGAGGCCGTCGCGGATGAAGCCTCGTCCAAGGCGGCGCTCGCCGCCTTCCGCGCCGAATGGCTGCGGCGCAAAATCGCCATCGCCGCGGCCGAGCGGCGAGAGGTCGCGCCGGCGCAGAAGATCGATTGGCCGGAGGATATTCCGCTCGACACGCGTCGCCGCGAGCAGAGAGTCCTCGACGGCGATTTGGCGCAATTGCGATCCTCGGCGCAGAGCTTCGAGGCGCAGATCGTCGAGAAGCGCGCCGAAGAAAAGCGCCTCGACAACACGATCGCCGCGCAGGAAGTTCTCATCGAGACGCTGAAGAAGCGCGTCGAGATGCGCGCCGCGCTGGTCACGCGCAAGGCGATCGCGCCGGCGAGCCTGCTCGACGCTCAGGAGACGCTGCAGAACCAGCAGACGGCGCTGGCGACGCAGAAGGGCCAGCTCGTCGAGGCCAGCGCCAATGTCGATGTTCTCGCCAAGGAGCGCGAGAAGGCGTTCGAAAGCTTCATCGCCGATAATGCGCAGAAATTCGCCGAGGCCGGGCGCCAGATCGACGATCTCGAGCAGAAGGCGTCGAAGGCCCATGCGCGGACCGGCCATATGACGCTCGTCAGCCCGATCGCCGGCACGATTCTCGGACTCTCCATCACCTCGAAGCATCAGGTCGTTTCGCCGGGCGAGGAGCTCATGCGCATCGTCCCGGACGACGCCGGCCTCGAGATCGAATGCTATGCGGAGAACAAGGACGTCGGCTTCATCCAAGCGGGTCAAAAGGCGGTGATCAAGATCGAGTCTTTTCCTTTCACTCGCTACGGATCTCTCGACGGCGCCGTCACGCGCGTGGCGCGCGACGCCATTCCGGAGCCGGACGCGCAGATCGCCGAAGCCAATCCGGCCAAGTCGCAGAAGGCGAGCTATTTCGGCGGCGCGCAGCGCGTGCAGAATCTGGTGTTTCCGGTGACCGTGGCGCCCGAGCGGCGGTTCATGACCGTGGACGGCGTCGATGTTCCCCTCTCGCCGGGAATGTCCGTGGCGGTCGAGATCAGGACCGGCAAGCGGCGGATTCTCGAATATTTGTTTTCGCCGCTGGTCGAGACCGCGTCGCGAGCATTGCGTGAAAGATGAGAAGGCGGCATGGAGCCCGATGGCTCCTCGTCGAGAGCGTCCAAGAGTCGAGAGCGTTGCGTGATGGCGTTTCGAAAATCGCACCGATGCGCGGCGTCGGCGGCCCCTCCACGTGAGGCTCCGTTCGGGCGAGCTCTCTTGCTCGGCGCGGCTCTGCTGGCCTCGCTCCATGGCCGCGCGACGCGGGCGGAAACCATGGGGTCGGCGCTGGCCAAGGCCTATGTCGGCAATCCGGACCTCAACCAACAGCGGGCCAATGTCTGGGCGCGTGACGAGGATGTCGCCAAGGCGGCGGGAGGCATGCGGCCGAAGCTCAACGCCTCCGTCAACGGCGGTCCGCAATTCAACCGGCTGCGCCAGCCGGCCGGCCGCAATGGTTTCAACGAGCGGCTCTACGTCACCGAGCAGATCATCGGCGAGCCGCGCGCCGCCGGCTTCGTGCTGTCGCAGCCGCTGTTCGACGGATGGCGCACGGATAATTCCGTCCGTCAGGCCGAGTCGGGCGTTTTCGCCGCGCGAGCGACGATGCGGCTCACGGAACAGACGACGCTCCAGAACGCCGCGACCGCCTATATGAATGTGTTGCGCGACACGGCCGTTCTCGGCCTGCGCAAGAACAATATCGCTGTCCTGAAAGAGCAATTGCGGGTGACGCGGCATCGGCAGGAGCTCGGCGAGCTCAGCCTCACCGATGTCGCGCAAGCGCAGGCGGCGCTCGCCCATGCGGAGATGGAGGCGAATTCGGCCGAGGCGACGCTCGCGACCAGCGCCGCCAATTTCCGTCAGGTGGTCGGCGTCGAGCCGCAGCATTTGGAGCCGGCGGCGACGATCGAGCATTTGTTGCCGAAGTCCTCTGGCGAGGCGATCGGCATCGCGCTCGCAGAGCATCCGAGCGTCGTCGCGGCGCGACACCAGGTCGACGCCGCCGAGTCGGCGGTGAAAGTCGGCGAAGGCGCGCTGCTCCCCACCGTGTCGGCGAATCTGCAGGTCAATCAACAATATGAATCCTATTTCGGCATTCCGGGCACGCGGCAGCTCACCGCGCAGGTGAGCGGCGCGCTCAACGTGCCGATCTACCAGGGCGGCGTCGAATATGCGTCGGTCCGCCAGGCCAAGGCGCAATTGAGCCAGGCGCGCTTCAACGCCGACCTGCAGCGCGACGCGGCGCGCGCCGCCGTCGTATCGAGCTTCAGCCAGCTGAAGATGGCGATCGGCTCGATTGCCGCGGGGCGGGTGGCGGTGAAAGCGGCGGAAGTGGCGCTGAAGGGCGTGCGCGACGAGGCGCAGCTGGGGCAGCGCACGACGCTCGACGTGCTGAACGCCCAGCAGGCGCTGCTCAACGCGCGCGTCGATCTGGTGAGCGCGCAACGCGACCGCATCGTCGCCGCCTACGCGTCGCTCGCCGCGGTCGGCCGCCTCTCGGCCGAGCAGCTGCGGCTGGAAACGACGATCTACGATGCGGCGTCCCATCTCGAGAAGGCCCGCGGCAAATGGTTCGGGCTGGACGGACCGGGAGACAACTAGAGCGTTATCCGATCCGAACGGATCGGATAACGCTCTAGGATTCTTTAGTTTGAGCGAATTCTGATCGATCGAACGATTCCGTTCGATCGGAAAGCGCTCTAGTGGCGCGCTTCAGCCGATTTGACCGGGGGGAAGGGCGAGCCTGAGGGCTCGCGGTCCAAGCGCGGCCCCTGGACTGCGGGCCCGAGAGGCTCGCTCTCGAAGCCCATCAAATTCGATGAAGCGGGGCACTAGCGTGACGCGCGTTCACCGATTTCGGTGACGAACGCCGTTCCGGATCATGTCGGGCTCTATTGTCGATTGTCGGCGTTTCTCGAGCGCGTGTCGTCGACGACACGCGCTCGAGAGTTTCAAGACCATCAAACAAATCTCGGAGCGATCGTGTCCGCAGCGATGGCCGCGATCGTCGTCGACTCCAAGCTGTTGCGCTGTTCTCGGGAGCCGCGGAAACGTGACGCTCCACGACCTCCGACACCGCTCAAAAAACATCGTTTCCTCCGCCTCCAGAGAGGAGGTTGGCGAGATCGTCGCCGCTCAGCACGTCGTCGCCCGAGCCGCTGTAGACGTTCTCGATATTACGGATCGTGTCCTCGGCGACGCCGTCGACCGGGGCGACCGTATTGGCCGACCCCTTCAGCGTCAGCACGACCGACTCGAATTTATTGCTGTAATCGAGCGCATCCACGCCCGCGCCGCCATCCAGCGTGTCGGCGCCGCTCGCCTGGGTGAGCGTGACGGCGGCGTCGGCGCCGATGGCGAGCGTGGTGTCGAAGCCGTCATGCGTGGAGCGAACGGTGAGGCCGTCGGACGCCGCGCTCACGATAGAGCCGGGCGTGAACGAGGCGGCTGCCGTACTCCGACGAGGATCGAGCCGCTGTTGCCGGTGGAGCCCAAGTCGATCGCTCGGGGCACCAAGTCGATCGCTCGGGACACGCCGTAGACATCGGTCGACGTGAGCAGGCGAACGCCGCCCCCGTTGCCGTCGAGGACGATGCCGGACAATGCGTCTTGGGCGAGCAAGACCAAAGAGCGGCCTGTCACAGGATTGCTGTCATCGCCCGAGAACCTCCGGGACTGGCCGACTTTGTCGAGGATGATTTTGCCCGCGACATAGGGCTCTTCGACGCTCAGATAGAGGGCGTTGCTGCCGGCGGTCGCTATCGCGACAACACACTCGCTTGTCTTATCGCCTCTGACAATTGCGGATCACGACCTTCACTGTAGAGCTTATCCCATGCCACGGGTACCGTTGGAGTGACGCCATGGCCTTCGAGGCGTTGGCCATCTACTTTGATGTCCATGACTGCGAGATAGAGTAATGATTTGTCGTTGAGCAAAAAGAGTGTTCCGCCCAAGACGGCGCCTTCGGTCTTGGAGCCCACGAGTGGGACTCCTGCTTTCTTCAAGGTGTAAGCAAACAGCTCCATTCCGCTCCGCGTGCCGCCGTCTATTATGCCAACGACAGGCTTTCGGTATCGAAAGTTATTGACGATCGAATCTGTTCTGCCGATCATTTCGATCTGAGGACTCGCGCCGACAAAGATCTCTGCCGCTTGTGGCGGGCTCCCTCCATGGCGGCACCGGAGATCGACAACCAACGCCGACGCCCGATTCAATGGTTCCGTCGAAAGAAGAGACTGCAGAGCCTTTTGGGACTCTGGGGTGGAGTGCGTCCAGAGCCGCACGTATCCGATCTCCGTCCCGTCGACCTTGAACGTCTTCACACTGCTCTTGATCGAAGCGTCTTGAAGCGCATTTGGACGAAAGCGGTTCACCTTGACGCGCACCTCATGCGTCGGTCCTCGGAGACTCGATCTTATCGTCACGGTGGCAGTCGTTCCCCCTCTTCCCACGAACGAATGGATCGGATGAAACGGTTGTCCGTCGGCGCTGACCAATAGATCGCCGACCTTAAAATCCGCCTCTCGCGCCGGCCCTGCATCGTAGACATCCGACACATGCCACCCGTCGCCCGACCGGACGGTAGCGATGCCGATCCCGTCGTAGAACGGCGTCCCATCGGGTGGAAAAATCTCCTTCAGCACGGCGTCGTTGCGCTTGCGTAGAATGGGAAGAAATATATCGATCAGTTCGTAGTAGTCCAAGTCGGCGCCCGTATAGAGCGCCGTGTGAGATGCGCGCAACGCCGCCAAACCGCGGCGAACCGCTTCGATGTCAGATTCAGTCTTGGCGGCAACTTCCGCGCCAAATCGTTTGGCGCGGTCGGGATCATAGAACTGATCCTCGACCAGCTTCTTCACCTCTTCAGCCAGACTCGGCGCCGACGGCGATCGAGCGATGTCATTGGCAAGAACCGGAGCACTCATGACGGAAACCATCGCGCTGAGAAGAACGTGACGACGAGACGGATCCATGGTGGAATCCTCGTGTGGCTGCCTTCGATTGGCCCGCCTGCGATCTCTTGAAGGCCGACATTTGTATTTTTTTTCGAGAATGCGAGAGCGACTATATCATCGCGGTGTCCCTTTCCAAGTGAAACTGAATGCGGAGCCATCGCTGCTTCGACACCGCGTCCAACTTCTTGAACGAGCACGTCCAAGCACTGCGGTTACGCGGCCATATCGTTCCCTGAGCTAAATTGTCGCAGCAGCCGTCGAACGAATTCGTCTGATCGTTCATCATCGTCCCGAGAAACGCGATGTCGCAGGACTCCGCCGACCAATAGCGACGGCGTCTTGCGAGCTTGCGACCCTTTACCGGAGGCTCGATATAGATGCCCGTCCCTCGCGGCTTGGTGGCCAGAGATGCGCCTCCATTCGCTCACGCTGCGTTCGATCGCGAGACATAACGCCGGGTTGACGGATATGACTCTCAGCGCTAACGATCACCTGCACTTCCCTGCTCGCGTCGTCACGAGGAGGAGGAGGGGAGGAGCGCAACACAGAAACTCGGCATAGCGCCGAGGCTGCTCCGCCGTGAGCGCGCCGCAAGCTATCTCGACATGTCGCCCGTGACCTTCGACAAGCTGGTCAAGGATGGCGTCGTTCCAGCGCCGAAGAAGCTGTATTCCTTCAAGGTATGGGATCGGAACGAACTCGACACATTCGCCGATCATCTTCCGCATGACGGCGCCGCCGCGCCCGACGACAGTTGGAGCGATTGAGCATGTCGCGCAAGCGCCCGCCCCATGTTGAAGCCTGGACGGATCGGCATGGTAAACTGTGAATATACTTCCGGCGTGGCAAGGGGGCGCGCGAAGGGATCATCACGAAGATTTTGCAGCCCTACGCCGATCGGCCGGGCCAGCGGCTCGCCATTTTGAAGATGCTCCGGGTGCTGATCCGCCACGCTATCGATATCGGCTGGCTGAAGCATGACCCGTCGCTCGGGATCAAGCGGCCGAAGACGCACGAAATTCGGTCCTGGTCCGAGCATGAAATCAAGCAATTCGAAAAGCGCTGGCCGGTCGGCACGCGCGAGCGCCTTGCCTTCGCGGTGATGCTCTTTACCGGGCAGCGCCGCTCGGACGTGCATCGAATGACCTGGGGCGATGTGACGGGCGATACGATCCGATTGACGCAGCAAAAGACAGGCGCGCGCCTCGTCATACCGCTTCACCGCGATCTGCGGGCCATCCTCGCCGTTGCGGCGCGAGAGCATGTCACGATCTTGAACACAGCGTTCGGCAAGCCCTTCACCGTCGACGGCTTTTCCGGCTTCATGCGAGACGCAATCGCCGAGGCGGGGCTCCCGCTCGAATGCCGGCCGCATGGCCTGCGCAAGGCCGCGGGCCGGCGCCTCGCCGAGGCCGGCTGTTCGGCGCGCGAAATCATGGCGATCCTCGGCCACAAGACGCTCGCCGAAGCGGAGCGCTATACGCGCGACGCGGATCAAGAGCGGCTGGCCGAGGCGGCAATACTGAGATTGGAGGCGGGGCGGGAAGGGAACAAATCGCCCAAACCGGGATCGAAAAGTTTGGGAAAACAGGGAAAAACGAAGGGAAATTCAATATGATGCGCGAGGCAATGGCGCGCCGGTCGGGACAAAGATGCGAACGCCTATCAGATTGAAGTTAAATTTGTAACTTGATGAGGCCTGGGATTCCCGCGCCATCCTGCGACGGCCTTCAACCTCTGAACTTTTTTCTGCCGAAGATTACCTGTCAGGTAATTGATGAACTCCATCAGGCAGGTAAACTTACGCAAACTCGTGCTCTTGAGCCTTTTATCGCCCGGAACCGATATTGGCTGTGATTCCAAAGGGTAGACCGCAATGGCCGATCCACAAATCATCGTTACCGATCAAGCAAACTTCTTTCGTGTTCACCGCTCCGCGTATGTTCTGCAAGATATTTATCGCAGTGAGCTCGAGAATATTTTCGATAGATGCTGGCTTTATGCGGGACACGTCAGCGAGCTTCGCGCGCCGGGGGACTTTCTTCGCCGCAACGTGGGCGGACGAAACCTCATTCTGACCAAGACAACTTTCGGAGAGCTAAACGTCTTGTTGAACGCTTGCGCCCATCGAGGGACGATCGTGTGTCAGGAGGCGAGAGGCAACGCCCAGAGCTTTTCCTGCCCATATCACGGCTGGACGTATGATCTGAACGGCCGACTGGTCGGTCTGCCGGGAGGATCGGCATATGGTCGGGAGGCTCGCAACGACTCGAATCTCAGCCTAAATCCGATCCATCATTCAACCTATCGAGGCCTCATTTTCATTTCTTACGTCGCCCCCGAGCAGGACCTCGAGGATTACCTCGGCGAAGCAAAGGCGTATATCGACTTGATTTGCGCGCAGTCGGAATCGGAGTTGGAAATCATTCCGGGCGAATTCAATCACTCGATACGCGCGAACTGGAAGCTCCTCGCGGAAAATGGCGTGGACGCATACCATCTTCCTTTTACGCACAAACGTTTCCTCGAATACATCGATACGTTGGGCGGCGAGCCCAGTTCGCATAAGCGAATAGGAAAAGGACTTCCGCTCAGCGGAGGCCACTCGGTCATTATCAGCGGTCCACCGTCCACCGGCCGTCCAATCGCTTATTGGAGCCCGCTCTTTCCAGAGTGGATGAAGGACGAAATCAATCGAAGATTTCGTGCGCTGGTGACGAAGTACGGCAAGAATAGAGCAGAAGAAATCGCTCATGCCAACAAGAGCTTGTTCATTTTCCCCAACCTCGTGATCAACGACATTCTCGGATTGAACGTCAGGACGTTCTTTCCAACCTCGTTCGACGCCGTGGACGTCACCGTATGGGGCGCGGGCTTCTCTGATGAGACCGAGGAGGAGAGGGCAGCGCGAATCAACGGGCTTATCTCTTTCATCGGACCGGGCGGGTTCGGCACGCCTGACGATGTCGAACTCCTCGAGTCGTGTCAGCGCGCCTACGCCCATGCCGGCATTGGCTACAATGATTTCTCGCGCGGCATGAGTCCAGGCACGCAACACCATACCGACGAGGAGCAAAACCGCGCTTTTTGGCGTGAATGGAGCAGGCGGATAGGCGCCGAACGGACGCGCGCTGGTTCATCCGAGTCTGTTCGTTCGGTAAGCACGGAGAGACTATAAACTTCTCGCTTAACCCGAAAAATTCTAGTTCGTGAATCGCCTCGCAGACATCGAGAGCGCGACCGCGACTGACTTTATTCTCCGACAACGGCGAACGGTGACGATCATGTGCGGAATAGTAGGCTGGATAGACTGGCGCCGCGATCTTCGGGAAGAGCGATCGACGATCGCCGCCATGATCCGCTCAATGGCGCTACGAGGACCGGACGCCGAGGGCAGCTGGGTGTCGCGACATGCTTTTATCGGTCATCGTCGATTGTCGATCATCGATTTGGAATTCGGACGGCAGCCGATGTCGACCGTCGCCGTAGATCCTTTTATCCTCAGCTATGCCGGAGAAGTCTACAACTTCGTAGAACTCCGTCAGGAGCTCGCGAGAGCGGGGCATGAATTCCGGACGCGCTCGGATACCGAGGTTGTGCTTCGCTCATTCCTGGAATGGGGAAGGGAGTCCTTCGTCAGATTGCGGGGAATGTATGGATTCGCGATTTGGGACAGTGGACGCGACGAGTTGTGGCTCGTTCGGGATCGGTTCGGAATAAAGCCACTTTATTATCTGCCGACCAGTTCTGGGGTGATCTTTGGTTCCGAGCCGAAGGCGATCTTCGCAAATCCAACGGTCAAGCCCGAATTGGATGCCACTGGCATCGCGGAACTCTTCGCCCTCAGCACAGCCCCGACTCCCGGGCACGGCGTTTATAAAGGCCTTTATCAAGTCAAACCTGGAGAGGCCATCCGAGTATCGAGACGCGGGGTGGAATCTCACAACTATTGGTCGCTCGCGGCGACCGAGCATCGCGACAGCTTGGAGGATTCCGTCGATCATGTCCGGCGGTTGCTGGAAGAAATAGTCGAACAGCAGATGGTTTCCGACGTGCCACTCGGCGGACTTCTCTCAGGAGGCCTCGACTCCAGCGCCATCGCCGCCTTCGCCGCTCGGACCGCGCAACGCCGAGGAGAGAAGCTACCGACATTCTCTGTGGATTTTCCTGATGGGCAGGCGGAGTTCATCCCATCGGCCTGGCAGGATAGTTGGGACGAACCATTCGCGCTGGAAGTTTCCCGGCACGTCGGCACTGATCACCGAACGATCCTGGTTACTCCGGAATCTGCTCTCACACATGAAAATGCTGTCCTTCATTCCCGTGATCTGCCGGGCTGGGGCGAGCTGGATACATCGCTTTATTTTTTGTTCAAGCAGGTTCGGCAGCACACGACGGTGGCGCTCTCGGGCGAGTCCGCAGATGAGGTTTTCGGAGGCTACCCATTTTTTCATAATAGAGACGCACTAGCATATTCCGGCTTTCCTTGGTTGCTCGACAAGAGCAGTCCCTGGACCCTGTTCAGGGCGGAAGTGGAGAGCGCGATACGGCCGGCGGACTATGTGGAAAGTCGCTATCGCGAGGCGCTGGAGGAAGTTCCCACAATCGAGGACGAGAACGAAATAGACAAGAGGATGCGGGAAGTATCCTATCTGGCGTTGACGCGATGGCTGCCCGCCATGCTCGACCGAAAAGACCGCATGAGCATGGCCACCGGTCTCGAAGTCCGAGTTCCCTTTTGCGATCACCATCTCGTGGATTATGTCTGGAACTTGCCGTGGCGATACAAAAATGAAGGTGGAGAGGGAAAGTCTCTGCTGCGGCGCGCTGTCGCGGACCTACTGCCGCAATCAGTCCTTAGACGACGAAAAAGCGGCTTTCCAAGCAATCCAAATCGCCAATATTTGGCGAGCCTGCGTCAACGAACGCTGGAGCTTCTCTCTACCCCCGGCGCGCCTGTCTTCGAACTCGTCGACCCTGCAAAAGTGGCCGAGTTGCTGGAACAAGGGCGTCCCCTGCCAAGCCCGCGCGCATCCGCGAGCCCTACGGCGGGAATGTCCTATCTTCTCAACCTGGACAGCTGGCTTCGACAATACAACGTCGACATCTCCTACCATTGAGGAATGAGCACGAAAATATAACGCAATCGCAGATTATGCAGTTTGCAATAGCATGGAGTAAGCCCATGACCAGCATGCTCGTCGCGCGCGAGGGATATCAGCCCGCTCCGATTCCGACACCCCCTGCCGAGCTGACATCACGTATCACATCGTTTCTTTTCTTCGAATCGGCTCTGCTCGACGATTGGGATCTGAATGAATGGTTGTCTTTGTTTGACGACGAGGGACGCTATCAGGTCTTGCCGTTGCAGTATCTTGAGAGCAGCAACCCAAAAAACAGCCTCTATTTGGTGTCCGACGACAATACGCGGCTCGAGACGCGGATTCGGCATTTGCTTGAAAAAAGCGCTCTGGCCGAAGTTCCACGATCGAGAACGCGCAGGATAATATCGAATATTCGCGTTCTGGAGCACAAATCCGGCATCGTCCGAGTCAAGGCGAATTTCGTCATCTATCAATTCAGGAACCTGCAATCGTGGGAGTTCGTCGGGGAGACGTCGTATAAACTGCGAGAGAGGCAAGGAGCATTGAAAATACTGGAAAGAATAACGCGGCTCGATCACGAGTCCATGGCGTCTCAGCGTCGCATCAGCATCATCGTCTGATGTGCTCTTATCGCGCGTCACCGGCCTCTCACGAGTTTACTCGCGCCAGGCATAGCGGCCACCGTTGGAGACAAGGTCGTGGAAGACGTACTCTTCCCTAATTTTCGGAAAGTCACGCTGGCGACATCCGGCGGCGAGATAGCCCTCGTGACCGGAGGCGGCGGACCACCCGTCCTTCTCCTGCATGGCTATCCGCAGACCCGAGCAGCTTGGCACAAAATCTCGCCGGCCCTCGCCGAGCGGTTCACAGTGGTGATTCCCGATCTGCGTGGTTACGGCGAATCTGCCGCGTCCGCGCCAAACCAATCCGATGCTTTCACCAAGCGGGCGCTCGCTCGCGACCAGAAGGAAATCATGGCGCAGCTGGGCTATCACAAATTTGCCGTCGTCGGTCATGATCGCGGCGCGCGTGTCGGATACCGCCTCGCGCTCGATAGCCCCGAATGCGTCGTCAGCTTGACGTCATTGAACGTCATTCCGACGATCGACGTCTGGGACCAAGTCAATACGGCCTTCGCATCCCGCGCCTATCATTGGTTTTTTCTAGCGCAGCCATTCGATCTTCCGGAAAAGCTTCTGGCGTCAGAACCGGATTATTTTCTCGACCGAACGCTGGTCGCGATGTCGAACGGCCGGGACATCTATCATCCCGAGGCTCTCGCCGCATATCGCACGGCGTTTCGCTCTTCGTCCGTCCGCCATGCGATGTGTGAGGACTATCGCGCCGCCTTGGGGCCGGACACCGCGGCCGATGCCGCCGACCGTGCAACCGATCGTCGAATAACGTGTCCGGTCTTGGTTCTGTGGCAGGATCGGCCCTATCCGGATGCATCCCGTCACCCGATCTCGATCTGGAGGAAATGGGTTTGCGGCGATGTTCGCGGGGCTCCGATCGAGGGCGCCAGTCACATGCTACCCGAAGATGCGCCCGACGCCGTTCTCGAACAGCTCCTGCCATTTCTCGAAGCGCATAACGGCGAAGAGCTACATCAGGCATAGAGGCGAGGATAGGCATGACGGCGCCTGTCGCTCATGAAAGCGCGCATCGATGCGCAGGCGCGTTCTGTTCGAGAATGTAATGTTGGATTTGTACGCATGAGCAAGATATCGATCGGCACAGACGAAAAAGCGGCATTATGGCGACAGCGCCTGTTCGAGGCACAGGCCGCAATGACGCAGACCCTTCTGCAGCGTCATGCAAAACGAGACATCACTCCATGGGTCGAGGTGAGCGCCCAGATCTATTCCGATCTGCCGGCGCCTCATAGCACGAATATCGAGGGCTGGAAGCGAGCGTTCTTTCGAGCTCAGGCGCTCATCGAAAAATTCATCGTCGAACATTACGGTGCGGCCGAACTGGACATTTGGGCAGAAGCGACGGGCGATGTCGCTCGCGCGCTCGAGCCGGACGGTTATTTTATTCCCGCCGCCGCCGTCGATCGCCTCGCGCGGCACGCGGAACTCTACGGCTCGATCTACGAGATCGCGAACGAGGATCCGGATGTCGGCATTTTCACCAATACGCATTGCGCAATCTGGGATTACCGCGAACATGCGCGGGCTTCCGGCACTCCGATCACTCTGGAATCCGCTTGTACGTTTTGCACGAAGCTACTGTCCGCCCTCGTCCAGGCAAAAGGCTGTCATCCTCAATGGACCCTCTTCGAGAACGACGCCGGGCACGGCTGCGAATGGGCCATTCGCCCATTTCCGGCCTCCGCGCGGCTCGAGAATGGCGCCGCGAGCGTAGAGCTGTCGGCCGAAGTCGAGATCGATATCGCGATCGAACGAGAGAGGATAGCTGGCACGATCGTCGACCAGGCGAGCGCATTAGCTGGGTATGAGGAAGCCAGCGCGCTTCTCCAGCGTCGCGACGAAGATTGGGTGCTCGGACTCGCCGGTTTCTCTCCCCATAGCATAGCCGATCTCGGCTGCGGGATCGGGAGCCTGCTCGAAGCCGCGACGTCGCTCTGGCCGGACTTGCAGTCGGTGACCGGGCTGGAGAAATCCGCGATGCGCCTCAAGACGGCGAGGCGTCGGCTCGGCTTTCTTGGTGACCGGCTGACACTGATCGAAGGAGATCTGCTGGAAGCGCCGGCACTGAAGCATCCAGCCGAATTGATGACCATGACGGCGGTGCTGCACTGGTTGTATCCGCAGGAGGCGGACGCATTCCGGTGGATCAGCGAAAATCTTGCGCCAGGAGGGGTTCTTCTCCTGACGTCGCATCACCCCGACCACGACGATGAATGCCTCGGCGGGGAGGACGACATCGTGCGGCAGGCGCTTGCCAACATGGGCGTCTGCCGAACGGACACGGTCGCCGAAACATTCCGCGAGGCTGGCATTATTCCGCTTGGAACCCGCACCCGCGACATGTCCGCTCTTCGACGCCTGCTGGAGCGCTGTTTCGCGATCGACTCGGTTTCCGAGCGCCGGGCGGTGCTGCGTGTGCGAGATTCGGCCGAGTACCAGCGCTTTCACGCGGCGACGTTCGGCACCTACTATAGCGGGCTGGTCGGACCGGAGCGCGCCGCGGAGTTTTTCGCGGCGACGGGCGCCATCGCCGAACGACGAATGCGGGACGATGGATACGTCACGGACATAATGGTTCGAGTGTGGCGCTGCTCGAAGCGTCGGTCGGAGACATGAATTACTGATCGGCCATTCGGCTTCAATCTGTCCAGCGCCGGCGCTGCGGAGTGGTTCGATATCGTTTCAGACGCCACGGGAGAAAATGATGCGTCCAACTTCGCTAACAGAATTTTCTCTTTCGGCGACGGGAGTCCTCATCGTTTCGATCATCGGCGTCATGCTCGGCCCTACAGGCTTCATGCTCAATAGCTTCGGCCTGTTTATCCAGCCGATGAGCGATGAATTCGGTTGGGACCGCACGGAAGCGTCCTCGATGATTACGCTTTTCGGTCTGTCGGTGGCGCTCGGGAGTCCGGTCAAAGGCTGGTTGATGGATCGCTACGGGCTTCGCCCGATGTTGCTGTTGCTCACCTTCTTGCTAGCGTTGGCGATCTCGGCGCTCGCATCTGCGGAGAATGGTCTCGCCATTCGAAGCCTTTTCTGTTTCATCGGACTTCTAGCGCCTGGAAACCTGCCTTACGGCAAGATCATCGGGATGTGGTTCACACATCGGCGAGGCTTGGCATATGGATTGTTCGGGCTCGGCTTCGGCCTCGGCGGCGTCTTCAGCCTGGTCGTCGGCCGCTGGTGCGTCGATACGTTCGGATGGCGCCAGTCTTATCTGTTCTACGGCGGAGCGGAACTCGTCGTCGCCGCGCCTCTCATCTGGCTGCTGTTCCATGAACCTCGGCGCCCGTGGTCGACGGCCGACGACAGGCCTCTCCCCGACGCCCATTCGGGAGACACGCTGGTCGAAGCGTGGCTCTCTGCAAGGTTCTGGCTCGTCATCGGCAATCTCGTTTTGACCGTATTCGTGATGTCCGGTCTCATCACTCATGGCGTGCCCTTGTTGATCGAACGCGGACTGTCCAGAACTGACGCGGCTGCGACCTTCTCGATGCTTTGGATCGGGATGAGCCTCTCGCAGCCGGTCCTGGGGCATTTGCTCGATCGTTTCGACACACCGCGGATCGTCCTGCCGTTCGCGGCAGTCGCGCTCGCCGGCCTATTGCTGTTGCAGGCCGGGCCCGAAAACACGCTTTTGCCGCTCGCCATTCTGCTTGTCGGATTCGGCGGCGGCGGGGAGAGCGGCTCGACGCAATATTTTGTGAGCCGCTACTGTGGACTGAGGCGCTTCGGCGTCATTTATGGATCGATTCAGCCGTTCACTTTCGCGCTCTCGATCGGCCTCGGCTCCTATCTGCTCGGATATCTTTTCGATCAGCACGGCTCCTATGTCGCCGCCTTGTGGGCGCTCGACGCGGCACTCGTCGTCGCCATCGGCCTATTGCTGCTCCTCGGCCCATATCGCTACGAGCTGCGCCGTCCGATGGATGGCTGCGGGCCGTTTCCACAGCCAGCGCCAACCGATGTCGAACAGGTCGAAGTCGAGGGCGAGGGCGAGATGCGCCGGACCGACCACATGCGCGAACATCGGAGTTTGACGAGATGAATCCTAGCGTGTTCATCCTCGCGATTCTGGCCTTCGTAGTCGGAACCGCCGAATTGGTCATCGCCGGAATTCTCGACGGAATTTCCCGAGATCTTCAGATTTCGCTGGGATCGGCAGGCCTATTGATGACCGTTTACGCGCTGGTCTATGCGCTCGGCGCTCCAGTGCTGATATCGCTGACCTCGCATATCGAACGCCGCAAGCTGCTGGTCACGAGCCTTGTGGTGTTCGCCGGAGCCAATCTGCTCAGCGCGGCGAGCGGCAGCTTCCTGCTCCTGATGGCGTCGCGAATCATCGTTGCGTCCAGTTGTTCGATCATCGTCGTGCTGGCGATCACCTTGGCGGCGGCAATGGTCACGGAGGATCAGCGCGGCAGGGCCATCGGCATGATCTTTTCCGGCATCGTCGCTTCCCTGGTGCTGGGCGTTCCGCTGGGTACGCTGGTCGGCGTGCAGTGGGGTTGGCGAATGACCTTCTTCCTTTTGACGGCGGTGACGATTCTCATCATACCCGTCGTGCGGTCCAAACTGCGCCAGTTGCCCGGCGCGCCCGCTGCGCCTCTACGGAAGAAGATGGGAACGACGCTCGACAAAGAATCCGTGTTCGCCCATCTCGCTTCCCTCCTGCAGATGACAGGCCAGTTTACGATCTTTACCTATATCAGCCCCTTCCTGGCTCAAACCATGGACCTCGACCCTGTCACGATCAGTATGGTGCTACTGGTGTACGGCGTCGGTGGCATTTTCGGCGCGTGGCTGGGGGGGTGGTCGACCGACAAGCTCAGCGCGCAGAAAACTTTCCTGACTTTCTTGCCGTTGCATGCCATTGCCGTGCTCGCTCTTCCGGCCAGCACCATCTCATTGACCAGCCTGCTCGCGCTCATGATGTTGTGGTGCGTCTTCAATATGGCGCCCGGACCGGCGATCCAGAAATATCTGATCGAGCAAACCCCCTCGTCCGCATCGTTTCAGCTCGGCATCAACACCTCCGCCATTCAACTGGGCGTCGCTTTCGGATCGTTTATCGGGGCGGGGGTGATGGATCATTTCTCCCCGCAGACCAATGCCTATGTCGGGGGTGTCGTCATTCTCCTCGCAATGCTGTCCGGCTTGGCCTCCTCTCGGCTGCGGCAGTCGCGCATGAGCGGCGTCGCACCGTAGCAATGACGGTCTTCACTATCGATACACCGCCGGAAAAATAGCGGGGGAGCATCGAGCGGACTCCAGAGATCGCATTCGCTCCCTTGTCGGCGCGATTGCGCAAGAGCTCTTCCCACGTCCGCGGATGCGTGGTCGCCGTGACACGCGATCGATATTACCTTCGAAGTAATTGAGCGAAAAACGCCATTCGACGTAGCTTAATTCGACTTGAGTTCATTGAGCGTCGTATAGGGAGTAGGCGATGAGGTTACGAAAGACGTGGAGATTGACTTCGAGCAGCGCGCTAGCGACTGCGGCGATCATGCTGTTTCCGATCGGCGCTGTTGCGCAAGCCCCGACCGATTCCACGACGGTAGAGGATGTCGTCGTTACCTCGGCGACGAACGCCGACAATCAAGCGACCGCACTACAATCGAAGCCAGTCGCTGCGACCATCATAACCCGAGATCAAATTCGCGCAGCGCAAATCGACAATTTGGAGCAAGCGAGAAAGCTCGTGCCGAGCTTGGTTATAAAGCAGACGAGTCCTCAAAATCTCACTTACAACGTGCGTGGGATAGGCAATTCGGATGCGAGCGATCTCAGCAGCATTTTCAACGGGGTCCCGATCTATGTCGATGGGGTCTATTTCGCGCGTCCCGGGGCGTGGACGACGGATGTGCCGGATCTCGTCGGCATACAAGTCCTGAAAGGACCCCAATCGACGAAAGGAGGCTGGGATAGTACTGGCGGCGCCGTTCATATCAGCACCGCCATGCCATCCTTCGAGCCGGAGTCGAAGCTGGCGATTTCATATGGGACGTATAATCACGTCCAGCTCAAAGGAAGCCTGACCGGAGCGATCGCCGGCAGCGACAAAGCCGCGTTTCGCCTGTCTATCTACGGGGTCGACCGCGACGGATACAGTTCGAGCACGACGACCGGAAAGCGCTACAATGATTGGCATGACAAGGGGGTGCGGGCCCAATTGCTGTTGCAGCCGGACAATGACCTGACCGCTCGCGTCATTGTCGATTACTCTTACGCCAATACGGCCAACTCGTTATTTTTGCCCAATGGGGCCGTGACGCGATACGCGAATGGCGCGGCCTTTCCAAATAACTTTTTTGTTCGCGCCGCAAAGGTCGGCTATGCGCCCTCATCCTTCGATGCGCTCTCGCATTACGCCACCGACATTGCCGCACAGAGCTTCTACGAACGGGTCGACAGCTACGGCGGTTCCGCTGATATTCGCTACAATCTGAACGGATATCTGCTTTCCTCTCTAACGGCTTTTCGACAGTATGGGTTCAATCAAAATCAAACAGGAAACTCGCAAATCAATGTCGACACGCATAGGGTGCTCAATCCGGTGACGAGTGCTCAGTCCTTTCAAGAGGAGCTGAAAATATCCACCCCGCCCGGCGAGGCGATCGAGGCGACGGCAGGCCTATTCTACTATCGGGAGCAGTTTCGTCTGTGGTACTCGTTGGGTTACGGCAGCCAAGCGGGCGTTTGGTTCGGCAACCCGACCACCGTTGAACAAACTCTAGTCGACAAGACGGCGCTCGATTGGCTCAATCGGAACAGCTACGCAAATGTCCAGACCAACAGCATTGCAGCCTTTTCACACGCGACCTGGCATGTGACTCCCAATCTCGATATCAGCGCGGGCTTGCGCTATTCCTACACAGCGAAATCGGCGGCGGCCACTGGCCAAGTATATGGTCAATCACTGGATGGCCTTACCGCGAACCAGCAACTGCAGGCGGCGACCTTGCGAAGCAACCAGCTCGGTCCTCCCTATTACTATTACAGCGCGGCGACGCATGAGGGCCTTCCTTCGGGGCTGATATCCGTCGCATATAAATTTTCGCCCGACGTTCTGGGTTACGCCACCTATTCGCATGGCGTTCGTCCGGGCGGCCCGAACATCGCCTTTGCAGCCGCCAACTTGCCGGTCGGGGCGAAACCGACGGTGAAGGCGGAAGAACTCGACAATTTTGAGATTGGCATAAAGAGCGAGTTTTTCGATCAGCGGCTTCTCGCCAATCTGGCTGCATTTTGGATAGTCGACCGCAATTACATCACCAATGTCGCGGAATTGAGTTCATCGGGGGGTACCGCGACACGCTTTCTGTCGAATGCGAAGCGCGCAATTTCACGCGGCATCGAAGCAGATGTGCGGGCTCAGCCGATCGAAGGCTTGAACTTGTACGGCTCGGCGACCTTCAACGATGCTTATTTCGATTCCTTTAAATCTGCGCCGTGCCCCGTGGAGGTATCCAATCTCTATGTGACCTGTGATTTCACCGGCAAGCGCCTATCGATCGTTCCTCGCTGGTCGTTCTCCGTCGGCGGCGAATACAAGCGGCCTATCGGCGCGACACTTCCCCTTCTGGACAAGCCACTGCTCGGATTCGTCGGGGGCGATTTCAATTGGCAGAGCACGGTTTATTCGGAGACGAGCGATTCGATCTACAGCATCATTCACCCATACGGCATCCTCAATCTGCACGTCGGCGTCCAGAGCAACGACGAAGCCTGGAGGCTCGTCGGATGGATACATAACGCTCTCGATCAGAAATATTACACGAACCAGCAGTCTGCTCTGCAAGTGGGCGCAGGCCTCGTTTCGGGCACGGTTGGCGCGCCCTTGATGGCCGGCGTAACGCTCGCTGCAAAATGGTGATCCGATACTGTCGCGCGGAAGCGCTGCGTGCGCGCCTCGTCGATGAGCGCCGCCGCTTATGAAGAGCGATGTCGACCCGATCGATAGCCATCGAATTCTCTACCGACCATCGTCGGCGAGATCGCCGTGGGCGAGCAGCGCAACGGCTCGACCAGAGCGAGGAAGACGAACGAGATTTCGTCAAAATATTACCTCCGAGGTAATTGCTCAAAAGCAAAGTCAGATGTGAATATAGGTAAATAGTGGCTTTCGCAATGCGAGACAACACTCCGTCGTCACGAAGGATAGGGATTCATAGAGAATGTTGCACACGAGATGTGAGTGCGAATACCTCGCTGCTTTTTTCAACCAGAAAGGATGGATGAGCGTCTGCCTTCTGGCGCTCGGCGCGCCAATTGGCGCTCGAGCGGCCCCTTCAGCCAACGTTCATCCAGCGCCAGCGGAAGCCGCGGTCGAGGATGTCATTGTGACCGGCACGCGTGAATATGGGGTCAAGGCCAGACAAAGTTCTTCGCCTATTACGATTATAGGTTCGGAGAAGTTGAAAGAAACGGGTCAGACGAATATTTTGGATGCGCTGCTACGTCTTGCGCCGTCCTATAACGCCAACGCCGTCAATTTTGATTTGAGCGCTCTCGTCCGTTCGCCGCGTCTGCGTGGGCTCACGGCGAACCATGTTCTCGTCCTCGTCAACGGTAAGCGCCGGCATGGAACAGCCGTCATTTCCACCGGCGGCTTCCCAAAAGGTTCGGCCGGCGCCGATCTCGATCTGATCCCGGTCTCGGCTGTCGACCACATCGAAATCTTGGAGGACGGCGCGGCCGCTCAATACGGATCCGACGCGATCGCCGGCGTCGTCAACATCATCCTGAAGAATTCGCCCGATACGGGCGAAATCGACGCAGTCGTCGGTCGATATGGAAAGAGCTACAATCCCAATTCGCTCGGCGACGGCTTCACTCGAAATGTACAAATCGACAAAGGGTTCCATCTCGGCGAGCGCGGTTTCGTGCACCTGAGCGGGCAGTTGACGTCTCATTTGCACAGCAATCAGACCGGGTCGGATCAGAATGCGTTCCAGGATGGTCTGCGCGTCGGCCCCGGCACCCCTTATCCATGGATTGATCCGAATGTCGCCGCCGTCATCGGAGATCCTAAATATTTTCTGCCTCTGTTCGGCGTCAATTCGGGTTTCGAACTCGATAATGGAAATGAGCTCTACGCCTTTGGTACAGGCGGAACGCGCGTCGCCGAATCCTTCCAGAACTACCGAGCGCCAGACTTCAATGGGACATCCTCGAACGCCGTCATCTACCCCAATGGCTTTGTTCCGACGGAGAAGATAAGCGAGTATGACTGGTCGGGCACGATCGGTTCGAAGGGAGCCTTCCTCGGGGATGGGCGGTGGGACGTCAGCGTGACTTATGGCGGCGACACCGTTGACGTCAATCTGAACAACTCCGCCAACAGAACCTTGTTCAACGATACGCTCGCAACGACAGGCGCCGGTTGGACGCCGACGAGTTTCTATATCGGGCAGTATTCGAGCACTCAGCGGACCATCAACGTCGATTTCATCAAACCGTTTTCGCTGAGCATCGCGCCGGAGCCGATCAATATCGCTATCGGCGCGGAAAACAGGCGTGAAACCTATCAAATCAAGCAAGGCGACTTTTGGTCCTATTATTCGGCCGGCCCTGCCGCTTTCGCTGGAATTCGGCCAACCGACGCCGGCAGCCATGGTCGCGACGTCTATGCGGGCTATGTCGACGTGAGCACGAAGCTCCTCCCGAACTGGAAGGTCGATGTCGCCGGACGCTATGAAAACTACAGCGACTTCGGCGGCACGCTCAATGGCAAGCTCTCCACGCGCTTCGATTTCTCGCGGGAATTGGCTGTGCGCGGCACATTGAGCACTGGATTTCGCGCCCCCACATTGGCGGAGGAATATTTCTCGCAATCTGCAGTGTCGCCGACCTCGGCCTATGTGATCTTGCCGCCCAACTCGAATGCGGCGGCCATCGCCGGCGCACAGTCCTTGCGACCCGAAAAGTCGACGAATATCAGTGTGGGATTGGTGACCGAGATAACGCCGGGGTTGCATGGATCCGTCGACCTCTATCAGATCGACATCCGCGACCGCATCGTTTCGACGGGGGCCTTGACCGGCCCCACGGCGGTCGCCGCGATCGCGGCGAGCGGCAATGTCATCGATCCGACCGCCAATGCGACCGTGAGCTATTTCGTCAACGGCGCAGACACCCGCACGCGTGGAGTCGACATCAAAGCGGATTATGCCGTGGATTTCGACCAATATGGCGCATTTCGATTCGATTTCGCGGCAAGCTTCAACAGCACTAGCATTCTGCGCGTGAGCGAGGCGCCTGCAGCGTTCAATGGCGCGCCGCTCCTCGATCCGGTGGCGCGTTCGAACATCACTGATTGGGCGCCGCATACGAAGATCATTCTCGGCGCCACCTATCTGAAAGATGCATGGACCTTCTCATTGCGGCTGACTAGATACGGAACCGTTTCGGCGGTGTCGGCGACGCCGACGACGGATACGGCGCCCTACTATACGAATGTGATAACGCCGAAAGTCATTACCGACGCCGAAATCGGTTATGACTTCGGCGGCGGCCTGCACGCGGCGATCGGGGCGAATAATTTGTTCGCCGTTCGACCCAATGAGACGCTTTTGTCCACGCGGGTCTACAATGCGACGGTGTTCCCGACGTTCTCGCCCTTCGGCGTCAACGGAGGCTATTATTATGCCCGTATGGCTTACAAATTCTAGATGACCGTGCGGGCGATCAACAAGGAGCATTTCGCCATGACCATCGACATTCGTGGAGGGGTCCGCGCCGCTGCTCTTCCCGGCGACACTGCGTTCGACCGTCAGGCCGCGAGGACGCTTCCCGATCCGCGCAACCGCGATGTCAAGGCCGCCTTTGTTCAGGAAAAAGCGCGGCAAGAGGAAAGTGATGGTTTGGACAGCGCTTTGGTCACGATCTACAGCGCTTGGCCAGATCCGTGGCTCGTCGCCGGTTGGGCGCTGTCCGCGACGACGCGCCTGCGGATTACAGTAGCCCACCGTCCTGGAGTCACACAACCGACTGTCGCTGCGAGGTCTTTCGCTACCCTCGACAAGCTGTCGGGCGGACGCTCCGCCGTTCACATCGTCATCGGCTCGAGCGACGTCGATGTTCAGCGCGACGGCGACTTCTCTCCAAAGGCCGAACGATATGAACGCGCGGCAGAATATCTCGATGTCTTTACCAAGGCTCTGGAATCCGCGGAGCCTTTCGATTACGAGGGAAAATATTATCGCGTGCGGGACGCTTGGGTGGGTTTCCGTCCGTTTCAGCAGCCTCGTCCACCCATATCCATCGGTGGATCATCCGAGGCCGCTATGCATCTCGCCGCACGATATGCGGATATCTACGCCACCTCCTTTCCAACTGTCGAGGAGACGAGAAACATTGTCGACCGCGTCGGCGGAATTGCGTCGCAACACGGTCGGCGTCTAAGATATTGGAAATATTTCAAGGTGGTGCTCGGAGAGACAGATACGGGCGCACGACAGATCGCCGACAGGCTTCGCCGCAGGGCGGAAGAATTATTGAGCTGCCGCCCGCTCGCCGAAATCGCGGCGTCAGCTCAAACGGCGAGAAACCGGGAGAGCGACGAGCGCCTCGCGACGGGCGCTTTCGATCTGCGCGCTCTGGCGCTCGACGATTTTCGCCGCGCATTCGACAATCTCCTCGTCGGCTCTGTCGGCAGCGTCGCCAATCAGATTGTCGCGTTCCATCGCGCGGGCGTCGATATCGCGCAGATCGAAGCGTCGACCGAGACCGAGCAGGATACAGCGCTACGCCGGGAACTCATCGCGGAGGTGAGAAGATTGGCTTGATTGGACCGATTGCGATCATCATCGGTTGCAAGTTCGCGAGCTGCTTTCGGCCGCGACAGCGGCCGATCGGACGATTCTCATGAAAGGCCTTCGAATGTCGACATCCGCCGTAAACATCCGATCTGCGATCGCGGCAACGAACACGCGGGTCGAAGCGCGTGCAGCGTTGGACGAGCGCTATCGCGTGCCTTGCGCGGAGCCGGAGCAGTGGAATCCGACGCTCTCGGTTCTACTCGGGCATCGTTCCGTCCGCGCATTTCTCCCGCGATCAGTAGAACCATGGGCTCTGCAGGCGGCAATCGCCGCAGCCCAATCGGCCTCGTCCTCGCTCAACCTGCAATTGTGGAGCGTGGTCGCAGTCGAGGACCCGGCGAGAAAGGCGCGCCTCTGTCTCGGCGTCGCCGACCAGAGGTGGATACGTGAAGCTCCGCTGTATCTGATATGGTCCGCTGATTTGTCGCGGCATCGACGCGTTGCCGAAAGGATCTCCGCGCACGGCGACGATCTCGACCCCGATAATCTGGACCCCTTGGCCACGGCCTTGGTCGATGTCTCTCTCGCCGCTCAGAATGCCGCCGTCGCCTTCGAATCGCTCGGCCTCGGCTTGTGCTACATCGGCGCCGTACGACTTTATCAGCAGGAATTGCGCGATGAGTTGGCGCTTCCGTCGCATGTGGTTCCGATCTTCGGCATGTGCGTCGGTTATCCGGATCCCGATCGTCCCACGGGAGTAAAACCACGATTGCCGCAGGATGCAGTCCTTCACAAAGAGCGTTATGACGCCGCCGCCGATGCGGTTCTCGTCGAGAGCTACGACGCCCGCATGGCCGATTTCCAGGGAGAGCAGAGACTAAAACAGGTGGTCTGGAGCGACTATTCGTTGCGCCGGCTCTTCAATTTGCATACCCGAGACGGGCGAGAGGCGTATAATGCGGCCCTTCGCAATTTGAACCTGGCGCGGTGAACGAGCATATCCACGATTGGACGGCGGTTCGGCTGGCGCAGGCATTGCATCGGCGCGAATTGCGCGTGATCGATGTCGTCGAGCACATGCTCGACCGCATCACTGCGCGAGATTCCGTTTTGCGCAGCTATGTCACCGTGTCCGCGTCGCTGGCGCGGCGACAAGCCTGCCGTGCGGATGCGGAGCTGGAGGCGGGTCGGATCAGAAGCCCGCTGCACGGTGTGCCGATTGCCGTCAAGGATTCTCTCGCGACAAGGGGCGTCGCCACATCGAACGGCGCTGCGCGACTGACCGACCACTATCCGATCCGCGACGCCGCGGTCGTGACGCGTCTCGACGACTCCGGCCTCGTAATGCTCGGCAAGCTCAACCTTCCGGAAGGAGCTTTCGGTCTGCATGATCCCATCATCGGGGCGCCGCGTAATCCCTGGCATATGGACTACTGGCCGGGCGCCTCGTCCAGCGGCTCCGGTGTCGCGACGGCGGCCGGCCTCTGCTTCGCCGCCGTCGGAACGGATAGCGGCGGCTCGATACGTCATCCGAGCGCCGCAAACAATTTGTTCGGCTTGAAGCCGACCGCAGGCCTCGTCGACACGACGGGCGTTTTTCCACTCGCGCCGTCGCTCGACCATGTCGGTCCGATGGCGCGCTCTCCAGCGGATCTCGAAGCGCTGTTCATGGCGCTTGCGGGAGCCGCGCGTAGGAGCGTCGAAGTCGACGAGCCTGATGGAGGCGCGCTGCGCGTCGGCGTCGATCGAATTTGGAGCGAGGAGGCAGTGGACCCGCTCATTTCGCGAGCCATGAGGGAGACCGAGTGCCGCCTCGTCGATCTCGGAATGAAGCTGGAGCCGATTCATCTGCCTGCTTGGCGCGAATGCGCAGAACTCTGGATGATCCTCTGCGCTCGGGAAGCGGTGGGTGTCCACGCAGGGCTGGAAACACCGGTTTCGCCGAGTCTGCGGCGATTGCTCGCCTTCGGCGCGACGGCCGATGCCGATAGGGTCGAGGCGGCGGTTATCCAGCGAAAGCGCCTCGCGTCCGCAATCGAGGATGTGTTCGTCGGCGTCGATCTGATCTTGTCGCCGGTTCAATGCTTTGCGCCGCCGCGAATCGACCGGCTGACAGCGGTGGAGCCAGACGACAGGCTACCCATATCGCCCACCGATATCGGCTTCACCTGTCTGTTCAACCTCACGGGACATCCGGCCTTGGCGATGCCCGCCGGCTTTACCGAGGAGGGATTGCCGGTGGGCTGCCAATTGGTCGCGCCGAAGGGGAGGGAGCGGCTGCTCTTCCATGTGGCGAGGACCTTCGACAAAATAGCTGGATTTTCGCTGCGTCGCCCGCAACTCAAGTCCGTCGATCAATTCTTGAACGCATAATCGCGGAGCGCTTGCTCGGCGCGATTGTCGGCCGGATAATAGAGTTTGACGCGCAGGCCGGACGGGCGGTCGCGTCCATCGCCCTGGAGCGGCATCACGACATTGACCAGATTCGCCTCCATCGGTCCCATTCGCATCTTGACGGGCACAAAAGGCGTGATGTCGTCGCCACGCCGCTCGAACTCCGGGCCGCAGATGAGGCCGCGAGAGCGCGCGTCGATCTCGATCCGCGACAACCACGCGCGTCGTTGCGAATCGGGGTCCAGCGATACCTCTCGTTTCACGCGAGACAGTTCGGATGAGATCGTCTCGCGCCATGACAAGACCCGCGAGAGATAATAGTCGGAGCCGATCATCGCCTCGATCGAATTGACCCTTGGTTCAGGCAACAGAGTGTATGCTTGCTCGGAGACGATACGGCCGCGACTGAGCGCCTCGATAAACACGCCGTAAGGACGGTTAATCATGACGATGCGCCAGAATCGATCTAGCACGACGGCCGGAAAGGGCTCGGCGCTCCGCAAGATGAGCGACATCCCGGAGAGCGTCGAGGAGCAAATATCGTCGAAATACGGATTTTGGCGCGGCGCGAAACCAGCCGCGACATAGAAATCCCTCTTGTCGTCTTCCGACACCGCCAGAGTTTCGACGAGCGTCGCCAACATCGCCCTGCTGGGTCTCGATCGACCCGTCTCGAGAAAGCTGAGATGCTTGGGAGAAACCTCCGCCATCATGGCCAGCGCGAGCTGACTATATCCTCTCTCCTTACGCGCACGCGCCAATATCCGTCCGAAGCCCTTCACGTCATCGGCAATGTCACGGACCTTTTGCATCGCTGTCGACCTCATCTTACTATGGGCCAGCAATGGCTTATATAACAAGCGTCTGCATATGTCTATATAGTTTATATGAATTATAGATATATATGCGTGCGTGTCTCGACGGCATGAAGTCGCCGGTCCGGCGCAACGCTTCGGCCACCACGAGCACGGCCGTGGCTTCGGACGCTTCGTAAAACTTGCGGCTCGTGCGCGCCGAACAGGCGGCGAGCACTGCGTCGTCTTTGGCGGCCAATCGCTCGACCCGGGCATAACCGTCGACATGCAGAACGCCGTTGATGCCTTCAGAATGCGCGACCGGCCGTTCACCGCTGATCAGGCCCAGGCGATTTCGAGACCCCTCGGACAAACTAATGGCTGTTCTCGCAGCTGCGACAATGCGGCCTATAATGCGGCGCCACGCTGCTACGAGGATTATCGTGACGGGCCGTTCATTGCCATCCGAGACCGTCGCCTATGTAGCCGCGCTCCTCCCTCTGATCGAGGAAAATGACAGCCCTCGATCCGCCGTTCTCTCGGCCTCCGGGCTGTCGTTCTGGACAAGGCTCCGCAGTTCATCGAGCAGAACGACAGCCGACGCGTCGCCAATCGTCCGGCGCCAATTCGGACGACAACCGACACGACAGCTGTTGCCGCCACGTGCGATCTGCCCGCTATCGCGCCACGCTCCGACGGCTTGTTCGTCGACACTTCTTCGACAAAGACCACCATCTGCGTGGTGGCGAGCAAAGACGGTGAGATCGTCTTGGAGACGGCCGTTCCGACCGATCCCGGCGTGATCGCCGCGGCGCTCGAACCCTATCTGCCGCGTCTGGAACGGATCGGCCATGAAGTCGGCTCGGTGGCGCCCTGGCTGCACTGCGAATTGGCAGCGCTCGGCCTCTGCCCGTGGTGCTTCTGGAACGCCGACAGGCGGCCGCCGCTTTGAAGATTCAGCGCAACAAGACTGACCGGAGCGACGCCCACGGGCTCGCGCAGCTGGTGCGCACTGGCTGGTTCCTGCCGGTTCATGTCAAGAGCGTGGAGAGCCATCGGCTGCTATTGTTGCTGACGCATCGGCGCACGCTGAAACGCAAGCTTCCCGACATAGAGAATGAAGTTCGTCAGTCGCTGAAAGTGTTCGGTTTGATGCTGGGTCCGCGCGTTCAGCGTAGCTCGTTCGAGACGCGTGCGCGAGCTCGTGGCGCATCACCGGCTCATTGCCGGCGTGACGGAGTGCATGCTGCGCGCCTGGTCGACGCTGTGGAGCGAATACAAGCGGCTGCACACGCTGCTCGTCCAGTTGGTCGGCTGCGACGAGTTCTGCCGCCGCTTCATGGCGATTCCGGGCGTCGATCCGATGACGGTGCCGTCGTTCAAAGCGGCGGTCGACGATCCGACCCGCTTCGCCAAATCCAAGACCGTCGGCGCGCATTTCGGACTGACGTAGCGCCGAATTCAGAGCGGCGATACGATCGATATCGACGGCCATATCTCCAAATGCGGCGACGGCGAAGAGCGCACGGCGCTCTACGAAGCGGCCACAGCGCCATGCTCGTGCGCTCGAAGAAATGGTGCGCCGTGAAGGCGTGGGGCGTCAAGATCGCGGTGAAGCGCGGCCACAAGCGCGCCGTCGTCGCGGTGGCGCGCAAGCTCGCCGTCATCATGCATCGGATGTGGATCGACGACGGCGCGTTCCGCATCTCGGCGCAGGAAGAGTTCTCGGGCTCGCCGAAAAGAGGAGCGAAGAGGACGCTGGCGATCGCGTCGTGAGCGCGCCAGCGGAGTCGATCGAAGCGCTCAGGAACGACGACACGACGACGAATTGACGGCGCGGCGCCGACACGAGTTCCGCCATTCGGCGGGAGAGAACCTGGCGGATCGAAGCGGATGCGGAGAGCGCGATATCTTGCCGGCGGCGACACCTCCTCGGAGGCCGACAGCGCGCCCGACTGCTTGTGGCGCCGAGATCCAGACGCAAAAATGTGCGCCCGCTCGACACGCGAGACCGAGCACGAACGACTATATGGCCGCTAGGCGCTTCGCAGCGCATCCCGACGTAGGCTGTCGCATCGAGGAAAGGAAACGGATACGATCCAAAGACGAAGACACACGTGGGGAAGAAGTGAACATGACGACGCTCGATTAGGAGGGCGAGTAAGTATCCCCCGGCAAAGCCGGGGGCTTTATGATGTGAGCCGCTCATAGCGGCTACGGGGTCGCTGACGCGGCCCCGATTGGTCCTGGCCGCCTATAGGCGGCCGCGTCTCGTCATCGCCAAAGGTTCAACTGTTCCAGACGCGCATCTTCGAGTTCCTGGTTGCGGATATATTCCCGGATCACCTGTTCGTCCCGACCTACGGTCGAGACGAAATATCCGCGCGCCCAAAAATGCTGCCCCACGAAATTGCGCTTCCGCTCCGCGTAAACCCGCGCCAGATGGATCGCGCTCTTGCCTTTGATGTATCCCACCACCTGGGACACCGCGTATTTCGGCGGGATCGCGATCATCATGTGCACGTGGTCGGGCATCAAATGCCCCTCCTCGATCCGGCTCTCCTTCTGCGCGGCCAGTTTCTTGAACTTCCCCGAGGTGACGCCGCAGTTCGCCATACAGCGCCTTCCTGCCGCATTTGGGAATAAACACAACGTGATATTTGCAGTCCCACCGCGTGTGACTTAAGCTTTCATACGTCGGATTTCCTCATCGTGTGCTTGGCGGCTCACGACTGGAAATTTCGACGGTGGACTGCTGAAAACGTCAAACTCATACTGCCACCCCGGCAAAGCCGGGGGAACTCCCTTACGGTTTAGGAGGGCAAGATAAAGCGAACTGACGTTCGCGCCTCGCTGCGCTCGTAATTTGTTGTCTGCACATTGGTTTTTGCAGGCTACAAATGCGCAGGCATGATACGGCGCGATGTGCGGCGGTTTTCGCCAGAGTCGAATTCGTTCATATTTGCAGCATGATAGAGACACGCGTTCGAGAGGTGCGACGTGGCATGCCTCGCCGTTTCTACGCTACAGCCGGCATTTTTGCGCTCGCCTGCGATCGGAGTTCGCAGGCCATTGCGCAGAGCGATTTCGGCGCCGATCATCTCGGAATGGCGAGCGACGACAGAGACGATTTCCACACTCGACCCGGCCGATCCCGAACCGGCGGAAGGAGCGTCAGTCCGCGCTCGCTTTCCTTCGTCCGGCAGGTCGAGATCGCCGTCCGAAAGGCCGGCGGCGATCCCGGCCGGATCGGCCTGGGTCCGGCGTCGGCGGACGGCCGGAAAGGAGAAAGAAGCGGCCGGTTCAACGCGCGGGGACGAGGCGCGAAGGTGGCGGCGTCGTTGCCGAGAGACGGCGGCGGTTGGCAACGCGACTCCGCCGGACGGTTTCGATCGCGTCGCGTCGTCGTCAAGGCGCGCGTCGTGAAGCTCAATCCACAACGCGGCTCTCATAGTGCTAAGATGCGCGGCGCGATGAGCAAGGCCGTCGATGCCCATCTCCACTATCTCGAACGCGATGGCGTCACCCGCGACGGCGAGAAAGGCCACGCCTATTCGGCGATCGAGAATGAGGCGGACGGCCGCGCCTTTGTCGAGCGCGGACGCGACGATCGTCATCAGTTCCGCTTCATCGTCGCGCTGGAGGATTCCGTCGACATGGCCGATCTACGCGGCTTCACCCGCGACCTCATGCGGCAGGTGGAGAAGGACCTCGACACAGGTCTCGACTGGATCGCCGTCGACCATCACAACACCGGCCATCCTCACACCCATATCATCGTCCGGGGTGTGCTCGACGACGGCCGTATCCTCAATATCGCCGGCGACTATATCGCTCACAGCGTTCGTCACCGGGCGAGCGAACTCGTCACGCTGGAGCTCGGCCACCTGAGCGAGATCGAGCTTCAGACGAAGCTCGCGAACGAAGTTGCGGCGGAGCGGCTGACGCGGCTCGACAAGATGTTGCTCGCCGAGCAGCGCGAACACGGCGTCATTGATCTCAGGCTCGGGGAAGGCGCCTCCTATCTTGTCCGAGAAAACCGGGCGCTGCTGCTCGGTCGCGCGCGGCGTCTGGAGCGCTACGGGCTCGCTGCCGAACTCGAGACGGGACGATGGACCATTTCCGACCGTGCCGAGCCGATGCTGAAAGAATTGGGAGCGCGCAACGAAGCGATCGAGACCATCCGTAGGGCGCTGGCCGGTCACGGTCTGGCGGACGAGCGCGGCGTCGGGCAATATGCTTGCCACGGGGAGACCGGAAAGGAGCAGATCATCGGCCGGGTGCTGGCCAAAGGCCTGGCCGGCGACGAGATGAGTGAGCGCGTCTACCTCGTCGTCGACGGCGTCGACGGACGAGTCCATCACATGGAGTTCGCCGATCCGACCCGCATCGAGGAGGTCGGCCGCGGCATGATCGTCGAAGCCGCGCCCGCCGTTTCCGGTCAGAGGCCCGCCGACCGCAACATCGCCATCGTCGCGGAGGACGGCGGCGTCTACCGGCCGAGCGCTCATCTCGAACGCATTCGCGCGAGCTTCGAGCGGCAGGGCAAGGACCCGGAGGCATTCGTTCGCTTCCATGTCCGCCGGCTGGAGGCGCTGCGCCGGGCTGGGCACGTCGAACGCGTCGACGCGGACCATTGGCGCGTCCCGAAGGATATCGTCGAGCGCGGCCAAAGTTATGATTTGGCCCAGGGTGGCGACGGACTCCGCGTGCGCACGCTCTCGACCTTCGAGCTCGAACGGCAGATCGCGAGCGACGGAGCGACGTGGCTCGACCGCGAACTCGTCGCCGACAAGCAGAGTCCGATAGTAGAAGCAGGCTTCGGTCGGGACGTGAAGAATGCGCTCCACCGGCGCGCCGAGCGGCTGGTGGAAATGGGCCTTGCGACGGACAATAGAAAATCCATCTCCATCCCACGCGGCGCCATCGCGACGCTGGAGCGGCGGGAGGTGGAACGCGTCGGCCGTCAGATGGCGGTCGAGCGCGGGCTATCGTATTCGCCGAGCGGGCCGGGCGAATATGTGTCGGGGCGGCTGGCTGGCGTCGCCAATCTGGCCAGCGGGCGCTTCGCGATGATCGAGGACGGCCTCGGCTTCCAGCTCGTGCCTTGGCAGCCCGTTCTCGAAAAGCGCATCGGCCAATATCTCAGCGGCGTTTACCGTGACGGCGGCGGCATCGAGTGGGACCTCGGCCGGAAACGCGGGCTGGGGCTATGATGAAAACTCGAGCCCCGTGGAGGCCCGGCCGCGACCCGAGCCGATGCAAAAGGTCGGGATTGTCGAAACGCGACGGCTCGTGGTAGGTTACATGTAACCAATAGGAGACTGATCATGGCCTCGGTCGCGAAGCCCAAGCCCTCCCGCGTCAAGGTGCGCGATCATCGCGAGCGCCTGCGCGCCCAAGGGCTGCGCCCTATACAGATTTGGGTGCCGGACGTGCGCGCCGCTTCCTTCCGGGCAGAGGCGCATCGGCAGTCGCTCGCCGTCGCTATGAGCCCCCATTCTCTCGATGACCAATCGTTCATCGATGCGGCATCGGTCATCGACATCGATGACAACGGTAACGAATGAGACGCGGCGACATCTGGACCGTTGCCGGCGGCAAGGACTACGCAGGCAAGCCGCGCCCTGTGGTCATCCTACAGGATGACAGTTTCGACGCGACGGACTCCATCACTATTTGCGCTTTCACGACAGACGAGACGGACGCGCCTCTGTTCCGTCTGCCCGTGGCGCCGAATGAGCGCAACGGATTGCGCGTGCCCTGCCGCTTGATGGCGGACAAGGTCACCACCGTTCCGAAATCGAAGATCGGCGCACAGGTCGGGCGCTTGGACGAAGAGGACATTTTGCGTCTCAACCAAGCGGTGCTCGTCTTCCTCGGACTCGCCGTGTCGCCGAGACCTCGGCGAGCGCGGCGATCATGAGTCGGCCGTCATCCGTCTCTCCGATGGCGATGCGTAGGAAAGCGCATCACGGCGTAAAATTAGGCCATTCTTGCTCGAGACCGAGCGCGCGATCCTGCCGGGATGTCGCGAGCGCGTGCAAATCCTCTCGATCCTCGTTGCGGCGGCGCCGATCGCAGCGTCGTGTCGGCGCGAATTCACGCTCGGTCGAACATCGATCGAGAGGCGCAACGAGAACTCGAAGCTTGGACTGTCACCGATGATTGGCCCGAAGATGTCCCGGTCACGTGCCCCGAGGTCGATGTAATCGAGGCGTGGCTCGGCGACTTGTTCGACCAACGAATCGGACCACGTCGATGAAGGGGCAAGGAAACGAAGATCGCCCACTTGCTGCCGGTCGACGGCGATCCCTCTACTTCTTCAGCCGCACGCCGGCGCCGCCGCCATTCTCGGGAATGAATTCCACGCCTGCATTCTCCAAGGCGATGCGAATAGCGTTCAGGTTTGCCGCGGTGGTCGACGGCTGCCCGTCTTCGCCCTCGGCTCGTCGCACGGTGGCGATGCCGACTTTTGCGGCAGACGCCAAGTCTTCGGCAGTCCAACGAACGAGGGCGCGCGCCGCCCGTATTTGCGCTCCAGTGATCATATACCGCTCATATGATATATTGTTGATCTCCGCGGCGGGCGTGATATGATTCCACTCGCATGGCGTTCTGGCTATCACATCGCCCGAGCAACTGGAACCAGCCTCGAGCCGTGTGCGCCGCGCGCCTGTGCGGCCGGACGACGTGTGTCGACACCTCGCCCGGCCTGACCACAACCCGGCTTATGAGGAGCTCGGATCATGGCTGCCCCCGAGACTACCACGAGTGCGTCTTCCCTCACCCGAAGGACTTTGTTGGTTGCGAGCGTCGGCGCCGTCGCGCCGGCGCCATTCAAGGGAATGGCGAGCGCCGACTCGACTCATACGATGATCGTCGACCCGGCAACATCCCTGTGGACGCGATGGAAGACCGCCCAGTACCTCACCGAGGTTCTCTGCCAGAAGCAGCAGAGCTTGGAAACCCGATTGATGCAGTTGATCCGCGCGTCAGACGGCGTCGACGATGCCGAAGGCGCCGAGGCGGGCTGCGCCATCGAGGAGGAAATCTATCGGGCGCGCTGGGCCGCCGCCGATTTGGCTGTCGGCTACTCCGAAGCGAAAAAAGACGAAGAGCGAGCCGCGGATATAGCGAGAGATCTCGCCGATGCGCTGGCGGCCACGCCGGCGTCGACCGTCGAAGGCGTCGCGGCCAAGCTCCACGCTGTGCTCCGTGAGGGCGAATGGTGCGAGAACTGCCCCGAATTTCCCTGGCCGCAGGTCCGTTCGGCGCTGACCGACTTGGTCCGTATCAGTCGCCTCGATTCGTTTCCGAAGTTTTGAAGCGGGCCGTGTGACGGCGAGATTGCCGATCGCACAATTTTCGAGCCGCGGTCTCCGCGGCTCGTCTTGCTTCTCATTACGGGACGATCCTTGGGCGATTCGATTGTCGCTGGCGCAGCCGAAATTCCGGTGACGCCTGCGAATCTCGGGAATAGACTCGGCCGATCGATCGGACTCGTGCCACGAATTTGATGACGACGGGAGTTTTCCCCATGCCCGATTGCACCCGCGCCGCGCTGTATCTCCGGGTTTCCACAACGCGGCAAGCGGAGGTCGACCTGTCGATCCCCGACCGGCAGGCGCAGACGAGTGCCTATTGCGCACGCCATAGTTGGCGCATCGTCGCCGAATATGTCGAACCCGGCGCTTCCGCCATGGACGACCATCGTCCCGAATTTCGGCGCATGATCGAGCGCGCTTGCGACGACGATCATCCGATCGACGTCATCGTGGTTCATTCGTTCTCTCGCTTCTTCCGCGACGCCTTCGGCCTGGAAATGTATGTGCGCAGGCTCGCCAAGTACAATGTGCGGCTCGTCTCCATCACCCAGGAGCTCGGCGACGACCCGGCGCAAGTGATGATGCGCCAGGTCATCGCGCTGTTCGACGAATATCAGAGCCGTGAGAATGGCAAGCATGTCTTGCGCGCGATGAAGGAGAACGCCCGCCAGGGATTCTACAACGGCTCACGCCTGCCGCTCGGCTATGCGCTCGCCGAAGTGGAGAAGCGCGGACACAGGACCAAGAAAAAGCTCGTCGTCGATCCTGTCGAGGCCGAGACCGTGCGGACGATCTACCGCTTGTATCTCGAAGGCGAGGCCGGCAAGGGGCCGATGGGCGTCAAGGAGGTGACGAAGACGCTCAATGGGCGCGGGCTGAGAACGCGACTCGGCGCGCGCTTCGGCGTCGCGTCGGTCCACAAGGTCTTGACCAATCCGGTCTATGCGGGCCGGTGGCGCTTCAACAAGCGCGAGGCCAAAACCGGGAGAGCCAAGGCCGAAAATGAAGTAATAGAGATCGCCGTTCCGCCGATCATCGAAACGGCAGTGTTCGACAAGGCCCAGGCGAGCCTGAAAGCCCGTGACCCGCGCGTCCTGCCGCCCCGCGTCGTGACTGGCCCCATCCTCCTCACGGGGCTCGCCGTCTGCGCCACTTGCGGCGGCGCGATGACGCTGCGCACCGGGACCTCGAAAAGCGGCAAGGTGCATCGCTATTACAGCTGCTCCACGGCCGCCCGCGTCGGCAAGACCGGCTGCAAGGGGCGCTCGATCCCGATGGACCGGCTCGACGGACTTGTCACGACCCATCTCGCCGACCGGCTGTTCGGCCCGAACCGGCTGGCCGGCATCTTGACCTCCCTGGCCCAGAAGCGCGCCGCCGGCGACGACGAGGTCCGCAGCCGAGTGGGCGCCCTCCAAGCGGAAATCGCCCAGTCCGAGGACAAGCTGAAGCGCCTCTATAGAATGGTCGAGAATGGCGTCACCGAAATGGACGATCTTCTTCGTGATCGCCTCGCCGCGCTCAAATCGGAGCGGGAGCGGGCGAAAGCCGCGCTGCACCGGATCAAAGCCCAGTCCGCGCCGTCAATCGTAATCGAACCGGACCAGCTCGAGCGATTCGGGACGTTCATGCGCGAAAAGATCACAGTCGGCGAAACTTCGTTCCGCCGAGCCTATTTGCGGGCGGTCGTCGAAGCCGTCGAGGTCGACGACCACGTCATCCGCATTCACGGCTCGAAATCCAGCCTCGAACAGGCCGTCGTCGCCGGAGAACAAGTCGGCAAGGGTGTTCGCAGTTTTATACGCAAATGGCGCTCCCTAGGGGACTCGAACCCCTGTTTTCGCCGTGAGAGGGCGACGTCCTGGGCCACTAGACGAAGGGAGCGGACGAGCGCGTCTATAGACCGCAAACTTCGGCCCGGCAAGAGTCGGCGCCAAAAAAGAAAACGTCATCGATCAGATTGACAGCGCCGAGGGCTCCGTGTACCCACCGCGCTGACCGGGGCTGTAGCTCAGATGGGAGAGCGCTGCAATCGCACTGCAGAGGTCGGGGGTTCGAATCCCCCCAGCTCCACCAGGCAAGTCGCCGACGGTCGAGAGCGCCGACGGCGCCGCTTCCCAGGCACACTGCTCATCAGCATATTCGGCGCCGAGAGGCTTTTTGCGCGATTCGGCTGCAGCTCACAGGAAGCAAGGTCGGCGCGACTCCCGAGGACGGATGCGACCGGCCCGCGCCGTCCTCGACGCTGACGCCACAAGCCCTTGTCGCGCTTGATGAATTTTGGAGCGGGCGAAGGGAATCGAACCCTCGACATACAGCTTGGGAAGCTGTCGTTCTACCACTGAACTACGCCCGCTCATGGCGCGAACCGCGCAGTTTTATAGGATTTTTCCTCGGCCGGAGCAAGGCGGCAGGCGGCGAATTCGATCTCGGCTGCGCGAGGGCGCGGCGCGTCGATTTCGCCGTTCGCCGGATGAAACACCGCCGTCGCCCACCGCGCCATGGGCCCCGGCGTGAGCGCGCAAAAATGGACAATTCGTTTAGAATTGAACGCTTCCACGGCGATTTTTCGTGACGACCGCGACCTCGTTCCCTCTTGCGGGACGCTGGCTTTGTGTCACACTTCCTTCGTCCTTCTGTCGTGAAGACGAAACCAAAGGAGGCGCCACTATGTCGCTACAGGGTCATCTCGTCGAACTGGAACGCCGTCACGAAGCGCTCAAGAAAGAAATCGAGCAGGAGCTGAACCACCGCCGGCGCGACGAGATCAGGATCCACGAGCTCAAGCGTAAGAAGCTCCAGCTCAAGGACGCGATCGCCAAGCTGCGGCACGGCGCGACATTGCATTGACGACGCTCGGCTTCGACCGAAAAAGCGCCCGAGGCGGAGAGCGATCTCCGCCTTTTTTTGTCGCCGGGCCCAAATGATCGCGCGAGGCGCCGCGATTGCTTCCTCGGCCCATCCCGCCGAGGATCCGTCCACAGGCCCCTCCCCTCCCCAGCGAAAGAGGCGCTCCTCATGCCGCTCTCCCCGCGCTATCGCCCCGCGCCTCTGCATTCGACCCTGGGCGAAGGCTTGTTCGACCTCGTCCAGCCGGCGCGCTTTCCCAGTCACATCCTGCGGTATCGCAACCAGCGCGCCGCCGCCCGCGTCGGGCTCGACACGCTCACCGACGCGGAATGGATCGCCCATTTCGGCCAATTCGAACCGCTGCCGGAGAATTTCCCCGAGCCGCTGGCGCTGCGGTATCACGGCCATCAGTTCCACATGTACAATCCCGAGATCGGCGACGGGCGCGGCTTTCTGTTCGCGCAATTGCGCGACGCCGAGGACGGACGCCTGCTCGATCTCGGCACCAAGGGCAGCGGACGCACGCCCTGGTCGCGGCAGGGGGATGGAAAGCTGACGCTCAAGGGCGGCCTGCGCGAAATCCTGGCGACGGAGATGCTGGAGGCGCTGGGCGTCGACACCTCCAAGACCTTCAGCCTGATCGAGACCGGCGAGCAGCTCTATCGCGGCGACGAGCCCTCTCCCACGCGCTCGGCCGTGCTGGTGCGGCTCTCCCATTCCCACATCCGCATCGGCACGTTTCAGCGCCTCGCTTTCCTCGACGATCAGGCGGCCATCGCGCGTCTCGTCGACCATTGCGTCGCCCATTATTTCCCGGAGCTCGCCGACAAGCCGGCGGAGAGCCGCGCCGGGGATTTCCTGGAGCGCGTCGCCGCGCGCGTGGCGCGGCTCGGCGCGCGCTATATGGCCGCCGGCTTCGTCCATGGCGTGCTCAATTCCGATAATATCAACATCACCGGCGAGAGCTTCGACTATGGTCCCTGGCGCTTCGCGCCGCGCTATGATCCGCAATTCACCGCCGCTTATTTCGACGACAGCGGGCTCTATGCCTTCGGCCGCCAGCCGGGCGCGCTCGGCTGGAATTTGACGCGGCTCGCCGAGACCTTGCTGCCGCTCGCCGGCCTCCCGCGGACACAGGCGATCCTCGGCGAATACCAGCCGATCATCCAGCGCGAGTTCCAGCTCGCTCTCCTCGATCGCCTCGGCCTCGCGCCGGCGGCCGAACCCGAGGCGGAGGCGGCGCTGGCCAAGAGCCTTCTCGAATTCCTCGGCAAATCGCAGGCGGATTTCGAGCAGACCTTCTTCGATTGGCGCGGCGGCCTCGCCAGCCGCGAGCGCGCCGCCCGCAGCCCGCAAGCCGCGCTCTACGACGCGCCGGAGTTCGGCCCGCTGAGGGAAGCCCTCGCCGCTCACGAGACCGCGCCGACCGCCGCTCTCGACCACGCCTATTTCCGGCGCGAGACGCCTTGCACCATGCTGATCGAGGAGGTGGAGGCGATCTGGACGCCGGTCGCCGCCGCCGACGATTGGAGCGCGCTCGACGCCAAGCTCGCCGATATCGCCTCGATGCGAGAGGCCTATGGCTATGGCGCGCCGTGATATGGCTTGAACAGGAGGCCCGCGCCGAGCGATAATCGAGGCGCAGCGACTCGGCCGCCGCCGGGGAGCGGGTCCGGTCAGTGGTGGCGAATGGTCGATAGGCTCAGCGAAGTCGAACGCGCGGCGATCCAGACGGAGTTGGAGCGCCTGCGCCTGGAGCACCACGACCTCGAAGCGGCGATCGACGCGCTGATCGCCGTCGGCGCCGCGGATCAGCTGCAGATCCAAAGGCTCAAGAAGCGCAAATTGCTGCTGCGCGACCGCCTGGTCTTTCTCGAGGATCAGCTCACGCCCGATATCATCGCCTGACAGCGCCGAGCCGATCGGGACCGTCGCGGCGATCGCCGGCGCGTCAGCGACGATAGAGAGAGATTGCCAGCAAGACGACCAGCGCCAGGCTCAGCCCCTGCCAGAACAACAGCGGATTGCGCGCATAGAGCGGCGCGAGGCGCGGCGACGGCGGCGTTCGCACGGCCCCGTTCTCGAGCTCGAAGGCGAATTCCAGCACGTCGCCATGCCGCTCGCGCGGATCGACGGCGACCGCGCGCCGGAGCGCGGCGTCGAGCCAGGCGGGGAGATCGGGGCGCCTCGCCGACAGCGGCTTCGGCCTGCCGAAGCGCGGCCGGGTGAAGGGCTCGATCTCGCCGTGAGGATAAGCGCCGCAGAACATGCGGTAGATGGCGACGCCGAGCGCATAGAGATCGGACGCCTCGTCGCCGGCCGCGCCGGCGAAGAGCTCGGGCGCCATATAGCTCGGCGTGCCGGGCGCGTCCTGCGGCGAAAAATCCTCGAGATTGGGCGCGCGGCACACGCCGAGGTCGACGAGCCGCAAGCCGCCGTCCTCGAGCAGGATCACATTGTCCGGCTTCACGTCGCGATGGATGATCCCGCAGCGATGCAGGGCCGCGAGCCCGCGCGCGAGTCGAAGCGCGATCGAAAGGCCCTCGTCGAGGCCGACCTTCGCGCGTCGCATGCGCTGCTCCAGCGTCTCGCCCGCATAAAAGGGCATCACGGAATAGAGCCGGCTCTGGCGTCCCGCCGGCAATTCGACGATCTCGCCGACGAACGGGCTGCGCACACGCGCCGACGCCCAGGCTTCGCGCACGAAAGCGAGCCTGTAGCTCGAGTCCTGCGCTATGCGCGGATGCGGAAACTTCAGCGCCAGCGCCGCCCCCGTCGCCTCGTCGCGCGCGCGCATCAAAATGCTGTAGCGGCCGTCGGACAGGCGCTCCTCGATGGTGAATCCGTCGACGCTCTCGCCGATCTTCGGCGGCTCGCGGATCGGCAGAGACTCGAAGACGCGGGCGAGCGCGCTCTCGTCGGCCGACGGCAGATCGACGATGTCGATGACGAGCGCGGTGGCGTTGTCGCCGTCGCCGGCGGCGAGCGCCGCTTCGACGATTCGCTCGGCGGTCTCCTGCGGCGAGCGGCGCTCGGCCATGAAGGCGCGCAGCTCGACGTCGCGCAGCGCGCCATGGACGCCGTCCGAGCACAGCAGGAAGCGATCATGCGGGGCGACGGCGCAACAGGCCTGATCGAAAGGCAGCGCATCCTCGAGTCCGACGGCGCGGCGCAGCACATGACGCAGATCGCCGCCGCCGAGCACATGATCGCGCGTGAGCAGCTCGAAGCCGCCGGCGCCGAGGCGATAGACGCGCGTGTCGCCGACATGGAGGATGTGAGCGGCGCGGCGCGAGAGGATCAGCGCGCTGAACGTCGTCGCCATGCCCTCGAGCGCCGGATCGACGCGCGCTTGCGCGGCGATCCAGCGGTTGGCGGCGTCGAGCGCGCGCGCCGCCGCGCGGCCGACTCCGAGCGTCTCGGGGCTCGCATAATAGCCTTCGATGAAGGCGCGCACGCAAATCTCGGCGGCGACGCGCCCGCCCTTGTGGCCGCCGACGCCATCCGCGACAGCGCCGACGACGCCCTGCAGCGCGCCGCCGCGCGGACCGAAGCAGACGGCGACATAATCCTGATTGTCGGGACGCTTCCCCGTCTCGGACGCAAAGCCCGCTTCGACACGCAGATCATGATCGGAGCGGGCCAAGCTCATCCCCTTTCAGATGCGCGCGCCGGAAACGGCGCCCCAGGTCGTGCGCCAGCGCGTCTTGACGAAGACGAGGCCGACGAGGCCGAGCAGCGCGAGCAGGCTGAAGAAGGCGAAGCCGATCGTGAAGCCTCCCGTCATGCCTTTCGAGACCGCGAGCGTCTTGGCGAGGAAATAGCCGCCGAGGCCGCCGGCCGCGCCGACGAGGCCGGTCATCGCGCCGATCTCGGCGCGAAACCGCTGCGGCAGCAGCTGGAACACCGCGCCATTGCCCATGCCGAGCGCGAGCACGCCCAGCGAGAACACGGCGACCGCGACGAAAGCGATCGGCGGAAGCTGCGTGAGGCTCCAACCTCCCGTTGCAGGCGCCGGCCCTTCCGGCAGCAGCGAGATGACGAAATAGCAGGCGGAGACGACGACGAACAGCACCGACAGGGCGCGCACCCCGCCGATACGGTCGGCGATATAGCCGCCGACCGGTCGAAAGCCCGAGCCGAAGGCGACGATGAGCGCCACGACGAGTCCCGCCGCGACCCCGGTCGCGTGATATTGCGTGGTGAAATACAGCGGCAGCGCCGAAGCCAGTCCGACGAAGCCGCCGAAGGTGATGAAGTAGAAGAACATGAACCAGCGGCTGTCGGCGTCGGCGAACAGCCTGCCATAGTCGGCGAGCGTGATCGCTTTGCGCGCGACGGGCGCTTCCTTGGCCGCGGCGCAATAGACGATGAACACGAGCACCATCAACGCCAGCAGCACGCCATACACCGCACGCCAGCCATAAGCCTCCGCGATCGAGGGCGCGAACAGCGTGTCGAGCACGACGCCCATATTGCCGGCGCCGGCGACGCCCATCACCACGCCCTGATATTGCGGCGGATACCAGCGGCCGGCCTGCGGCAGCGCGACGGCGAAGGAGGCGCCGGCGATGCCGAGCGAGATGCCGAAGAGGGCGATGGCGAGCGGTCCGGTGAGACCGAAGACGCAGACCAGCGACACGGCGAACATCACGATCGCCTGCGCCATGACGCCGGTGATCTTCGCGCCGATCGAATCGGCGAGGAGGCCGAGCGGCACGCGGAAGAAAGCGCCGCCGAGCACGGGAATGGCGACGAGCGACAGCTTGTCCTCGACCGAGAGGCCCATGTCCTTGCCGATATAGATCATCAGCGGTCCGAGCGAGACCCAGGCCATGAAGCTCACGTCGAAATAGAGGAAGGCCGCGAGCAGAGTCGGCCAATGGCCGGCTTTCTTGAAGTCGTCGAGTTTCATGTTTGCTCCTTTCCGATGGAAAAATGTCGGCTAGAGCGCTTTCCGATCGAACGGAAACGTTCGATCGATCAGAATTCGCTCAAACTAAAGGATGCTAGAGCGCTATCCGATCCATTCGGATCGGATAGCGCTCTAGACGGCGTCCGCCCGCTCGCACGCGCGCTCGGCCGCGGCTTTGACGAGGCGATGAAGTTCTGGACGGCAGGAGCCGCATCCGGTTCCCGCGCGCGTCGCGCGGGCGATCGCATCGACGTCGGGCGAAGCCTCTCGCGCGATCGCCGCTTCGATCTCCCGCGCGCCGACGCCGTGGCAGACGCAGATCGTGCGCCCATGATCGGACGCCGCAGCCGGCCCTCCCGCGAGCAGCAGCGGGGCGGCGTCGACGTCGCCGAAATGGTCGACGAGAAAGCTGCGCGACGCCGCGACCGGCTCGTGCGAAGCGATGAACAGCCCTTGCGCGCGCCCCTCGCGCTCGCAGAGAAATCGCCAGGCGCCGCGCGCGCGATCCTCGGCGCTGGCGAGGGCGTCGCCGTCGCGCCAGCCGAGCAGCGCCTGCGCGAAGCCGCGCATGTCCTGCGGCGTCGTCAGCCCCGCGAGCTCGATGCGCCAGCCGAAGCTCGTGCGCGCCAACGCCCAATAATCGGCGCCGATCTGCGCGGGCTTCTCGCGGGTCAGCGCAAAGGCGAACCAGCGCGCCGGAAAAGGCTCGAGCGCAACGCGCGCGCCTTTCAATCCCGGCTGTCCGGAGACGGGATCGGTCGCAGGACCGACCAGCGCGTCGACGCGCGCGGCGCTCGCCAGCAGGCCGGTCCAATGGAACGGCGCGAACGCCGCGCCGGAACGCTGGCGCTCGGTGACGAGCGCGCGCAGCACGACCGATCCGCGCGCGTTGGAGAGGCGCGCGAGGCCGGCCGGCGCGATGCGCAGCGCGCGCGCGTCCGCAGGGTGAATCTCGACGAAGGGCTCGGCGATATGACGCGAGAGGCGCGGCGAGACGCCGGTGCGCGTCATCGTGTGCCATTGATCGCGAATGCGTCCCGTGTTGAGCACGAAAGGCGCATCCGGCTCGCGCGGCGGCGGCGCGACATAGGGCGTCGCGACGAAGCGCGCGCGTCGATCCGGCGTGAAGAATCCGCCCTGCGCGAAGAAGCGCTTCGCTTCGCCGCTTTCGCGGTCCCCCTTGCGGCTCGGCCATTGGAAGGGCGCGAGCCGATCATAGTCGGCCTGCTCCGTCTCCTCGTAAGCGGAAATGTCGAAGTCGCGCGCGCCGCCATTGAGGCGTCCCGACAGCGCCGCATATTCGCGGAAGATCTGCGACGGCGAGGCGTAGTCGAAGCCTTCGAACCCCATCGCGGTCGCGACGCGGCAGATGATGCGCCAATCGGGAAGAGATTCGCCTGCGCTCTCGCGCAAGGCGCGCTGCCGCGAGATGCGCCGCTCGGAATTGGTGACGGTCCCCTCCTTCTCGCCCCAGGCCCGCGCCGGCAGCACGACGGATGCGACGGCCGTCGTATCGGTGTGCTCCATCACATCGGAGACGACGACGAAAGGACAGGCCGCGAGCGCGGCGCGGACGACATCGGCCTGCGGCAGGCTGACGGCCGGATTGGCGCCGATGATCCACAGGGCGCGCACATGGCCTTCGCGCACGGCCTCGAACAGATCGACCGCCTTCAGGCCCGGGCGGTCGGCGATGGTCGGCGAGCGCCAATGACTCTGCACGATGGCGCGATGATGCGGATCGTCGAGCTCCATATGGCAGGCGAGCTGATTGGCGAGCCCTCCGACCTCGCGCCCACCCATCGCATTGGGCTGGCCGGTGACGGAGAACGGCCCCGAGCCGGCTCGGCCGATGCGTCCGGTGAAGAGATGACAATTGAGAATGGCGTTGACCTTGTCGGTCCCATGCACCGATTGATTGACGCCCTGCGAATAGACGGTGACGACGCGCTCATGCTCGGCGAACAGCGCGTAGAGCTCCTCGACCTCGCTCCGCGCGAGGCCGGTTGCGCGAGCGACCTTCCCGGCGCTCCACTCTTCCGCGACGGCGAGCGCGGCCTCGAGCCCGCTCGTGTGGCGCTCGACATAGTCGCGATCGCCGGCGTCGACGCGCTCGAGATGGCGCAGCAGGCCGAGGAACAGCGCCACATCCGAGCCCGGCGCGAGCGCGAGATGCGCATCGCAGATTTCGCTCGTCGCCGTGCGGCGCGGATCGATGTCGACGATGCGCAGTTCCGGGCGCCGCGCCTTCGCCGCCTCGAGCCGCTGATAGAGCACCGGATGACACCAGGCGAGATTGGAGCCGACGAGCAGGACGAGGTCGGCGCTCTCGAGATCCTCGTAGACATTCGGAACCACATCGGCGCCGAAGGCGCGCTTGTGGCCGGCGACGGAAGACGCCATGCAGAGCCGCGAATTGGTGTCGATGTTGGCCGAGCCGATGAAGCCTTTCATCAGCTTGTTGGCGACATAATAATCCTCCGTCAGCATCTGGCCCGAGACATAGAAGGCGACCGACTGCGGCCCGTGCTCGGCGATCGTCTCGCGAAAGCGCCGCGCGACGAGACCGAGCGCATGATCCCAATCGACGCGCGCGCCGTTCACTTTGGGATAGAGAAGGCGCCCCTCCTCGGTGAGCGTGTCGGCGAGCGCCGCGCCTTTTACACAGAGCCTGCCGAAATTGGCCGGATGCTCGCCGTCGCCGGAGATGTCGATCGCGCCCGAAGGCGAGACCAGCGCCGCGACGCCGCAGCCGGTGCCGCAATAAGGGCAGGTGGTGCGAATGATCTTTGGCTGCGCATTCATGGAACGACCGCGACTCCCATCTCGAGATAAATGCGACCCTTCACGACCTTGACCGGAAAGCGCCGCGCGCAGCCGCGATCGGCGCCCGTCGCTTCGCCGCTCTCGAGATCGACGACCCAATTGTGCAGCGGACAGGCGACCTTGCGCCCATGCACAATTCCTTCGCTGAGCGGTCCGCCGCGATGCGGACAGCGATTCTCCAGCGCGAACACCTCGTCGCCCGCCGTGCGGAACAAAGCGATGTCGCGCCGCGGCGTGCGCACGATGCGGGCGCCGCGCTGCGGGATTTGCTCGAGCGGGCCGATGTCGAACCAGTCGGGCGAATGATCGGTCATGGGCCTCACTCCGCGGCCATGCGCGCGATGGGCGATAGAATTGCGATCGGCGCGAATTCCTTGGCCTCGAGCCCCGCGACGCGCTCGGCCCAGGGGTCCTTGCGCACGGCGCGCTGCGAGACGAGAAAGCGCTCATAGAGCGCCTTTCGCGCCGCATGATCCTCCATGATCACAAGACGCACGCGCTCGAGCCCGGTCTTCTCCACCCATTTATAGAGGCGATCGAGATAGGCGGCCTCCTCGCGATAGAGTTGCATCACCGCGGCGACATGTTCGAGCGCCTCCTCCTCCGTGTCGACGTGTCCGAGCAGATCGGTGGCGCGCACATGCAATCCCGCGGCGCCGGCGATGTGAATGTCATAGCCCGACTCGACGCAGACGACGCCGATGTCCTTCACCGTCGCTTCCGCGCAATTGCGCGGGCAGCCGGAGACCGCGAGCTTCATTTTCGCGGGCGTCCACGAGCCGCACAATAGCCGCTCGAGCTTCACGCCGAGCGCCGTCGAATCCTGCGTGCCGAAGCGGCACCATTCCTTGCCGACGCAGGTCTTCACCGTGCGCAGGCCTTTGGCGTAGGCGTGTCCCGAGACGAGGCCGGCGGCGTTGAGCTGCGCCCAGACGGCGGGAAGATCCTCCTTCTTCACGCCGAGCAGATCGATGCGCTGGCCGCCCGTGACCTTCACGGTCGGAATAGCGAAGCGCTCGGCGACATCGGCGATGGCGCGCAGCTCGGCAGGCGTCGTGAGCCCGCCCCACATGCGCGGCACGACCGAGAAGGTTCCGTCCTTCTGAATATTGGCGTGCACGCGCTCATTGACGAAGCGCGACTGTGCGTCGTCGCGATAGTCGCTTGGAAATGCGCAGAGCAGATAATAATTGAGCGCCGGCCGGCAGGAGGGACAGCCGCAGGAACTCTTCCAGCCGAGCTCCTGCATCACCGCCGGCATGGACTTCAGCTCTTTGGCGACGACGAAGCCGCGCACCTCCTCATGGGTGAGATCGGTGCACTTGCACATGGGCTTGCGCGCGGAGACGCGGTAATCGTCGCCGAGCGTCGCAGCGATCAGCGCCTCGACCTTCGACGTGCATTGTCCGCAGGAGGCGGAGGCCTTGGTCTCGCCCCTCACCTCCTCGAGCGAGGCGAGGCCGCGCGCGATCGCCGCGACGATGGTTCCCTTGCATACGCCGTTGCAGCCGCAGATTTCCGCATCATCCGGCAAGGCTGCAACGGCCGCCATAGGGTCCGCTTGGGCGCCTCCTCGATAGGCTTCGCCGAAGATCAGCGTGTCGCGCATCGCCGCGACATCCGTCTCCTTCCGCAAAAGATCGAACAACAAGGCGCCGTCCTCGGTGTCGCCATAGAGCACCGCGCCCTTGACGCGATTGTCGCGCAGCACGATGCGCTTGTAGACGCCGCGCGCCGGATCGCGCAGCACGATCTCGTCATCGTCCTCGCCCTGCGAGAAATCGCCCGCCGAGAAGAGGTCGACGCCCGAGACCTTCAGCCGCGTGGACGTGACGGAGCCGCGATAGGCGGCCGTCTCGTCTCCGCAAAGGCGCGCGGCGACGACCTTCGCCATTTCGAACAGAGGCGCGACGAGGCCGTAGCATGTTCCGCGATGCTCGACGCATTCGCCGACGGCGAAAATATCGGGATCGCTGGTCGACATGGCGTCGTCGACGGTGACGCCGCGCTCGACGGCGACGCCGGCCGCTGCGGCGAGTCGCGCATTCGGCCTGATGCCGACCGCCATCACCACCATGTCGCAGGCAATGACACGCTCGTCCGAGAGCGCGATCCCTTCGACCTTCGTGTCGCCGAGAATCGCCTGCGTCGTCGCGCCGGTCAGCACCTCGATGCCGCGCTTCTCGATCGCCTTCTGCAGGAGATAGCCGGCGGAAGGATCGAGCTGACGCTCCATCAGCGTCTGCATGAGATGCACGACCGTGACCTCGAGCCCTCTGGATTGCAGGCCCGCCGCGGCCTCCAATCCGAGCAGGCCGCCGCCGATCACCACGGCGCGCCCACCCTTCGCCGATTGTCGCAGCATGACGTCGACATCGTCGAGATCACGGAAGGCGACGACGCCCGGCAGACGCGCGCCGGCAATTGGAAGCATGATCGGCGTCGAGCCGGTCGCGATCAGCAGCTTGTCGTAGCGTTCACAAATGCCGGAAGCGGTGGTGACGGTCTTGGCGGCGCGATCGATCGCCGCCGCCGTCTCGCCCTTGTGGAGAGTCACGCCATTGCGGCGATACCATTCCTCATCATGAATGATGATCTCGTCATAATCCTTCTCGCCGGCGAGCACCGACGAGAGCAGGATGCGATTGTAATTGACGCGCGGCTCGGCGCCGAAGGTCACGATCTGAAATCGCTTGGCGTCGCGCTCGAGCAATTCCTCCAGCACGCGCCCCGCGGCCATGCCATTGCCGATAACGACGAGCTTTTGGCGAGCGTCCGGTTTTTCCAATGCAGCCATGATCCGACTCTGTTGAACAGCCTGTCGGCTCCGTCACAGGTCGCATCACGTCTTTGGGAATTGGGACGTCAACACGACCGAAGCGCGCCTCGAGCGGCGGCGCTTCTGTGACAGAGCCCGGCTATGGGCTCGTACCGGCGAACCGGCGGTCGTCGTTGACCGCGCCTATCGTTGCAGCTTTCGGGCCAGATCGCGCCGCGAACGCATTCTGTTGTCGGCGCAGCGATCTGACGCTTTTTCAGCAGAGGCGGCATTGCTTCGGCGCCGATCTTCATGGCGCCATTGCCCAGCGCTTGGGCGCATTCGCGCAATGAATGAGCGCGTCAGATGCGCTGGCCGATCGCGAAGCTGGCGAGATAAGCCGCAATGTCGCGGCTATCGAGCGGCGCGCCGGCGAAGGCGCCGATATCGCCCGGCGCGGCGGCGCCGCCGACGGCGACGTCGTAGAGATCGGGACGCCACACATGCTTCGCCTCGCTGGCGAGGCTCGGCGAGTGGCGCGCCTGTCGCCAACGCAGCATTTGCGCATAGATCCATTCGGCCTGCCACGGCTGCGGACGCATGGCGTCGCGCCCGCCGACGACGAGATAATTTTCAGCCAAGCGCTCCGTAAGCGCATCGACGCGCAAGCGGCCGTCGAGCACGCGCCGGATCATCGCGGCGTCGACGCCGACGAATTCCGGTCGCGCCATGATCCGCGCGGCTTCGTCGCGGCCGTCGGCGTCTTCGAGATGCGCGGCGCCCTTGACGACCGCGCGGATCAGCGCCGCAGCGACATCTGGGGTCTTCTCCACCGCGCTCTCGCGCAAGGCCAGGACCTTCTCCGGCGCGCGCCGAAAAATATCGCAGCCGAAATGCAGGATGACGCCGACGCCGGCTTCGACGGCCACCGAGCTCCAAGGCGCGCCGACACAGAAGCCGTCGAGCTGACCGCGCGCCAGATTCTCGACCATATAGGGAGGCGGCAGCACGACGAGGCGCACGTCCTCGTCCGGATCGAGTCCGCCTTCCGCCAGCCAATAGCGCAATTGATAATTGTGCATCGAGAACGGGAAGGTCATGCCGAAGGTCAAAGGCTCGCGCCCGTCTCGCTTGCGCTGTTCGACCACCGCGGCGAAAGCGCGGGCGCTCGCGGCCGGATCGCCGATCGCGCCGCCTGCCGCGAGCTCGGCGTGCAGCGCGGGCGAGACGGTGATCGCATTGCCGTTCGTCGCCATGATGAGCGGCGCGACGAGCGGGGCGCGCACATGGCCGAGGCCGAGGCTCGACGCGAGCGCCATGGGCGAGAGAAGATGGGCGGCGTCGAACAGGCCGATGGCGAGCTTGTCGCGGATATTCGCCCAGGATACTTCGCGGACGAGCTCCACATCGAGCCCCTCCGCCGCGGCGAAGCCCTTCTCGACGGCGACGAGCAGCGCAGCCGCGTCGACGAGCGGGATGAAGCCGATTCGCAAGCGCGTCGCATCGGTCATTTGAACATCTCCGCCGCGGTGATGATCGCGCGCGCGATGTCGACGATCTTCTTGTTCTCGCGCATCGCCCCGCTGCGCATCATTTTGTAGGCCTCGTCTTCCGTCAGCTTCTTGGCCTTCATCAAAATGCCCTTGGCGCGCTCGATCGCCTTGCGCTCGTCGAGGTCGGTTTTGGCGCGCTCCAATTCATCGCGCAGCTTGCTGAAGGCGCGAAAGCGCGAGACGCAGAGCTCGAGGATCGGCTTCACGCGCTCCTTCTTCAATCCGTCGACGATGTAAGCGGAGACGCCGGCCTCGACCGAAGCTTCGATCGAGGCCGTGTCGCTCTGATCGACGAACATGGCGATCGGCCGGCGCACGGCTCTGCTCACCTGGAACATCTGCTCCAGCGTGTCGCGCGACGGATTTTCGAGATCGATGAGAATGACGTCCGGGTCGAGCGCATAGATGCGCTTGAGGAGACTGCGCGTCTCGCCGATGCGCTCGACATCGGTGAAGCCGGCCTCACGCAGTCCTTCGTAGAGAATGACCGCGCGGACCGGATTTTCGTCGACGATGACGATCTTCACTGCACTCGGCGTCCGATGTTGCGGCGGCGCTCACGCTCGGGCGCGCGCGGCCATAAGCGCTATATCTTGAAGCGCAGCGCCATGCCAGCCTGCCAGTTCTTCGACAATTGCGGACCGTTGAGATTTTGATAGACGGTCGGCCCGCCCTCGATCGCGACGCTCACATTGTCGAGCCCGATGAACTTTCCGCTGATGGTCGCGCCGCCGAAAATCTCGACCCGCTGGCCGCCGTAGAATTGGGGATTTGCGGCCGGCGCCTTTCCGGCGATCAGCGCATCCTGACCGCGAATCGGTCCTTGCAGCGAGGCGTTCACGCGCAGCGTGGTGGTGAGGCCGGGGATCCATGTGTAGCCGCCCCAGGCGTCGAAACTATGCAGATCTCCGTAGAGATAGTTTTGCGGATTGGCGGCGAGGGGCAGGCGGCCGCGATAGGAGAGGCCCCAGGACCATTTGTCGATATGGCCGGCATAGACGGCGCCGGGCATGATGTCGAATGTGCCCGACCCGATCTGCATCGCATAGAAGGCCCGGCTCGTCAGATAGGTCCCGTCGGCCTGCAGCAGAGTGAAGCTGTTGTGATTGCTCCCGGTCGGAAAGGACATTCCGAGATTGATCTGCACCCGATGCACCGGGTCCGCGTAAATGCGGTAGACCGCCGCGGCCGTCGCGTCGGTGAGGCTGTCGGTTCCGGTATGGCTGACGCCGAGGGGCGTGGCGCCGCTCGGTCCTTTGAAGGTCAGGAAGTCGAGATTTTTCTCGGCCATTCCGATCGTCACCACCAGAGCGAGATCCTTGGCGACGCCGTAAGCGAGCGCGACCGTCTGCGTGGCGACGAACGCATTCTGCGGCACGCCGCGCAGCGTCTTCGTCGGATCCAAATGCCAGGGCGTCGTCGTCACCACCTCCGCGGGCGACATGGCGCGCGTGCCTTTGAGCAAGGTCGAGGCGTTGGCGAATTGCGGAATGATGGACAGAACGAGCTTGCCCTCGGGCGGCATGTCCGCCCCGAAGACGCCGAGCGGCGCCGGGGGCGGCGGGGACGGCGCGGGCTCGAGACTCACGGCCGGCGCGTCGGCCGCACAGGCGGCGCCGACGGAGAGCGCCGAGGCGGCGCACAGCGACAGAAAGGGAATCGGGCGGCTTCGGGTCCTCGGCTTGTTCATGTCGTTCGACGCTCGCGATCGGAGCCCGCAAAGGGCTCGGAAAAACAAAAAGCCGCTGTCCGGAGTGACGCGGAATGCGTCATCCAGAGCAGCGGCGATGCGAAGTGGCCCTTCGTTGGACCGGCGGCGCGAGACGCGCCTTTCGGGCGGATCAGTGGCAAGGATCGCGCCAATAGCGCAGGCCGAGCGCATTGCCCTCGAAATAGAGAGTTGTCGCAATCCCGCGGCGGCGCGCGGCGCGCGCAGGCGAAAGCTTGGGCGCCCGGCGCCCAGGAAAAATGCGGACTGCTCGGCTTTTTGTTTGGAGCGAATTCCGATCGTTCGAACGAGTCCGTTCGAGCGGAACGCGCTTCGATCAACCGCGATGATAGGGATGGCCGGAGAGGATCGTCATCGCGCGATAGATCTGCTCGGCGGCGAGAATGCGCACGAGCTGATGCGGCAATGTCATCGCGCCGAACGAGAATATCGCCTGCGCCCGCTCCCGCACGGTGGGCGCCAGGCCTTCGGCGCCGCCGATGGCGAAGGCGAGCGCCTTGACGCCCCTGTCGCGCTCGCTTTCCAGCAGCCGGGCGAAATCGGCGCTGGACGCGGCGCGGCCGCGCTCGTCGAACACGATGAGCCCCGCCGCCGCCGGCAGAGCGGCGAGCAGTCCCGCGCCCTCCTGCGCCATGCGCTCGGCGGGGCTGCGCGCTCTGCTCTCATCGATTTCCTGCAGATCGAGCCCGGCGAAGCCGAGATTGCGCATGGCGGCGACGCGCGCCGCATAGCGCGCAAACAACTCACGCTCCGGGCCGGCTTTCAGCCGCCCGACACACAGCAATCCGAGACGCATCGGCCCTCGTGGTCACTCGCGGCGCGAATGACGCCCTTGCTCTTCGAGCCGCGCGCTGCGCGTCAGACCACGCGCAGCTCCGTCGGGCGCGCCCCGCCCCACATCTTCTCGAGATTGTAGAACTGGCGCACTTCCGGACGGAAGACGTGGACGATGACGTCGCCCGCGTCGATCAGCACCCAATCGCACTGTGGCAGCCCCTCGACGCGCGGCGCGACGAGTCCGGCCTCCTTGCAGGCTTTGAGCACCTTGTCGGCGATGGCGCCGACATGCACGGTCGAGCGGCCGCTCGCGATGATCATGTCATCGGCGATGGTCGTCTTTCCGCGCAGATCGATGGAAATGACATCCTCGGCCTTGGCGTCTTCCAGGCTCGACAGGATATTCGGCGCGATGGAGCCGGCGAGCGGGCCGATCGGCCCGGCGGCCGGCCGGGACGGCGCGCGAGCCGTCCCTTCGAGAACACTTGTCGTCAGCTTGCGACCCTCATGTTTTCACGGCGCTGGCGCCGCACACACAAGATGAGCCGATTTCAGCGCGATTGCAACCAGATATATGAACAGTCAAGCTCACGTCTATGCTCTGATCGCTCGAACAATTCCGTTCGAGCGTAAAGAGTTCTGACGCAATGCGAAAAAAAACCCGGCTCATCGCCGGGTTTTGGAAGGCGGTCCGGGCCCATCGTGAGGTGGGAGGAACCTCGAAGCCGGGACAACTATGAAACCTAGCCGATTCCTCCCGGCGGCGCGCGGCATATTTGGTCGCATTTGTCCAGCGCGCAGGCGCCGACGCAGCCCATGCGGCGGCGGCCACGCTCCGCCGCGAGCCTGACGGAATCGGCAGCCGCCGCCAATTCAACGCGCTAGATTCCATCGGCGCGGCGGCCGGCGTCCCGCCGCGTCACTGTGACAGAAATATCACGGTCGCGAGGTTTTTGCGTCAGGGGGGCGGAGCGAGCCTTTTTCGGTCACGGAATGAGGACCAGCGCGCCGGTCGTGCGCCGCGCCTCGAGATCGGCATGGGCGCGCGCGGCGTCGGCCAGCCGATAGAGCGTCGGGCGCTCGAAGACGAGATCGCCCTTTTTCACCGCCCGCACCACGTCCTTGGTCATCTCCTCGAGATCGGCGCGGCGGGCGATATGGGTGAACAGCGACGGCCGCGTCGCGAACAGCGAGCCCTTCTGCGACAGGAGGGCGAGATCGAAGGCGTCGATCTTCCCCGAAGCCGAGCCATAGCTGACAAACAGGCCGAAGGGCCGCAGGCAGTCGAGGGAAGCCGGAAAAGTGGCGCGGCCGACGCCATCATAGATGACGTCGCAGAGCTTGCCCTTGGTGAGCTCGCGCACCGCCGCGACGAAATCCTCGCTGCGATACAGGATCGCGTGCTCGGCGCCGGCGGCGCGGGCGATCTGCGCCTTGTCCTCATCGCCGACGGTGGCGATCACATGGGCGCCGAGCGCCCTGCCCCATCGGCACAGCAGCTGGCCCATGCCGCCGGCGCCGGCATGCACCAGCAGCCGGTCGCCCTTCTTCACCCTATGCGTCCGCCGCAGCAGATATTGCGCGGTGAGGCCCTTCAGCATCATCGTCGCGCCGGTCTCATAGGAAAACGACTTCGGCAGCTTGACCAGCGAGGCGGCGGGAACATTGCGGATTTCGGCATAGCCGCCGAGCGGGCCCACATAGGCGACACGATCGCCGATCTCGAAATCCACGACCCCTTCGCCGAGCGCGATCACATCGCCCGCGCCCTCATGGCCCGGCGTGAAGGGCAAGGCCGTCGGATAGGCGCCGGCGCGATAATAGATGTCGATGAAATTGACGCCGATGGCGCGCTGCACGATTTGCGCCTCGCCGGGCCCCGGCGGCGGCGGCTCGACATCCTCGAGACGCAGCGCCTCGGGCCCGCCGAGCTCCCGCACGCGAACAGCCTTCGCCATGATCGTCTCCCAACCGGCCTTTTTGATTTGGAGCGAATTCTGATCGATCGAACGATTTCGTTCGATCGGAAAGCGCAGGCGTCAGCCGGAGAGGCGCGCGAGCAGAGCGTCCGAGACCTCGAAATTGGCGTAGACATTCTGCACGTCGTCATTATCCTCGAGCGTGCCGATCAGCTTGACGATCTTCTCGCCCGCCTCGTCGTCGACGGCAATGGTGTTCTGCGGCCGCCACACCAGCGCGGCCTTCTTCGGCTCGCCGAACTTGGCCTCGAGCGCCTTGGCGACGTCCTGCAATCCCTCGATCGAGGTGATGATCTCGTGGCTGTCCTCGTTCGCCGAGACGTCCTCGGCGCCGGCCTCGATCGCCGCCTCCATCATCGCGTCCTCGGAAGCCGCCTTGCGCGGAAACTCGACGAGGCCGACGCGATCGAACATGAAGGAGACTGCGCCGGTCTCGGCGAGCGAGCCGCCGGCCTTGGTGAAATAGGATCTGATCTCGCCGGCGGTGCGGTTGCGATTGTCGGTCAGCGCCTCGATGATGACGGCGACGCCGCCCGGCGCGTAGCCCTCATAGCGCACCTCGTCGTAATTCTCGGCGTCGGCGCCCGAGGCCTTCTTGATCGCGCGCTCGATATTGTCCTTGGGCATGTTCTCGGCGCGGGCGGCGAGCACGGCGGCGCGCAGGCGCGCGTTCATATTGGGATCGGGCAGGCCCATTTTGGCGGCGACGGTGATCTCGCGGGCCAGCTTGGAGAAGAGCTTGGAGCGGATCGCGTCCTGCTTGCCCTTCTTGTGCATGATATTCTTGAACTGACTATGCCCTGCCATCGTCCCGGCCCTTGAGAGTCCCGCCTTCGAAGCCCCCGACGGGGCTTCGCTGCGTCATATACGCCGCCGCCGTGCGGAAATAAATCCCGCCGGGCGTCAGCGTCGCGCCGCGCCGCGAAAGTCGACAGAGGCGGCGGCGGCCCTATGTCAGGCCGGTGTCACGGCCGTATCCCGGCCGCGGCGCTACGAGATGGAGGATCACAATGGGTCTGCTCGACGGAATTATCGGCGGCGCGATCGGCGTCGAGATCGCCACTCTGATCAACGGCTATGTCGAGAAGCGCGGCGGGCTGCAGAATGTCATCGCCGATTTCGAGAAGAGCGGCTATGGCGAGAAGGTCAAGTCCTGGATCGGGACCGGGCCCAATCTGCCCCTCACCGCCGAGCAGGTGCAGCAGGCTCTCGGCTCGGAGCGCGTGAAGGAGCTCGGAGCGAAATTCGGCGTTCCGATGGACAAGGTCGCCGCGCAGCTCGCCGAATATCTGCCCAAGGCGATCGACAAGGCGACGCCCGAAGGCAAGCTGCCGGCCGACAAGTCGTAAAGCGCGCGCTCCTTCTCCCGCATGCGGGCGCGAGCGAGAGAAGGGGACGTCCTCGTCAAGCGACGGCGCAAGCGGTCACGCGCGCTTCGATTGCGCGGCCTCGTTGGAATTGGCCGTCGGCGCGCCGGACATTTCCGCCATTCTCGCGCCGAGGTCGATGATCGCCTGGCGCAGGGCCAGCACGTCGCGCTCGCCCTGCCCCTCCTCTCCGGCGTCCTGGCCGGCGGTCACGGCCTCGCGCAGATGCGCGTGCTCGCGCCGCAGCACGTCCACCGCCCCCTGCAGCAGCGCATTGTCGGAGCGCGCGGCCTCCAGCCGGTCGGCATGGTCGCGCTCCTCGGCGCGGGCGACGCGCAGCGCCGATTCCAGCCGCTCGATTTCCGCAGCGGAGCTGCGCTCCAGCAGGCCGAGCCGCGCGGCCGTCTCGCTGAGATCGCGCTGCAGATCGGTTTTTTCGACGATGGCGACGTCGAGCTCGCGCGTCGTCTGCGCCAGCACACAATCGACGTCGCCGAGCCGCTGCGCCTCGGCGAGCGCCCGCGCCAGCTCCTCCTGCAGCGCGTCGAGCCGCTGACGCATTTCCGCGTTCTGCACATGCAGGCCGGCGATGCTCGACTTATGCGTCGCCACCTGCGTGCTGTGCAATTGGGTGAGCCGGCCGAGCTCCTCGCGGTCGGTCTCCACATTGCGCAGGCTGCCGATGAGCTGCTCGACGCGGTCGGTCATGTCGTTCAGAGCCGATTCGGTCGAGCGCAGCAGCGCCGTGCGCTCCTCGAGGAAGCCCCTGGTCTCCTCATATTTCTTCTCGAACGAATTGCCGCGCGCGGTCGCCTCGGCGAGCCTGCGGTCGAGCTCGGCGATGCGCGCGACGCCCTGCCCGATCGCCAGCATATCCGCCGCCTTGCCGGCCTCGACCCCTTCCATCTTCTGCTCGAGGCGGCGGTAGCGCGCGGCGAATTCGGCGCGCAGCAGATCGCGCTCGGCCGCCATCTTCTCGAGCGAGAGCGGGGTCAGCAGATCGAGCCGGCGCAGCGACAGCCGCATCGCGCGCCGCCAGAAGGCGGGCAGCAGCATCAGCGTGAACAGCCCGGCCGCGAGCAACCCGAGCGCGAAATACATCGCCTGTTCGATCACTTGGCGTTCCTTCGGACGAAGCTCGGGCGAGAACTTTTTTTCGCAGTCGGGATCAAATGGGGGCGCGCCCTCGCCTGGACAATGCCACGGCGCCCTCGCGAAATCAAAGCTCGGCTCCCGCGCTTTGCGTTGCGGTAAACACGTGCGGTCCTGCTTCAGCCGCGCCCGAACAGCTTTTCGATGTCGGCGAGCTTGAGCTCCACATAGGTCGGGCGGCCGTGATTGCATTGGCCGGCGCCCGGCGTGCGCTCCATCTCGCGCAGCAGCGCGTTCATCTCCTGCGCGCCGAGCCGCCGCCCGGCGCGCACCGAATGATGGCAGGCGGCGCGCGCCAGCACGGCGTCGAGCCGCCGCGTCAACCCGCGCGCGTCCCCCTCCTCGGCGAGGAGATCGGCGACATCGGCGATCAGCCGCTCGACGTCGGCGTCGCCGAGCGCGGCCGGAACCTCGCGCGCCAGCACGGCGCCAGGGCCGAAGGGCTCCAGCACGAGGCCGAGCTCGCCGAGCTCGGGCAGGGCCGCGAGCAGAGCGTCGAGCGGCGCCGCATCGAGCTCGACGACGCGCGGGACCAGCAGCAGCTGGCGGGCGACGCCGGCCGCCGCGCGCTCGGCCTTCAGCCGCTCATAGACGAGCCGCTCATGGGCGGCGTGCTGATCGACGATCACGAGGCCGTCGCGCGTCTGGGCGACGATATAGGTCTCGTGGATTTGCGCCCGCGCCGCGCCGAGCGGCGCCGCGGCGTCGGCGCCGGCGGCGGGCGCCGCGGCGGGACCGGCGTCGGCCGAAGGCGGCCCCACATCGAAACGGGCTTGATCGAAGCCCTCCTGCGCCGCCTCGGCGAAGCCGGTGGGGGCAGCGGGCGAGCGGCGCGGGTCCCAGTCGAGCGGCCGCGCCGCGCCGCGCCATTGCGGCGCGCCGCCGCCGCGCGCGAGCAGGGACAGGGCTTCGCGCGCCGGCGTGTCGGCGCTGCGATGCAGCGCGCAGGCCAGCGCCTCCTTCAGCGCGCCGACGACGAGGCCGCGCACGAGGCCGGGATCGGCGAAACGCACCTCCGCCTTGGCCGGATGGACATTCACATCGACGATGCGAGGATCGCAGTCGATGAACAGGGCCAGCGCCGGATGGCGGTCATGCGACAGAAAATCGAGATAGGCCGCGCGCACGGCGCCGGCGAACAGCTTGTCGCGCACCGGCCGGCCGTTGACATAGACGAATTGCATCTGCGCATTGGCGCGATGAAAGGTCGGCAGCCCGGCGCGCCCGGTGAGCCGCACGCCGGCGCGCTCGGCGTCGAGGGCGATCGCATTGGCGGCGAAATCCTCTCCGAGCGCCTGGGCGAGGCGGCGCGCCAGCCCCTCCCGCGTCTCGCCGCAGGCGGGATGATCGAAGCTCTGGCCGATATCGGCGGCAAAGCCGAAGCGCACGGCCGGATGGGCGATGGAGAGGCGCTTCACCACATCGGCCACCGCCGCCGTCTCGGCGCGCTCGGACTTCAGGAATTTGAGCCTGGCCGGCGTCGCCGCGAACAGATTGCGCGCCTCCACCCGCGTGCCCTTCGGCCAGTCGCCGGCGCGCAGCGCCCGCCGCTCGCCGGCCTCGACGCGAATATGCGCGCCGACCTCGGCGCCGCGGGCGCGCGTGTCGATGGCAAGATCGGCGACCGCGGCGATGGAGGGCAGCGCTTCGCCGCGAAAGCCGAGCGTCGCGATGGCGGTGAGGTCCCCGTCGGGGATTTTCGAAGTGGCGTGACGCTCGACGGCGAGCGCCAGATCCTCGAGGCTCATGCCGGAGCCGTCGTCGACGATGCGGATGAGCCGCCGCCCTCCCGCCTCGATCGCTACATCGATGCGCGTCGCGCCGGCGTCGAGCGCATTTTCGACGAGTTCCTTGACCGCGGAGGCCGGCCGCTCGATCACCTCGCCGGCGGCGATGCGGTCGACGAGAATGGGATCGAGGCGGCGGATGCGCATGATTGAGGACTTCTAGAGCGCTTTCCGATCAAACGAAATCGTTCGATCGATCAGAATTCGCTCCAGATCAAAAAAAGCTGGAGCAGCTTTCGATCCACTCGGGATCGGAAACTGCTCTAGCCCAAAGTCGCGATTCGGCGAAGGCGCGCGGAAGCTCGCCTCACCGGGCCGACACGGAGCTCATGCTTTTCGCCTCGCGCGATTGCTCGAGACATGCCCGGGCGTCGGCAATCGTCCGACGTCGAATCGCGCGCCCATATGGCTCGATTTTTGCTTTTAACTCGCAAAAGGGCGCCAAGCGCCGCGCTCGACGCTTCACGAGCGCGCCGTATCGCCCTCGAACAGCAGAACATGTCAGGCGCATCATCAGATTCGGCCAGCGAGCCCAATGACCAAATCGAGCCCGCCGGCGACGGGTCGGCGGCGGCGAGTCCGATCGACTTTTCAGGTTCGCTGCTCGTTTGTCCTGAGAATTCCGCGGGATCGGCGCCGCTGATGGATGAGCCGTTTCGCGCGCCAGAACGGACTCCTTCGATCGATCCGCATTCGCTCCAAACAGTTTCCGATCCGAGTGAATCGGAAGCGGCGCAGGAGGCGGCCGAGCTCTCCGACGCGCTCTGCGCCAAAATCGCGCCCGTTTCTTTCGGCGACCGCGTTTTCTTATTCGATTCCGAGGCCGAGGCTTGGCGCTATGCGGTCGAGACGATGCGGCGGCGCCATCGGATCGTCGGCCGTCCAAAACGGCGCCGGCTCATCGTCTGCGCCGGAATTTCGCATGGAGCGGGAGGCTTGCCTCCTGGCTTGGAAGGCGATGGCGACGTCATTTCGCTCCAAAGCGACGATCCGGGCGCATTGGCCGCCGAAATCGACAAGACTACCGCTGGAATTCTGATCGCTCCGGTGAGGACGAAAGCCGGTTTCGAGATTGTCCCGCGAGAGCTGCTCGCCCGACTGCGCGAGACCGCGGACGAATATGGACTCGTCCTCGCATTCGACGAAAGCGCTTGCGGCTTCGGTCGCACGGGCATGCTATGGGCGCATGAATGGACGGGCGTGCCCCCGGACGCGATGGTCGCCGTTCATCGGCAGAAAAACGCGCCGCCGCTGGCCGCGCTGGTCGTCACGCAAAAATTGGCGCGCGCGGCGCCGGAGCGCCCGCTCCCCGTCGATCGGGCGGCGCTCGTGACCGGGCACGCCCTCATGGATGCGCTGGCGGCTCCGGGCTTTCTGGAGCGCGTGCAGAATCGAGGTTGGCGTCTCGAAGACCAGCTCACAGCCTTGTTCTATAAGCGCCGCGGCGCATTCACGGCGCTGGGCGGCATCGGCCTGATGCAGGGCCTCGCATGCGCCGGAGAGGCGGAGCCGATGCGCGCAATGCTGGCCGAACGTGGGCTCCTCACCCGCGCCATGGGGTCGTTCCTCGGCCTGTTTCCCCGGCTCACGGTCGAGGAAAGCGAAATCGACGCGGCGGCGTCCATCATCGATGCGGCATGCGCGCAGGAAACGCAATGAGAGCGCGCCGAGCGCGCCTATCGATGCGCGCTGGTCGGCCTGGCCCTCGCGGCGAGCCCATCATGCCGCCCTCTGTTGTTCCGCCGGAGCGACATCATCGATGTGGCTCAGCTCGAGCGGGGCCTTGCTGTCTCGGCCGCCCTGCTCCTTATTTCGCGGCTGTCGGGGTTTTCCAGGGATCGGAGAAGCGCGGGGCGGTCGCGAGGCGCTCGTCGGTGAGGGTTTT
>NZ_JAINDZ010000001.1 GCF_019802345.1 Methylosinus sp. Sm6 | reverse complement strand
CTCGAAGGACGGCAACGGGGAGAAATCTTTGATTGCGCCCCGCGGCCGTCCTTCGAGACGCCGCCTACGGCGGCTCCTCAGGACGAAGGTTGGGGATTTTGTCCTTCACCCGATTGCCCTGACCCGTTCGCGCCCCCGGCGTTGACACCGCCTCCGAGGCCGTCACATATACGCCCGCTTTTGGTCGGATGCGAGCGGCCATCCGGCTCGCCCGCGAGCCTCGGCGCGTGTTTACACTCCTTCAGGTCGGTCATGGCTCGTCTGGTGATGAAGTTCGGCGGCACCTCCGTCGCCAATGTGGAGCGCATTCGCAATGTCGCGCGCCATGTGAAGCGCGAGGTCGACGCCGGCTTTTCGGTCGCGGTCGTGGTCTCGGCCATGTCCGGCAAGACCAATGAGCTCGTCGCCTGGTGCAAGGACGCTGCGTCCCTGCACGACCAGCGCGAATATGACGCGGTCGTCGCCTCGGGCGAGCAGGTGACCGCCGGCCTCCTCGCGATCGCGCTGCAAAATATCGGGATCGCCGCCCGCTCCTGGCAAGGGTGGCAGATCCCCATTCTCACCTCGGACGCGCATGGCTCCGCCCGCATTCAGTCGATCGACGGCGCGCAGCTCCTTTCCGGCTTCGAGCGCGGCGAAGTCGCCGTGATCGCCGGCTTTCAGGGAATCCATCAGCCGACCGGCCGCATCGCCACGCTCGGCCGCGGCGGCTCGGACACGAGCGCGGTCGCCGTGGCGGCGGCGATCGAAGCCGACCGCTGCGACATCTACACCGATGTCGACGGCGTCTATACGACCGACCCGCGCGTGGTGCCCAAGGCGCGGCGGATGGAGCGCATCTCCTTCGAGGAGATGCTGGAGATGGCCTCGCTCGGCGCCAAGGTGCTGCAGGTGCGCTCGGTCGAGGTCGCCATGGTGCATGGCGTGCGCACCTATGTGCGCTCGTCCTTCGACGATCCGGCCGCGCCCAGCGACGGCACGCTGATCTGCAGGGAGGAGGATATTGTGGAAGCGCAAGTCGTCACCGGCATCGCCTTCTCGCGCGACGAGGCGCAGATCACCCTGCGCGGCGTCGCCGACAAGCCCGGAGTCGCGGCCGCGGTGTTCGTGCCGCTGGCGGAAGCCGGCGTCAATGTCGACATGATCGTGCAGGTCGCCTCGGAAGACACGATGACCGACATGACCTTCACCGTTCCGGCCGCCGAATATGAGCGCTGCGTCGCCATTCTCGAGGCGGCGCGCCCCTCGATCGGCTATGCGGCGCTGACCGGGGCCAAGGATGTCGCCAAGGTCTCGGCGATCGGCATCGGCATGCGCAGCCACGCGGGCGTCGCCGCGCGCGCCTTCAAGGCGCTCGCCGACAAGGGCGTCAATATTCGCGCCATCACCACTTCCGAGATCAAATTCTCGGTGCTGATCGACGCCGCTTATACAGAGCTCGCCGTGCGCACGCTGCACTCGCTCTACGGGCTCGACGCGGCTTGACCGTCGCTTTCGCGCCGCGCCTGTGCCATGCTGGCGCGCGGGCGCCGAACCCGGCGCGAGATTCGGAGTGAGGGATGGAGGAGCTGGTCGCCCGGCTGACCTATGCGCTCGGCGTCGACGCCGAGACGGCGCGCATCGCGGCCGGCCATGTCCTGGGGTTTTTCCTCAAGGCCTTTCCCGACATCGGCAGGGAGATCGTCGAGAAGACGCCCGGCGCGCGCGAGGCGATCGCCGAGGCCGATGCGAAACGCTATAAGCGCGGCCTGTTCGGCGCGCTCGGCGGCCTCGGCAGCGTGATCGGCGGCAAGGCCGAGGTCCTGGCGCTGACCGCAAAATTGAACGCCATGGGCTTTTCTCCCGACCAGCTGCAGAAGCTCGCCCGGGTCGTCTTCGCTCATGCGGAACAGGCGATCGGCCGGCCGAAGCTGCAGAAGCTGACCGATACCATTCCCAAGCTGTCGCAATTTCTCTGGCCGAAGGGCTGAGCCTGCTCCGGGCGGGCTCCCGCCCCCTTCGTCGGGATGGGCGTCTTCGGTCACTCGTTCCACCTTTTGAAGGGAGTCTCGGATGGAAGAACTGGTTGCGCGCATTTCCGCGGCCCTCGGCGTCGAGCCGGACACGGCGAGGCTGGCGGTCGGCCATGTACTCGGCTTCTTCCGCAAGGAATTCCCCGACGGCCCGATCGCCGAGCTGATCGGCAAGCTGCCCGGAGCGGAAGAGGCGATCGCCGCGGCGGAGGCGGCGCCGGCCGCGGACGGAGGCCTGCTCGGCGGCCTGCTGGGCGGGCTCGGCGGCCTCGTCGGCGGCTCCAAGGGCGATCTGATGGCGCTCGCGGCGAAGCTCTCCGGCGTCGGCCTGTCGATGGATCAGAGCCAGACGCTCGCCAAGGAGTTCTTCGCTCATGCCGAAGGGATCGTCGGCCAGGAGAAGCTGAAGAAAATCGCCGATTCGGTGCCGGGCCTGTCTCAGTTCCTCTGAGCGCCTTCGGGCGCCAGCAGCACATGGCGCTTCTTGCCGAGCGACAGCTTGACGACGCCGTCGACGAGATGGGCGTCGCCGAGCGTCGCCCGCTCATCGGTCACCGGCTCGTCATTGAGGCGCAGCCCGCCGGCTTTGATCTGGCGGCGCGCCTCGCCGGTCGAGGCGACGAGCCCGGCCTTCACGAAGGCGGTGAGCACGCCGAGCCCGGCGGACCATTCCTCGGCCGTCGCCACGACCTTGGGCAGCGACAAGGCCAGCGCCCCCTCCTCGAAGGTGCGGCGCGCGGTTTCGGCGGCGGCTTCCGCCGCCTCGCGGCCGTGCAGCAGCGCCGTGGCCTCGGTGGCCAGCGCCTTCTTCGCCTCATTGATCTCGGCGCCGCCGAGCGCGCCGAGCTTCTCGATCTCGCCCAGCGGCAGGAAGGTGAACAGCTTCAGGAAGCGGACGACGTCGGCGTCCTCGACATTGCGCCAATATTGCCAATAGTCGTAGGGCGAGAGCATGGACGCATCGAGCCACACCGCCCCCGCCGCGGTCTTGCCCATCTTCGCGCCCGAGGCGGTGGTGAGCAGCGGGGCAGTCAGCGCATAGAGCTGGTGCGTGCCAAGACGCCGGCCGAGATCGACGCCCATGACGATATTGCCCCATTGGTCGGAGCCGCCCATCTGCAGAGAGGCGCCGTGGCGGCGCGCGATCTCGACGAAATCATAGGACTGCAGGCACATATAATTGAACTCGATGAAAGAGAGCTCCTGCTCGCGATCGAGCCGCAGCTTCACCGAATCCATCGACAGCATGCGATTGACCGAGAAATGCCGGCCGACGTCGCGCAAGAAATCGATGTAGTTGAGCTTTGTGAGCCATTCGGCGTTGTCGAGCAGCACGGCGTCGGTCTTGCGCGCGCCGAAGGACAAAAATTTCTCGAAGGTCTTCTGGATCGCCGCCTTGTTGGCGTCGATGGTCTCGATGGTCAGCAGCTTGCGGCTCTCGTCCTTGCCGGACGGATCGCCGACCCGCGTCGTGCCGCCGCCGACCAGCGGCAGCGGCTTGCCGCCTGTGCGCTGCAGCCAGGCGAGCATCATGATCGACAGGAGATTGCCGACGTGCAGCGACGGCGCCGTGCAATCGAAGCCGACATAGGCGACGAGATCGCCGGACGAGGCTTTTTCGTCGAGCCCCGAGAAGTCGGAGCATTGATGCACGAAGCCGCGCTCGATGAGCGTTGCGAGAAACTCGGAATTGGGGCGGAAAGCGTCTGACATGGGAGGGGTGTTACGGGGAATGGCGCGCGAAGGCAAGGAGAAGCCGGGGCGACACCGGTGAGCCGCGCCTCGCGAAACATTGCAGGGAAAGACGCTTCGCCGCGCGGGCGCCACTGGTTCGCCACGTGGCGAATCGATAAAATTCGATTGATGATTCGTTCCTTCCCCTTCCCCCTGGTCGCCGCCCTGAGCATCGGCCTCTCGCTCGTCTGCGCCGGCCCGCATGCGCCGGCTTTCGCCAAAGAAAAAGCCGCCGCGGAAAACGCGGCCGCCGACTCCAAGACCGACAAGAAGAAGCCGGCGAAAGCCGAGGCGAAGAAGACGGAAACCGCCAAGCCGGAGGCCAAGAAGCCGGTCGACGGCAAGAAGACGGCGGAAGCCAAGAAGCCGACCGGAAAGCCCGAAGCCGAAGCGAGCTCCGCCGCCGGCAAGGATGCGAAGCACGCCAAGGGCAAGCCGGCCAAGGACGCCAAATCCGAAGGCAAGGAGAAGCCCGCGGAGAAGGACAAGCCCGCCGAGAAGGACAAGGGCGCCGCCAAGCCGCCGACTGCGGTGGGAACCTTCGGTGATTGGAACGCCATGACCGCGCATGGTCAGGGCAAGGACAAGACATGCTACGCGCTCGCCGAGCCGAAGGATCGACAGCCCGGAAAGCTGCAGCGCGACAAGGCCTATGTGTTCATCTCGACCCGCCCCGGCGAGGGCGTGCGCAATGAGGTGGCGATCATACTGGGCTTTCCGCTGAAGGACGGCGGCGCCGCCACCGCCGAGATCGACGGCGGCTCTTTCGAGCTCGTGACCAAGGGCGCCAACGCCTGGGTGAAAAACCCCGCGAAGGAGAAGGAGTTCGTCGAGGCGTTGAAGAGCGGCGGCAAGCTCGTCGTCAAGGCGCCCTCGATGAAGGGCAATGTGACCACCGACACTTATTCCCTCAAAGGCCTTTCCGAGGCGCTCGGCCGCGTCCAGAAGGAATGCCAGTAGTGGCGTGATTCAGCCGATTTGAGCGAGCCTAAAGGCTTCAAATTTGTCGACGCGAGCCAGTAGCCTATTCGTGCAGAATGATATGCGCGAGAAGCGAGCCCGAAGGCTCGCTCCAAATTATTTGATCGCGACGACCATGGAATCGGGTCCGAGCAAATGCTCGACGCGCGTCTGCGCAAATCCGGCCTCGCGCATCCAGCCCTGGCAGTCGGCGCCGGTGTAGTCGAAGCCGCCGGGCGTCTCGATCAGCATGTTGAGGCTCATCAGCAGGCCGAAGGCGTTCGTCTTGCGCTCGTCGTCGATCAGCGCCTCATACACGATCAGCGCCCCGCCCGTCGGCAGCGCCGCATAGGCCTTGGCGAGCAGCTGGCGCTTCTCCTCGAGATTCCAGTCGTGGAGAATATGGCCCATGATGATGACATCGGCCGTCGGCAGCTCATCGCGGAAGAAGTCGCCCGCAAAGAAGGCGAGCCGATCGGAAAGCCCATTCCCGGCGATGAAATGGTCGAAGATCGGCTTCACCTGCGGCAGATCGAAGCCGCCGCCGGTCAGATGCGGATGGGCGCGCGCGACGGTCGCCGGAACCATGCCCTGCGCGGCGCCGACATCGACGAAGCTCGCATAATCCTTCCAAGGGAATTTTGCGGCAATCGCCTGCGCCGGCCCGGCGCTGATCCCGCTCATCGCCGCGAGAAAGGAGCGCAGCCGATCCGGGTCGGCATAGAGCGCGCCGAAGAAATCCTCGCCGCCGGCGTTCTCGCTCTGAGCGCGGCCGGTCTTCAGCGCTTCGGTGAGGCGGCCCCAGCTCGAGAACAGCCGCGCATTGCTCATTTCCAGGATTTGGCCGACATAGCTCGGCTTGGCGCGGTCGAGAAAGAACTCGGCCTCCTTGGAGTTGCGATAGACGCCATCTTCGCGTTCCAGCAGTCCGAGCGCCACCAGAGCGTCGAAAAAGTCCCGGGCCGAACGCGGATGCAGGCCGAGCCGGCCGCGCAGCGCCTCCGAATCCGCCGGAGCCTCGGCCAGAGCCGTGAACAGGCCGAGCTCGACGGCCGAGAGGAGGGTCTTGGAACTCCAAAAACCAAGACCGAGACGAAGAATTTTTTCCGGGGACAGCTGATCCGGCATGATCGTCTCTCTCTCCGATGGAAATAAAGCGCGCGAACAGATAACATGGCACCGCGCCGAGGTCGATGCGCGAGCTCCGCCCGGTCATTCATGGACCGGCGAGCTTGACTCTTTCGCGGCTTATATCAAACTCGAGAACAGCGCCGGAGAGTGCCTTGGCGCTGGAAGAAACTGGAGGGAAAAAAATGGAGGGCATGCTTATTCCGGGGATCATGGTCGGCATGGCGATCGCTGGCTTCGTGATCATGACTCGCCTGTACGGTTCGAAATAATCGATCCGACGCATTTGCGAGTTACGGCCCGGTCCATGTGACCGGGCTTTTTCATTCCCGGGCGTCGCGCGCATGGGCCGGGCGCAGGTCGCGCAGCTGGTCCGGCAGCGCGGCGCCGATCGCTCCGGCGAGCCGGGCGCCATAGCGATGGAACAGCAGGCCCGTCGCAATGATGGCGACGCCGATCGCCGAGAGGGCGAACGGAAAGAGAATCGAATCCTGGAACACCTCGCTCGCCAGATGGCCGAGGTAGAGCGACAGGCCGAAGGCGCCGAAAACGGCGTAGGCGCGGCGCATCAACACGAGCGACAGCGTCACCAGGCCGAAATTGATCAGGCAGTAGAGCGCTTTGCCGATCTCGTCGCCACTGTGCTGCGCCGTGAGCCCGCCCCAGAAGGCGAGTAGGCCGGACAGATGCAGCCAGAAGGCGAAGTCCCCTCCCCTCCACCGTTTCAGATCGATGAGCCAGGCGGCGGCCATCACCACGAGGCCGAAGACGAGGCTGACATTGGCGCGCTGCTCGAAGCTGAACGCCTCGCTGCGCAGGAGCCAGGGCGTCACATCCATCGACATGAACCAGAGCGCGAAGGCGATAATCATGGTCAAAAAGGGAAAGGGAAAGAAGATCAGCGCGATCAGCGCCGCCGCCATGGTTCCGAGCTCCATCGGCAGCCAGCTCGACCGCACCCAGACGTAGAAATCGTGATAGTTCGGCGCCTCGGTCGGATCATGGCCGCCGGCGAGCTGCAGAGCGAAGACCAGCAGCGGCGCCATGGCGACCGCGCAGGTGACGAGCAGCCCCGCCGGCGTGCGCAGCCCGCGCCGACGCCAGAGATAGGCGCCCGCCGCCGTGAAGGCGAGGCCATAGGCCAGCGAGGTGACGATCAGCGACGGCGCGCCCCAGAGGCCGAAGGCCGTGGTGCTGAACAGGCTCATCGCCGAGATCACGATCAAAGCGCCCATGTACCAGAGGACATTGACGACGTCGAAGCGTGGAGCGGATTCGCGGCCGCTCGCCCGCTCGGCGAGAAAAGCCTCGAGATTGTGATGAGTCGACGCGTCGATCACGCCGGCCTCGAGGGCGGCGCGCAGATCATCGGTCGCGAAAGTCGTCTGGGGCATCGAAGAGTCCTCGTTCAAAGCGGCCGCGCGGGCGCGAACGTCGCCGGCCCCGCAGCTCTGTCTCCGATAGCGCAGGATTTGGAGCAAATTTATGCGGCGACGCACGGGAGGCCGAGACGAGTCGCCGCACGTCCATTTTGGGCTAGTGTTCTGCTTCATCTGAATTGAAGGCCCCTCCCCTACTTCGCGGGAGAGGGGCGCGTCGACGTTTCACGAACGTTGATAAAACGCCGAATCTACGCCCTCTCCCGCGAAGCGGGCTACCGCACGCACACATCTTGAAATGCACAGCGCCGTCATGGCCGGGCTTGTCCCGGCCATCCACGCCGAGCCGAGCAGTTATCTTCGGAAAGCGCCCGCGATCTGCGGTTTTCTCATTTTTTGCGGCAAGGCGCGGAACGCGTCGCCGCAACGTCAACGCCGTGCGTAAACTTGCAAGACACAGCGGCGTTGCGGCGTGGATGGCCGGGACAAGCCCGGCCATGACGGCCTTCTGGAAATGTGTGACTCCCTTAGCCCGCGAAGCTGGGGAGGGTTGGAGGGCGGCGAACGCTCGAATCGCTCGAGGACTCGTCTCGAATGCTAAAGCGCTGCCGCCGGATCGGCGACGCGCCCTTCGGCGGCCGGGCGCACGACGACATCTCGCCGGGATCGCGGATCGTTCCATTCGAGCGATCCGCGGTGATCGCATAACGGGTCGAGGACGACTGCGTTCGGATCATCGACGTGTTTTACGGCGGCCGCGATTTCGAGGCGTTCTTTCGTCGAGGCGGGGCCGAAGACCAGCAGTGAGAGCCTCGTCCCGACATTGACGGGCGGGCCAGCGACTTCCCGCCCCGTCCTCCCCCGATTTGACAGGCGGCCCCTGTTTTGCCCATCTTCGCGCCCGAATGCGGGACGGGGCCCCCGGCGCGAGCCGAGACGGGGCCGCCTGCGCGCGGATTTCTCGAGGAACTGACGGATGAACCTCGTCATCGTCGAATCGGCCGCCAAGGCTCAGACGATCAACAAATATCTCGGCCGAGACTTCAATGTCCTCGCCTGCTACGGCCATGTGCGCGACCTGCCGCCCAAGGACGGCTCGGTCGATCCGGCCGAAGATTTCGCGATGAAATGGGAGAGCGACGCGAAATCGGCGAAGCGCATCTCCGCCATCGCCGACGCCGTGAAGAGCGCCGACAAGGTCATCCTCGCCACCGACCCGGATCGCGAGGGCGAGGCCATCTCCTGGCATCTGCTCGATATATTGAAGAAGAAGAAGGCGCTCGCCGGCAAGCGCGTCGAGCGCGTCGTCTTCAATGCCGTGACCAAGGACGCGATCAAGCACGCGATGGCGCATCCGCGCGAGATCGACCAGGCGCTGGTCGACGCCTATCTCGCCCGCCGCGCGCTCGATTATCTCGTCGGCTTCACCCTTTCGCCCGTGCTGTGGCGCAAGCTGCCGGGCGCGCGCTCGGCCGGCCGCGTGCAATCGGTGGCGCTGCGCCTCGTCTGCGACCGCGAGCTCGAGATCGAGAAATTCGTCAGCCGCGAATATTGGTCGCTGGTCGCGCATCTGAAGACCAAGGCCGGCGAGCCCTTCACCGCCCGCCTCTCGGGCGCCGACGGCAAGAAGATCACGCGCCTCGACATCGGCTCCGGCCAAGAAGCCGAGGATTTCAAAAAGGCGCTGGAGAGCGCCGCCTTCACCATTCGCTCGGTCGAGGCGAAGCCGGTCAAGCGGCACCCCTACGCCCCCTTCACCACCTCGACGCTGCAGCAAGAGGCCTCGCGCAAGCTCGGCCTCGCGCCGGCGCAGACGATGCGCATCGCCCAGCGCCTCTATGAGGGCGTCGACATAGGCGGGGAGACCGCCGGCCTCATCACCTATATGCGAACCGACGGCGTAGACATGGCGCCGGAAGCGGTCGCCTCGGCGCGCAATGTCATCGCCAAGGAATATGGTGATCGCTTCGTGCCCAAGGCGCCGCGGAAATATTCGGCGAAAATGAAGAACGCCCAGGAGGCGCATGAGGCGATTCGTCCGACCGACCTCACGCGCCTGCCCAGGCAAATGGCCAAGCATCTCGATCCGGAGCAGGCCAAGCTCTATGAGCTGATCTGGATCCGCACCATCGCCAGCCAGATGGAATCGGCCGAGCTGGAGCGCACCACCGTCGATATCGACGCGGCGGTCGGCAAACGCGCTTTGGAGCTGCGCGCCTCCGGCCAAGTCGTGCGCTTCTCGGGCTTTCTGGAGGTCTATCAGGAAGGGCGCGACGACGAGGCGGACGAGGATGGCGGCCGCCTGCCGGCGATGAAGCCCGGCGAGCCCGCGACGCGCAAGACGATCGAGGCGAGCCAGCATTTCACCGAGCCGCCGCCGCGCTACACCGAGGCGACGCTCATCAAGCGCATGGAGGAGCTCGGCATCGGGCGCCCCTCCACCTGGGCCTCGACGCTCGACGTGCTGCGCGAGCGGGATTACGTGCGTGTCGATAAGAAGCGTCTCGTCCCAGAGGACAAGGGCCGCTTGCTGGTGGCGTTTCTCGAAAGCTTCTTCACCCGCTACGTCGAATATGACTTCACCGCCGATCTCGAGGAGAAGCTCGACAAGGTCTCCAATAATGAGATCGATTGGAAAGAGGTGCTGCGCGACTTCTGGACCGATTTTTCGGGGGCGGTCGACGGCACCAAGGAGCTGCGCACCAGCCAGGTGCTCGACAGCCTCAACGAGCTGTTGGGACCCCATATCTTCCCGGCCAAGGCGGACGGCTCCGACCCGCGCGCCTGCCCGGCCTGCAGCGCCGGGCAGCTGTCGCTGAAGCTCGGCAAGTTCGGCGCCTTCATCGGCTGCTCCAATTATCCCGAATGCCGCTTCACCCGCACGCTCTCCCCGCCCACGGGCGAGGCCGCCGAGGGCGCGCGTCCGGGCGTGAAGGTGCTGGGCCAGGACCCCGAGAGCGGCGCCGAGGTGACGCTGCGCGGCGGACGCTTCGGCGACTATGTGCAGGAGGGCGAGGCGACCGAGGACGGCGAGAAGCCGAAGCGCTCCTCCATTCCAAAGAGCATCAAGCCCGACGAGCTGACGCTGGAGCAGGCGATAAGGCTGCTCTCGCTGCCGCGCGAGGTGGCGAAGCACCCGGAGAGCGGCGAGCCGATCGTCGCGGGCATCGGCCGCTTCGGCCCTTATGTGCAGCACGGAAAAACCTACGCCAATCTCGGCCGTGACGATGATATTCTGTCGATCGGCGGCAATCGTGCGATCGACCTCATCGTGCAGAAGGAGAGCGGCGGCGGCGGCTCGCGCTTCGGCCGTTCGTCGGACCCCGGACGCTCGCTGGGCGATCATCCGCAGGGCGGCGCGATCACGGTGAAGAGCGGCCGCTTCGGGCCTTATGTCAGCTGGGGCAAGATCAACGCCACTCTGCCCAAGGGGACCGACCCCGAGAGCCTGACGCTGCAGCAGGCGGTGGAGCTGCTCACGGCAAAGGCGAGCGGCGCGCCCTCCGGCGGCGGCCGCGCGCTCGGCGAGCATCCTTCGGGCGGCGCCATCACGCTGCGCGACGGCAAATACGGGCCTTATGTGAATCTCGGCAAGGTCAACGCCACCCTGCCGAAGAACATGAGCCCGGAGGATGTGACGCTGGGGGAGGCGATCCGCCTGATCGAGGAGAAGGGCGGTCCGATCAAGGCCAAGAAGGCCCCCGCGAAAAAGGCCGCGCCAGCCGCGAAGGCGCCGGCCAAGAAGGCCGCGCCCGCGGCCAAGGCGCCGGCGAAAAAGGCTGCGGCCAAGAAGGCGATCGAGGAGAGCGACGAGGTCCCCTTCGCGGATTCGAAGCCGGTAAAGAAGGTCGCCTCCGCCCGGAAACCGGCGAACAAGGCCGCCTCCGGGAAATGAGCGCGGGTCTCATCCCTGGCGTGACGCACGCCCTGACGCGCGTCGGCCGCCGCACTATTGCGTGAGGTGCGGCGCCGTCGAGACGGCGTTCTTGAACAGCGTGGTCATCGCCTCGGTGATATCGCCATTGGTGTTCACCTCGAAATAGAGTTGAGGCGACGACGCGCAGCTTTGCAGATTGGTCGGCACCTGCGAGATGAAGGGCGCGACGGTGTCTCTGTACCAGCCGTTGCTGGTGACGGGGAAATAGGTGGTATAGAGCACGGCGATCCGAATGCCGCGGCTTTTGATCGTCGAGCAGAGCGAAACGTCGATCGGCTGCTGGCAGCGGTAGAATGATCCGAAGCTGTTCGAATAGGACCAATTAAATCTCGTGCTGCATTGCCCGCTCAAATAATGGCTCGCGTCGTCGACGCCATCGGTGACGAGCATCAAGACCTCTTGCGGTTTGTCACCGCCGGTACTCCCGCCATTGCCGGGATCGGGAAGATCTGAGTTCATTTTTGTCAACGCCATATTAAAATCGGTCATGGCGTCGTTATTATACAGGGACCCCGACAGGACCCTGTTCGTCGTGACATAGGAGCTGGGACCAGTCGGGTAGGTATAGTATTGGTCTCCGGCGAGATTGTTGTTGTCGGACATCAAGGGCGGCGTCAGCTGGCCGATATTTTTGCTGATGATTTTCACAGTGCCATTCGTGATCTTGGTAATTTTCTGCAACTCGGCGTATTTATAGTCGAAGCTATATGCCGCGAGGCGATAGGCGGCGCCGTTGGTCGCCATGACCGACTGAGCGGTCGTGGCGAGGCTCTGCGCCGCCGCGCGCACATTGTCGATGCGCAGGGTGATGCCGTTATCCTTGGCGTAAGCATAGCTGTCCTTGGACCCCCAGCCGCTATACGTCTTCAGCTCTGGATCCTTGAAATTCGTCTCGTGACAGGCGAATGCGCAACCGGTCGCCTGCACCATGCTGTCAATTCCCGCCGTCGTCGCCGGCAGCTCCATGGACGGGGAATTGTCCAGGAGGAGATAGAAATCGATGTTCGGCGCATTGGACCGGCTCGCCGCCGAGCTCACGGCGACATTGGTGTATCTCGAATAATACAGTCCGCCGAACGAGTTGGCGACCCTCCCGGAATATGACACGGTGACCGTGCGCATCTTGTTGACCTCCGCGCTATCGGCGACGTCGATCGTCAAATTGCGTCCGTCATAAGCAAACCCCTTTATCAGATTGGCCTGGGCCGCGAACATGTTCGTCGCGGCGGTCTCCGCATCCGCTTCGGACTGCTTCATCATCGCGGGGGTCGTCGCGGACAGGGCCGCGGCGTCGGCGATGGCGGCGAGCTGGGTTTTGATCTTCGCGGCGAAGCCATAGTCGATCGCCACTCCTGCGGCCACGAACAAGGGCGTCGCCCCCAGCGCGAAGATGATCGCAGTGTTGCCGCGACGATCATGGACGAGAGAGGAAAGTCGGGACAGGACTGAAAATGTCATGGTTTCCACTCGGTCGTCAGTTCAGTGGGATGGATGCAGAAACGCGCGGGTTCATGTAGAGCGAATAGGAGATCGGTATGGCGCCCAGCAGGCTGGAGCCGACCGGCGGGCGGTAGTCGAGCCGCACGGATCCGTAGATCAGCGATGTGTTCGCCTGCGCGACCCCGGCGGGAAGCGCGACTGTCGCGCCCAAGGCGAGCCGGTCGCCATGGAGCGCTCTGCTCCAGTCGACGGTCGCGTTTCCATCCCCGTCGATTTTCAGATGCGAGAGCACGATCACCATGTCCGCGGACGAATAGGGCGCCGCGATCTGCGCCGAGGCGCTGAGAATGGATGTGACCTTGGACTCCGTCACATCCGACTCTTGCGCGACGAGATCGACGACGACACGACCGGTGATCGCGACCTTTCGACTGATGGAGATGGCTTCTCCCAGCGCGAATTCGCCGACGAGCAGCAGAACGAAAACCGGCGCCAGCAGAGCGAATTCCACTGCGGAGATGGCGCGCTGATCGCACGACAGGCGCCGCGCGGCATCGCGCAGGTCGCGCATTCCCATCAAGGCGCGGTAGGGCGGGCGGATCATTGTCTAAAGTCCCGTCGTTGAATAGGGTTCGACCTTGAAGACGGCGACGGACGCCAGCAAGCGCTTGCCGCCCGGCAGATTGGCGAGATGAAAGCGCAACGGACCGTTCACGACGGGAAACTGATAGATGACGCGCAGCACCATGATCGCGCCGGCGCCGCCGGTCTCGAAAAGCCAGTTATTGGTGACGTTGCCCGTCCTGTCGAAGGTCAGGACCGGCGTCGACGTATCGAGGGAGGAGAAGGCGTTCGCCGTCCGCAGATCGACCATGACGCCGGAACATTCGAACAGCGCCGGCAGATTGGCGCAGACTGTGGCAATGAACTCGTCTCGCGTCGAGCTATTCTGTTGCACATGGCCGGTCAGCAAGGTGCGAGCGGCCTTTTCGGTGGCGGTCTCCAATTCGTCCTGCGCGAGAAAGACGATTCCGATCTGCACGATCGCGACCAGAAGCGCGAGCAGCGGCAGGGCGATGAAAGCGAATTCGACGGCGGCGACGCCCCGCCGGCAGGTCGCCAAGCGCCGGATCGAACGACGGACGCGCCGCGCCACCTCGGCGACGAGGCCCCGCCCGGCCGTCGCGGACGTGTCGAACCGCTTTCGGCGCGAGGCGCCGGATATAACGTTACGGAACGGAGCGACAGATCGCACTTTCTCACCTCGCGGCCGATTGCAGTCGAATGCGGCGCTTTCCTGACGGAGTGGCCCACCCAGCCGATCCGGGGGGCTTCGAGATCTGCGCCGCACCTTGCGGCGACGGGGCGGCGATGCCGCCCGATGGCGTCGAACTCCCTTCGCCTTCAAGGCGAAGCGACGATGCACGCTCGCGATTAAGCCGGCCAAGCTGCAATAAACCGCTAACGCGATCAGCGAAAACCGAACATGTTTTACGAAAATGTCCCGAACTTCGTCCGCACGCGGCAAGCGGCCAGGACAGCGGCCAGGACAGCGGCCAGGACAGCGGCCAGGACAGCGGCCAGGACAATCGATGAAGCCCATATCTGAGGAGAGCGAAATCGGCCGCGGTCGGCGTTTCGGCTTCTCGCGAAGGCCGTATATATTGCGAGCGACGTCGGCCGGACGCCTCCGGCCGCCCCGAGACCGACCTTGACCAGAAGACAGCGCGAGACCGACCTGCTTTCCACCCTCCCCTCGAAAGAGGATATTCTCGCCTTCATCGCCCGCGAGCGCGAAGCCGTCGGCGGCGCCGGAAAAATCGGCAAGCGCGAGATCGCCCGCGCCTTCGGCGTCAAAGGCGCGGATCGCGTCGAGCTGAAGCGCCTCATCGCGGAGCTCGAGGCCGAGGGCGCGCTGGAGCGGCGCGGCAAGCGCCTCGCGCGTCCCGGCGTTCTCCCCGCCGTCGTGCTGGCCGACATTACGGGACGCGACAGTGACGGTGAGTTGATTGCCGTCCCCGCCGAATGGAACGCCGACGAGTTCGGCCCTGCGCCGCGCATTCTGGTGAAGGCGCCGCGCCGCCCGAAGCCCGGCGAGCCTTTGCCCGGCGTCGGCGACCGGGCGCTGATCCGCGCCGAGCCCGACCGCGACGCCGGGCCGAACGAGCCGCCCTATGCCGGCCGCATCGTCAAGCTGCTCTCGCGGGCGCGCGGGCGCATCATCGGCGTGCTGCGCGTCGCGGCCAATGGCGTGGCGCGCATCGAGCCGGTGGACAAGAAGCAGGCCGGCCGCGAGCTTTCCATCTCTGCCGAGGATCGCGGCGAAGCGGAGGACGGCGATCTCGTCGCCGTCGATCTCATCGGCAAGACCCGTTTCGGCGCGCCGCGCGCGCGCGTGCGCGAGACGCTGGGATCGCTCACGACCGAGAAGGCGATCAGCATGATCGCGCTCAAGGTCCATGGCATTCCCGACGTGTTCCGCGCCGAGGCCCTCGCCGAGGCCGCCGCGGCGAAGCCCGCTTTGGTCGACGCGCATCGCGAGGATTGGCGCGAGCTGCCGCTCGTCACCATCGATCCGCCCGACGCCAAGGACCATGACGACGCCGTCTTCGCCGAGCCCGACACGGCACTGGACAATGCGGGCGGGCATATCGTGACCGTCGCCATCGCCGACGTCGCTTTTTACGTCCGCCCCCATTCGGCTTTGGACAAGGACGCGCTGGAGCGCGGCAACTCGGTCTATTTCCCCGATCGCGTCGTGCCCATGCTGCCCGAGCGCATCTCCAACGATCTCTGCTCGCTGCGCCCCAATGAGGACCGCCCCGCCCTCGCCGTGCGCATGCGCATCGCCGACAATGGCCGCAAGCTCGACCATTCCTTCCATCGCATCATGATGCGGTCAAAGGCCAAGCTGAATTACGCGCAGGCGCAGGAAGCGATCGACGGTCGACCGGACGAGATCTGCGCGCCGCTGATGGAGCGCGTGCTGTCGCCGCTCTATCGCGCCTATCAGGCCGCCGATCATGCGCGCGGCTTGCGCGCGCCGCTCGAGCTCGAGCTGCCGGAACGGAAAATTCTATTGAAGCCGGACGGAACGGTCGACCGCGTCGTCGTCCCGCCTCGTCTGTCAACGCACCGGCTGATCGAAGAGTTCATGATCCTCGCCAATGTGTCGGCGGCCGAAGTCCTCGAAGAGAACCGGCAAAAGCTCATCTATCGCGCGCATGACGAGCCCTCGCGCGAAAAAATCGCGGCGCTTTCGGAATTTCTCGCGACGATCGGCGTGAAGCTCGCCAAGGGCCAGGTGCTGCGTCCGTCACATTTCAATGTGATCCTCGCGCGCGTGCGCGGCATGGAGCATGAGAATATCGTCAACGAGATCATCCTGCGCACTCAGGCGCAGGCCGAATATACGCATGACAATTACGGCCATTTCGGTCTCAACCTGCGCCGCTATGCGCATTTCACCTCGCCGATCCGCCGCTACGCCGATCTCGTGGTGCATCGCGCGCTCATTCGCGCGTTGAAATTCGGGCCGGGCGCCATGCCCGATGTCGCCGCGGGCGAGCTCGCCGAAGTGGCGGCGCGCATCTCCGGCGCGGAACGGCGCGCCATGGCGGCGGAGCGCGAGACGGTCGATAGGCTCATCGCCGCTCATCTCGCCGAACAGATCGGCGCGCGATTTTCTGCACGTATCTCGGGGGTCGCCAGGGCCGGCCTGTTCGTGCGCCTCCTCGACACCGGCGCGGACGGATTCGTGCCGGCGGCGACGCTCGGCCGCGATTATTTTCGCTATGACGAAGGCGCCCATGCGCTGACCGCGCGCGGAACCGGCGAGAGCTTCCGGCTCGGCGACATTATCGAGGTGCGGCTCGTCGAGGCGACGCCCATCGCCGGCGCCCTGCGCTTCGAGGTGACGGGCGGCGGACGAGCAGCAGGCGGCTCGAAAGGCGGGCGAATCTCCGGGCGCGGGCGCTCCGAGCTTCCCAAGACCAGGCGACGCAAATAGGACCTGTCGCGCCGGCCTGCGAGCAAGACATTTTTTGCTCTCGCTGTCGAATCGGGGAGCTTCAGGCCCGCCAGAGACGCTCGCCCAGCGCCGAAATCGCCGAAGCGTGAAAGAACCTTCCCATCGTCAGGAAAAACTCGGCGACGCGTCGTATCCTTCGCCGCCTTCGACGCTCGATCTCGATCACACGACGCAGGAAACGGCGGTCGACATGTCCCTCCTTTGCGGACACGCCGCGCAGCTTCGTCGCGATATAGGATTCCGCGCCGGGGACGTCGGAGAGCTCCGGGATCATGGCGGAAGCTCTCTGCAGCGTGGCCAGCATTTCCGCATAGCGCTGCAAGCCGACCTTCGCGACGAGCGGCGCCGCGTCGGCGATCAGCCGATCGACGAGCATGCGCCAGGCGATTTGGTCAGCGCGACCGGCTTTGCTCATATTCGCGCCGTGAAAGCCGTGCAGCTCCGGATGATCGATGAAGCCATTGCGGTCGTGGAAGCGATAGACGAATAAGGGCAGATCGATCAGAATTGCGCCGCACAACAGGCAGGCGCCCTTGTTCACATAATTATCGGAATGAAACCTCAGCGCCTCGACGCCGTCGTCGCCGAGGAGGAGCTCGAGCGCCTCGCGACGAAAGCAATTGCCCGAGGTCGGCGCATAGATCCAGTCTTCCCACTCATGGGTCGTGCCGACGAAATGGACGCGCGACTCGATGTCGTCGAAACCATCGCTCGTCATCGGCCACACATCGGGAGCGCAGGCGTCGATGCGCCGCAGCAGCCCGCTCCGTCGCCCGCGCCCGGAGACGATATAGCGGTTCATTCGCTCCCAGGCGGAGGTGACGACATGGCGCCCCTTCGACTGAACCATGTCCGACGACGTGAAGCCGACCGCCCTGCGCGATGAGAGATGGACGAAGATATGCGTCTCGACGAAGCGCGGGAACAGCATGTCGTCGGCGTCGAGAAAGACGACATATTCTCCGCGGCTCGCCAGCAGGCCCGTGCGAAACGCCATCGACTGTCCGCGATTGGTCTCGTGGAGAGCGAGCTTCAGTCCCGGCGTCCGCTGAGCGAGCGCCTCGATGATCGCCGGACTATCGTCGGTCGACGCGTCGTCGACGATCACGCATTCGATGCGCGGATAGGTCTGGGCCGACACCGACGCGACCGCATCCTGCAGAAAGCGCCCATAATTGAAATTGGTGATGACGATGCTGACCAGCGGCGGCCCGAATCCCGGAACCTTGTCCTCCATGCGATCGACCCACGCAAGCTCGACGGAAGGCGGCTCCTAACATGGGCGCCCCCTCCGGTAAAGCGAGCGCGAGGCCCGGTTCAGGGCTCCGAATTCGGGTTAACGAGCAGAGAGTTTCCAGCGTCATGGCCGCGCTTGTCGCGGCCATCCACGCCGTGACGGCCCGCAAAGCCGGAACATGAGCCGAACATCACCGCCTCTTTTTCCCGCACGTCGCGATGTCACGGCGTGGATGCCCGCGACAAGCGCGGGCATGACGCGGTTGCACGGAATTTGTTAACCTGGATTCGAAGCCGTGGAGGCCCGGTTCAGGGCAACGGGTGAAGGATAAAAATCCCAAACCCTCGTCCTGAGGAGCCGCCGCAAGGCGGCGTCTCGAAGGACGAGGATGATGGGGCTATAGTCCTTTACCCGATTGCCCTGAAGGCCCGGTTCAGCGTCCCAGGACCGGCGACGCCCGGACGACCGGATCGCGGTAGGGAACGGTCGAAATCCCGAAATTGCGACCGAACTGCTGGCGTATGGCCGGGATGTTGACGACGCCAGTCTTCAAATCCGAGGATCTCGCGTCGATCGGCGGGGCCGGAAGATGCGGCTCCGTCTTGCTCACCTCGCTGCGCAGCCGCCGATTGAGACAATCGAAGGAGCGGTGGGCGCCGATCTGCACATCGACGCAAGGACCGGAGGACGCGACGGACGGCGCCCCGCCGATGATGATCTCCTCTTTCGCAGCGGCGTCCTCGGCCCGGACCGGCCCCGCGAGCGACAAGATCACGCCAGTAACGAATAAAAACATCTTCATCGCAGCCTCACCACATTGGCGCTCGCCTGCGTGACGAGATGATCGAGACGCGCATTGATAGCATCGAAATCGGGACCGCGCGACGGCGCCGCGAGACAATCGCGCCGGCAGCGCGACGCGAGCGCCCCGCCGAGCCCTCCGCGCAGCGGCGGATCGCCGAAAGTGGCGACCGGCACGGATCCGGTCACCCGATAGCCGCGCGCCGCGAGCTTCGCGCGCACGGCGAGACAATAGTCCACCGACCTGCGAGAAAAGCGCGTCTCGCCATGGCCGGCGCGATATTTCATGACGGCCGTGCACAGATCGCCGCCGGCGAGCCGCCAAGCTCCCGCGAGATAGGTCACGCCATAATGGATATTGGTCGCCGGAGCCGCGAGGGATTCGGCGCCTCCGGCAAAGCCCATCATGCGCGCCGTCGACGGCAGCACCTGCATCAGGCCGATTTCGCCGGAGGAGCCGATCGCACGCGGATCATAGCCGCTCTCGACGGCCATGACAGCGTCGGCGACCTCGCCCGGCAGGCCGGCGCGCCGCGCCTCGTCATGGGCGAGCGATCGATAATCCGTCGCGGGGACGGCGCGCGTCAGGGATGGACCCGCTTCCGCCGAAGCCAGACGCGGGGCCGCCTGCTCTTCCGCCGCGAGGCACAGGCGCGGGGCGAACGCCGCCAGCATTGCGAGAAGGATCACGCAGGGGCGCGCCGCGATCATCCGCGCCGCTCCGGAAGCGCCGCATGGCTCTCGACCTGCAGAGACAGCTGCAGATGCATCGGCTGCGCCATATCCGCCGGCGGCGGCGCGCCGATGCGCCGATGCAGGACCAGCGCGCGCAGCTCGACGGCGGCCGCCGCTTCCACACCCTCGAATTCCGCGCGCGTCACCTCGCCGTCCGCGAGGAACCAGAGCCGCGCGACGAAGCGCGTCGCCGCGCCGCGTTCCGGCGCGCGCGCGTCGAGGGACGCGCGCAGCCGCTTTGCCGGCTCGTCGTCGCCCGAGAGCCAATCCTGCACGCGGCTCTTCACCAGAGCGGCATAGTCGCGCCAGGCGGCGGGAGCATCGGCCGGCGATTTGAAGGCGACGGCCGGCGCGCCGGCGAGGATCCCCGCTGCGGCGATCGCGAGAAATGCGAAGCGACGACGTGACATGGCGGACCTCACGACGGCCGCGCCAGCGCAGCGGCGTGCTGGAGCGCGACCTCCGCCCGATCGCGCATCCCCATGGCCTCGAGCGCGGCGCCGAGAGCCGCATAGAATTCGGCGGGCTGATTCTGATCGATCATGATCGCGCGATGAAAATGCTCGATCGCCTCCTGCGGCGCGCCCAGCTTCTGCAGCGCCATCGCAAAAGCGGCATGCGGCGCGGCGTCCTGCGGCGCGAGCGCGATCGCCTTCAGAAATTGCGCGCGCGCCTCTTGCGCGCGCCCTGCCGCAAGATGAGTTTCCGCGAGCGCGAGACGCGCGGGAAGGAAATTCGGATCGAGGCCGACCGCCTGCTCCAGCAGCGATCTCGATTGCTCTTCATGGCCGAGCGCCCGCTCGAGCGCGCCGAGATTGCAGAGACTGAAGAGATGGGACGGCGCGCGCTTCAGCACGCGCTCGTACATCGCCTTCGCCCGCACCGTCTCGCCGGCGCCGAGGCGCCGCGTCGCCTCGGAGAACAGAGCGTCGCAGAGCAGCGCCTCGTCCTCCGGCGACAGAGCCTCGAACTCGCGCGCGTCCTCCTGCTCCAAAAGGGCCGCCGCCTGCTCGGCCCGCTGATGACCGGGCGCGCGCGCCAGCGCTTCGTCGAGACTATCCCTCGCGAAATCGCCGAAGCCGAGCCGCCGCAGCGCTTCGGCAAATCCGCAATGCCAGTCGGCGTTGCGAGCGTCGAGCGCGAGAGCGGCGGCGAAAGCGGCGGCCGCCGACACCGGGCGCTCCTCGAGCAGCAGCGCGCCGAGCTGCGCATGCGCGTCGGCATTGTGCGGATTGCTCTCGAGAGCCGTTTTGAACAACAGCTGCGCCGCGACCGTCTCGCCGAGACGCGCCGCGATCACGCCGCGCAGATAAGCGACCGCCTCCACGGCGCTCGGCTCGGCGCTCAATGTCTTCAGCAGCACATCGGCGCTGTCCAGCCGGCCTGCCTCGATCATCGCGATCGAGCGATCGAAAACGGCGCGGATGTAATCAGGATGGCGCGCGCCCGGCGCATTCTCGTCAGTCATGTCGTTCATCCGAACTCTGCGCTTGCGCTCTTTGGCCGCTGCCCTGCTCCCGCCGCAGAGCGCACCATCGCGTCCACAGCGCCTCCAATTCCTTCGACAAATTCGCCCCGAAGCGCTGCTGATCATTGAGCGGAGACGCCGCGACCTTCTCGCGCAGGCCGGCGCGCAGCGCGGCGAGATCGCGCGGGCGCTTTGCCCAATCCACCGCCAGCGCCACATAATCGTCGATCGACTGCGCGCAGAAATCCGCGAGGCCGGCGGCGGTCAGATGCGAGGCCGCATGACGACCCGCGAAAGTTTCGCCGACCAGAGCGACAGTCGGCACGCCCATCCACATGGCCTCGAGCGTGGTGACGCCGCCGGAATAGGGAAAAGGATCGAGCGCGAGATCGACTCTGTTCGCGTAGAAGTCGAGAAGGTCGCGCTGCTCGGTGCGGCCGACGAGCTCGACATGCGCGCGCGCGAGGCCGCCTTGCTCGAGCACGCGATAGAGCGCGTCCTGCGTGGCGCTCTCGTCCAGCCCGCCATAGACCATGAGAACGCGCGAGCCGGGAAGCTGCTCGATGATGCGCGCCCAGGCGCGCCCGACCTCCGGATTGATCTTTGCCGGACGATTGAAGCAGCCGAAGGTGACGACGCCGCTCGCTAGCGCGGGAAGCGGCGCCGCCTCCGGCGCGCTCGTCGGCGGATGATAGCACACATAGCAATCCGGCAGGCGAATGACCGGCTCCGAATAGAATTCGTCGTCCTGCGGCGGAATTTCGACCGCGTCGGCGATGACGCCGTCATAAGTGTCGAGGCCGACAGTGCCGACATATCCCGCCCAGCTCAGCTGGATCGGCGCGGCGCGGCGCGCGAACACGGCGAGGCGATTGCCGGCCGTGTGTCCCGAGAGATCGAAGAGAACATCGATCCGATGCGCCTCGATCAGCGCGGCGAGTGAATCGTCGTCGAGACCGGACACGTCGTTCCAGCTCTTCGCCGCGGTCTTGTAGCGTTCGCTGAAATCATCGTCCTCGCGCCGCGCGTCGGTCTTGTAGCAGTAGAGCTCGTAGCCGAACGCCGCGAGCTGCTCGAACGCGCGAAGCGTGAGGAAGGCGGCGGCATGCCGATGCAGATCGCCGGACACGAGGCCGATCCGCGGCCTGCGCGAGGGGTCCGGATCATTGTCGAAGGCGAGCGGATCGCGCGGGGCGCTCGGCCGATACAGCGCCGCCCATTTCTCATGCGCCTCGAGCAAATCGCGCTTGGTGACGCTCGGATAGTGCTGAAGCGCGAACAGCAGCGTGCCGGCGGCGTTGGCGCTGTCCGGCGCGAGCTCGCAGGCGTGTCGATAGGAGGCGACGGCGTCGTCGATGCGTCCCTGCCCCAGCAGGCCGAAGCCCTTGGCGACATAATGCTCCGACTGCCGCGGATCGAGCGCGATGGCGCGCTCGATATATTGCAGGCCTTTCTCGAAGAAGCGCTGGTTCACGAGGAACTGGCCGAAGACATATTGCGGCAGCGCCACGTCCGGCGCGACTTTCGCCGCCATCTCGAACAGGCGTCCCGCCTGCCGGTCGCGGGCGGCGGCGCCGAAATCGACTCCGAGCTCCAGCATCGCCCGATAATTCTTGCTGTCCAGCGCGGCGGCGGCCTGCAGATCGTCGACCGCCTTGTCATACTCGCCTTCCATCACCCGGGCGAGGCCGCGCGTGCGATAGGCGTCCGCGAAGGCGCCGTCGAGCGCCAGCGCACGGTCGAGCGCGGCGAGCGCCTCGGCGCGGCGGTTCTCGGTGAGCAGCGCCAGGCCGAGACTATAATGCGCGAGCGGCAGATTGGGCATCAGCGCGAGTCCGCGCTGCAGGAATGGAACGCCTTGTCGCGTTCGCCCGGTGCGCGCGAGACACGTGCCGATCTCGGTGAGGGACCGAGGATGTTCCGGCGTCACGACGAGCTCGCGCTCGAAGGCGGCGATCGCCTCGTCGAAGCGATCGTTCCGGCATAGCGCGACGCCATGCACGAAATTATAGCCGGGCTGATCCGACGCGCAGCGGGCCGCCTCCGCGAATGCGTGCAGCGCGTCCCGCCACTGATCGGCGCGCGCATGCTCGACCCCGCGCGCATAATATTTGCGCCCGCGCGCGAGCCGGGCGTCCGAGAGGTCGGAGCAATCATGCGCCGACGACTCCAACGCGCCTGACGTTGCGGCCATTGTATCGGATCTCCTGCGCATCGAACCCTCACGAAGTATAAAAAGGAGCGCCATTCGCCGCGACTCATATTTTTTGCAAAATTCGGGATTTTTTTTTCGTGATCGTCGATGCGGCGCCGTCTGTGAAGGTGTAGGGGGCGTGACGGCGGCGAACCAATGGCGGCCGATCGATTTCGCGCGACCTTACGACGACGATCCATTGGGAGAAACTCATGTCTGCTTTTTCAGTCGGCAAAGGTCTGCGCGACGGAAGCTCGCTTCTGGCGCTTTCGACCGTCGCCCTGATCGCCGCGCAGCCGGCTCACGCCGCGAACTCCGGCATCTTCGGCGGCGGCAGCACGCTCGCCTCTCTCGTCATGCGTCAGGTCGGCGACTGCTATCTGAAGAAGACGGTCACCGGCGACGGCTACACGTTCAGCAGCTCCTTCAACGAAAACACCCCGACGCCCGGCAAGCTGCCGAACAGCTGCACCACCTCGCCGATTCTCTTGCTCTATGGCGGCGTGGGCAGCAGCGCCGGCCTGCGCGGCTTCGTGACCAATGATCCCAAGCAGCTGTTCCGCGGCAGCGTCAGCACCACCACGGCTGCGCAGACGATCCAGCTTCCGGCCGATCCGCCGAAATATCTCGAGAGCGCCGGCCCGGCTCCGTTCAACGCCTATCCCTATCCGAGCGTCGACTTCGGCGCTGGCGACTCGCCTCTCCCCTCGGCTCTCGTGAGCACGACGGGCACGGCCAGCGTCTTCTCCTACAACGTGTCTCCCGCGGCCAATTGGCAATCCGCGGCCTCGATCACCGCGACGCGCGCCGATACGACCTCTACGGTCGCCTATGACGCGACGAAGTTCGGCAAGCCGCTGCAGCTGCCGCTGTTCGAGGCGCCGGTCGCCGTCGCCGTCAATGTTCCCTCCATGGGCTCCACCGGCACGAGGGTCCTCAACGGGGTCAAGTGGACCATCAAGTCGCAGGTCTCGGCGACCGGCGCGGGCGACCGCATCCAGCTCTCCACCGCCCAGGTCTGCGCGATCTTCTCCGGCCTCGTGACCAATTGGAACTCCACGGCCACGATTCCCTATCTCAAGTCCAATGGCACGACCGGCACGGAGAGCTTTGCGGCCTCCAACACTTGGCATGCCGGCGCGGCGGCTCCGGGCACCGGCGGCGGCACGCCCTACGCCAACAAGAGCGTTCCGATCACCGTCGTCTATCGTTCGGATGGAAGCGGCACCAGCTTCATCTTCGGCAATTATCTGCGCACGGTCTGCCCGCTGCTCGATCCGAACAACACCTACGGCTACAAGACCATCTTCACCGCCGGCATCGTGCCCGACAACAGCTTCCAGAAGCTCGTGGACGCGGTCAAGGCCCAAGGCCGCAACATCAACTGGATCGGCGCGTCCGGCAGCGACGCCGTTGCGCTGGGGATCGGCAACAGCATCTCGAAATACGGCCGCATCGGCTATCTGAGCAACGACTTCGTCGTGCCTTACAATCCGGTCACGACGACGCGTCCGGCCGCTGCGCGGCTGCAGAACGACTATCTGCGCTCCGCCGGCGTCTATCATCCCGGTCAGTCGGCCTCGGGCGTGGCGAAGAACTTCATCGCTCCGACTCCGGCCAACGCCGATCTGGCTTGGGCGTCTCTCGCCATCTTTGGCGTCACGCCGTCCACGAGCTGGACGTACAATGACTACAATGTTTACACCAAGGCCTTCCCGAGCCCCACCTATCTTCCGGGCAGCGGCAGCAAGGTCAATATCTCGGGCCTTTCCATTCTGCCTCTGGCCAAGGCGGGCGGCGCTTATCCGGTGGTCGGCACCGCTTATGCGTATTTCTACAGCTGCTACGGCGCCGGCTCCGTGGGTTCGTCCGCGACCCGCGTCGCCAATCTGAAGTCGTTCCTGCTGTGGTTCTACGACGACTCCCGCGCGCGGAAGATCACTCTCAACAATGGCTTCCGTCCGCTGGCGAGCAGCTGGGTCCAGAACATCAAGGCGGAGTATCTGCAGGGCGCGACCAGCACGTCGATCACCGCCTACAACGCTCTCAGCAAGGTCAACGGCTGCCAGGGCGTGACCGGCGGCGCGAAGTAAGCTTTCGCTCTTCGCCTTCGATCACCTTCGGCCGGGCGCGTCGTCAGACGCGCCCGGTTTTTTTTGCGCCGTGGAGTTCGTTTCGCGCCGCCCTGTCGGCGACGCCGATATACGCCGGAGCCTGCGGGATCAATGTCGCGTTCGACGCGCGACGCGCTGCGGGAATAGGCGGGCGAAGACGAAGTCGAGCTCGCGCGGCACAAAGCGCGCGACGCCATTTGCGAGTTTTCGGCTACGCCGCCCTGATCGGCGGCAACGAGCGCGCGTCCCTTGTCCCGCGGCGCTCAGCGCCGGCGGCGCTTCTGATCATCCGCTCCGCCGTTGCTCGGCGGCGCCGCGGCGCCGGCGCTTTCGGCGTCGTGCTCGGAGCCGCCATAGCCGAGCACTTCGACCGTGATGATCGACGGCGCATCCGAGCCCGCATTGCCGGCGCGCGGCGTCTCCACCGCCTTGGCGGCGGCGCCGGCGGTGCTCGAAGCCGAGGTCAGAGCGCCCACATTGGCCGAGGAGGAGCTGGCCGGCAAACCGGATGCATTGCCTCCGAAGCTGATATTGGCGCCATTGCTCACTCTCTGCGCGACAATGACGAGATTGCCGCTCACGCGAATGCCCGCGGCGCCCGCATCCACCGTGCCGCGCGGCGCCGACAGAACGGCGTTGGAAAGGCTCGGATCCTGCGACGGCAGCGTGACGATGGCGCCGATGCCCGCGCCGGTGACGAGACCCTGCGGATTGACCGAGCAATAGCCGGTCGAATAATTGCACACCTCGCTCAGCACCGGATTGGCGACATAGGTCTTCGGGCCCGAGCCGGCGTCGATATCGCCATTGCCGCTGAAGATCTCCACATTGCCGCCCTGCTGCGTCATGATGCGGCTCTGGTTCACCAGCACCGTCTGATCCGTGTAGATGCGGATCGCGCCGCCGCGCAGCGTCAATATGCCTTCCTTGTCCGGCGTGAGCGTGTCGCGTCCGGCCGAGCCGACGCGAATGCCGCCGACGGGGCCGATGACATTGATGTCGCCGCCCGCCTGCGTCTCGATGAGCGAATAAGGCGTCACCAGCCGACCGACCGCGGCGGGATCGACGCGCTCGCTCTTCGGGAACAGCGTGTCGATCACTTCATAGGCGCGCGAATATTTGAGATAATAGGGGCTCGACGAGTCGCGATAGTCCGTCGCGACGCTGGTCAGGAACGAGAGAAACGCTTCGTCGATCATGAGCCGCTGCCGCGTCGCGGACAAATTCTGGAAGCTCGTCCAAGCCTCTTCGCGCGACTGACCGAGACTCGCCGCGATGAGGGCGAGGAAGTCGACGCCATTCGTTCCGGCCGACGCGGGATCGATATAGAGCCGGACCGCTTGCTCATAGCGATAGGAGAGAAAAGCCTCGTCGATCAGCAGATGCCGGCGCGTCTCCGAGAGTCCCTGGAAAGTGGTCCAGGCCTCCGTCCGCGACTGGCCGAGGCTCGATGCGACGAAGCGCAGGAGGTCGACGCCGCTCGTCGCCGCCGACGCGGGATCGACATAGAGCCTCGTCGCCGTGTCATAGTCGACGCCGCTGGCTACGCCATAAAGCACGAAGATGCTCGCGCCTTCGTCGGGAAGATAGCTGTGCAGCGTCGGAATGACGCCGTCGGCGAGCGTCCCGCCCGACCCGTTGCCGATCGTGTAGATCGAGAACTCGTTCTCCGGCGAGGCGTTCAACGGCCTGCGCACATTGCGGCCCGCCTGGATCAACAGCGACCCGGGACCGTAGAGATGATAGGCGCCGCCGATGTCGCGGCCGGCGACGAAGCTCGTCACATCCGCGTCAGTGAAATTGAGGCCTATGAAGGTGAAGACGTCGGAGCCGATGTCGCGGCCGACGTTAATTTGCGCGGGCCGGTTCACCGATAGCGCGCCGTCGAGATCGACGTCGGCGCCGACGACGACCGGCCCGCTGGTCGACAAGGCCGTCGACGCCATGGAATAGGACGACAAGCCGAGCGGATTGACATAATTGGAATCGTGCGCCGCCGTTCCAATGACGGCGGCCGACGGCGTGTCGAGCTGCAGGTCGACGACGATCGAGCCCGCGGCGGCGAGCGTGAGGCCCCCCGTGTCATGGCCGGCGCCGTCGGTCGGAAACGCGAGGATCGTCCGCGAGCCGCCTTCGCCGATCGTGACATTCCCCTGCAGCGCCGTGACCGAGAGGCTCGGCGGCAGCAGCGACGACGAGGCGATGCGTCCCGGGCCGTCCGGCTGGCTATTGTCGACCGCGAGCGTCATCGCATTCACATTGCCGGCGACGCTGAGGAGCGAGAGGCCCGCCTGCGCGCCATAGCTGGTGAAGCTGTTGCCCCACAGCACATTGCCCGTTCCGTCGAAGCCCGGCAGCCAGGCGATCGGCGTGAGGTTCTGAATGAACGTCATCCGCTCGAGCTCGTACTGCTGCGTCGTCGTCGGATCGAGCATCGTCCCGAGCGTGATATCGCCCTTGGCGACAATGGAAACGAAGCCGTTCTGCGCTGCGAGCATCAGCGGATAGGTCGCGGCGTCGCGCCCGCGCGTGATCGGATTGTCGGCGGTTTGCCGCACCGAGCCGCCGATCTCTATGCGGCCGACGCCGCGTCCGACGAGAAAGGTGCCGGAGTTCAGGTCGCCGCCGGCCTGCACGAGCAGATTGCCGCCGCCGTAATAAATCGCATGCGCGGGATCGGAAGCGGAGAAGCCGCCGGCGACGATCATCGTTTCTGGAAGCGAGGCGGAAATGTCGGTGATGTCGCGGCCGGCCCGCAGCGTGACGTCGCCGCCGCCGAGCGCCCCGAACTGCTGGAAGAAGGCGGCATAATTCACGAAGGTCGCCGTCTGGCAGGCGATGGCGCCGCCGTCGCAGGCGGAGAAAGGCGTGCCGTCGCCATCCGAGGCGCCATAGTGAATGAGCCAGTCCGCCCATGTCTCGCTCGCGCGCGCGGAAGAGAGGCCGATGATCGAGCCTCCCACCGCCACATCGACCGATCCTCCGCCCGTGCCCCAGGCGGGGGTGGATACGAGCCCGTTTGGATTGGCGAGATAGCTGCTGGTCAGGCTCGGCGCGACGTAATCGGACGGCGTCGCCGCCGCGGCGCCCGCCGTATAGACGGCGCCTTGAACGACCTCGTCGGTGAATTCCACATTGCCTGCGGCGGCGAGCGTGATCGAGCCCGTCCCCGTCCGCAGCATCGTCGGAATATGGATCGTCGTCGTATGCGTCTCTGTGTCGACGTAGGTGAAATCATAGCTCGTGTGGCCGCTGATCACGATGCTGGCCTTCGGCGCCGTCGCATCGACCGCCGACTTGCGCGAGACGACCGCATTGGGATCGACCGAAGCCTTGTTGCTGGTCAGGAAGCTCGCCCCGGCGACGAGATCATAGGAGAAGCTGTTGCCGAGGCTCACGGGCATCAGGCTCGCGGCCGACGTCGTGTTGGACACGGCGACATTGCCGACGCTGTAGATCGCCGGATTATTGGCGATGAGGTCCGCCGGATGCGGCGGATTGATCGTCTCGGACGACACATAGCCCGGCTGCAGCGTCGTATAGGCCGGCGGCGCGAAGGGCGGCGTGACGGCGACGGCCGCGAGGGCTCCGAACGCCGCGTCGGCGCCGGCCGCGCTGGAGAGAGTGAGATCGGAGACGACTTGGCTCAATGTGATCGTCTGCGTCATATTGAAGATGTTGAGATTGATCGTGCTGTAGAAATACGCCGCCCAGCGCGTCGCATAATCGGAGGCGGAGGTCGTCGCGGAGCCGTTCTCGGCGAACTGGATGGCGCCCAATCCGTGGCGGATATCATAATATGCCGAAGAAGTCGTCGGGGCCGTCGGAACGACGAGCGTCGACGGATCGATGGCGACGCTGCCGACCACGGCGGAAAGAATGGCGGAATAATCGGCGTAGGAGACGATGTTGCCGCCGGTGACGGAAACGCCGGTGTTGGCGGCGTTGACGTCTATGCCATGCAGGTCGAGCCCGGTGAGCTCGGTCTCATAGGCGCGGAACATCTCTAGATATTGCGCGTAATATTGATTGTACTGATCGACGACCTCGGCCGAGCCGGCGACCACGGTCGGCGCGCGTAGACTGAACTGCAGCGAATTGAACACGCTCTGCGACAGGTCGAAGAAGTCGGCGCTCGCCGGCGAGGAGTTCGCGGGGCCGGTGAGGCCGAAATCCCCCCAGGAGGAGCCGAGCGCGCTCACGAGATCGTTGAGGCCTTGCGCCGAATAGCGCAGCGCGCCATTCGAGAACATGGTGAGATAGGTCTGATAGAGACCCGAGTTGATTTCGTTGTTGTAGAGCGTCGCCGCATCGGTCGCGCCGGCGCCGCCGACGTCGTAGCGCACATAGAAGCCGTCGGTGATCGTGGCTTTGACGTCGATATTATTGGCGGCGCGCAGCACCAGCGTCCCGGGCTCGCCGCCATTGGTGGTGCGATAGAGCAGATTGAACGCGCCGGACTTGTCGATCGAGCCCGCGCCGAAATTCCAATTGCTGGCGACCGTGATATTGCCGCCATTGACGCTGGCGCTCGGATTGTAGAGATCGATTTCCGGCCGCAGATGCAGAGCGCTCCGCACATTCTCGCCGAAATGCCCCTCGACCGTCGCCTGCGCGCCGCCGAACGGATCATTGACGAAGCCGAGCAGCGTCTGCTGGTAGAAGGTCACGTGATTGGCGTTGACGGACCCGCTCGGCGTGAAAATGCCGGTCACGGGGTCCGTCGTTCCGGCGACCCGCGTACCATTCGAGCGGAACCAGCCGGCGGGATCGATGACGCCGTCGAAGTGCCGACCGGCGCCCCTCGTGGTCGGATCGGTCGTGCTCCACACGGCGAAGGCGTTCAGCGTCACAGCGCTCGCGCCGATGACGCTGTCGGAAGCGTTCTCGTAGAAGCTGACATTCACGTCGCGGCGACCATCGGCGTCGGTGACCACCGGCGCGCGCAAGGACACTGTTCCGCCGGTCCCGCCCGCTCCTGCGCTCACATCGATCGTCGCGCCCGAAGCGACCACGATCTTGCCGGACCCCTCGCGCGTCACCCGCTCGCTGCCGTCGGCGTTGAGCCTGACGCCGTCCCAATAGCCGGTCACGCCGAGCGTGATGCTGCCGCCATTGCGGTTGAGCTCGGCCTCGCCATTGGCGTAGCCGGGATCGTCGGCCTCCGGCGCCGCATAACGGGCGAGAAGCTTTGCGCCCGCATTGATGGCGACGCCGCCGGTCGTGACGCCGCGCGCATTCGTCTCGCCTGCGCCATAGAGCCCGATCACGCCGCCGGTCGGTCCGCTCGCGTCGATGGTTCCGTCGACGATGACGCTGCCGCGATTGGCGACGAGCCGCACCTCGGTCGAATTCAATGTTTGACCCGTCGGCACGACGAGATCGCCGTGACCGACAACGGTCTCGAAGCGGCGCGTGAAGCCGTTCCAGGGCAAGTCGCCGACGATGCTCCCTGTGCTCAGCACGAAGGTCCCGCCCGAATCCTTGTAGGCGGCCGAGGCGTCGAAGGCCCCGTGCAATGTGGTGACGCCCTCCGCGCCTGTCGCGATATAGACGCCGCCCGCATATCCTCTGCCGGACGCCGCGACCGTCACTTTCGCCCCGTCCTCGATCGTCACATCGCCCTTTTGCGACGCGATCCGCACCGTTCCGCCGGGCGTGTCCTGGGTGACGCCGCCGATCGCGACGCGCGTGCCGGATGCGTTCACGAGCGCGCCTGCCGCGAGCGTGACATCGCCCTCGGTCGCCGTCAGCGCCAAGGTTCCGCCCAGCGCCGTCAGCGCGCCGGAGCTCAGGATGCTCGCCGCGGTCAGGGACAGGCTGCCGCCGATCTCGGTGGGCGTGACCGCTGTCGCCGCGCCTGTGGAAACGATCGTCAGCGCGCCGCTCGTTTTCAGCGACTGGGCGCTGCCGGCCATCGCGATCACATTGCGCGCCGACAGGACGACATCCGCGTCGCCGGAGCCGTTGCGCGCGGTCAGCGAGCCCGAGCCGGAGAAGCGAATCTCCTCGCCCGCCACGAGATCGATCCGGCCAAAGCCGTTCGCCGTCATGGAGCCGGCGTCGCGCGTGATCGTCTGCGTCGCGTCGAGCCTCAGACGACCATCGCGTCCCGTGAGGCCGTTGGCGGTCGTCGAGGCGCCACGGGTGTTGGTCAGCACGATGTTGGCGGCGAAGACGCGGGTCTCGCCGCCCTCGCCATAAACTCCGCCGCCGTCCAGGATCAGCGCGCCGATCGGATGCGCGGCGTCGCCGATCGATAAACCGTCCGCGTCATGGAAATTAATGGCCGAGGCGCTGCGCAGACGCACAGAATCCGCGCCGGCGAAATTGGCGATGATGGCGTCGCTCAGAACGAGGCCGCCCGACGCGCCGTCGCCGCCGAAATCGACAATCTTGGCGGAGAGGTCGAAGGCCTTCGCCGTGAGCGCGACATTCGCGCCGAGCCGATTGGAGCCGCTCGAATCGATCGTGAGCGCAACAGCGGCGATCGAGACATTCTCGCTGATGAGAATGCCGCCGTTCTGCGCCGTCGCGCCGCTGCGCGTGACCGAAACCATGGCGCCGGCGGAGACGCGCAGCAGCGAGCCGTCGCCGTCGACGACGATGTCGCGGTCGCCGCCGCTCCCGGCCGTTCCGATGGCCCCTATGGCGGCGCCCTCGTCGACGACGATGCCGCCGCCGCCCGCCCGCGTGACGACGACGAGCTCGGGAGCGGTCAATCTGTGCGAAGCGTCCGTCGCGATCTCGACATCGGTCGCGACGCCGGTCACGGCGAGATCGCCGGAAGAGTCGACGCTCGAGGAGCCGCCGATCAGCACCGTCGTCGCGCCGACCCGGCTGATCTGATCGGCGTCGACGGTGAGATAGCCGGTTTGGCCCGGCGCCGGGGTCTTGTCCGAAGCCAGCACGAGGATCTTCGCGGCGCTGATCGCCAGCTGTCCGCCGACGCCTGTCAGGCCCGTCTCGAGCGGGCTCTCGCCAGCGCTGAAATCGAAGGAGCCGCCGATCGACAGACGATCGCGCGCGGCGAAGGTCAGCGCGCCGCCGTCGAGCGGCAGAGCGGGAATGGCCGTTCCGGCGGTCAGGGCGAGTTCGCGAATGTAGCGCGCGCCCGAGGTGATGTCGATCTGCGAATAGCGCGACCAGGTCGACTGCGCCTGCAGCTGGAACACCATGTTCTGCGACGATCGCGCGCCGGTGATGAGATTGGCGAACTGGCCCGTCACATAGATGGAGCCGTCCATCGACGTCAGGCTCCAGGACGCGGCGCTGGCGGTCGAAGCGGAAGCGACCGTGACGCGATAGGCGCCGGGCAGCGTCGCATACATGCCCGGCATCAGCGTGTAATAGCCCGCCGGCACGCCATTGCCGCCGGAGATGTAGATCGCCTGGCCCGCTGTCGCATTCAGCAGGCTCGAATCGAACGGCGCGCCGGTCGCCGACGAGGCAAAGGTCGGATCATAGGGCGCGACCCGAGCCGAAGAGGTCGGAACGAGCGCATAGACATTCGGGCCGGCGAGCACATTCTGGCTGCCGCCGACGCCCGCCACGAACTCGCTGGCGTAGATGTCGCCGCCGCCCGAAAGATCGAGCCGCGCGCCTTGGAGCGTGTCGACTTCCGCGCCATTGAGCGTGATCGCGCGCGCCGGGCTCGAGGTGAGGCGGAAACCTTCGTAATCCTTTCCGTCGGACGTCGTGTCGCCGACGAACCATCTCTCGCCGTCGACCGTATAGCCGTAAGGAACGACCGTTCCAGCGCCCGACACCGAGGTCAGGCTGCCCGCGCCGAGGGTCACGCTCGCCGTCGTGGTCTTGTTGCCGAGAACGACCTGTCCGAAGGGCGCCCAGAGCGTCCCGTTCTGCACGATCTCACGCGCGTCGAGTATGATCGAGCCCCCGGCCGACAGAGGCGCGCTCGCCACGCCGTTCTGCTCGACGGTGATCTTGCCGGTCGCCCGCAGCGTGAAGCTGGTCCCGCTCGTCGGATAAATCTCCGCCGCCTTCAGCGTCAGATCGCCGGCCACCGCGAGCGAGCCGACGAAGCGATTGCCCGTGCGCGTGGACGAGACATTGGAGCCGATGAGGCGGATCGCATCGGCGCTCTCGAGCGTGACCGAACCGAAATTCCGGAAGGTGACCTGCGAGCCTTCGTCGCGCACATGCGTGTCCGGCGTGCCGATATCGATCCATTGCGCCGAAACCTGGAGAACGCCGTCGCCCGTCCGCGCCGGCGATGGATCGATATCGGACTGCCGCAGCCAGACATAGCCGGCGTCGAGCGCGACCATCGCCGGCGATCCGTCGCTCCCCGGTCGCGCGGTCAGCATTCCGCCGAGGATCAGCGATCCGCGCAGGGCGACCGACATGGACCCGACGAAGGAGACGTCGGGCAATGAAAGGGAGTCGAAGCCGCTGCTATTGAGCGTGTCGACGCCGATGACCAGACTGTCCGCGGTCGCGTATCGACTGGTGGAAACTCCAACGACGCCGGCCTGCTCGATAACCGTCGGATCCGTCACGACCAGCGAGCCATTGTTCGCCAGCGGCGCGCCGCCGCGCGCGCTCACGGTTCCGGCGAAGGCGCCCGGCCCGTCGAGCGTCAGCACGCCGCCGTCGCTCCAGATCGGCTGCGCGACGAGACGCTCCCCCGACAGCGCCGCGCCCGAGGGGATTTCGACGCTGGCCGACGTTCCCTCGAGCAGCAGCCGCGCGCCGCGCTGCACATCGATCGCGCGTTCGGCGAACAGATCGATCGATCCGCCGTCGAGCGCGACTCCGGTGCGATAGGCGATTTGCGTCGGATCTCGGACAAAGACGCCGCTCACATCGAGCGACGCCTCGGCGCCGACGGTGACGGTCAGGCGACTCGATCCGCTGACATTGGTGCGCTCGGCGCGCAATTCGATCTCGCCGCCGGGCACCGTGATCGCGCCGAGCACAGTGACCGAGCCGCCGAGAGATTCGAGCCGGACCGACGCCTGCGCCTTCGCGCTCGCTTCCGCGACGATGCGCGCGCCGGAATCGAGCAGCACGCCCGCCGTCGTGCTCGGCCCCGTCTCGCCATAGACGTAAGCGACATGGCCGAGCGCGAAGCTCACCGGATTGCGCAATCCGTCCGGCGCGAGGCCGATCCGCGCCACATCACGCAAATCGGCGCCGGTCGGCAACGCCGTCAGCGCGTCCGTCGGCAGATAGCTCGTCTGCTGCAGGAGCACATGGGTTCCCGCCGTCACCGTCGAGCTTCCATAGACGCTGGTCAGCGCATAATCGGAAAAGCCGTTCGCGGCGAAAAAGCGCGCGGGCAGCACGACCTCGCCCGAGCGCTCGCCCGACGTATAGGAGGCGATCGCATTCGCGGCGCCGTCGATCGTGACGGTCGGCGCCTGCAGCGTGAATTTTCCGCCGGCGCCGAGCCCTTCGGAACGGATCGTTCCGCCGAGCACGACCGTCGCCGCATTCGGCTGATTGCCGCCGCTCGGATGCTCGTTATAGACGTTGGCGTTGGGATTGAGCGCGACCCAGTCGCCGACATAGGTTCGCAGCGAGAGATTGCCGCCGCGGCCGACGGGCAGTCCATCCGCGCCGAGCTTCAACTGGCCGTCGGCGCGGACATAGCCGCCGCTCGACACGTCGATGACGCTGCCGGACGAGAGGATGATGCTCTGCGTCGCGTCCAATATGTGGCTGTCGTCGTTCTGCACGAGCCGATAGCTCGCCGCGACCGTATTGATGCTGACCGAGCCGCCGTTCACGAAGGCGGCGCCCTGCAGCGCATCGCCGACCGCGCCCTGGTCATTGACCCAGAGGCCCCGCACATTCAGCTCGGCATGCGAGCCGAGCACCAGCGGCGGCGGAGCGGAGACGGCGTCGGCGCTGGCGTAGCTGCCGGTGAGGGTGATGCTTCCGCCCGCCGCTCTGATGACGCCGTCGATCCTCTGCACGCCGGCGAGATCGACCGCGCCGCCCGCCGCAACGGTCAGCGTCGCGCCCTCGGCCATGTTCACGACCGGCTGGACGTCCCCGGCGGGATTGATCTCGATGGAGCCGAAGCCGGTCGCCGAGAGCCGGTCCGTGAGCAGCGCCACCGTCGTCGGCGTGGAATAATCCGCCCCATAAGCATAATCGGCGAGCCCATAAGGATCGTCGCCGGCCTGCTCGCTCGTCTCGAGCAGATAATTGCCGCCGCGGGTGATGGTCAGCGAGGCGCCTGCCGGCAATTGCTCGAGCGAGGTCTGCCGCGTCGCGCCGCCGCCGACCGCGTTGGCGCGCTGACGCAGGCCCGCGACCGTGCGCGCGATGATGGTTCCGTCCAAAATCGGAATCGCCGTGGTCGACAGCGAGCCCGCGCTCGCCCCGGCGATATAGGTTTCTTCGTAATGCGCGCGATTGAGCAGCGAATTGACGTAGGTTTCGCTGACGCCCCAACGTGAATGATTCACGGTGAAGCCGCCCGCCGCCGCGGAGCCGACATAACGCATGCCCGGATCGGCGGAGCCGATGTCGTAAAAGCGGCCGTCGGCGCCGATGAGGCGCGTCGTGTTGATCGCGCCTCCGGTATAGGTGACATAGCCGCCCGAGAGATCGACGACGGAGCCGCGCTGCTGAATGAAGGTCTTGCCGGATATGTTCAGCGACCCGCCGACCGTCAGAAGCTCCTCGATCGTCTTGGGAATGAGGCCGGCGTAGCCGGACGCGTCGACGACCGGCGACCCGACCCAGCTCACGCCGTCGGCGCGCGTGCCGGAGAGGCGCGTGTCGATGGTCACCGTCTGGCCGATGAGCGCCGCGGCGAGCGGGGAATCGGCGACCTCATTCGGCGTGACGACGAAAGTGACGAGAAATTTGGAGACCGGAACCTGCACATCCGCGAGGCCGGAGACGTCGATGGTCGCGCCGGATTCGAGCAGCACCGGAGAGGAGAAGCCGCGAATCACCACCGCCGCGCTCGGAGCCCGCAGCAGCGAGCCCGATTGAAAATCGACGCCGGCGCCGCTGATCTCGATGCGGGGCTGCAGGCTGTCGGCAAAATAGTCGGGAGTGGCTGTTCCGGCCGGAGTCGTTCCGCTGCCTTCGTCCGGCAGAATAGTGGTCACGCTGTCGCCGCCGAAGATCACGTCGCCCGACGCGGAGAAGGTGATCGAGCCGGGACGCGCCACGCTGGTCGTCGCCGCGACAACGCCCTTCTGCTCGATGCGGTCGCTGGAGATGGTGACCGCGCCATTCGGAGCGAACAGCAATCCGTCATTCGTCGCGAGCCCCGCCCCGCCGAGCGTAAGCGACGTGAAGGTCGAATTCGACGGATTTTCGCCTCCAGAAAAATCCTGGTCGACGACGATCGAGGTGTGCACGCCCGTCGCCGTCGCCTGCGGCTCGCTGAGCAGCGCCGAGCCCTGCGCCGCGAGGATGACCTGCCCGTTCTGCGTCTTGATGCTGCCGGAATTGGCGACCCGCGGCCCGAGCAGCGCGACATAGCCGCCATCGTCGGTCTCATTGACCGAGGTCGTGAGCGATGCGCCGCGCTCGACGACGATCGCGCCGCCGCCCGGAGCCTGCGACGCCGCGACGCCGTCCATCGTCCCCATCGAGAAGCGCGTCGAATTGCCGACCGTCACGCCGAGCTTGGTCGCAATGGGGAATAATCCCTGCCCCGACCCGGTTCCGACGAAATTGCGATTTGCCGCCGCTTCGTTGGGCGGCGCAAAGGCCGTCACCGCTCCGAGCCCGGCGATCTCGAAGGTCATCTTATTGTAGGCGGCGTTTCCGTTGAACACGCTCGCCGCCGCCGTCCCGTCGATGTCGAGCGAGGAGGCGATCAGCGAATGCACATTGACCTGCGAGCCGGCGCCGAAGATGATTCCGTTGGGATTGATCAGCAGCACTGTGCCGTCGGCTTTGATTTGGCCGAGGATGCGGCTCGGCGCGCCGGTCGCGTCGATGCGGTTGAGCGCCACCCAATTCTCATGGCCCTGCTGGTCGTAGACGACGGACGTATTGGGCGAGACATTGTAGTAGAGCCAGGTCATCACCGCCTGCGCGGCGTTCTGCTTGATGGTGACCTCGGTCTTGCCGTCGCCGACGCTCTGCTTGGGCAGATCGGCGTTGATCCAGAGATTTGGATCGGAGCCGACGCGCGGATCGACGACGAGCCCCGGCAGCCTGCCTCCGCCCCCGAGGCTGAGGCCATCCGCGATCTGCGGTTGGACCGCAGCGCCCGCCGCGGCGCGCGCCGCCGCCTGCGCGGCCTGCATCGCCTGGATCGCCTGCGTCGCGCGCGTCAACGAGCTCTCGCTTTGGCGCGCGATCGTGGCGGCCTGCTGCGCTGCGGCGTTCGCCCCGTCCACCGCTGCGACGGCCGGCGCCGGAACGCTCGCGCCGCCCAACGGCCGCGCCGCGGCGCCCTCGAAACCTTGCGTGACGAAGGCGGCCAGAACGAGCGCGCTGGCGCCCGCCAGCAGCCGCTTGCGGGAAAAGGAGGCGACGAAGCCCGCCGACGGAGCGACCGACCGGCGGGAGTGGGCGCGCGCGCGCAATGTCATGACCGACCCATCCGTGATTTCAAGACGTCTTCACGCCACCGAGGCAGGCGCGGGCGATTCTGTCGCGACCGCCTGCTCGCGAAGACCTTCGCGCAGATAGACGACGAGATCTTGAATGAGACGGTCCCAGATCTCGATCTGCGCGCGCAGATACGCCTCTGTCACGCCGCCGACCACCGAGACGTCCATGCACAGCGCGACGAATGAGCCGCCGCGCTGGAGCCGCGCGAAGCGGCGCGCGACATTCCAGCCATTGATCAGATCCGCCGGCAGCTCGCCGACGATCTGCAGCACGCAGACGAAAGCGACGTCGGCGAACTGCGCTTCGCCCTCGCCGGCGAGGCGGCTGCCCGGCCGGATATCGAAGCCGAGGCCGCTCGTCGCCGAGCGCAGATAAGGAATGGCCGCGACCGGATCGGTCGCGGCCTCCACACGATAGCCGGCTCGTTGCAGGAGCTCGCGCAGATCGTCGAGCGTCAGGCGAGCGATGAGGGAATCCGACATGGGCAGCCTTTCCTGCGTGGCTTACTTGCGGACGCCGTCGAGAAGATTCGACAGCGCGATCTCGTTGACGACGGGCGGATTGCGCTTGACGAGCTCCGCCACATAGGCTCGGCGCAGCATGGACGCGCGCTCGGCCCGCATCTGCTGTGCGAGCTGCTCGCGCGCTTCCGCGAGCGGGCGCGTGTAGGACGGCTTGGTGTCGAGCAGCTTCACGATGTGCCAGCCGTCGTCGAGCTGAATCGGCTCCGACACGCCCCCCTTGGCGAGCCCCATCGCCCGCTGCCGGATCTCGGGTCGAATCTGCCCTTCCGACAGCCAGCCGAGTTCGCCGCCGTCCTTGCCTTCGCTCTCTGTCCTCGCGACCGCGGCGAAATCCGCGCCGGATTTCAGCTTGCGCTGAATCTCCTCCAGCGTCTTCTTCGCCTTGTCCTCCGTCGCGCGGTCGGCGTCCTTCGGCGCCTGGACAAAAATGTGGCCGAGCTGGAATTGCCGCGGAACCACGAAGGCGCTGCGATTGGCGTCATAAGCCTTCTGCATCTCCTCCTCGCCCGGATAGCCGGTGGGCGGAACAGACACGGACTGCAGATAGAGCTCGACCACAGCGCGCTCGCGCAGCCGCTCGAGCTGCGCCGCCACCTTGGGCTCCTGATCCCACTTCTTGGCGAGCGCCTCCTGCAGCACGACGCGCTCGCTGAGCATCTGCCGAACGGCCTGATTCAGCAGGCCGGGCTCCTTGGCGATGGCCGCTTGCTCGCGCGCGCCGAGCGCCTCGACATAGGCGCGCAGCTGGCCCGCCGTGATGTCGGTACCGCCGACATGGGCGACGACGTCCTCGCCCACCTTCGCGGCCGCGGGCGGCTGCGGCTTGATCGCCGAGACCTGCGGCGCCGCCGGCCTGGGCTTTTGAGCCGGAGCCTGCGTTTGCGCCAGGGCGCACGCGGGCGACGAGAGCGCGGCTCCGATCACGAGAGCGCGAAGCGCTCGGGACAGGAATGCGGGCCGTTTCGTCACACTGCTCATGGCGTCACCTTCTGATCGAGAATCTTGTCATTGTAGTCCTGCAGCAGATTTTGAATCTCGACCCGGCGCACGCCCGAGAGCGGCTCGCTCGCGACCGCGAGATCGGCGAAGTTGGCCGTTTCGTAATGCTGCAGCAGCTCGCGGCCGATTCTGGCGAGCTCCGTGTTCTTCGCCTTGCAGGTCTTCAGGCCCGCCTTGAAGCTCGCGGCCTGCGCCTCGAATTTGGCGCGCTCGGCGTCCTTGGCGCGCGCGACATCAGCCGCCTCTTCATAGGCCGCCTTCCATTTCTCCAGCGTCTGATCGCGTTCGGTGAGGCGCTGATTGAACTCCTCGACCGCGTCGCGATGCGCCTTCTCCACCTGTTTGATATCGGCCTTGGCCGCCTTCACCTGCCCCTCGAGCTTCGCGCGCACGGCGTCCGCTTCGGTGAGCTTGGCCTGCAGCGCGGCGCGCTGGTCCTCCAATGCGCGCTGCTGCGTGATCGCGCCACGCAGAGCCTCGCGGAGCCGGTCCGCCTCGGAATCCGCGGCCGCCGCCGGCAAGAACGGCGAGGCGGCCAGCGCCAGAGCGAAAGCAAGCGTGCGAGGGCGCATGATCAGAACTTTCCGTTGAGATCGAGATGCAGAACGTCGGCGGCGTAGGGCGAGCCGGAGATGTTATTTGCGCTCATCCAGCGCAGCGCGAGCCACACATTCTCGCCGACGCCGAGATTGCCGCCGAGGAAATAGCCTTTCAAATTCGTGCCGCCGAGGCCGAAATCCGCGTCGACGAAAGCGTCGACCATCGCATCCGACCCCAGATATTTATACCCCCCGAACACATTCCAATCCCAAAGATGCCGAATATCCTTGTGGCCGACTGTGGCGCTGGCGAGATAGCCGTATCGCCCGCCGACATACCAGCCCGGAAACACATCCTGGATCGCGCCCACCACATTATTGGCGAGGAAAGAAGTGTTCAAGTTTCCGTTAAACGCTGTATTTAAAATATATTCACCATCGAGCACGATGTGAATCGGATCGAAATGTCCGAAATCGGCCTGGGCGGCGGCAACGACCGGCCGATACTGCTGGGCAAGCCCGAAATATTGAAATTGATTGAGCTGGTTGCCATTGTTCGCGATGGTGCTGATGATCGAGCGCAGTGGGAAATAGGTGTTGCCGCGCTGCGCGAAGGACGGCCGCGTCAGATCCGTGTCGCACAGGTCGGACGCGCTGGAGACGGAGCAGGGAGTCGAGAGCTGCCCCTGCACATTGCTGAAATCATAATAAGTCGCAGCGAGCTTGAAAGAATAATCGGCGCCGATCTTGGCGGCGACGCCGAGCTGGCCGGCGAACAGCCATTTGTCACGGCTCGGCAGCTTCGACGGCGGACCGTAGTCATAGGCCGGGAGGTTGATGCCGGCGTTGAGATCGGTGTTGAAGAGCGGAAAGGCGCCGCCGGAGGCGAAGGCCGTGACATTCTCGGCGACTTGATACTTGCCCTGCGCGGCGAAGCCGTCGAACCCGATGTCGCGATACCAGACGAGATTGGTCGGCGACCAGAACGGATTGTCCATTCGCCCGGCCGTGATCGAGAACTCCTCGACCGGCCGAAATTTGAAGAAGGCGCGGTCGATCCACAGCGAATATTTCGAGAAATTGCCGCCGCCCGCGCCGAAGGTCTGGTTCTGCGACACGGGCGAATTATTCTCGCCGCCGGCGAAGCGCAGTCCGACCGAGAAGCTGTCGTCGAGCTCGGCGATCATGCCGAGGCGGCCGCGGAAGCGGAACTGGCTGCGGTCCTGCGTCACATTATAGGTCGGATAGTAGTACTCGTAGGCCTTGCTCACATTATAGGGCGAGCCGGTGTTGATGGCGTTGAAGTTGACCGCATTGATCTGATCGTTTCCGTCCGGATAGAAAATGCCGCGATAGCGCAGGCGCATGTCGCCATAGAAATGGATGCGCGTCGCCCATTCCGGAAACACGCCGGGAGACGCCCAATTCTCCTTCTGCGCTTGCGCCATCACGTCCTTCTTGATGTCCTCGCGCAATTGGCGTTTCACGATCTCGGGCACATAGGTCACATGCTTGACGCCGGGCGGCGAGGCGGCGGCGCTCGCGGCGGCGGCGGTCTTGGCCGCGTCCCCGGCTTTCGCCGTCGCGTCCTTCGTCGCCTGACGCTGCACATAGGCCTCCTTCTCGGCCTGATCGATCAGCGAGCGCGCCTGCTCCTCGCTGAGCACGCCCTGCTTCACGAGAAGATTGACGAGATTGACGGTCGCATTGGGCGAAATCCCCCGCGCTTTCGAAACCTTCGGCCGCGTCGCCTCGCTCGGCTTGCCGACGTCCACCGCATCCGCAGCATCCGCCGCGCTCTGCGCAAAGGCCGGCGTCGCGCAGATCAGAGCATGGAGCGATGCGGCGACGAGCAACGCCCCGCGACGAAAAATTGAATTTCTCTCCAACATCGAACTCCCCAGCCTACCCGCAGCGCCGCGTCGCGCCGCTCGACGATTTATCGTTTTCGAGCGCCCGAACGATCAGCTCGGACGTTGCTCCGTGATGCTGATGATGATCGGCATCGGCATTCCCTTGGGCGGCGGCTCGCGCAGCGTCAGATTGCCGAACACCTCGCTGCGAAGCGCCGCGTCGAGCTCCGCATCGCCGGTCGAGCCGGCGAGCTGCACGCGGACGACGCGGCCGCTCTGATCCGCCCAGAGCCGAATCTTGCCGCGCATGTTGGCCTTGCGCGTCTTCTTGTTCTGCTCGAGCGCGGAGCGCAGCTGCGATGTCACGATGGAGGCGTACCAGCCCCAGCCTCCGCCGCCGCCCCCGCCCCCGCCCCCGCCGAAGGCGCTGCCGCCCGGCTTGCCGCCGAGGCCGAAGCTGTCGCCCGGCCCCTGCCCTTTCGCATCGAGCGACAGCGGACCCGGCGGCTCGTCGGCCTTGGCGTCCTTCACCGGATCGGCCTTCGCCTCCTCGATCGGCTTTTGCTCCTGAAACTCCTGCTGCTGCTCCTCGAACTTCGTCTCCTCGATCGGCTTTTGATCGGGCGGCGGCGGCGGAGGGGGCGGCGGCGGAAGGCTGATGACCGTCAGCTCGCGCACCTGCCTGGGCGGCGGAAGATCGTCGTGCCGCGTGAGAGCGACGACGATGCCGCCGACCGTCAATGTCACGCCGCCGACGGCGATGGCGGCCTTGTAGCGCTCGAACCAGCCGCGCCGCCGGCGCGGCGATTGCCGCGATGGATCGCGCGTGCGCTGATGCTTTGGATCAATCGGCCATTTCATGAATGCGTCTCCGCTGTGCCGGCGTCGCGCCGACTTGCGTCTCATTTCACGAGCGGCTTGGTGGCGAGACCGACCTGCGCCAGGCCGATACGGGACAAGAGATCGAGAACGTCGATGACGCTCTGATATTGCGCCTGCGAATCGCCGCGCAGCACGATCGGAAAGTCGGGTGTCAGCGCCTTCTGCTGAATGAGCCGCTGCTCCAGCTCCGGCAATGTCACGGGTATCGTGTCGAGGAAAAGCTTGCCGTCGGCGCCGACGGTGATCGCCTTGGTCGTCTGCGTCGCAAGGCTCGGCGCCGCCGAGGCCTTGGGCAGATTGACCTTCTGCCCCTGCACGGTCGCTGTCGTCATGATGATGAAGATCACCAGCAGCACATAGGCGAGATCGAGCATCGGCGTGATGTTGATGTCGTCATAGGGCTTGCCGTCGTCCTGCGCCTTCATCGCTCACTCCCCCGCCGTCGGCCGCTCGGCGAGACCGCCGCGAGGCTCGGAATAGGCTTCGGCCATCTTCGTCACGAACTCGTCGACGAAGACGTGAATCTCGCTGGTCAAATCCTTGATGCGGGAGATGAGATAATTGTAGCCGAACAGCGCCGGGATCGCGACGCCGAGGCCGGCGACAGTGGCGACCAGCGCCGCCGCAATGCCCGGCGCGATGGCGTTGACGTTCACATCGCCGCTCGCCGCAATCGCGGCGAAGGTGATCATCACGCCGACCACCGTGCCGAGCAGGCCGAGGAAGGGCCCGCCGGAAATGGCGATCGTCAGCACCACCATCATGCGGTTGAGCGCCTGCGTCTCCTTGACGACGCCGCTGTCGAGCGCCGCGCGGATCGCCGCGATCGACGCGCCCGACAGAACCGTCGGCCGTCCGCCCGCCACGAAGCGGTGCGCAATCTCGGAGGCGCCGATGTGATAGATGCGATACAGCGCCGAGAGACGCATCATCTCGGCCTCGGCCTCGCCGATGCGGCCGCCGATCGTGGCGACCTCCTCGGCGTCGCCGTGGTCGAGCGCCGTCAGATCGGTCGCCATCTCGCGAAAGCTCTTCATGAACTGCTCATTGGCCTTGGCCTGGCGGCTCACATAGGAGGCACGGTCGATCATCACCATCCAGCTGATCGCCGCCATGATCATCAACAGGCCGATCACGATCCAGCCGTCGAGCGTGACGGAGCGCAGGATCACCGCGAGATAGCCGGAGGACCAGCCGGCGGCCTCCTCGTCGACGCTGAAGGCGACGAGCTTCGACGGATCGGAGCCCTGGCTGATGGCGGCGAATTTGACGAAGCCGGCGGAGCGGGCGGCCTTCGCCATCTGCAGTTCGTCCACGTCGCCGACGAAGGCTGAGGCCGTATCGCCCGCCTCGCCGCCCATCGTGGCGACGCTCTGCAGGGCCGGCAGCGCGGCGTCGATGTTCGCATAGACGGCGCCGTCGACATAGAGAGTCACGCGCCCCGCGCCGGCGACCACGGCGATGTGGCGCCAGGCGTTGGCGGCGACCGCGGCGCCGGCGGCGGTGCGGGTCGCGACGCCCGCATTGGTCACCTCGACGAAAGGCGCGCCATTGTCGAAGCCGACCACCAGAGCGTCGGCGCCATCGCGCCGGCTATAGAGAACGGCGTTCGGCGCATGCGCGAGCGGCTTCGCCCACAGCGATAGGCTGAAGGCGGAGCCGGCCGGAACGGCCATGGTCGGAGAAGCCGGCATAGCGAAGGGCGCGTGGCCGTCGAGCCGCAGGCCCGAGCCGATCAGCGCGCCATCCGCGCTCTGCACGATGCTCGACGCATTATGCGCCCAGATGGTCGCATCCATCGCCGGCGTTCCGCGCTCGGCGAAATGATACACCAGCGAGGCGTCGGGATCGTAGGTGCCTTTGGCGTCGGCGCCCGCGACCGCTTTCTTGTTTCCGTAGTAGAGCCAGATATCGGTCTTGCCGCCCGCCGGAACATTCGGCGCGCCGACCCAGACGAGCGCCTCTCCGAGCAGAGAATCGAATTTCTCGATGTGATATTTGAGCGGCGTCTTGTCGTCGCCGGCGACGAAGCGAAGATCCGCGCCGTCCTCCTTCGCCGAAGAGAAGCGGAAATTGCCCATATGCAGCCGCACCAGCACCGGCGCCGGACCGATCGCGTCGGTGATATTGGCGCCCGAAGCGCCGGCGTCGATGGTGATCTTCTTGCGCATCTCCCATTCGTCGTTCCACCAGGCCATGGCGGAGGACGAGCACAAGGTCAGCATCGCCAGCAGCAGCAGCATCCGCCGCGCCGCAGCACGCGCAAAACGAGAAGGGCGCGCTTCGATTCGCGGCCGCAAGTCGATATGATTCGTTCTCATCAGAATTCACCCCAGACGCGAAAATTCAGGCGTGGCTCCCTCGCCTGCGTGTAGACTTGGCGGATCATCGGCGTCGAATAGACGAACATGCCGCTCACATGATCGAGCAGCTTGACGCGCGCGCCGAAGCCGTAGCTCCACAGATTGAAATGCGCCTGCTGCTCGGCCAGCGGATGCAGCACTTCGGCCGCGCCCTTGTCGACGAAGCCGAACAGGCGCCATTCATCGAAGATCGCGACCGTCGGCTCCCCTTCGGCAGCTTCGCGCTTGATCGCGTCCTGCAGCATCTCGCCCACATCGGGACTGCGCAGCTCGAAACTGCCGATGGCGCCGGTGTCGCCCAGGATCTCCGATTCGAGATAGCCGCGGACGCTGTCGAGGCCGCCGACGCTGATCTGCTCGCTCGACACCAGCGGGCCGTCGGCGATCTGGCCGACGAAACGCCCATAGGCCTGGAATCCCGCCGGCAGCGCCTGCAGATGCGAGGCCTCGAGATTGAAATGGGCGAAGCGTCCAGACGCATAAGCGCGCTTGTTGTCGAAGGCGGAAAAGTCGCTGCTCGCCGTCCGCATGTTCAAGGTGAGCGACGCGCTGAGCTGCGAGGTGAAGTCCTCGGTCTGATAGGCGCCGCCATAGGTGAGCACGAAGGGATAATATGTGATCGGCGTCGAGGTGGCCTCGGCGCCGCCGAGCCGGACGATCTCGCCATAGTGTTTATAGTCGAGCCCGGCCGACAGCGAATGATACAGATTTTCGATCGCCGGAAGCGACATCACGGCGCGCGCGCCGATCGTCTGGCCCGGGCCGACGACATTGATTCCGCCGACGGTCGCGACGTCGCTGCTCGACGTGAGGCCATAGGCGAGGACGGAGAGCCAATCGACGTCGGGAATGCGCGCGAGATAGGAGGCCGAGAAGACTTCCGCATTGGAGCGCCGCTCGGGCGCGACCTGATAGGTGAAGCTCAGCGAATGGCCGAGTTGCCAGAGATTGTCGTATCGCACGGTTCCGACGACGCGCAGCGCCGACGTATTCGGCGAGCGCCGGTTGTTGAGCTCCACATTGGCGTGCACGGGGAGCTTGTCGTCGACGGTGAGATCGACGTCCACCGTGCCCGGCGTGACGCCGGCCCGCAGCGACGGCGTCACGCGCCGGTCTGGCCATTGATTGAGCGCGACGATCTCCTTCGTCACCGCGCCGAAATTCGGGACGTTTCCCTCCTTCAGAGAGGGGGCTTTCTCTTTGATTTTGTCGATGTCGAAATAGCGCGCGTTCTTCACGCGCAGCCGGCCGACCTTCAGCTCCGCCACCTTCAGGACGACAACGCCGCCCTTCACGCTCTGCTGAGGCACCGACACGCCGACGGTTTGAAAGCCCCTGTCGTGATAGGCCTTCTCCAGCGCGGCGCGCGCCTTCTCGACGTCGTCGGCCGTCTTTCGGGGTCCGACGAAGGGATAGATCGCCTCCTCGACCTCGACCTGCGTCAGGCGCTCGGCGCCCTCGACGGCGAAATCGTCGATGTCGAAACGCGCCGGCGGCGCCGGCTTGCTCGCCGCCTTGTCGGCGCCGGCCTTGGCCGAGCCGGCGTCGGCCGAACCAGCCTTTCCCGAACCTGCCTCGCCCGATGAAGCGCCAGAAGGCTTTTCAGCGTCGGCGGCCACGGGTGTCGTTGCGGCGCGGCGCGCTTCGCCCTCCCCCGCTTTCGCGGCGCTCGCCGACCATGCCGGAGCGGCCGCCGTCACAGCGCCGCACATCACGAGGACGGCCACGGCGGAACAATTGATCTCGCCGCGGAACCGCAAGCATTCGCGGCCTCCCGCCTCATCCTTGGACAGAATCATTCCGCCTCTCACGCCGCACAGTGAAAATCCCCTCCGTGCGGATGACTTCCGCTCGGAGCGACGAAAAAGCACACGCTCTCTACTTGGGAGACGATCGGGAGAGACCGGACCCGAAAAAAATTCGTCATGGACCCGGGGAAAAATTTCGCGGGCGCCACGACGACGCGGTTTCGAGGGGAGATGACGACGCGCCCGGCGCCGCGTCGGGCGCCGGATTTATGCGTCACCGCCGGCGTTTGCCGGGGCGGGCGTCGGCGGAAAGCGTTTCGAAGGTCGTGCGAAGCGATGAAACGGCGCTGCGCCAGGTCCAGCGCTCGCGCGCCGCGGCCCATCGCTCGGCCCGCCGCTCTGCGGCGAGTTCTCGAGCAGCAACGCCGACGCGACGCCAGAGACGAGCCGCGTCGCGAAACGCCTCGTCATGACGGGCGCTCCGATCGCGCCAGCGCCGCAACGCCTCGAGATCGGCCTCCGTCGCCTCGCCGGATTTCAACCGCACGATCCAATTCAGGGCGTCGTCGAGAAGCTGGCGCGGCTCGAGGGACGCGCTCCCTTCCCCGGCAATGGGAGGCTCGCAGACGGGTTCGACCCCACGGCGAGCATCCGCGGGAGGGCGATCATCCGAATATCGGCGATGTTCCTGGCTTATATCCATGCGCGCCCCGGATATGCCTGCGTCCCATTCGTCCGGTCCGCCCGCCGCCGCTCGGCGAAGCGCCCTCGAGACGCCAGCCGCGAAGAGCCCCCGCGCCCGACGCTTCGGCGAGTCGATGTCGTCGAACCTACACATAGAGAGACGATCGGCGGCTTTCTATCCCGAAAGGCGCGTCCGCGTTTTTTCGCGCCGGCTCACGCCCTCGGCCGCGGGCCGCCGAGCCGGACGACCGGCGTTCGGCTCAGACTATCGGCGCAATGCATCAGAGCATGCTTCAGATCGGTCTCGACGGTGCGCGTCGTCACCTGCAGGCTGGCGGCGACTTCCTGCGCGGTCCGCCCCTCGATGGCGATTCTGTGCAGAACTTCGCGCCGCCGCGCGGGAAGCGCTTCCATCGCGCGCTTGAACGCCTCGATCTCCGAGCGCGCCTCCGCGACCCGCGAAGGGTCCGGCGACTCGTCGCAAAGATCGAGCAGCTCATCGACCGTCGTCGCGCTCAGGCGACGTTGTCCGGCCTTCTTGCGATCCTTGGCGATATTGACGGCCGCGCAGAATATATAGTCCTTCGGGCTGCGTACCGGGGTCACGTCATTTACCCGGTCGAAGCGCAGAAACGCCTCGTGCAGCGCCTCATGCGCGAAATCGGACGAGCCCAATCGCCTCGTCAGCTGCCGCGCCAGCTCGTCATAGTTTTGCACGAGCTGAGCGCACAAACGCGCGCGGTTGGTTTCGATCACGTGACACCCGCCCCCGAGCCGCCATCCCCCGCTAAATGGGGGCGCGGCAGTAAGTAACGAGGCAGAGCTACAGATTTGTGACGCTCACGCCGGGGCTGCCCCGAGCGTGCCGCGGTCGGCCATGTTTCGGCCGTCCCGCCGCCATGAGGCGCGGCGCCGCCGAGCCGGAGCGGCTGCCGGGAAACTATCGGGCTCCCAAACGGTTGAGAGCGCTCGAGGGCGAGCGGACGCGAACCGGCTCCGGACGAGTCATCGCGCTGTCACACAATCCTCGTGAAATCCCGTGGTCGCGGGAGCGGCGCCTTGCGGCCATTTTTTCGCCCCAGGCCCCGGGCGCGCATACAGGAAAGAGGAGTAATGGGCGAGAAACCCGAGATCACCATGGACGCGGACAACCCCGTCATTTCTCTGCAGCGCAGCTTCGATGCGCCGCGCTCGCGCGTCTTCGAGGCGTTCACGCGCGCCGAGGACGTCGACCGCTGGTTCAAGCCGAGCGGCTTCCGCCTCGTGGAATGCGAGATCGATTTGCGTGTCGGCGGAAGCTGGCGCGTCGCGCTGCGCGGTCCGCAGGGCGAGACGCATCGCCTCAGCGGCGAATATCGCGAGATCGACGCGCCGCAGCGGCTCGTGCAGACGCTGCGCTCCGATGACGCGCCGCAGACGCAGGCGTTGGAGACTCTGGTCTTCTCCGAAGCCGACGGCAAGACGCTGCTGACCAGCACCATCACCCATGCGTCGGCCGCGAGCCGCGACCGCCATGTCGCCTCCGGGCTCGAGAAGCGGGCGGCGCAGCTGCTCGACCGTCTCGCGGACCATCTGCAATACGGAGACGCCGCGGCGATGGACGATCCGCCGGCGCCGGTCGCCGCGCCGGGCGAGCGGAGGACGGCCAGGCCGCTCGGCCGCATCGCGGCGGCGCTCGCCGTTCTCGTCGCGCTCGCGGGCGGCGGCGTGTATTGGACCATGCAGCAGACGCCCAATGCGGCGGCGACCGGGCCCGGGCCGGTCGCTCACAAGGCGAGCGCGACCGGCGCGCTCGTCGCTGTCGGCGCCGTTGCGCTGCGCGCCGAAGTCGCGGGACCGATCGAGCTGGTCGATTGCGATATCGGCGGAGAGGTCGTGTCGGGGACCGTCTGCGCGACGATCGACGAACGCGCGAGAGAAGCGGCTCGCGACCACGCCGAATTGGTCATGGCCGAGGCCGAGGAGCAGATCCGGATCGACGAAGGGCGCGTCGAGGCCGCGACCGCCGCGCTGGACCGGGAAAAGCGCAAGCGCCGCGCCGGCGCTCGCGCGGCCGAGAAGGCGCAGGCCGCCCTCGACGAGGCGCAGCAGCGAGCGGCGCGATCCAAGACGGCGTTCGAGCGGGCGACCGCCGCGTTCGAATCGGCCAGCGAGAGCGCCTCTCGCGCTCGGATCGTCTCGCCGATCGACGGCGCCGTCGCCTCGCGCAAGGCCGAGGCTGGCGCGACCGTCGCCGAAGGCGAGGAGCTATTCGTCGTCGCGCCCGCCCCGATCGCTCTGCAGATCGAAGCGCGCGTCGCCGACCCGAGCGAGGTCCATGTCGGCGACAAGGCGACATTCACCGTCGACGGGCTGGACAACCGCGCCTTCACGGGAGCCGTCGGCAAGATCGGCCGGCCGGCGGCCGACGGCGCCGACAAGAGCCCCGACGCCGATCTCGTCGTCATCGACGCGCCAGACCCGGACCATGTGCTGAAGCCCGGCATGACGGCGAAAGTCGAGATCGAGACCGGCGCGCGGCCTCAATAGCCGCGCGCCGCGCCTGCGGGCGAGCGCGGATCGTTGACGCCGGTGATGACGCCGTCGACGACTCCGATCGCCTCGCAAGCGCCGAAGGGCGCATGATCCTCGATCTGATGGCCCATCTCCTCGAGCCGGCGCCGCGTCTGCGGCGTGAGCGCGCCCGGCTCGGCGAGCGCCACGTCCGGCAGCCATTGATGATGAATGCGCGGCGCCGCGACCGCCTGCTCGAGGCTCATGCGGTGGTCGACGACATCGAGCAGGGCTTGCAGCGTCACCGAGATGATGCGCGGACCATTGGGGCTGCCGAGCACGAGGACGACCTTGCCGTCCTTCGTCACAATGGTCGGCGACATGGACGAGAGCGGACGCTTGCCCGGCGCGATCGCATTGGCGCTCCCCTGCACGAGTCTAAAGCCGTTGGAGGCGCCCGGGCGCGCGGCGAAATCATCCATCTCGTCGTTGAGCAGCACGCCCGTTTCCGGCGCCATCACCTGCGCGCCGAAGGAGCCGTTGAGCGTGTAGGTCACGGCGACGGCCGAGCCTTCGCCGTCGAGAATCGAGTAATGCGTCGTCTCCGGCCGCTCGCGCAGCGCCGCGCCCGTCGCGAGATCTGCGGAAGGCGTGGCCCGCTCCGGGGATATTCGCGCGCGAATCTCGGCGGCGTAAGTTTTTGAGGTCAGACGCTCGACCGGATTGCGCACGAAGGCCGGATCGCCGAGCAGCAGATTGCGGTCCTTAAAGGCGTGGCGCTCCGCCTCGATCAGCAGATGCAATGACCGCGGCGCATGGAAGCCGAGCGCGGCGAGGTCATAGCCCTCGAGAATGTTCAAAATCTCGCACAGCGCGACGCCGCCGGAGCTCGGCGGCGCCGAGGAGAGGATTGCATAGCCGCGATAGGCGCAGCGCACCGGCTCTCGCTCCTCGACCCGATAGCGCGCGAAATCCTCGGCGGAAACGACGCCGTTGGCCGCCGTGGCGGCGCGCTCGATCGCTTGCGGAACGCGCCCCTCGTAGAAGGCGCGCGGCCCGCGCGCCGCGATCTCGCGCAACAGCCGCGCGAGATCGCTCTGCACGAGCCGGTCGCCCGCCTGCAGAGGCGAGCCATCGGGGCGAAAGAAAATCGTCGCGGCGGCGGGATCATCCTTCAGACGCTTGGCCGCCCGCAGCGGCGGCAGGTCGCTCTCCTCCAGGACGAAGCCTTGCTCGGCGAGCGCGATCGCCGGCGCGATCAAGCTCTCGCGCGGCAGGCGCCCATAGTGCTCGCGCGCGGTTTCGAGGCCGAGCACTGTCCCAGGAACCGCGACGGCGCGAAAGCCGATGCGGCTCGCATCGGCGACGACCTCGCCCGACGGGTCGAGGAACATGTCGGCGGTCGCCGCCGCCGGCGCACTCTCGCGAAAATTGACGAATCGGTCCTCGCCGTCGGCGCGATGAAGCAGCAGAAAGCCGCCGCCGCCGAGATTGCCGCAGCAGGGATGCACGACGGCGAGCGCATAGCCGACGGCGACGGCGGCGTCGACGGCGTTGCCGCCCGCCTTCAGAATGGAAAGGCCCACTTCGCTCGCGAGCCTGTGCTCGGTGACGACCATGCCGCGCCGCCCCGTCGCCACGGGCTCCGCCGTGGCGGCGTAGGCGACGAGGAGGAGGAGAGCGGCGGCGAGCAGGCGTTGCATTCGGTCGATCCTGTCCTGGCGATGAGCGATGGAAATAAGCGAGCCTGAAGGCTCGCTCTATCGCCGGCTTCCGACCGCCTCCCCCGCCACCAGCACGAAGCCCCGGCTGCGGCCGTCATTGCCCGCATCGCTCGTGTTCATCGCGGCGAAGAGATCGGCGGCGGCGATCCAGACCGGCGGATATTTGTAGCGCGCCACATCGAGCACGAGAAAGCGGTCGGTCCTGCCGTCATAGGCGGCGAGCGGCGAAATATGCCCGCCGCGCTGCTGCCCGAGCGCGGCGCGCAGATAATTGACGACCACATGATGCTTCTTCCTGGAGAGATGATCGATGGCGAGCGCGCGGAACTCCTCGAGCGAGGACTGCGCCGCGTGAACCGTGCGCGCCGAAAGGCCGAAGCGCGCGAAGAGCGCGCCGAGTTCGTCCAGCGTCATGCCTCTCTGCAGGATGCTGTCTCGGCGCACGATCGCTTCGGTCCGGTCGTCGAACACATTCTCCTGCGTGAAGCTCGCCGGATCGAGGCCTTTGGCGGGAGGCGCCGGCAGCTCGAGGCTGTTCAGCACCATCACGAGCGTCGCGACGCCGCAGAAAGCGCCGTTCGCCTGGGTGACGAATTCCGTCGCGAGCGGCCAATAAGCCTCGCGCGCCTCCGCCTCGAGGAACCATTCGCGTCCCTGCGCGCTGCGCAGATCGACGAGATTGTCGGCGAGCGGCAGACGCTCCGCCAGCGCCGGCGCGAGGCCGACGAGGCAAGCGAGGCCGAGACGGACGAGAAGAAAAAAGACCGGACGTCGAAGGATGGTCATCATCGTCGGAAGCTGCATGTGCGACGGCTCGGACCCGAGCCCCAGGCGCGGGGGGAGAGTAGAAGCGCCGGCGGCGGCGCGCAACCGCCGTCGACATTCTCGCGCGCCGCCTTAACTGCGCGCGAAAGGAGAAAAGGAGCGGTCCGATGAGCACTCTGACGAAGCTCGCGCTCGGCATGATGGGACGGCTGCGCCCCAAGCCCGTGCGCGGCGAAGCGCTGGCGCAGATCGCCCTCCCCGCCGCGCACAAGGAGGGCGGCATGCCCCTGATGGAGGCGCTGGGGAAGCGCCGCTCGACCCGCGAGTTCGCGCCGGCGGAGCTGCCGCTGCCGCTGCTCTCCGACCTGCTGTGGGCGGCCTGCGGCGTGAACGGTCCAGACGGGCTGCGCACCGCGCCCTCCGCCCTCGATGCGCGGGAGGTCGATCTCTATGTCGCGCTTCCGTCGGGCGCCTATCTCTATGAACCCGACGCCCATGTCCTGTCGCTCGTCGTCTCGAGCGACATCAGGCGCGTGACCGGCTATCAGGATTTCGTCGACGACGCGCCGCTGGACCTCATCCTGGCCGCGGACATCGGCCGCATGAGGCTCGCGCCGGTCGCCCAGCGCGAGAGCTTTGCGGCGGTCGCCGCCGGCGCCATCTCGCAGAATGTCTATTTGTTCGCCGCCGCCAATGGGCTCGCCGCCGTGATCCGCGCCTGGATCGACCGCGAGGCGATCGCCGAGGCGCTGGGGCTGACCCACGACCAGCATATCCTGCTGTCGCAAACGGTCGGCTATCCCCGCGGCTGACCGGCGGACGCCTGGAGACGGCGGCGTCGATGGAGAAGCCGATGGCTTACGAGCTCGACTACTGGCCGGACATACAAGGCCGCGGCGAATTCGTCCGCCTCGTGCTCGAGGAGGCGGGCGCCGATTATGTCGATGTCGCGCGCGAACGCGACGGCGAAGCGAGAATGCTGGCGCTGCTCGCGCGCGAGGACATTGCGACGCCGCCTTTCGCGGCGCCCTTCCTGAAGGACGGCGACATCATCATCGGCCAGACCGCCGCGATCCTGCTCTATCTCGGCGACCGGCACGGCCTCGCGCCGCGAGACGCATCGCTGCGGCTCTGGACTCACCAGATCCAGCTCACCATCGCCGATCTCGTCTCAGAGGCTCACGAGACGCATCACCCGCTCGGCGCCGATCTCTCCTACGAGGAGCAGAAGGACGCCGCCGCGAGGCGCGCGAAGAGCTTTCGCGAGACGCGCATTCCGAAATTCCTGCGCTGGTTCGAGACCATCCTCGCCAATAATCCGCGTGGGGACGCCTGCCTCGTCGGCGACGCCGTCACCACCGCCGATCTGTCGCTGTTTCAGGCGGTCGAGGGATTGCTCTACGCCTTCCCCACAGCCACGAGAGCCGCCCTCGCCGAGACGTCGCGGGTCGCGCGCCTGCACGGCGCGATCGCGCAACGCCCGCGCATCCGCGCCCATCTGACGAGCGGGCGCCGCATCGCGTTCAACGACTATGGAATATTCCGTCACTATCCGGAGCTCGACTCCCGTTCGAACCCTCGAGAGCGAGCTTGAAGGCTCGCTCTTCCGAGCGTCTCGGTCATTGCTCCGCCGCCGCCACATGACGCTTCACGGCGAGGAAGCTGTCCGGCGTCACCGACACCGAATCTATTCCGCACTCGACCAGGAACTCGGCGAATTCCGGATGATCGCTCGGCGCCTGCCCGCACAGGCCGATCTTGGCGCCGGCGCCGCGCGCGGCGGCGATCACGGTGCGGATCATCCATTTCACCGCCTCGTCCTGCTCGTCGAACAGTTCGGCGAGCTCGGCCGAATCGCGGTCGACGCCGAGCGTGAGCTGAGTGAGATCATTGCTGCCGATGGAGAAGCCGTCGAAGCGTTCGGCAAAGGCCTTCGCCAGAATGACATTGGAGGGAATCTCGCACATCACATAGACCTGCAGCCCGTTCTCGCCGCGCCTCAGCCCATTCGCCGCCATGACCTCGAGCACGCGATCCGCCTCCTTCACCGCGCGGCAGAAGGGGATCATCACGATGACGTTTGTAAAACCCATCTCCTCGCGCAGACGGCGGACGGCGCGGCATTCGAGCGCGAAGCCCTCGCGATAGCGCGGCGAATAATAGCGTGAGGCGCCGCGAAAGCCGATCATCGGATTTTCTTCTTTCGGCTCGAACTCGGCGCCGCCGATCAATTGGGCGTATTCATTGGTCTTGAAGTCGCTCATGCGCACGATGACCGGCCGCGGATGCACGGAGGCCGCGATGCGGCCGAGCGCGCGCGACAGGCGGTCGACGAAATATTCGGTCTTGTCGTCATAGCCGATCGTCGCCTCGGCGATTTTCCGCTTGGCGTCCTCGTCCTTCAGCCCGTCGTAATGCACGAGCGCCATCGGATGGATCTTGATGTCGTTGTTGACGACGAACTCCATGCGCGCGAGGCCGACGCCGTCGGCGGGAAGACGCCACCAGCGAAAGGCCGCGGCCGGATCGGCCAGATTGAGCATGACCTTCACGCGCGTCTCCGGAACGGCGGAGAGATCGAGCTCCTCCGCCTCGAAATCGGCGACGCCCTCATAGACGAAACCCGTGTCGCCTTCCGCGCAGGACAAAGTGACGAGCTGCTCGTCGTGAAGAACGTGCGTCGCATCCGCCGCGCCGACGATCGCCGGCAGTCCGAGCTCGCGGCTGACGATGGCGGCGTGCGAGGTGCGGCCGCCATGCTCGGTGACGATGGCGGCGGCGCGCTTCATGATCGGCGCCCAATCGGGATCGGTCGTGCGCGTCACCAATATCGCGCCGTCGACGAAGCGGCCGATCTCGCGCACATCCTCGATCACGCAGATCTTGCCCGCCGTCACGGCGTCGCCGATCGCCAGCCCCGAGCAGAGGGTGCGGCCCTTGCGATGGATATGATAGGTCGCGAGCGCGCTCGCGCCGCGCCGCGACTGCACCGTCTCTGGACGCGCCTGCACGATATAGAGCGCGCCGGTCTCGCCGTCCTTGGCCCATTCCATATCCATCGGCCGGCCGTAATGGTCCTCGATCAGCCGCGCCCAGCGCGCGAGCTGGAGAATATCCGCGTCGCCGAGAACGAAAGCGGCGCGCTCGGCCTTGGAGGTCGGGACATTGCGGGTGGGACGATCGCCCTGCGGCGCATAGATCATCTTCACCATCTTGGCGCCGCGCTTCTTCTCGATGATCGGCGTGAGCGCGCCGTCCGCGAGGAAGGGCTTGAACACGACATATTCGTCCGGGTCGACGGCGCCTTGCACGACAGTCTCGCCGAGCCCCCAGGAGGCGTCGATCAGCACGACCTCGTCGAAGCCGGTCTCGGTGTCGATCGAGAACATCACGCCCGCGCCGCCCATATCCGAGCGGACCATGATCTGCACGCCGACCGACAGCGCGACCTTCATATGGTCGAAGCCCTGCGCCTCGCGATAGGCGATGGCGCGATCGGTGAACAGCGAGGCGTAGCAGCGCCGGCAGGCGTCGAGCAGCGCGCGCTCGCCGCGAATGTCGAGATAGGTCTCCTGCTGGCCGGCGAAGCTCGCATTGGGCAGATCTTCGGCGGTGGCGCTCGACCGCACGGCGACATCGGGCTCCGCCTCGCCGACGCGCCGTCCGAGCTCGCGATAGGCCGCGACGATCGCGCTCGCCATCTCCGGCGACCAGCGGCCGCGCAGAATGGCCCCGCGAATGGTCGCGCCCGCATCGGCGAGCGCGATCCTGCCGTCTTCCAGCTCGGCGAGGGTCGCGGCGATCGCCTCTTTCAGCCCATTGCCCTCGACGAAGCGGCGAAAGGCGTCGGCCGTCGTGGCGAATCCCGGCGGCGTCCTGACGCCCTTCGCCGTGAGATGAACGATCATCTCGCCGAGCGAAGCATTCTTGCCTCCGACGCTCGCCACATCCCCGCGCGTCACCTCCTCGAGCCAGACCACATTGCGCGCAGCGTCGATCATTCGATCCTCCCTCGGCGGTCTCGCGGCGAACGATCTCCGAGCGAATGCGCGGCTTTCGATGTCCGGGCTGCTCGGGCCATTCCCCCTTGCAAATGGGAGCGGCGCCCGCCCGAGGCAACGCCGACGGGACGCTGTGGCGGGACATGCGAGGAAGGCTCCGGGACACGCCCCGAGAGGAGCGTGTCCGTCATGATGCCGCCGCCGCTCAGAACTCCGCGCGAATCGAGGCGAGGAAGGTGCGCGGCGTTCCGGGCATGATGATGCCGCGGCTCTGCGAGTTGACGTAATAGACCGAGTCGAACAGGTTCTTCACATTGAGCTGCACGGTCACATTTTTGGTCCAGGGCAGTTCCGGCGGCTGGAAGGAATAGGCGATCATCGCATTGGCGCTCGCATAGGCCGGCAATTGGAACGTGTTGGCGTTGTCGCCCTGCCGTTCGCCGACCACATTGAGTCCGCCGCCGAGGCTGAGCCCTTTGAAATCTCCGTCGGCGTCATATTTCACCCAGATGTTGCCGGAGTCGATCGGCGCGTTGATCAATCTGTGTCCGATATTGGCGGCGTTGGCGTCCTTGGTGATGCGCACCGTGTCATGGCTGTAGCTGCCGATCAGGCTCCAATTGTCGTCGATGCGTCCGGCGATATCGATTTCGAATCCATTGCTTTCGATCTCGCCGACCGGCGTCTGGTAGGGCGTGAGGCCGACGGTCTGAAGAATGCCCGATTTGGTGATGGCGAAATAGGCCATGCTCGCGGTGAGGCGGCCGTCCAGCAGCTCGGCCTTCACGCCGCCCTCGAATTGCTCGCCCTTTTGGGGCCGGAAAGGCGGCTGGCCGGGAACGGGGAGGCCGTTCGTCGTGCCGAAGGACTGCGAATAGCTGCCGTAGAAAGACACCCACTCCATGGGTTGAAGGACGACGCCGACCCGCGGGCTGAACGCCTTGTCCGAGGAGCCGAGATAGCCGAAGCCAGTGCTCGCATCATAGGCCGCCGTCGTCTGCGCATAGGACGAGTCGCCTTCGCCATAGCCGTAGTTCGCCCAGTCGTAGCGTCCGCCGAGCAGCAGATGCAATTTATCGTTCAGGAACGAGATATAGTCCTGCGCATAGACGCCCTTCCAGCTCTGGCGAAACCTCCAATAGAAATTGTTCTGCGGCTTCGCATAGGTGGAAAAGCTGTAGGTCGGAGCGTACATGTTGATCGGGTCGACGCCGGCGACGGGGCCGGACACGCCGGCGTCGTTGTCGGCCTCCTTGAAATAATCGAATCCGACGAGAATGGAGTGCTGGAATGGGCCGGTTTCGAATTTGCCCTGGAGGTCGAGATTGGTGGCGAGATAGTTGCGCTGATTGTCCACCTCCCACACGCCGCGCGAGATATCGCCCGTTGTCTCGTCGATCTTGCGGAAAGTGGCGACCCGCTGCGCCCAGTCGATCGCCGTATAGCTGAACCGATTGGTCAGGCTCCAATCCTTGTCGAATTCATAGGTCCAGTCGAAGCCGATGAACTTGCGGTCCATGCGGCTCGGATTGGCGGCCGTCACCGCCGGATCCTGAAGATAGCGGCTGATCGGAATATTGGCGGGCCGGTTTCCGACCGCCGGAATCACATTATTGTAGTCCGATACGAAAATCTCGTTTTGATATTCGGCGTCGATATTCAGCCGGAACTGTTCGGTCGGCCGGTAGGTGAGGGTCGGGGCGATGAACCCGTCCTGACTGGTGACGAAATTTCGAAACGAGTCGCTGCGGTCGAACGAGGCGTTCACGCGATAGAGCCAAGTCTTGTCGTCCGTCAGCGGTCCGGTCGCATCGACGCTGGTGCGCGTCCTGCCCCATGATCCCGCCTGCTCCTGCACCGAGAAATAGGGATCGGCGAGCGGACGCTTCACCACCATATTGACGACGCCGCCGGGCTCGAGCCGGCCGAACAGCATCGCCGCCGGCCCTTTGAGCACCTCGATCGACTGCAGATTGGCGGTCTGCAGATGCGTCGTGTTCGGCATTTTCAAATTCTGCCGGTAGATGCTGGCGTTGGGGAGACCGCGGATCGTGAAGCCGTCGTAGAAGAGATTGCCGCCGGGCTGCACGCTGCTGACATTGCCGACGATGCCGTCCTGGACCGAGATGGCTCCTTGATCGTCGAGCGCCTGACGCGGCACCACCTGAATGCTGAAGGGCGTCTTCAGAATCGAAAGGTCGGCCTTGCCGGCGACCGAGCCCCCGGTGACATTATAGCCGGTGAAGCGGCCGCCGAGCCCGGCGCCGCGCTGGCTGTCGCCCGGCTTGTCGGCGTGGCTGGTCCGCTTCTTCTCTTCGGCGCCGATATCGATCGTCGGCAGCGCCTCGGCCCCGGCGTCGTTGCGCACCGTGTCCGCCTGCGCCAGCACGATCGAGACATTCCCGTCGACCTCGGCGAAGCGATAGCTGTAGCCGGTGCCGGCGAGCAGCCGCTCGAGCCCCTCGCGCAGCCCGTGGCGGCCGGAAAGTCCCGGCGAGGTCAGGCGCCGCGTCGCGCGCGCGTCATACAGCAGATGAAGTCCGTTGCTCTCCGCGAAGGCGGTGAGCGCGGTCGACATCGAGCCCGCCGGAATCGCATAATCCATGACAGCGTCGGACAATATGTCCTGCGGCGGGACGGCCGCCTCGGCCGGGGCGGAGGGCGATCCAATGGCGAGAGCGCTCATCGCCACCGCCGCCAGCACCGACTCCATGTCCTTGCCCTCACGAGACGTTTTCGATCGCGCCGCCTGCCGTTCCATCTCTCGATCCTCCGCATGTCGTTCGCCGGAGCTGCGACGCTCCTGCTTTGCTCCACGTGGAGGTCGACAATTCGGAACCTCGATCGGTGAGAAAAAATTTGAAAATCCGCTCATGCCGGAATGGGCGGAACTGTCGGCGAGCCGCCGCCTTTCACTCGTAGAGGACGACCATCAGCTCGGTGAAGCGGACGGAGCGCAGGCCGAGAAACAGCTCGATCTCGCGCAGCGCTTGGCGCGGATCGTCGGCGGGGAGCACGGCCGTCACCGGCCGCGCGCAAATCTCCCGCGTCGCGCAATGGACGCGCCCGCGGCGATAGCGGCCGAGCGCCGCGAGCGCCTCGCCGAGAGGCCGATCCTCGAAAATGAGGCTGCCCCGCCGCCAGGCCGCGAGGCTGCGCGCCGCCGGCGACGGGGGCGCCGGCGGCGCCTGCGTCTCATAGCTGGTCTGCTGGCGCTCGCCGACGACGACCGTCTCGCCATTGCTGGCGACGGCGACGCTGTGCTGGCCGACCGAGACGCGCGCGCCGCCATCGACGATGTCGACGTCGAAGGCCGTGCCGAGCGCGGTGATCGTTCCGCCCATGGCCTCCACGACGAAGGGCCGCGCCGGATCTGCCGCGACCTCGAACCAGGCTTCGCCCTCGAGCAGCTCGACGCGCCGCTCGCCGGCGTCGAAACGCAGCGCGATCGCCGAGCTTGCGTCGAGCGTGACCTTGGAGCCGTCGTCGAGCGTCACCATGCGGGTCTCGCCCGTTCCCGTCGCAAAATCCGCCCGCAGCAAGATCGAGATCGGGCGAAGCGCAAGCCAGAGCGCGAGGCTCGCCGCGGCCGCGAGCGCCACTGCGGCAACGAGCCGCCTCCGGCGCGGCGCCGCAACCCGCACATGCTTTCGCCGCACGCGCCGAACCTGCGCATAGGTCCGCTCGATATCGGCATAGGCCTCCGCGTGGACGGGATCGGCCGCGAGCCAGGCCTCGAATTTCGCCCGCTCCTCGCGCGAAAACCCCGCTCGCGAGACGACCCACCATTCGATGGCCGCCGCGCGAGCCTCGTCCGCGAGCGAGCGGTCGCTGTCATCGATCATGGCGACGTCCGTCGGAGCCCCCGAGCCGCGCCGATCGAGAATCGGATCTTGCGATCTCGTATAGCCTATGGCGAAGCCGGGCCGAAAGCAGGACGTCGCGGGCGGAGAAGATCATCAAAAGCCCCGTCAATCGAGCGCGGCGCGGCAGACCTGCATCGCATGGGCGAGGTGCTTGCGCACCATGCGGTCGGAAATGCCGAGGCGCATGGCGATCTCGCCGACCGTCATGTCCTCCATGCTGAGCTCGAACACCTCGCGGCAGCGGGGCGGGAGCCGGTCGACCGCGGAATCGAGCAGGCGCGACTTGCGATCATATTCGATGCGCTCCTCTGGCGGCGCTTCATCCGAAGGCGCGTCGTCCTGATCCTGTCCCGGGCGAACATAGGTCGTCTCGGTCTTTCGCTTGCGCGCGAAGTCGTGAGCGAGATTGATCGCGATCTTCTGCAGCAGGGCGGGCGGATCGGCGACGGCCTCGAGCCGACCACGTCCGAGAACGCGCACGAACGCGTCCTGCAGCAGATCGGGAGCCGCGTCGCGGCCGACCTTGCGCGTGAAATAACGCAGCATGGCGCGTTGGTTGCGCTCGAACAAGTCGCGGGCGAGCGACTTCCTGTCATCGAACATGGGAGGCTCCAGAGGGAGCGAAGGGGGCTTTCCGGCCAGTTGCGGCGGCGCCGCGCCGGCGCATGCGCCGAAAAGCGCTCGGGCGAGAGCGCTCAGCAGCGAGGCGGCGCTCGCTGCGACCATGAGCCGATCCAGCCGGGCGGCGGACCTGCTTCCACGACGAGAAAATGCTCGGCTTCGAGACCGTCCGCCGCGGGAAACGAGACAGACTCGCTCGCGACCGGAAACGCCAGATGGAGCGTGAGGTCGCCGAGTTGAGCGGATCGGCACGAGAGGCAGCAGGAGCTGGAGCAAGGGAGATGACGCTCGGGCCCATGTGGACGGTGGTCGCCGCGCTCGGCGCAAAAGGCCTGCTCCGCGGACATGACGCCGGCATGGGCGGAGCCGCCGGTCGCCGTCGCCGCGGCGACGCTCTGCGCGATCAGTCCCCATGCAAAGAGGCCCGCGATGACAACGCGGGCGATTCTCCGCAGCAAAAGCGCGAGCTCGTCCATGCCCGCATCGGAACCCTCGGGGCGGAGCCGAGTCAAGGGCGCGCGAGGAAAGCTCCACGAAAGATCGGCCTCTGTTGCAGCGCCGCCACAGAAGGGGCTGCGCCGAACGAGCGCGGCCGGGCTCGTCACAGCCGTCCGGCCAGCACATCCTCGAGCGCGGCGGTCTCGCTCATCAGCCGCGCGGCCGAGCGCAGGAGCGGCGCGGCGAGCACGCCGCCGCTGCCCTCGCCGAGCCGCATTCCGAGATCGAGCAGCGGGCGCGCGCCGATCGCCGCCAGCATGCCGGCGTGGCCGCGCTCGGCGGAGGCATGGGCGAAGATCAGCCGCTCGGCGAGCCCGGGCGAGAGGCGCAGGGCCACGAGCGCCGCGGCGCTGGAAATAAATCCGTCCGCCACCATCGCCTTGCCCGCCGCCGCGCCGCCGAGGAAGGCGCCGGCCATCATGGCGATCTCCAATCCGCCGAACTCGGCCAGAACGGCGAGCGGCTCGCGCGCATCCGAGCGCGCGGCCGCGCGCTCCAGCGCCGCGAGCTTGCGCGCGAGGCCCGCGGCGTCATGTCCGGCGCCGGCGCCGACGCAATCCGCCAGGGACGCCGGCGCGAGACGATGCATGATCAGCGCCGCGGAGGCGCTGTTGCCGATGCCCATCTCTCCGACGACCAGAGCCTCGGCCTGCGAGGCCGCGGCGATCTCGCCGCCGCGCGCGAGCGCCGCCGCCGCCTCGGCCGCAGTGAGCGCCGGCTCGACCGCGGCATTGCGCGAGCCGCGCCGGATCTTGGCCGCAACGAGGCCGGGATGGACGGCCAGCTCGGCGTCGACGCCGGCGTCGACGACGATCACCTCGACGCCGCAGGCCGCCGCGAGGGCGTTGACGCTCGCGCGTCCGGCCAAGAAGGTCGCGACCATTGCGGCGGTGACGGCGGACGGATAGGCGGACACGCCCTCCGCCGTGAGCCCATGGTCGCCGGCGAACACATAGGCCTCGACGCGATCTATGCTCGGGCGCTCTGTTTCCTGGATCAGGGCGAGCTGCAGGGCGAGCTCCTCGAGGCGGCCGAGCGCGCCCGGCGGCTTGGCCAGGCCGTTTATGCGCGCGCGCAGGCGCGCGGCGAGGACGGGATCGAAGGGCGGCAGAACGGGCGTATGAAAGGTCAAAGTCCGGCGATCCTCTCGAGGGCGGGAATATCGAGGCTGCGCGCGACGGTCTCGGCGAGCGCGTCGAGCGCCGCTTCGACCGTCGCATCATGGTCGCCGCCCGCGGAGGTCCCGCCGAAACGGGCGAGCAGCGCCTCGCGGGCGCTCCCGCGGTCGAAGAGGCCGTGGACATAGGCGCCGGCGATGCGTCCGTCGGCGCTGACCGCGCCCTCTCCCGAGCCGTCCGACCGCCGCAGCAGCGGGCGGCCGAGCGCCGGCCCCCGGCTGACGCCGGCGTGAATCTCATAGCCCGAATAGGCCGCGCCGCCCTCGGCGAGCGCGCCGCTCGCCGGCCGCACGACCTTGTCCTTCCCGAGCGTCGTCTCGAGGTCCAGCAGGCCGAGTCCCTCGACCTCGCCGGCGGGTCCCTCGAGGCCGAGCGGATCGGCGATGCGGCGGCCGAGCATCTGATAGCCGCCGCAAAGGCCGAGCACGCCCCCGCCCCTGCGCGCATGGGCGGCTATGTCGATGTCCCAGCCCTGCCCCCGCAAGAAGGCGAGATCGGCGATGGTCGTCTTCGTTCCCGGCAGGATCACGAGATCGACGTCGCCGGGAATGGCCCGGCCGGGCTCGATGAAGCCGAAGTCGACCCCGGGCTCGGCCCGCAGCGGATCGAGATCATCGAAATTTGCGATATGCGGGAACAGCAGCGCGGCGACGCGCAGAGCGCGTCCGGCGGCGCCCGCGGGCGCCCCCCGCTCCAGCGCCACGGCGTCCTCGGCCGGCAGCCGCCGCGCCGCGGGCGACCAGGGGACCATGCCGAGATCGCGCCAGCCGGTGCGCGCGAAGATGTCGCGGCGGCCGGCGTCGAAGAGGCTCGGCTCGCCACGGAACTTGTTGACGATGAACCCGCGGATGCGGGCGCGGTCGGCTGCGTCCAGCACCGCATGAGCGCCGACCAGCGCGGCGATCACATGGCCCCGCTCGATATCGCCGGCCAGCACGACAGGCAGATCGGCCGCATGGGCGAAGCCCATATTGGCGATGTCGCCGGCGCGCAGATTGGTCTCGGCCGGACTGCCGGCGCCTTCCACCAGCACCAGATCCGCCTCGGCCGCGAGCCGGCGAAAGCTGTCGAGCGCGACGTCCAGCAGCGCCGCCTTGCGCGAGACGAAGTCCTTCGCCTGCAGCTCGCCGGCCAGGCGGCCGCGCACGATGAGCTGCGCGCCGACGTCGCTCTGCGGCTTCAGCAGCACGGGGTTCATATGGACGCTGGGCTCCACGCGGCAGGCGCGGGCCTGCAGCGCCTGGGCGCGCCCGATCTCGCCGCCCTCGCGCGCGACCGCAGCGTTGTTGCTCATATTCTGCGGCTTGAACGGCCGCACCGCGAGGCCGCGATCCGCGAAGACGCGGCAGAGGCCGGCGACGAGGGTCGACTTGCCCACATCCGAGCCGCATCCCTGCACCATCAGCGCCGGCATCGCGCCCACCGGTCCGCGCAGGCGGTCGAATTGCTCATGAAAGGCCTTTCAGACGTCGACCGGGGCGCAGGCCATGCGGGTCCGAAGCGGCGCGAACCGCCGTCGACGGAGGAACCCCGCGCCACGCCGCGCCCCGCGCGCATGGCCGACAGATGCGACAGGCAGGTCTCCAGGCTTGGTCTCCTGGCTCGCGGGTCGTCGCGATGGTCCGCCGCCTTCCCAGAGCGCTTTCGAAGCGCCGCCCAGTGGCATATGACGGACGCGCTTTTTCGTTCCCTCGCGGGGAACCTGTCGCGAGGGCCCCTATATCAGCGGCTCGCAAAGTCCGTCAACGCAGAGGTGCGGCCCTTGACATCGACCCTCGTTCTCGGCGGCGCCCGCTCCGGCAAGAGCGCCTATGCGCTTCGCAGCGCCGAGGCCGGCGGCCGCCGGCCGGTGATGATCGCGACGGCGCAGGCCCTGGACGCGGAAATGGCGGAGCGCATCGCGCGCCACCGGGCCGAGCGCGGCCGGGCCTGGCGCACGATCGAGGCGCCGCTCGACCTCTCCGGCGCCCTGGCCGAGATCGCGGCGGACGAAACGGCCGTGATCGACTGCCTCACGCTCTGGGTGTCGAATTTGATGCACGCCGAGCGCGATGTCCCCCGCGAGACGGAGCGGCTCATCGCCGCGATGCGCGGAAAGGAGCTGCTGCTCGTCGCCAATGAGGTCGGCCTCGGCGTCGTGCCCGACAACGCTCTGGCGCGCCGGTTCCGCGACGAGGCCGGCCGGGTCAATCAGGCGATCGCCGCGGCCGCCGACCGCGTCGTCTTCCTCGCCGCCGGCCTGCCGCTCGCTCTCAAAGAGCCGAGCCGAGGCTGAAAGAACGAGAACGGCCTCTTGCCAAGGATTCGTCGGTTTGGCATATGTCCTTCGCCCCGACAGGACGCCTGCGGGGCGAGCGGAGACGTGGCCGAGAGGCTGAAGGCGGCGGTTTGCTAAACCGTTATAGGGTTGTAAAGCCCTATCGAGGGTTCGAATCCCTCCGTCTCCGCCAGTTCAACTACTTCTGAAGCAAGCGAGCTTTGACGCGAGTCGAAGCAGAATCGGCGCGCGACTCGCCCGCCCGCTTGTCGAAAGCAAATCGGAAAATCCTGCCGTCCCTTTAACCGTGGGGGAATTCTCAGGAAATTCTTCTCGATTACGGTGACGAACGAGCCAGGAGAGGCTCACGGTGTCGATCGAGAAGCCGATCGAGCCGTCTGCGATCGCCGAACGCGGCGCGACAAAATCAGAATTGCGATCCGGGACGACGATGCTGTGAGCAAGCAGCGCCAATTCGGTCGAGCGACGTCCACGCAAGACGGGTGGGCGATGCGGTCGCTGATTCTGCAGTGGATCGCTGCGTTGATGCTGCTTTACGGCGGTCCGCTCTCCGCCCTGCGCGAAGTCTCCGCGCCGGATTTGTCGCTCGCAGGCCAATATTGCCGGACATCGACGACAGAGGACGGCAGAACGCCGGCGCCTCTCCACGATCATCGGCGAGACTGCATTCTGTGCGTCGTCGACGATCAAGGCCAGCCTCTCGATCGCGCGCTCAAAGCGACGCGGCTCGCTCCTGTCGCGGTCCGTCCTGTGAAGATCGAAGGCTGGTCGTCTTCCGACGATCCGACGGCGCCGCTCGCCGGGTGGATCAGCACATGGTCCTCGAGGGCGCCGCCGTTTTTCTCCTGAACAGCGCAACCCTGTCGGCTGCGGCGCTTTGTTCGCGCTCGAACGGCCGATGACGCCGAACCAGGAGATTTCCCATGCTTCGTTCGACTCTATCGCGCGGCGTTTCCGTCGGCGCGTTGACCATGATCTTTTTTTCGTCGGCTGCGGCGACTCAGGAGGCCCTGCCGACAATCGATATCGACGCGGAACGCGGGCCCTCGACCAGCGAGGGGCACTCCTCTGCCGGTCGCGAGAGAACAGACAAGGAGCTCGGATATTCGCGAGCGATATCCTCTTCGGCGACGAAGACCAGCGCTCCGATCCTCGATACGCCGAGGTCCATCGTCGTCATTCCTCATCAAGTCCTGAACGACACGCAGGTCTTGAACGTGCAGGACGCCGTCAAATTCGTATCGGGCGTGCAGCAGACCGGCGCCTTCTACGACAGCTATCTCCTTCGCGGCTTCACCAACTCGAACAGCACCTACCGCAACAATCTCAAGCTATTCGGCGTCACCGGATCCGAGGACGTGTCATTCGTCGACCGCGTCGAGATCGTCAAAGGACCGGTCGCCATGCTCTTTGGCCGGGTTCAACCGGGAGGCCTCGTGAATTTCGTCACGAAAAAGCCCGAGGAAGAGCCTGCCTACAGCGTTCAGGAGCAGTTCGGCAGCTGGGGCTTGTCGCGCACGACCGTCGATGTCACCGGGCCGATCGACAAGGATAAGACGCTGCTCTATCGGGTGATCGGCGTCTATGACCATGCCGATGATTTCATCGATTTCCGCCACCGCGACAATGGCGCAGTTTATGGCGCTCTGTCCTGGCGGCCGACCATGCAGTTCGACGGCGATATCCAGATCGAATACTACAACAATAAATCGACCAATCTGGGCCAGTTCGGGCAACAAATTCCAGCAATGGCCCTGTCCTACAGGGCGCCGGGGATCGTCGGCCGCCCGGCCGATCTTCCGCGCAATTGGACACAGAACGATCCGTCGATGTTCGGCAATTTTCCCAGCACCGCCGAGCGCATCTTGGTCTATGGGGAATGGACCTATCGCTTCGACGATGCGTGGAAGGTGACGAACCGCTTTCATTACGCTCGCGCCGACGAGGATCAAGAATACATCCTCTATCGCAGCTTCAACCTGAAGACCGGCGATATGTCGCGTCGCGTCAGCTGGACATATTTTACGCGCGACACCTATTCCCTCAACCTCGATTTCAGCGGAGAGCTGCACACCGGCCCGGTGAAGCATAATTTGCTGCTAGGCTTCGATTATTTCGATTACCACAGCATCAGCAAGGGCGACAATCCACAGGGCCCGGGCCCGGAGTTTCCCTTGTTCAATGTTTTTGCGCCGGTCTATGGCGGCGGGAACTGGTCCCAGATTGCCGAAGAGCACGCCTATTCGCGAGGAAATATCCTTTCTCGCTCGAAGCAGCAGGACTTCGGATATTATATTCAGGACGACATTTCGTATGAAGACTCGATCCATCTGCTGTTGGGAGGCCGCTATGATGTCGCATTCGACGCCAGCGCGGAGGTGTACGGCGTTTCGGTCGCTTCCGGCTCCGATATATACGGACCGGCCACGCCGAAATGTTTTCCTTTCTGTGACGGTCACTACAGCCCGCTGGGCAAAGGCAATCCAACAGAGCGCAAATTTTCGCCGAACGCCGGATTGCTGTTCAAGCCGACGCCGGATTATTCCCTCTATTCCAGCTATTCGCAATCCTTCGCGAATTCGAACGCCACCTCTCTCAGCTTCGACGGGACGCAGTTCAAGCCGGAGGAGGCGTGGCAATTCGAAATCGGCGGCAAGGCCAGTCTCTTCGGCGGCAGGATAACAGGGTCGATCGCCGCATTCGAATTGCACCGGACCAATGTTCTCTCCCCCGACCCCGTGCATGTGGGCTTTATGCTCGCATCCGGCGAAGTGCGCAGCCGCGGCGTCGAAGCCGACCTGGCCGGAAAGCTCACCGACAATGTCAGCGTGATCGGCAGCTACACTTATGATGACGCGATCATCATCAGAGACACGGCGACGGGCACGGCCGCTCAGCTCGGAAAGCGCTGGCCCGGCGTCCCGCGCCACGCCGGCAATCTGTGGGCGAAATATGACACGGCGCCGGGACAGAAAGACGGCTGGACCTTCGGCGCCGGCTTCTACGCGGTCGGACTGCGCGAGGGCAACGCCACGAACTCATGGGCTCTCCCGGGCTATGTCACTTTCGACGCGATGCTCGGCCGCCGAACCGTCATCGAAGGACTGCCGATCGAAGCTCAACTCAATGTGAGGAATATCGGCGACGCCAAATATTTCGAAGCGAGCAGCGGCGCCTATGCGAATTACGGCGCGCCGCGGACGTTCATCGGCTCGGTCAAGGTGAAATTCTAGAGCGCTTTCCGATCGAACGGAATCGATCGATCGATCAGCATTCGCTCCAAATCAAAAAAGCTGGAGCCGTTTTCGATCCACTCGGATCGGACAACTGCTCGAGACACGGATCGGGAGGCGCGCGGTCGCAGCGATGCGGCGACGGCGCGCCGCTTCCTCGCGTCGACTGGCAGGATACGCTTCAAAACGCCTCGCCGAGGCCGCCTCAGCCCCGAGGATTCACCACCGCCACGCCCATCGGCTCGAAGTCCGCGACATTGCGCGTCACGATCGTCGCTACGCTCCCGCCCTTCCCGCGCAGGCGAGCGCGAACGCCCATTCCAGCGCCACTTCCTCCAGCCGCTCGAAACGTCCCGAGGCGCCGGCGTGGCCGGCTTCCATATTGGTGCGCAGCAGGACGGGCCCGCCGCCGGTCATCGCGGAGCGCAGGCGCGCCGCCCATTTCAGCGGCTCCCAATAGGTCACGCGCGGATCGGTGAGGCCGGCGAGCGCGAGGATCGCGGGATAGGATTTGGCCGCCACATTGTCATAGGGCGAATAGGCGGCCAGGCGGTCGTAGGCGGCGACGTCGGCGATCGGATTGCCCCATTCCTCCCATTCGGGCGGCGTCAGCGGCAGGTCGTCGCGCATCATCGTGTTCAGCACGTCGACGAAGGGCACGCCGGCGATGATTCCGGCAAACAGCTCCGGCGCCTCATTGGCGATCACGCCCATCAGCAAGCCGCCGGCGCTCGCGCCCTGCGCGACGATCCCGCCCTCTCTCGCATAGCCGGTCGCGATCAGATGGCGCGCGACGGCAATGAAGTCGGAGAATGTGTTCGGCTTGCGCTCGAGCTTGCCGTTCTCGTACCAGCTCCAACCCTTGTCGGTTCCGCCGCGCGTGTGGGCGAGCGCATAGACGAAGCCGCGGTCGACCAGCGACAGAGCATGGCTGTCGAAGCTCGCCGACAGAGGATGCCCATAGGCGCCATAGCCGTAGAGCAAGGTCGGCGCGCCGCCCTCGAGGTGAAGATCGGCGCGGTGCAGCAGAGTGACGGGCACTTCCGCGCCGTCCGCCGCGCGCGCGAACAGGCGCCGCGTCACATAATTCCGCGGATCATGGCCCGAAGGGATTTCCTCGCGCTTCAGCAGCACGCGCGTGCGCGCGCGCATGTCGTAATCATAGGTCTCCTCTGGCGTCGTCATCGAGGAATAGGTGAAGCGCAAAATATCGGTGTCGAACTCGACGCCCGGCTGGAGGCGCAGCGCATAGGCCTCCTCGTCGAAGGCGATGGCATGATCCTCGCCGCTGACGAGATCGCGGATCACGATGCGCGGCAGGCCGTTCTCGCGCTCGACCCAAGCGAGATGGCGCGCATAGACGGTGCCGATGACGATGAGACGTCCGCGGACATGCGGCACGACCGGGCGCCAATCCGCGCGCGCGGCGCTCGTCAGCGGGGCGCGGAAAATCGCGAAATCCTCGGCGCCGTCGGCGTTGGCGCGGATGTAGAGATCATCGCCATGCGGCTCGACGTCGTAAAGGAGCTTTGCTTCGCGCGGCGCGACGAGTCGAGGCGCCGCATCCTTGTCGCGCAGGTCGATCAGATGGCATTCGCTCGCATCATGGCCGCGGATCGCGACAATGGCGAATCGCCCGCAGCGGCTGCGATGCAGAGACACGAACCAGGCCGGATCGGGCTCCTCGACGGTCAGAACATCCGCCGATGGATCGGCGCCGACGTCGTGGCGGAAGATTTGCGTCGTGCGGTGATTCTCGTCGACGCGCACATAATAGAAGCTGCGCGAATCCGCGCTCCACACCAAGGAGCCGTCCGTGTGCGCGACGATGTCGGGGCGGTCCTCGCCGTCTTCGAGCGCGCGCGTGCGGATCGAATAATATTCCGAGCCTTTGTCGTCGACGCTCCAAGCGATCTGAGCGTGATCGGGCGAATGGTCGACCTGGCCGATGTCGAAGAAATGCGTGTCGCCGGCCTCCTCGTCGCCGTCGAATAGGATGTGTTCGGCGCCGCCGCCGCGCGGCGTGCGGCAATAGAGCACATGCTCGCCGCCCTCGCGATAGCGGTCGAAATAGGCGAAGCGCCCGTCCGGCCACGGCGGATCGCTGTCGTCCTCCTTGATGCGGCCGCGCAGCTCCGCCTGCAGCTTTTCGCGCAAGCCGCCGAGCGGGGCGAGCACGGCCTCGCAATAGGCGTTTTCGGCCCTCACCAACGCGGCGATGTCGTCCGGCAGCGTCGCGGGGTCGCTCAGCACCTCGCGCCAGTTCTCGGCGGCGAGCCAGGAATAGGGGTCGTCGAGGACGCGGCCGTGGATGACGCGACGGGTCGGCCGCTCGTCGGCGACCGGCGGCGTCGCGGCCGAAAGGGCGAAGACGGTTTCGGGGGCGGCGGCGTTCGCCATGCGGAGGCTCCTTCTCGACAGTGACAGCCAAAAACCCGGCCCCTCACTGAGGAGCCCGCGAAGCGGGCGTCTCGAAGGGTGGGACGCCGCGCGATCTGGAACATCCTTCGAGGCTTTTCGCTTTCGGCGAAAAGCGCCTCAGGATGAGGGGGCTGGAGGTCGGGGCGGGCTTCGGCCTACATTGCCGCCCTCCGAAGCCGAAGAGCATAATTGAGGCGCTTCGATGTCTCGACTTCCTGCGCCGCGGCTGATAGGCATAGCGCGCGACGCGGGCCCCGGCGAGGGGTCGGCGCCGGTCTTGCCTTCGCCCGCGGCGAGCCGAGGGGCGGACAAAAAGGGCGCGGGCGCAAACCCGGGCGGGTGGAAACATCGGTTGAGGCAATGAGCAACGCGACGCTCGACGGCAAATCCATTTCTTCCGAAGACGCCTACGAACAAGCCGCGAAAATTCTGCAAGAGGCGAGCTTTCCGCTGGTGGCCGGCCTCGGGGCCGATGTCGCCGGCGCGCAGGCGGCGATCCTCCTGGCCGAGCGGCTGCGCGGCGCTTTCGATCATCTCGCCTCGCGCGATTCGCTGACCGATCTCGAGGTGCTGCGCTCGGCCGGCGTGTTCGTGACGACGCCGAACGAGGCGCGCGTGCGCGCCGATCTCGTGCTGCTGGTCGGCCCCGGCCTGCAGAGCTATTGGCCCGGAATCTTCGATCGTCTCGCGCTCGACAAGGAGACGATCCACGGCGGGACGAGCAAGCGCCGCGTGCTGTGGATCGGCCCCAAGCGCAACGAGGCCAAGCTCGACGGCGTCGAGATCGAGACGATCGCCGCCACCGAGCAGGACCTCGCCGGCGTGCTCGGGGCGCTTCGGGCGCGCGTCGGCGGACGGCCGGCGGCGCTCGCCCCCGCCGCGCTGAAGAAGATCGACGCGGCGGCCGAGGCGCTCAGAGCGGCGCGATTCGGCGTCGCCGTATGGGCGGCGGCCGGGCTCGATCCGCTGATCGTCGAAATGCTGCAGGGCATGATCGCCGATCTCAACGTCACGACCCGCTTCACCGGCGTGCCGATCGGCGGCCGCTCCGGCGCCACCGGCGTGCTGCAGGCCTCCGCCTGGATGACCGGCTTTCCGCCGCGCACGGGCTTCGGCCGCGGCTATCCCGAGCACGACACCTGGCGCTTCGAGGCCTCGCGCCTCGTCGACAGCGGCGAGGCCGACGCGGCCTTGTGGATTTCCGCCTATGACGGCGAGGCCCCGCCCTGGGAGAGCGACGATATTCCGCTGATCACGCTGGGGCCGCCCGGCTCTGCGCCGAAGCGCGGCCTCTTCATCGCCGTCGGCAAGCCGGGCGAAAACTATGACGCGGTCGAGTTCGCGCAGGAGACCAGCTCGCTGGTGCTGCGCCGCGCCGGCGCGCCGGCCGAGCTGCCGACCGTCGCGGAGGCGATCGCCGCCATCAGCGCCAAATTTTCGGAGGATCTGCCGTGCTGACTCGTTTGCGCGGCGGCCATGTCGTCGACCCTTTCAACGGCGTCGACGGCGTCGCCGATGTTTATCTCGAGGATGGGCGCATCGTCGCCCCGGACGGCCGCGCGCCGGACGAAGAGATCGACGTCTCCGGCCATGTGGTGATGGCCGGCGCGATCGACATCCATTCCCATATCGCCGGCGGCAATGTGAATTCGGCGCGGCTGCTGCTGCCCGAGATGCATCGCTCGATCCGCGCGCGGCTCGACGGCACGCCGCTTTCGACCGCCAAATGGTCGACCTTCGAGACCGGCCGGCTCTATGCGCAGATGGGCTTCACGACGGTGGTCGAGCCCGCCGTCGCGCCGCATCACGCGCTGCACGCCCATTTCGAGCTCGGCGACGTGCCGATCATCGACAAGGGCGCGCTGACCGTCCTCGGCAATGACGACTTCCTGCTCGCTGCGCTGCGCTCGAACGAGAGCGAGACCGCCATCACCGATTATGTCGCGCAGACGGTCGAGGCGACCGGCACGCTCGGGCTCAAATGCATTAATCCCGGCGGCGCCGACGCCTTCAAGCAGAACATGCGCGCCTTCGGGCTCGACGAGATCGTGCCCTTCTATGGCGTGACCTCGCGGCAGATCTTCACCTCGCTGCAGAAGGCGACGCAGACGGTCGGCATTCCGCATCCGCTGCATCTGCACATGAACAATCTCGGCATCGCCGGCAATATCGACACGGCGCTCGCGACGATCGACGCCGCCGAGGGCCTGCCGCTGCATCTCGCTCATGTGCAGTTCTACGCCTATGGGCTCGAGGGCAAGAGCGCTTTCTCCTCTGCGGCGCCCGCGCTCGCGGCAAAGATCAACGCCAATAAAAACATTACAGTCGACGTCGGCCAAGTGATGTTCTCCGATACGGTGACCATCTCCTCCGACGTGCTGAGCCAATACGGCAGGCTGGAAGGCGCGATCCCGAAGAAGGGCGTCATCTTCGACGGCGACGCCAATGGCGGCGGCGTCGTGCCCTACGCCTATCGCATCTCGAACTATTACAACGCCGTCCAGTGGGCCGCGGGGCTGGAATTGTTCCTGCTGATCGAGGACCCTCTGCAGGTCTTCTTCACCACGGATCATCCCAATGGCGGGCCCTTCACCACCTATCCGGAGCTGTTCGCGCTGCTGATGAGCGCCGAGCTGCGCGCGCAGTGGCTGGAGCGCCTGCCGGCCGAGGTGCGGGATGTGACCACCCTGCCCTCGATCACGCGCGAATATACGCTGAACGAGATCGCGCTGATGAGCCGCGTCGGGCCGGCGCGCCTCTATGGCTTTACCGATCGCGGCCGGCTCGACGCCGGCTCCATCGCCGACATCGCCGTCTATAAGGACCAGAGAGACAAGGCCGGCATGTTCCGCAACGCCGCTTATGTCTTCAAGGACGGCGAGCTGGTCGTGCGCGACGGCGCGGTGACGAAATATGTGAAGGGCAAGACCCTGCGCATTCGCCCGGGCTACGACCGCGCGATCGAGAAGCGGCTCGACGCTTATTACGACGATGTCTACGGCCTCTCGCGCGCGATCTTCGAGGTTCCCGAATCGGCGCTCGCCGGCAAGAGCGTCTATGCGGAGGTCGCATGCCGCAATTGATCGGCCCTTCGGAGGACGCGCCATGCTGACCCGTCTTCACGGCGGCCATGTCGTCGATCCCGTCAACGGCGTCGACGAGATCGCCGACCTCTATTTCGAGGACGGCCGCATCGTCGCGCCCGAGGGACGCGCGGCCGATGTGGAGCATGACGTCTCCGGCCATGTGGTGATGGCCGGCGCGATCGACATTCACTCGCATATCGCCGGCGGCGGCGTGAACACGGCGCGGCTGCTGCTGCCCGAAGCGCATCGCGCCCATCGGCCGCGCCCGGCCGACACGCCGCTGTCGACCGCCGGCTGGTCGACCTTCGAGACCGGCCGCCTCTATGCGCAAATGGGCTATACGACCGTCATCGAGCCGGCGATCTCGCCGCATCACGCGCTGCACGCCCATCTCGAGCTCGCCGACATTCCGATCATCGACAAGGGTTTTTTGACGGTCCTCGGCAATGAGGATTTCCTCCTCGCCGCCTTCCGCGACCGCGCGAGCCAGGAGTCCATCGTCGATTATATCGGCGCCACGCTGGAGGCGACGCGGGCGATCGGCGTCAAATGCGTGAACGCCGGCGGGGTCGACGCCTTCAAGCAGAACATCCGCCATTTCTCGCTCGACGACGAGGTTCCGGAATACGGCCTCTCCTCGCGGCAGATTTTCCAGAAGCTGCAGCAGGCGGTGAATGCGACGAAGATTCGTCATCCGCTGCATCTGCACATGAACAATCTCGGCCTGCCCGGCAATGTCGAGACGGCGCTGGCGACGATCGACGCCTCGCAGGGCCTGCCGCTGCATCTCGCCCATGTGCAATTCTATGCCTATGGGACCGAGGGCAAGAACGGCTTCTCCTCGGCCGCGGCGAAATTCGCCGAGAAGATCAACGCCAACAAGAATGTCACGGTCGATGTCGGCCAGGTGATGTTCTCCGACATCGTGACCATCTCCTCCGATGTGATGAAGCAGTTCAACAGCCTGCCCGGCGGGCGGCCGAAGAAGGGCGTCATCTTCGACGGCGATTCGAACGGGCTCGGCGTCGTGCCCTACTCCTATCGCGTCTCGGATTTCTTCAACGCCGTGCAATGGGCGGCGGGCCTCGAGCTGTTCCTGCTGTGCGATGATCCGATGCAGGTGTTCTTCACCACCGACCATCCGAACGGCGCGCCCTTCACCACCTATCCGGAAGTGTTCGCGCTGCTGATGAGCGCCGATCGCCGGGCGCAATATTGCTCGCGCCTGCCGGCCGAGGTGCTCGAGCTCACCAATCTGCCGGCGCTGAAGCGCGAATACACGCTCTATGAGATCGCGACGATGACCCGCGCCGCGCCGCGCCGGCTCTATGGCTTCGAGGATCGCGGCCAATTGGGCGAGGGCGCGGTCGCCGATATCGCGATCTACAAGCTCCAGGCCGACAGAGCGGCGATGTTCCGCAACGCGGCCTATGTCTTCAAGGACGGCGAGTTCGTCGTGCGCGAGGGCAAGGTTTCACATTACACCAGAGGGAGGACGCTGCGCGTGCGGCCCGAATATGATCGCCAGATCGACAGCCGCCTCGACAAATATTACGAGGGGCTCTATGGCCTGCCGCGTGCGCTGTTCGAAGTGCAGGACGCGGCTCTTCCCGCGTCGGCGAGATTTTCGGAGGTCCCGTGCCGCCATTGATCCGCAAGGGAATCCGCATCGACGAGAGCTTCGCCGAGGCTTTTCCGATGACAGGCTCGGGCGTCGTCGTCACGGCGCCGACCCGCAAATGGGCCCTTCAGGCCGCGACCACCATGACCGGCTACGCCACATCGGTGATCGGCTGTGACTGCGAGGCCGGCATAGATTGCGAATTGACCGCGCGTGAGACGCCGGACGGACGTCCGGGCGTGCGCGTGCTGCTGTTCGGCTTCTCACCCAAGAGCGTCGAGAAGGCGCTCGTCAATCGCATCGGCCAATGCGTGCTGACCTGTCCCGGCTCGGCCGTCTTCTCCGCCTTCGACGGCGAGGCGAAGATCAAGGTCGGCGATTCGATGCGCCAGTTCGGCGACAAATGGCAGATCTCCAAGGCCATCGACGGCCGCCGCTATTGGCGCGTGCCAGTGATGGACGGCGAGTTCCTGGTCGAGAGCCAGGTCGGCCTCACCAAGAAATCGGTGGGCGGCGGCAATCTGCTGATCATGGGCGAGGATTGGGCGAGCACCATGCGCGCGACCGAGGCGGCCGTCGAGGCCGTCCATGCGACGCCCGACGCGATCGCGCCCTTCCCCGGCGGCGTCGTGCGCTCCGGCTCCAAGGTCGGCTCGAAATATAAGGGCATGGGCGCCTCGACCAATGACGCCTATTGTCCGACCCTGCGCGGCGCGACCGACAGCGCGCTCGACGCCGATATCGGCTGCGTGCTGGAGATCGTCATCGACGGCCTGACCAGCGAGGCGGTCGCGGCGGCGATGCGCGCCGGCATCAAGGCGATCGTCGCGCTCGGCCCCAAGACCGGCGCCAAGCGCGTCGGCGCCGGAAATTACGGCGGAAAGCTCGGCCCCTTCCACTATCATCTGAAGGATCTCGTGTAAGTGAAGCCGCTTCTCTTCACGCTGAAAGCCGAGCCCGACCAGCGGCTCGACCTCTCGCTCCTGACGCCGGACCGGCTCGTCGGCCGCTCGGCGAAGGAGATCGAGGGGATTTCCATCGGCACGACGCGCGAGACCGTGACCGTCGGCGACCTGTTCAAAGTGCGGCTCGGCGAGGCGACCTCGGTGCGCTTCGACGGCGGCTCCGATCGCTTCGACCTTCTCGGCGCCAAGCTGCTGCCCGGCTTCGAGATTCATGTCGAGGGCGACGTCGGCGCGCAGCTCGGCCGGTCGGCCAAGGGCGGGACGATCACGGTGGCCGGCGACGCCGGCCCCTACGCCGCCTCGCAGTCCGCCGGCGCGCTCATCGATATTTATGGCGACGCCGGCGATTTCCTCGGCGGGCCGCTCGCCGGCGAGATTCCCGGCATGTCGGGCGGCCGCGTGATCGTGCGCGGCAGCGTCGGCGCGCGTTGCGGCGACCGTCTGCGCCGCGGCATCATCATCGTCGAGGGCGACGCGGGCGACGATCTCGGCTCGCGCGCGATCGCCGGCACCATCATCGTGCTCGGAGAGGCGGGCGAGCGCATCGGCTATCTCAACAAGCGCGCCTCGATCGTTTTGTCCGAGCAACGCGCGCTCGGCCCGACCTATGTCGATTGCGGCGCGCATAATCTCGGCTTCGCCAAGCTGTTCGCCAAATCGCTGGCTCCCGAGAGCCGCGGCGCCTCGCGCCTGCTGTCCGGCCGGCTGCAGCGCTTTGCGGGCGATACGGCAGTGTACGGCAAGGGCGAGATACTGGTTCCGGCCTGAGACCAGGGCAATCGGGTGAAGGATAAAAATCCCCAACCCTCGTCCTGAGGAGCCGCCGCAGGCGGCGTCTCGAAGGGCGGCCGCTGGGCGAAATCAAAGGTTTCTCCCCGTTGCCGTCCTTCGAGACGCCCGCTTCGCGGGCTCCTCGGGACGAGGGCGATGGGGCTATAGTCCTGCACCCGATTGCCCTGGGCTGAGACGCCCGGACATTGCGGGGGCTGAAAAAGCTCATTGGATGATCTGGTGAGGGCGTGCTCGTCGCATCCGCCATCGATCTGATCGGCAAAACGCCCCTGGTCGCCCTGGCGCGGGCTTACACGGGTCCGGGCCGAATCGTCGCCAAGGCGGAATTTCTGCAGCCGGGCGGCAGCGTCAAGGATCGCGCCGCGAAAGCCATTCTCCTCGCCGCCCGCGCGGACGGCCGCTTGCGGAACGGCATGACGGTGGTCGAGATGACCAGCGGCAATATGGGCGCGGGCCTCGCCGTCGTCTGCGCGGCGCTCGGCCATCCGCTGATCGTGACCATGTCGGCCGGAAACAGCGCGGCGCGCGCGAGGATGCTGGAGGCTCTGGGCGCCGAGGTCGTCCTCGTCGCTCAGATCGACGGCGAGCCGGGCCGGGTGACGGGTCGCGACATAGCGGCAGCGGCGGAAGCCGCCCGGCGGATCGCGAGCGAGCGCGACGGATTTTACGTCGATCAGTTCCATGCTGAAGAGGCGATCGCCGCGCATGAGGCGACCACCGGTCCCGAAATCATCGAACAGCTCGGGCGTCCGCCGGACGGCTTTGTGGCGGCCGTGGGCGCTGGCGGCACCTTCATGGGCGTGGCCCGGGCGCTGAAGGCGGTCGCCCCGGCCACGATCTGCGCGGCGGTCGAGCCGCGCGGCTGCCGCCCGCTCGCCGGCGAAGTCGTCGTGCAACCCCGGCATTTGCTGCAAGGCGTCGGCTATGGCTCGATTCCGCCGCATTGGGATCCGTCCTTGATGGATATGAGCCTCGGCGTCGGCGACGAAGAGGCCGAGCGCTGGCGCCGCGCGCTCGCGAGAAAAGAGGGCCTTCATGTCGGCTACTCGGCGGCGGCGAATGTCTGCGCCGCGGCGATTCTCCTGCAATCGGGTCGGCTAAGGCGGGACGCCACGGTGGCGACGGTGCTGTGCGACACGGGCCTGAAATATTGAGCCGCATATCTATCGGCGCGGCATGGGACATTTGCCCGTCGCTCGGGCGTTCGCAAGCCGCCTGCCCTCGTATTTTCAGATGCTTGCCGCTAAAATGGGAAAATTTGAACGGCGTGCGTCTCAAAATGCCGAATTGCGTGAAAAGGGCCTTCATGCTACTCCTCGGCCCAGCTCAAACCTGCCGGCTCATGCGGAAACAGCGAGAGAAGCAGGATGAGACATCGCCTCGAAAGGGCGAATTCTTCAAATGGAGGAAGTGACATGGCCTGGACCGCTCCGGTGATCGTCGAAGTCTGCGTCGGCATGGAAATCACCAGCTACGAGTCCGCCGAGATCTAATTTCTCGGCGCGAACCGCCCTTTGGGCGGCTGAATTTCCGAGCCGGTAAGAAGCCCGCATGTTCTCACGGGTGCGGGCTTCTTACCGGCTCGCCTGTTTCGACGGCGCTCACCCGCTGGATGATTGAAAAAGCGCGGCGCGGACGCCGCGCGAATCTCGTCACGCCTCGGGAAGCCGACAGATCAATCCCGCGAGTCGGATCGGCCGTGCCCCGCGCGGCGATAATGATAGAGCGACACGCGCAGATTCTTATTGGCCAGATCCTGTCCGGAGCGATCCGGATCGACGATCAGCTCGACATAGAGATCGAGCGAGCCATCACGGCCTTCCTTCACCGCTATTCCTTCGACCTCGCGGTCGCCCTCCGGCTTGGGCAGCTGGAACAATTCCTCGACCTTGCCCGTGCGCAGATTGGCGCGATAGATCGACTGGGTCGAATTATCCGACGACATATAGAGCCAATCGCCATGGACCTTCGCGCCCTGAATGCTTTCGAGCGCCGTGTCCAGCGTGATGACGCCGGTCCATTTCCACCCGGGCAGGCTATACACATTGATCGTGTTGCCGCTCTGCCATTCCTTGCCATAGCCGCGATGCCGCTCGTGGTCGATCGCGACCCAGCTGGCGATATCCTTCTTGGGATTGCTCGGCGCGCCGGTCAGCTCATAGGAAACGCCCGTGTAGCTGAGATCGCGCGCGTCGAAGAGCGCGACATGGCCGTTGGTGTAGCCATTCGTCGTATCGAGCGGGGCGTAGATGATCCCATCGTGATAATCGATGTCGCCGATGTGATCGAGACCTTGCGCCAGCAGCGCCGGCGGAATGCCGGGCGTCAGATTGAAAGGCAGCGAAAAGGACGAGTTCCTCTTCACCGTCTCGAATTTCTTATTGGCGATCTCCAGTCCATATTGCCAGGAGAAGAACCAGCGGTCGCCATGGACCGCGATTCCCTGCGTGCGATAGAGTCCGGTGAAGGAGTTTGCCGGCTGGTGCAGGAAGAATTGCTGCTCGTCGGCCAGGACCCAGTCCCTGGCCTGCAGCGGCTGGCCGTGGGTCGGGCCGTGACGGCGGTCGAAATCCAAGCGTCCTTTGCCGGCGTCGGCCGGCGCGGAGAGAGTAGCCGCCAGCGCCAGAGCGAGCGCGGCGGTGATATGAGCGCGCGTGACATGCATTGTGGTAAGCCCCCATTTTGGTTGCGCGAAAGGGGACTTAGCGGCGTTGCATGACGTGTTTTTGAAGCGGATGCGTCATTTGGGTCAGGAGGCGCGCCGACACCAGCGGGGACTGCCGCCTTGCCCGGGTTTCGGCGCCGATGTAGCTTCGCCCCTGGCTCGCGACGCGGAACGCGAGCGACGACCTCGGATGCTTTCCACCGACCGGACGGGGCGCCGAGCGAGATGTCGAGGAGGCCCGTATGAACATCGTCATTCGCAGCGAGGGCGCCGATCGCGCGACCTATCGCTCGGCCGCATATCGCGTCATCTGGCGCTGGCATTTTTACGCTGGCCTCTTCTGCCTGCCGTTCGTCTTCGTGCTGACGATCACGGGCGCGATCTATCTGTTCAAGCCGCAGATCGACGCCTTTCTCGACCGCCCTTACGATCAACTGACGCTGTCGGGCGCGCCGAGATCGCTGGACGAGCAGGTCGCCGCCGCACAGGCGGCGATGCCCGACGCGCGCCTCACCGGGATCGAGCTGCGCGCCGACCCTCGAGACGCCGCGCGCGTGCTCTTCTCCAAGAATGTCGCCGCCGCGCCCGCCGAAGAATTCGTGAATTTTCGCGTGTTGGTCAGACCCGACACGCTCGAAATCCTGACCATAGAGGACGAGCGCTTCCGTCCGTCGCGTCTCGCCGGCGACATTCATGGCGACATGCTGCTCGGCGGGCCCGGTCATATCGCATTGGAGCTCGCCGGCGCCTGGGCGATCGTCATGATCGTCACCGGCCTCTATCTCTGGTGGCCGCGCGATTCGCAGAGCCTCGCCGGCATTCTCTATCCGCGCCTTTCGTCCGGCCGACGCCTGTTCTGGCGCGATCTGCACGCGGTCACCGGCTTCTGGATCTCCTTTTTCGCGCTGTTCCTGCTGCTGACCGCCCTCCCCTGGACCACTGTCTGGGGCAAGAGCTTCCGCTATCTGCGCAGCCTCGGCGAGCAGGCGATGGTCAAGCAGGACTGGACCACCGGGCCCGACGAGAAGCAGGCGCAGCGCAAGGAGGGCTTCCAGCAGGCGGCGCCGGCGCCCAGCGCCGATCCGCACGCCGGCCACCATGGCCATCATGGCGGCGCAATGCCCGTTGGCCGGCCGCCGCTCGGCTTCGACAAAGCGGCGGCGACCGCGGCGGGACTCGGCCTCGCCGATCCGGTGACCATTGCCCCGCCCGCAGCCGGCAAGCCCAATTGGGTGGTGAAGTCGACGACCCAGAACCGCCCCCTGCGCCGGACCGTCGAGCTCGATCCGACCAGCTTCGAGACGCTGCGCGAGAGCGGCTTCTTCAGCGCGCCGCTGATCGACCGCCTGTTCGGGATCGGCATCGCCGCCCATGAGGGCCAGCTGTTCGGCTGGCTGAACCAGCTGCTCGGCCTGCTCACCGCGATCGGCTATCTCCTGCTGGTCGTCTCCTCGGCGGTCATGTGGTGGCGCCGGCGCCCGCGGGGCGCTCTCGGCGCGCCGCCGGCGCTGTCGCCCGAGCCGCGCCTGGCGCCGCTCGTGCTCGGCCTCGTCGTCGCGCTGGCCGTGTTTCTGCCGACGCTCGGCCTGTCGCTGCTGTTCGTTCTGGCGATCGAGCAGATCATCCGCCGCTTCCTCCCCGGCGCGCGCGGATGGCTCGGGCTGCGGCCGATCTGACCGCGACCACGCTCCCCAAATCCTAGCAGGCGACCCGGATTTTCCGAGCGGAGATCTTGCCCTGCATTTGGAAGCGAGACAGGATGCGCCCGCGCCGCGGCTCGCTGCTGCGGCGCGTCACTCGGGAAGAAACGGCGGACCAACATGAAGTTCTTCGTTCCAGCATCTATTTCGGCGATGCTCGCCGTCGCGGGACTCGCAGCCGCGACGGCCGCCCCCGCCGCGGGAGCCGACGCCTCGCTCCTCACCGACGCGCAAAAGCTGTTTCGGCCCTTGCCGGCCTCGCCGAGCGGGGCGAATGAACAGGCCGAGCTCGGCCGACGGCTATTCTTTGAAAATCGCGTCTCGGCCGACGGCAATGTGAGCTGCTCTCATTGCCATCTGCCGGAGCTGCAGGGCGCGGACGGCCTGCCGAAGTCCTTCGGCGTGTTCGGCAAGATCAATCCCCGCAATGCGCCGACGATCTTCAACGCCGCGCTGCAGTTCAAGGCGCATTGGCGCGGCGACCGTGAGACGATCGAGGAGCAGGCGGAAAAATCGCCGACCGGCGCGGTGAGCTTCGGCAATCCCGATTTCGCGGCGGTGATCGCCAAGCTGAGGTCCATCCCGGGCTATCCGGGGCTCTTCGCCAAGGCCTTCCCGGGCGAGGCGGACCCGGTGACGCAGAAGAATTGGGGCCGAGCGATCGGCGCTTTCGAGCGCACCCTGCCCCGGCCGACTCGTTTCGACGCATTTCTGAAGGGCGACGAGAAGGCTCTGTCTCCTGCCGAGCAGGCGGGCCTGCGCAAATTCATCGCCGTCGGCTGCGCCGGCTGTCACGACGGCGTCGGCCTCGGCGGCGCGAGCTTCGCCAAATTCGGCGTCGTCTCGGATTATTGGAAGGAGACCGGCGTCGCGGAGCCCGACAAGGGCCGCGCCGACGTGACGAAGAACGACGCGGATCTCTATGTGTTCAAGGTCCCCAGCCTGCGCAATGTCGCGAAGACCGCGCCCTATTTCCACGACGGCTCGGTCGCCGAGCTTCCGCGCGCTGTGCGGGTGATGGGCAAAACGCAATTGGGCGTCGATCTCGCGGACAAGGACGTCGAATCGATCGTCGCCTTCCTCGGCGCGCTGACCCAGCCTGTGCCGGCCGATTATTCGGCGCCGGCCCCCTTCCCCGACGCCGCCGCCCATAAATGAGGCGAGGCGGCGGCCCTCAGGGTCGGGGCCGCCGCACCGCGCGACTCAGGTCTCCTCGTCGGTGTCGATGTCGCCATCGATGAGGCCGGAGACGTCGTCGTCATCCTCTTCCTCATTCTCGAGGAAGGTGTCATCCTCCTCGACGGCGTCGTCGATCTCGACATCCTCGTCCACGTCGATCGCATCGGCCTTCGACTCGCTCGCCTCGACCTCGTCGAGCGACACCGTCTCGGCCCCGTCCTTCTCGCTTTCGACGGTCTCGTCCTCCTCGACGGCGCGGCTCGCGACGCGCGTCGTCGCCACGTGGAAAATCGCTCCACACTTCGGGCAGACGACCGGATCCTTGTTCAGATCGAAGAATTTGACGCCACAAGATTGACATTGGCGCTTGGCGCCGAGTTCGGGTTTGGCCACGGTCCTTGCTTCCTCGATATAGAGCGCCATGGGAACGCCCGGTGGAGACGGGCGCTCGGGTTAGTGTGCTCCTCTGCGGCTGTCAAATGAGAAATACGCCGGCGCCGTGTCAAGCCGATCGCTTCCGCCGGCGGCCAAAAAGCCCTTGTCCGCACGAGGAATCCCCCCATTGCCCACAAGCAGGAGGGCTCCGCCGCTCATCGACCCACTTCGCCCATTGCCAAGCGCGGCGCGACTTGGCATATCGGAGGGGTCGCGGGTGTAGCTCAATGGTAGAGCAGCAGCCTTCCAAGCTGAATACGAGGGTTCGATTCCCTTCACCCGCTCCAGTCTGCTCGCACGCGGCGTGACGACTGCTGCGCTCCCGGAAATAGCGCGTGAGCTCTGAGCTCACATCGCTCCCGTATCGCCGCGGGCCTGTCGCTCGTTATGTAATTATTCTATATCTTCAGCTCCGCGCCGGGAGCCGGCGCTCGGAGACCCATGACCATGCGACGCCGAGACAAATTGATTACGGCCTTCTGCCTCACTGCATTCCTGGCGATGGGGCGCGCCGGAGCCGAGGACGCCGACATGCGCGCGCCGCTCGCGCTCACCGCGTCCGAGAAGGCGTTCGTGCTCGACCAGATGCGCCTGTTCGTGAAGAGCCTGGAGCAGATCGTCTCCGGGCTCGCGACGGACGATCGCGCCGCCGTCGCGGAAGCCGCGGCGGCGCGCGGCGGGCGGCGATTCCAGGCGGAAGGCAAAATGCCCGAGACGTTGGCGGGCAGGTTTCCCGACCGCTGGACAGGATTCGGACGCCCCATGCGCGCCGGCTTCGACGAATTGGCGCGACGTGTGACCGAAGGGGAGAGCAAGAACCAGTCGCTCGCGCGCCTCGGCGAGATCATGCGCAATTGCGTCGGCTGTCACGCCGCCTACCGCATCGTCGATGCGCCGAACTGAGAACCGCCTTCTCTCGCCGCGATGCGGTCTTTGAGCCAGAGGCGCTCTCCCGGCCGAACCACGAATTTACCGGTTATTAGGCAATCTCATCGGCGGGAATCCCCGCCGAAACAGGAGTGCGAGCCCGCATCCCGAGACTCGTCTAAATAAACCAAAGTTTCGACACAAACTATACATGAATATTTGGCGCATGTTGCTCACGCCGCGAGGCTGGGCGGCGGGCATAAAGAACTCGTTAAGGTGAATGATTCTAATTCGACTGAACTGAGGCTCGGCTTTCGGCGCCGACCGTGGAGAGCGAGCCGCCGGCGTAAAGGCGCGCCAATCGTGGAGTTCGGTACGATGAGAAAATCGCTGCTTTCCGCCTTGATCGCGTCCATGCTGGCCGCAGGCGCGGCGGACGCCGCCGACCTGCCGCGCCGCAGCGCGCCGATGGAGGATTATTATTCGCCGGCGCCCGCCTTCTCCTGGCAGGGCTTCTATCTCGGCGTCAACGCCGGCTATGGCTTCAGCGCCTTCCAGAAGGGCAGCGACGGCGCGCTCGGCGAGCCCGATGGCTGGCTGGCCGGCGTGACCGGCGGTTTCAACTACACCTTCGGCCCGAACTTCCTCGTCGGCCTGGAGGCCGATTTCGACTTCAGCGGCGGCAAGAGCAGCCGCTCGCCCGTCGCCGGCGTCTTCGGCAGCAGCGGCGTCGACAATATCATGACGGTGCGCCCGCGCGCCGGCGTGACCTTCGATCGCGCGCTGGTGTTCCTGACCGGCGGCTTCGCCGGGGTGGTGGCGAATGCGACGCTCGGCAATGCCTTCACCGGCTTCTACGCTCAGCAGTCGAAGTTCCTGCCGGGCTGGGCGCTGGGCGCCGGCATAGAATACGGCCTCGCCCCTAACCTCTCCGCCAAGGCGGAATATTTGTTCACCTCTGTGGAGAGCGAGCGCTACTTCGAATTCACGCCGAACGCGCTGCATTCGACCCTCGACACCTCGCTGATCCGGGGCGGATTCAACTATCATTTCTGATGCATTGCGCGCCGCGCCGAGGCGCGGCGCGCGACGTCCTAGAGCGTTATCCGATCCGAACGGATCGGATAACGCTCTAGGATTCTTTAGTTTGAGCGAATTCTGATCGATCGAACGATTTCGTTCGATCGGAAAGCGCTCTATTGCAGCGGCGTGGCGCCGAAGGACCCGTCGGCGGCATTGCCGGCCATCGCATTCGTCGCGAAAGACTGCGCGACGCCGGCATTCGCCTGGCTGACGGCCGTGGCGTTCGCCGACATGTCCGACTTCGTGAAGCGAACGACCGCGCCCGAGCCCGACGCGGAAAGGCCCGTCGCATTGTCGATAGCCTCGCTGCTCTCGACGAGAACCACGGCGGCGGCGCCGTTCGAGACCACGGCCAGGCCATTGGTCGCATTGCTGGCGAAGACGCTGTCGCGCACGAGGCCATTCACCTTGCCGGTCGTCGCCGAAGCGTCGAACAGGGCGCCGTCGGCTCCGCCCCCGCTCACATGCACGCCGGAAAGCATTACATTCGCGCTGGCGCCGGACGCTGGCTTGACCCGAACGCCCACCCCCGGATTTTCGGCGAGCCTCGTATCGAACGCCTGCAGGCTGATCGTCGCGCCGGGAACGCTCGGAATGACGTTGATTCCCGCGACATGAAAGCCGCGGATCGTCGAGTTCCTGATCGCCACCGACCGCGCCTGCAGCACGCGGACGCCGCTGAAGCTCGTCGTCACGCCGCGAATATGCAGACCGCTGAGCAGCACGTCGTCGCCCGCGCCGGCGCTGATCGTGATCGCGTCATTGTTGACGACGAGCACTTCCGCCCGCACATCGTCGCAGACGATCGAGAGAGCCTTTTGAATCGAGAAGAACGCGCCGAAGGGGCCGGAGTCGACGCAGTTGATCTCGCCTCCCGCGGCGGTCTTGGAGATCGCAGCGGAGAAAGTCTTGCAAGGCGCCGTGCGGCTGCAAGGCTTCGTGTCGTCGCCCGAGGCCGAGACGAAGGTCCGCGCCGCTTGCGCCTGCGCGCCTTGCGAAGCGAGCGCGAGGAGCGCCGCAGCCGCCAGCGCGGCCAACCATGAAATTCGCATCGTCATGTCGAGAATCCTCTTTGCGATCACGGCAGCCCGCTACGCGAGCAAAGCTCTGACAGGCCGCGCCGCAGTCACTTCAGCGCCGTCGTGCCGAACGCGCCATTGTCGGCGTTGCCGACGATGGCGTTGGTCGAGAAGCTCTGCGCGACGCCCGAGTTGCTCTGCAACACGCCAGTGGCGTTGCCCGATATGGTCATATTGCTGAAGCGGATAACCGCGCCGTTGCCGCTCGCGGCAAGGCCGTTGCTATTGTCGAACGAAGAGCTGCGGTCGATCAGCACATGCGCGCTGACGCCACCGGCCACGACGTTGACGCCGGCCGAGACATTGCTGGCGAACACGCTGTCGACAATGACGGCCTTCAGAAGTCCCGTCGTCGCGGAGCCGTCTACGACGAGCCCGCTGCCGCCGCTCTCGGTGACATGCACGCGGTCGAGCAGCAGACGCGCTTTCGCGCTCGTCGTCGGACGAACGATGATTCCGGAGCCGGGATTGTCGTGCAGCGTGGCGCCGACCAACTCGACCTTGATGAACGCCGCCGCCGCGCTCGGGACCACATTGACGCCCGCGACCGTGAAGCCGCGGATCTTCGAATTGGCGATCCGCACCGATTTCGCCTGAAGAATGTTGACGCCGCTCACGGCCCCGTTGATTCCCTGGAGGTCGAGGCCGCTCAGGAACACGGAGTCGGACGCCGCGGCGTTGACGACGATGCCGCTGCTGTTCGAGGCGAGCACTCCTGCTTCCGCGCCGTCGCAGACGATGGCGATGGATTTGGTGATCGTGACCGTTCCATAGGCCCCGCTGTCGACGCAATTGATCTCGCCCCCGGCCGCAGTTTTCGAAATCGCGCCCGCGAAGGTCTTGCACGGCGCGGTGCGGCTGCAGGGATTGACGTCGTCGCCGAGGCCGGCGACCCAGGTGCGCGACTGCGCCCGCGCATGGTCGGGGACGGCGAGGAACAGCGCCGCCACCGCGACGGCGACCAGCAAGAATATGCGAGTGGTCATGACGAAAAAACCCTTCTTTGTTCGAGCCTCGAAGGCAGGCTCGTTAAACTCCCCGACGCAAATTTTCGATGTGCTCGGCCGCACGAAGCCGGCGCCGCGACGCACGGCTGCCGCCGACCTCGGGCCGGCGAGCTTCTTCCCATGTTTTGAACGTATTACGCCAAGTCGAACGCCGTGGTCGGCCAGAGCTTCTCATGAATTCGACGCAAGCGAAAGGATTTCGTCTTTCGTTCCTGATGGGCGCAAAGCTTTTCGAGCGGCGCGCGAGCGCTCGGACCGCGCGGCATCGGTCCCGGCGACCGGTTGCGGGGGGGCGCGCCTTGGGCTAGTTCATCGCCTGTCCCAAGGCCAGACGCCGAAAAGAGAGCCGCCATGCCGCCGTTTCGCTCCCGCACCACCACCCATGGACGCAATATGGCGGGCGCGCGCGGCCTGTGGCGGGCGACCGGCATGACGGACGCCGATTTCGGCAAGCCGATCATCGCCGTCGCCAATTCCTTCACCCAATTCGTGCCCGGCCATGTCCATCTCAAAGATCTCGGCCAGCTGGTCGCTCGCGAGATCGAGAAGGCCGGCGGCGTCGCCAAGGAGTTCGACACCATCGCGGTCGATGACGGGATCGCCATGGGCCATGACGGAATGCTCTATTCCCTGCCCTCGCGCGAGATCATCGCCGACAGCGTCGAATATATGTGCAACGCCCATTGCGCCGACGCGCTGGTCTGCATCTCCAATTGCGACAAGATCACGCCCGGCATGCTGATGGCCGCGCTGCGGCTGAACATTCCGACCGTGTTCGTCTCCGGCGGCCCGATGGAGGCCGGCAAGGTCGTGCTGCATGGCGAGAAGCATGCGCTCGATCTCGTCGACGCCATGGTCGCCGCCGGCGACGACAAGGTCAGCGACGCCGATGTCGCGACCATCGAGCGCTCGGCCTGTCCTACCTGCGGCTCCTGCTCCGGCATGTTCACCGCCAATTCGATGAACTGCCTCGCCGAGGCGCTCGGCCTCGCCCTCCCGGGCAATGGCACGGTGCTGGCGACGCACGCCGATCGCGAGCGCCTGTTCGTCGAGGCCGGACATCTCATCGTCGATATCGCCCGCCGCTGGTACGAGCAGGACGACGCCAGCGTGCTGCCGCGCTCCATCGCGACCTTTGAAGCCTTCGAGAACGCCATGACGCTCGACATCGCCATGGGCGGCTCGACCAATACCGTGCTGCATATTCTCGCCGCCGCTTATGAGGCCGATGTCCCGTTCACGATGGCCGACATCGATCACCTGTCGCGGCGCGTGCCGGTGCTGTGCAAGGTGGCGCCCTCGGTCGCCGATGTGCATCTCGAGGATGTGCATCGCGCCGGCGGCATCTACGCCATTCTCGGCGAGCTTTTCCGCGCCGGGCTGCTGCACCACGAGTTGCCGACCGTGCATAGCCGCACGCTCGGCGAAGCGCTGGCGCGCTGGGACGTGCGCGTGTCGGGCAGCGAGAGCGTCGCGACCTTCTATCGCGCCGCGCCCGGCAACGTGCCGACGCAGACCGCTTTCAGCCAGAGCCGCCGCTTCGACGCGCTCGACCTCGATCGCGAGAAGGGCGCGGTGCGCGAAGCGGCGCACGCCTTCTCCAAGGACGGCGGCCTCGCCGTGCTGACCGGCAATCTCGCGCAGGACGGCTGCATCGTGAAGACGGCGGGCGTCGACGAGTCCATATTGAAATTCGCCGGTCCGGCGCGCGTGTTCGAGAGCCAGGACGCGGCGGTCGAGGCCATTCTCGGCAACAGAATTGTCGCCGGCGATGTGGTGGTGATCCGCTATGAGGGCCCGCGCGGCGGTCCCGGCATGCAGGAAATGCTCTATCCGACGAGCTATCTGAAGTCGAAGGGGCTCGGCAAGGCCTGCGCGCTCATCACCGACGGACGCTTCTCGGGCGGCACATCGGGCCTTTCGATCGGCCATGTCTCGCCGGAGGCGGCCGAGGGCGGACTGATCGCCCTGGTGAAGGAGGGCGACCTCGTCGAGATCGACATTCCGGCCCGCTCCATCCGCCTCGCCGTCTCCGACGAAGAGATCGCGCAGCGCCGCGCGGCGGAGCAAGCGCGCGGCAAAGACTCCTTCAAGCCGGCGGCGCGCGCCCGCAAGGTCTCGAAAGCGCTGCGCGCCTATGCGGCGATGACGACGAGCGCCGCGCGCGGCGCCGTGCGCGAAGTCCCCGAGGCGTGAGCGCGGAAGGCGCCTGCCCGCCGCCTCACTGTGTGAGACGCGACGCGCTGGTGACGACCTTCTGGAAGAGATAGAGCATCGCGTCGGAGATATCGCCGGTCGTGTCGACCTCGAAATAGAGATCGGTCGAGGCGCATGTCTTCAGCGCGGGCGACACCTGCGAGGTGAAGGGCGCCACCGCGCTGTCATAGAAGCCATAGCCCGGCGTCGGATAATAGACGGTGTTGAGCACGGCGATGCGAAATCCGCGGTCTTTGAGCGTCTTGCAATCGGCTGTGTCGATCGGCCCCATGCAGCGGTAGAAGCTGCTGTTGAAGCTGTTCGAATAGGCTTTCGTATAATAGTTGCAGCCGGTGGTGGTCAGAAAGCTGCCGTCGACGACGCCGTCCGTCACCAGCATCACGACCCCCTGCGGCTTGTCGCCGCTCGCCGTGGTTCCGGAGCCGGGATTGGTCGTGACAGCGCTGTTGAGCCTTTTCAGCGCCATGCCGATATCGGTCATCGCATCGCGCGTGTTCAGCTCGCTGGAGCCGATCGTCGCGGTCGTCCAGCTCGTCGCGCTGGTCGGATAGGTGTAGCTCGCGCCCGGGGGCAAATAGTTTTCCCGCGACATCAGCGGCGGAGTCATCGTGCCGACGCCGTTCGTGATGGCGCTCAAATTCGCGCTCGTCGCGGACGTCAGAGCGTGGAGCTGGGTGAAGCCGAAGTTGAACGCATAGGACGCGATACGATAGGTCGCGCCATTCGCCGCCATCATCGTCTGCGCGCTGGACGCGACGCGTTTCGCGGCCTCCCGAACGTTGTCGATGCGCAAGCGGATGCCCTGGTTCTGCGCATAGGTGTAGCTGTCGTAGCTGTTCCAGCCGACGAAGGAGGCGCTGATCTGAGCCTCCTTCAGATCATTCTCGTGACAGGCGAAGACGCAGCCGGTCGCCGCCGCCATGCTGGCGAGCCCGGCCGTCGTCGCCGGCAACTCCATAGAAGGGGAATTGTCGAGCAGGAGATAGAAGTCGATATTGCGCGCCGTCGACGCGGTCGATGCGGCCGTCACTGTGAAGCTCGACGTCGGCACGTGGTAGAACGAGCCGAAGGCGTTGTCGACCTGCGCCCTGTAGGACACGGTGACGGTGCGCGTCTTCGTGGAGGACGCTGTCGCATCCTCCACCGTCACCGTCAGATTCGCCGAATTATAGGCGAGGCGCTTGATCTGCGCGACTTGCGCCCCGAACATGCCGATGGCGGCCGATTTCGCGGTGGACGTGCTCTGCGACATCATCGCCGGCGTCGTCGCCGCCAGGGCGGCGGAATCGCAGATCGCATAGAGCTGAGTCTGAACTCGGCTGACGATGGCGAAATCGACGGCGCCGCCGGCGGCGATGAGCAGCGGAAACGCCGCGAGCGCGAAAACGACCGCGACATTGCCCTTGGCGTCGCATGCGAGGCGCACGGCGGCGGCCGCAATTCGAAAGCGGGTCATGTCGATCTCCTCGTCAGTTCGTCAGCGGGATCGACGAGGTGACGCGCGGGTTGACGTAGAAGGCGAATGTGATCGGATAGGACGGCAGCAGCCGGATGGCGAAGCCCGGCGTGTAGGAGTAGCGCACGCTGCCGTAGATCAGCGTCGTGCTCGCACGCGCCACTCCGGTGGGGGGAGTGAAGGTCGATCCGGTGGTCAGCGCCGTCCCGTTCCGCGACCTGCTCCAGGTGACGGTCGTCTGACCGGAGGCGTTGGTCGCGAGCGCGGCCACCACGATCGTCATATTCGCTGTCGAATAGGGCGCTGCGAGCTGCGCCGAGGCGTTCAGGATCGTATTCAGCTCGGACTCGGTGAGGCTCGGGCGGCGCGCGATCAGATCGGTGAGCGTGCGCCCGGTGATCGCGACCTTGCGGCTGATGGCGAGCGCCTCGCCGAGCGTGAACTCGCAGACGAGCGTCAGCGCCGCGATCGGGAGGACGAGCGCGAATTCGACCGTCGAGACGCCGCGCTCGTCGCGTCGGAACATCCGCCCGCCGAACAAACGGCGTGCGAAAGAAAGGAAGAACAGACTTGGCAACGTCGACGTCCGCTTCGGCTCACGAGTAGGGCTCGACTTGGAACACCGCGGTCGCCATCAGCAGCCGCTTGCCATTTCCAAGATTCGCCAGGCTCACATTCAGCGGTCCGCCCACCACCGGAAACTGGTACATGACGCGCAGCACCATGACCGCGCCGGCGCTTCCCATGTCGAAGCTCCAGCTGTTGGTCACATTGCCGGATGCGTCATAGGTCAATGTCGGCGCCGACGTGTCGGCCGCCGAGAAAGCGCTCGCCGACCGCAGATCGACCATCACCTGCGAGCAGCTGAACAGCACCGTCAGATTTGCGCACAGTGCGCTGGCGAACTGGGCCTGAGTGAGCCCGCTCTTCTGCGCGCTCCCCGTCAGCACCGTGCGCGCCGATTTCTCGACCGCGGTCTCGAGCTGCTGCTGCGCCAGAAACACGACGCCGATCTGCAGAATGCCGATCAGCAGCGCAAAGAGCGGCGTCGCGACGAGGGCGAACTCGATGGCCGCCGCCCCGCGCCGACATCCGAAGAACCGTACGCCCGCCGAACGACGCGGCGCGCAGCCGGTCGCCGCCTGCGCAGGGAAGCGCTCTGCAACCAGGACTTCCTTTGGCGCTGGCGTCATTCCCATGTTCCCCCGCATCTCTTCGTACGGGAAAACTGAGAAAGAAAAGTTACCGCTTGCTCCCGAAGCGCCTGCCTCTTCTCCGGCGAGACGGATCGCTCGTTCCCCGAGTCGCCTCCTATTCGCCGCTCACCTGCTCGATCTCGAAGCCGGCGCCTGCGCCCTGCGCCAGCCGCTCGGCGAGGAAGGCGGCGAGCGCGCGCGCGTCCTGAGGGAAAGTGAAAGGCGGATTGACGACGACCATCGAGGTGCGGCGCAGCTTCTGATCCTCCGCCGCGCCACCCACCGAAAGATCGAGCCGCAATATCCTCTTCACGCCGCTCTCGCGCAGCCGCTCGACGAAGGCGCGCGACTGGCCTTCGTCCTTGATCGGGCGCCACAGCGCATAGATTCCCGTCGGCCATTTGCGATGCGCGTCGAGAAAGCCCGCGAGCATGCGCTCGTGCTCGTCGCGCTGCTCGAAGGGCGGGTCGACGAGCACGAGCCCGCGCCGCTCCTTGGGCGGCGTGAAGGCGGAGAGGCCGAGATAGCCGTCGAGGCGGAGCGTCTTCACGCGCTTGTCGCGCGCAAAGCGCGCTTGCAGCGCCGCGAAGGCGTCGGGCCGCAATTCGCAGAAAATGGCGTGATCCTGAGCGCGCAAAAGTCGCGATGCGATCAGCGGCGAGCCGGGATAGAGCGCTGGCCGCCCCTCGGCGTCGAGCGGGCCGACGATGTCGAGATAAGGCGCGAGCAATTCGCGCGTTGCGGCGTCGACGGTCGAGACATCGGCAAGGCGCCCGATTCCGGAGCGCCACTCGCCGGTGCGCGCGGCTGCGTCCGCAAAAAGATCATAGGCACCCTCCCCCGCATGGGTGTCGATGACGCGGAACGCGGTCTCCTTGCGCGTGAGATAGAGAATCAACCGCGCCAGCAGGGCATGCTTGAACACATCGGCGAAATTGCCGGCGTGAAATCCATGACGATAGTTCATCGGCTCGGGTGTCTCATCATCCGATCGACCGCGCTCTCGTGGCCTGCGTCACTCGAACCGGGAGGGGGCGGCCAAGGTTTCGCGAACCTCATATGAAGCGCCGAATCTGCTCCCTCTCCCGCGAAGCGGGGGAGGGCCGGGAAGAGGCGTCGAGCGCCCTTCCCTTTCGTCGACGCAAGTCTCTAGCCTAGGCCGCGAGCCGGCCTTACGAATATTGCGGCTCGGCGGCCTTTGTCCAGTTCCGCTCCTCGATCCGTTTCGGCTGTCGCGATCAGCCTCGGTTGACCGCCTCGCCTCGAACGCCATTTGCTGGCGATCTCGACGGCTGAGAACAGCAGCCGCCACATCAGCAGACGGCCGAGGGAGCCATGGCGACATATTTATCGCCCGACGCGTTTACGGCTTCGGCGACGAGCGCCGGCGACGTGCTCGACATCCAACTCGAGCGCAACAAGGCCGCTTTGCTTCTCGGCGTGCTCCAGCAGCGCCTCGAAGCGATTCAGAGAGCCGAAAAGTCGGAGCGGGACCCGCGCGCAGGCGCGGCGAGAGGGCGCGAGAAAAGCGCGATCATGCCCGCCATCATGGCGTTGGAGGCGGCGCTGAAGGCGCCTCGCCGCTCGACGTAGCGCTTCGTCGTCTCCCCAGAACGCCCTCCAGCATTTGCCGCATGAAGCCGACCGCCGCTTGCCGGTCCAGGGTCGGATCGCGAAGGCTGAGCGCTTTCAACCCGTCGACCATCATGATCATGACGGTTGCAGCGGCTTCGACGTCGACATCCGGATCGACGGCGCCGCGCTCTTGTCCTCCTCGCAGCACATTCGCCAGGATCGACCGCAGGCTTCGGCCATGCGCCTGCATCGCTTTCGCCATGGCGGGATTGCGCGCGCTCTCCGCCAGCATTTCGAAGACGAGCTCCGAACCCGACCCGGGGCCGCTCGGCGCGAGCGCGCCGATCTCCGCCACCAGCGGAGCCACGACATCGCTCTCCAACGCCGACAGCCGCTCGAAACGCTGCCGCGTCCGGTTCAGCCAGTCCTCCGCGAGCGTCGCGACAATCGCGTCCTTGCTCGCAAAATAATGATAGAGGTGGCCGGGGCTGATGCCCGCCTCTTTGCAAACATCGGCGATCGACGCGCCTTTGAGCCCGCTGCGCTCGAAGCAGCGGCGGGCGGCCGCCAGAATCTCCCGCCGCTTTTCCTCGTGCCGGACGGGATCGAGCTTCCTCATGCTGTTCCTTCAAAAATGTTAGAGCGATCGCTCTAGCGATCTTGACGCGCGGAGCCTCCCATCTTTAGATAGAGCGATCGTTCTAATAAATGGAGCTGCCGATGAAAATTCATCGATTGGGGAAAAACGGCCCCGAGCTGCCGGCGCTCGGATTGGGCTGCATGGGCATGTCGCCGATGCGCCCCCAGCCCGGCCGACGCGACGAGGACGCGGAGAGCGTCGCGACCATTCGGGCGGCGCTCGACGCCGGCGTCCGCATGGTCAACACCGGCGATTTCTACGGCATGGGCCACAATGAGCTGCTGCTGCGCGAGGCGCTGCGCGGCCGCCGCGATCAGGCCTTTCTCAGCGTCAAATTCGGCATGATGATCGCGCCGAACGGCCGGCCGCTCGGCCTCGACGTCGGCCCGCGCGCAGCCAAGAACTTCTGCTCCTATTCCCTGCAGCGGCTCGACACGGACGTCATCGATCTCTATCAGCCGGGCCGCATCCCGACCTCGACGCCGATCGAGGACACGGTGGGCGCGATCGCCGACCTCATCGCGGAGGGCAAGGTCCGTCATCTCGGACTGTCGGAAGTCACCGGCGAGCAGCTGCGCCGGGCGCATGCGGTTCATCCCGTTACGGCCGTGGAAGTCGAGCTTTCGCTCGCCGGCCGCGCCGCCGAGGGCGATCTCCTGCCTGTGGCGCGCGAGCTCGGCGTCGGCGTCGTGGCTTACAGCGTGGCGGCGCAGGGTCTGCTGACAGGCGCGATCCAAGGGCCGCTGCCCGCGCACGACGCCCGCAATTGGACGCCGCGCTTCCAGGGCGAGGCTCTGGCGAAGAACCTGCACATCGTCGCGCAATTCACGGCCTTCGCCGCCTCGAGGGGCTGGACCCCGACGCAGCTCGCCGCCGCCTGGGTGCTGGCGCAAGGCGAGGATATCGTCGCTCTGGTGGGCATGAGCAGCCGCGAGCGCATCCAGGAGAATCTGGCCGCGGCCGATATCGAGCTGTCGTCCGACGATCTCGCCGCGCTCGACCGGATGTTTTCTCCAGGGGCCATTGTCGGAGATCGTTACGCGCCGCAGGTCCTCGAGATGTGGCGCTCGTGAACGATGGACGAATATGCGGGCGCCGCGTTCGTGGCCGAGCACGCGGCGCCCGCGTCCGCCTCCCATAGCGAAGAAACGCGGCAGTCGACTGTAAGCCGTTCGCGATGTTCGAACTCGAATCCCGCGCGCAGGGTCGCAACGGCTGGGCGCGCGAACGAAAAATGGCGGAAGGGGTGGGATTCGAACCCACGGTGAACTTGCGCCCACGGCGGTTTTCAAGACCCGTGCGTATCTCGCCCATGCGCACTGCGTAACTGTTTAATATAAAATAGAATACAGCGATACGAAGTCACGCAGACCGCCGTGGTTGTGCCGGATTTTGTGCCGCCGCCTTCTTGGCCGCCGCCTGCTCCTCGGGGGTCAGAAAGTCGAGATAAATCTCGGTCGTCTTCACCGATGTATGGCCGAGGTGCTGCTGTAGATCGTAAATCGAGACGCCTCGGCGCAGCTCCTCCACAGCAAACAGGTGCCGCAGGTCGTGGAAGCGAAATCGTTGAAAATCCGTCTTGTTCTTCTTCGCTTGAGCGATCACGGCGCGTCGCACATGCGTGAAATCCGAGGCGGCCTGAGAAAATGGCTCGCCATCCTCGCGGCAAAAAATGAACTCGCTGCCGAGCATGACGGGCTGTGCCGAGAGATGTGCCGAGGCGGCTGCCGATAGCGAGATCGTCCGGCGCTTGTTCCCCTTGCCGATCACCTCGAGCTTTTTCGCCCTGGCCGTGAAGGCTCGCCATGTCGCGTTGACCAGCTCATCCTGTCGACACCCGGTCAGCCATGCGGCGCGGATCAGGGCGCCGAAGCGTCGCGAGGCCGCCGCGATGACCGTCTCGATATCGGCCGGCGTCGGCAGGACGATCGGGTCGCGGCGCTCCTTCAGGAGGCGCCGCTTGCTCAGGGTCGGATTCCCATCCCGCCATTCCATCGCTTCGGCGAAGGTCAGCACGCGGGAAATGGCCGTGAGATCGCGTCGGACAGTCGCCGGCGAGGCGCCATCGGCGCGGCGAGCAGCTACGAGGGTGACAATGGCCTTACCGTCGATCTTGTCGATCGTATATTTCGCGAGGTGACGCTCGACCATGGCGAGGGAGACGGCATAGCGGCGTGCGGTCGAGGGAGAAATCTGGTCCGCCTCATGCTCGCCCCAAGCTAGGACCGCTTCGAGCCATGTTTTCCGCTGCTCGCCGTGCCGGCGCGCCGCCTTGATGTCTTCGAGCCTCTTGTCCCGGAGCCGCCGCGCAAGCGCGACATCATGAGTCTGTAAGCTTTCTCGATATTCTTTTCCTGCAATGGTGGCTCGCAGCCACCAGACGCCCCCTCGTCGGTAAAGATTTGGCTCGTCCTGCATTCATCCTCCTTCGCCGCGACGAAGCGGCGGAGCTTGCCCGGGTCGAAGGTCCATAGGCTGCCGATTTTCGCGGCGCCCGGCAACCGCCCTTGCGCGGCCATCGCCTGGACGCCGCGGACGGTCAGACCAAGCATTTTTGCCGCATCGACGGCGCGCACCCGGGACTCGATCATCTCTCCACCTCGATCGCGTGGGTGATGTGCCAGCCGCCCGATGCGCGCGGGATATGGCTGATGATCCACGGCGCCGTGAACGCGTCCCAATTCCCTTTGGCGGTCCAGCCGCTGCCGTTCTGCATTTGATTGCAGTCGAATATTCCCGTCGCGCCGTCATTCGCCCTCCGGCTCGCGCCGACCCAATGCGTGTAGCGATAGCGGGCGCGGATCGGGACGCCCGGCTGGGTCCAAGGGCCTTCCCATTGGATGCGCAGGAGGCCCCATGCGGGGAAGGAATCGTCGGGATCGATCCGGCGGGCGCCTCGGCCGGCCTCGCGCAGCGCATGGGCCATCATGCTCGGATTAGTGTAGCGCCGGGCGTCGAAGCCCGGCAGTAGCGCGCGCGCCTCGTCGAGCGTGAGGCCGCAGATCGCCGCCAGCGCCATCGGGCCGCAATTGCAGCCCCAGGCCTCATAGGCGCGTTCGGCGTCATCGGTCGAGAACAGCGGCGGAATGGGCGCGGGGGAAGCGCCGAGGCGCGGCAAAGAGGTCATCGTCCCCTCCCCCACATCTGCTCGAAGGTGGCGGCGAAGCCGGCGCAGGCGCCTTCGCCGTTGATCAGCAGGAGGTCGTTCTCCTGGCGCTTCAGGCCGCTGGCGGTGAAATTGGCGGCGCCGGTGCGGAGGCGCTCGCCGTCGATGCAATAGCTCTTCAGATGCATGAAGGTGCGCGTCGGCTTGCGGCGCTGCTCGACATTGGGCGCGGCGGCGAGACGCTCCAGCGCCTCGGCGACCGCGCCGCGCGCGGGGCGACCGCCGCCGTCGCGATAGAGCCGCACGCGCACGCCGCGCGCGCCGGCGGCCGTGAGGGCGTCGATCACCGGGACATCGGTGAGCACGTAAGCAGCGATGTCGATCGTCCGCGTTGCGGCGCCGAGCAGCTCGACATCCAGCCGCTCGAGGTTTTCGCGCGGGGCGTAGTGGGTCTCGACGCGCAGCGGCTCGGCGGTGGCTGGCGAGGCGAGTGCGAGGCCGGCGCCGATAACGATGGCCGGCAGTGGCAAATGGTTTAATATCATAGCAGTTTCTTCTCGATAGCCATCCATTCCGGCAGGGTCACGACGACGACGCCCTGTTTTTTCCTCTCGAATTCGACATGCGACTTCGGCAGCCAGACGGCCTTGTCGCGGTCGCCGGCGTCCGACACGAGGATCGCTTTCGGCGTCTCGTGATGCAGCTGCATGGTGAGATCGACGAGATCGCTCTTCATGCGGCCTCCGCGTGCGTGACCGCGGCGCGGGCGCGATGATAGGCGATGCGATGGGCGCGCATGTCGTGCAGGCGCTGGAGCTCGGCGTCGCGGCCTTCGGCGCGCAGCGCACGCTCCTTGCGGGCCTGCTCCCAGGCCCAGCGCTGGCAATCGCCCCAGGCGCGGCCGCCGACCTCGCGATATTCGAACAGGGCGAGCGCCATGATGGCGCGGCGGTCATAGGCGCCGCCGGCGCGGGTGAGTTCGCGGGGCGTCATGAGCGCGGCCACGGGAATTCGTTATGCTCGCGGCCGTCGAGCAAGCGGCCAGCGCGGCGCTTGCCGACGCGCTTCATCAAGGAATCTGCACCCCATACCGAGCAACTACGGGCCGCCCTATCGGCGAGTTCAATGCGCGCGCCATCTGGTCGCAACCAGAAGACGCCCGGCCCACGATCACTCCGGGAGCCATGGCCGCCCCTGCATCGCGGGCCGTCGACCTCGACATATTCGCCGTGCTGCTTGAAGAAGAATGGCGCGCCTGCCCCTGCGCATTGATCGCGCAAGCCCCTGAACCAATCGGGGTGAGACGGCCGCGCGCCGGGGCCGCTCTCGCCGCCGGCGATGATCCAGTCGAGGCGAGGGTCGTTGTGCAGCGCATTCCAGTAAAATTTGCATTCTGGCGTGTCGTCTGGAGTGGATAGGCGAATGCGCCGCAAATCGATCGCTCCAAGCATCGGCTCGATCGACAAGCCGACGACGCGAATGCCGAGCTTGGATTTGAGGCCGAGCAGGCGCGGCGTCTCGCGATCGGCACTCGCCTGATCATGGACGCTCGTCAACAACCAAGCGTGTTGCGGCCAATCCGAGAACCCCGATTCCTCGAGGCGCTTTTCGATCATCGCGAGCCGCTTGGTCACGACGATGATGTTCACGCGGTTGCAGACGACGATCGTCCGCCATGCCTCGACGAACCATTCGAGCGGAACCTCATTGTCGAACAGATCGCCCATGGACATGCAGAACACGCGGCGCCTCGCGCCGCTCAGAGGCGGAAGCGGCCCGCACGCGTGATCCGCCGCCCATTCCGCATAATCATTATCGAGGCGGTGGAGCAAGGCGCGAGCGCCCTTGATCCTACGCCGCGCCACTCCTGCCCCCCAATGCTCGCCATTGAAGCGGCGCGCCCATGTCTCCGCATAGCAGTGATCGCATGCGGCGCTGACCTTCGTGCAGCCCCACCAAAAATTGACGGTCGCATCCGTCCATTCGATCTTGCTCGTCTCAGCCATCGGCTGCGGCCTCCTTTTCCGGCTGGCCCGGCTTCGGCTGGCGCTTGGTGAAAAGCTTCATGCGATCGGCGGCGTAGGCTGCTTCCGCGTCGCTCACATGGCCGCAGGGCTCGCCGTCGAGGCCGACGCGCGCGGCGCCGGCGAGCACATGGCGGCAATAGGTCGGGCCCCAGGTGTAGTCGGCGAGCGCGCAGGCGAGGCCCTTGCGGGTGAGCTCCGGCATGGCCAGCAGAATGTCCGCGTCCATGCCGATCTTCAGCGGCTTTTTTTCCGCGCCCGCCGGCGCGAATGCCTGCGGGAAGCGCTCTTCGAGAATGGCGCGCACGCGCGTCGCGATCGCCTTATTGCGGAATATCTTGCGCGACTCGGGAATAGCCATGGCCAACTCCTCTCTCAAAAGGGAATCTCGTCGTCGAGCTCCTGAGCCGTCGTGCGGCCGCCACCGGCTCCGACGCCCATGCCCATGCGCGGATCGTCGGCGGTCTCGCGCTTCGCGCGCGTCTGGCCATAGGCGTGCTCGTCGCGCTCGGCGCCCTTGGGCGAGCCTTCGAGGCCCAGCGAGCCGTCGAAGCGGCCGATGACGATCTCGGTCGAATAGCGGTCCGACCCGTCGTTCGCCTGCCATTTGCGCGTCTTGATCTGGCCCTGCACCGAGACCTTCGCGCCCTTCTTCACATATTTCTCGACGATCGCGACCAGCGGCTGATTGAACACGACGACGCGGTGCCATTCGGTCGCTTCGCGGCGCTCTCCGGTCGCCTTGTCCTTCCACTGCTCGGAGGTCGCGAGCGAGAAGCTGGCGATCTTGTCGCCGCTCTGCGTCGTGCGGATTTCCGGATCGCCGCCGACATTGCCGAGGAGGATGGCGCGATTGATGCTCATGCGGCCGACCTCATCGCTGCGAAGATGTGCTCGGCGTGGCGTGCCTGGGAGATCGCGTCGTCGAGCGCGTTATGAAGCGTTCCGACGCGCTCGATCGCGATGTCGGTCCGCAAGTTCTTCAGCGTGCGATAGCAGCGGTCGAAGTGGGGCGGCCATGGAGCTTCGCAATAATGTCGTTCGTAGGCGCGGCGCAGAATGACATTGTCGAAGCCGGCGCCATTGCCCCAGATTTTCACATCTCCGAACTTGTCGATGAATGAGCTGAAGAGTTGCAGCGCATAGGCCATGTCGATCGCGTCTGGATCGGACAAGACCGCGCGTGCCGCATCGGATTGCTGCGCCCACCATTGAACGGTGCGCGAATCGATCTCGCCGCCGAGGCGCTGCGCGCTGCTCGGCGACACCGGGATATAGATTTTCGGCGCATGGTCATAGGCTGCGAGCGACGCATGACCGTCCGAAGAGAATCCGATCGCCCCGATGGCGACGATTGCCGCATCCGGGCTCGTCGACAGCGTTTCCAGATCGAGCATGATATCCATGGCTCAAACCCTCATCGGCATGAGCACGATCAGCAAATCCGGCTGCGTCGCGCTCTGGAACAGGGTCGGCGCGCCGGGATCGGCGAGGCGGATGACCGCCGAATCGCCCTCGAGCACCTGCAGCGCCTCGGCGAGATAGCGCGAGTTGAAGCCGATCTCGATCGGTGGGCTGGCATAGTCGGCCTCCATCTCGTCGCGCGCCTCGCCCATGTCTGGATTGTTCACGGAGAGCGTAAGCGCGCTCGCGTCGAAGGAGAGCTTCACCGCGCGGCCGCGCTCGCTGTGAATGGTGGAGACGCGATCGGCGGCCGCCGCCATAGACGCGCGATCGAGCGTGGCGCGCTTGTCATTGCCTTGCGGGATGACGCGGTCATAATCGGGGAAGGTCCCGTCGATCAGCTTGGTGGAGAGCGTCACATCGCCGATCGAGAAGCGCAGCTTGTTCGCCGAGACGGCGATGCGCGCCTCCGCCTCTTGGCCTTTGAGCAAGCGCTCGATCTCGCCGCAGGCCTTGCGCGGCACGATGACGCCGGGCATGGCGGCGGCGCCCGCCGGCGCCTCGGTCTCGATGCGCGAGAGGCGATGGCCGTCGGTCGCCACCATGCGCAGCAGCGCGCGGCCGTCCAGCTCGAGATAATGGCAGAACACGCCGTTCAGATAATAGCGCGTCTCCTCGGTGCTGATGGCGAAGGCGGTCTTGCCGAGCATGCGCGCCAGCGTGGCCGCGGGAATGATGAAGTCGGCCTTGAAGCTCTGCTCCGTGTTCTCCGGGAATGTGTCTGCCGGCAGGGTGGAGAGCTTGAAGCGCGAGCGGCCGCTGCGCATCTGCAGCTGGCCGGCTTCCTGCCCGTCCAATGTGATCTGCGCTTTCTCCGGAAGCTTGCGCGTCAGATCATGCAGCACCGCGGCAGAGACGGCGAGCGCGCCGGTCTCGGCGATCTCCGCATCGAGCAGGATGCGCGTCTCGATGTCGAGATCGGTGGCGCGAATGCAGAGGCGGCCGTGATCCGTCTCCAGCAGGGCGTGAGAGAGGATCGGAATCGTCGTGCGCTGCTCGGCGATGCGGCGCGTCGTCTCCAGCGCCTTCAGCAGCGGCGCGCGATCGATGGTGAGCTTCATTTTTGGCTCGCATAATGGCGTTGCACGGCGTCCGGCAGGCCGTCGAGAAATTCGGGAATGGCGCGGCGCAGGAGGAGCGAGCGGACGGCGTCGAGCTCCTCGAACTCGACGCCGTCTCTAAAGGTCTCGTCGTCGTCATCATCATATCGGCACTCGAGGCCGAAGCATCCGGCGAGCGATCGGACCGCGCGGGCCAAATTTCGATAGGCGTCGCCATCGGCTTCGTCCGCGATGCGCGCACGCTCGAAACCGACCATCAGGGTTTCGATTTCGGAAACCTGCTTCGCCAGCAGCTGCAAATGTTCGCCGACCGTCGACATTTCCCTCTCCCCGCCGCGGCGGTCGGCGCCGCGGCGCCGACCGTCTTTGATTGCGATCACGCTTCCGGCGCGCCCTCATAGGCCGGCAGGCTGGTCGCCAGAGCGGCGGTGAGGAGATCGTTCTTGATCTGCTCGCGCAGCCAGAAATCGGGGCGGTAGAGCTGGTAGAACCATTTTATTGCCGTGGCGGCGCGATAGCGCAGCCGCACCGGAATGCGCACCGGCTCGCCGGACTCGAATGCCGGCAGAGAGATCATGAACAGGCCGGGCACGATCAGCTTCTCGCCCTGCGCATTGGTGTGTTCTTCGGTGAAGACGACCTCGGACTCGCCGCTCTGCAACGTCACGCTGTTCTTCACCTTGGCGCCGACATTGACCTGCAGCCCGCGCGAGAGATCGATGATCTCGTTCGGCGCGCCGAATTTGGTCTTGAACAGCGTCTCGAACTCGTTGCGCTCCTGATCCATCGGCGAGGCGAGCTCGGCGATATGATCCTCGAGAAAGGACGCGAACTCGCCCTGGTCGAATTTCTCGCCGTTGAAGTGCTGCCAGACCTGAAACTCCTTGGTCGTGGGGAAATTATACTCGACGCGATGATTGCCGAAGCGGGCGACGCCGGATGTCTCGTGATAATCGATCACCGCGAGCAGCTTCGCCTCTTTCAGATCGGTGTTGGCGAAAATGACGCTGTGCTCGTCCTTGTGCCGGTTCACCAGATCGATAAAGCTCTGCAGATTGTCGACCTGCGCCACCCCGCGGCGCCGCTCCGGCGCGGTGCGATAGGCGTCGAACAGCGCCCGCAGGCCTTCGAGCTTCGGCGCCGCCCCGCGATGCAGCGCCAGCGGGATTTCCTGCGGGAGGCCGATGACGTCCACCGGCGATTTGATGTTGATGATCTCGATGTTCTGCGCGGCGCCGCCGAGGGCGAGGAGCCGATCGAGCACGTCCTTGTTCTCGATCTTCAGCAACGTCTCGGGCTGCAGCGACAGCGCCTCGCCGAGGATGGGCTCATTCTCCGACATGCAAATCTCCAATGGTCGCGTTCAAAGGATGGAAAGATCAGCCGGCGTCGCGCGTGCGCGGCGCCACTTCGCGCGGGCCCGAGAACATGTCGATCTGGCTCGGATGCTGGAGCGAGATCTTGCCCTCGACCAGCCAGCAGGTGGTGCCGCGGAATCCGGCCTGTGGCGGCAGCTTCGATTTCACCGCCGGCACGATGGTGACGCGGTCGCCGTCGCGGGCGAAGGCGATGTCGAGCGTGACACTGGCTTTCGCCTTGTCGCCGGGCGCGTCCTCGATCGCCTCGAGCGCCTCGCGCAGCAGCTCATTGAGCTTGCCGTTCACGTCCTCGCGGCCGAATATGCCCATGATCTCCGGATAGCTGTCGATCAATCGCATCATATCCCCTCCTCTCACATCGTCCGCGCGGCCAGCGCCGGCAGGAAGCGGCTGAACTTGTCGTAGAGCTCGTCGGCGACATCGGCCGGCTTGCGCAGGCGATAGACGGAGCGGAGCGGCGAAACGGCTTCGACCTCGGGCGCCCAGGGGCGCGGCGACGGCCCCAGAAAATCACGGCGCTCCGTCGCCAGGGCGACGAGACCGGCGCGGCGAATGCGCTCTCTCTGCGCCATGTTCGGAGGCCGCAGGCCGGCGGCCGCGTAGAAAGCGGAGTCGTGCCGCTCCTTCAGCGCGCGCAGGGCGCGATAGATCGTGTTGCGCTCGTCGCCGTCGAAACGCGCGATCATCGCCAGCGCGTCGGCCGCCGGCGTCGTGATCTCGCCGATATGCGCCTCATGGGCGTCGTGCAGCAGCGCATAGGGGCGATCAGTCGGCTCAGATGCGTCGAAGACGATGAGCGTGTGCTGGCCGACGCTCACTGTCTTCTCGGCGCCGCCTGCGTAGCGGTTGAGCTGCGCCAGCGTGTCGGCGACAGCACGAAAGTCGATCTCGTTCGGATCGGGGGTCAACAGGTCCATGGCGCGACCGCCGCGGATCTGCGCCCAGGGCGCGATGTCCGCGATCATGCTCCCGCGCTCCTCTCGGGGCGTTCGACGCATGGGCGCGGCGAGAGCTCGCCGCCCATGCCCATCGCGAGATAGACGCTCCAGGCCTTGCTGCGCTGCTCGCCGGCGCGGGCGGCGGCGTCCTGCATGATCTCGGCGCGCCGCGCCTCGCGACGGCGCTGGTGGGCCAGAATGCGGCCGGCGACATAAAGACCGCAGGCGATATTGGCGAGGATCAGCGCCGAGGCGAGCAGCGTCATGACGAAATCGCCCTCGCGGCCGGTCGTCACGATCGCTGTCGCCGCCTCCGCCTCGTCGAGCATGGCGTCGGCGAGCAGGCCGAGAAAGCCCCAGCTCAACCAGCCGAGGAGAAAGAAGACCCCTTCGATGACCGCCTGCGGCGAGCCGAGGCCGAAGGTCTCGCGCAGCTCGCGCGCCTTGCCGGCGACGAAGGGCGCGAGACGGCCGATGTCCGGCGCCGGAAAGCGGAGTCGATGCAGAGCGAGCAGCAGGCCGCGCTCATCGGCGAGGCTTTGGGACGGCGGCAGGCTGGCCGCCATGGCGGTGACGCGAGCGGAATCGTCGGGGGTGAGCGGCGCCTCGCGGCCGGCCTCGTTTCGCGATAGGCTGTCCGCAGCCTCGGAGGCGGCGTCATGCCCGATCAGTTTGAAATCATCCCCTTCTTCGACGAAAAAGCTCATGCTCGCATTTGCGAGGTCGTCCACGACCCGGACGTGTTTCCGCAAACCTACGCTGAACTTGAGCGTCGACTCGACGAACGCAAGGCCGCGCTCACGCGAATAGGCGTAAAATTCCGGGTTCTCAATGTAGACGCGGACGATTTCATCACCCGTTGCGGCATTCTGCGCGTCGCCCTCACAATCGAAAACGCAGCACATTACCTCGCGAACCAACACTCGGTCCCACGATTTCCAGGCTGAAACTCGGACGGTGAGCATGTCGGCCTCCTAACGCTCGCCAATGACGCGAGCTTTCAGGCCCGCAAAGAGAGTCCGCAGACGCTCGGCAAGTCCGTGATAGAAGCGGAGATAGAATGGTGACGCGCGGCGGCGCAGCGCGTCCCCGAACGCAGTCCGCGACCGCTCTCGGCGGCGCATGCTCCAATCGACATAGGCCTGATAAACGTTCTGCGCAGACGCCGCCGTGTCGTCGGATGCGACGGGAGCGGCGGCGCGATCGTCCGACCATTCGACGGTGACGGCGCGCTGCTCGGTCTCGAGGCGATCAGCCATCTCGCGCATGGCGACGAGGGCGAGCTCGAAGACGGGGCGGCCGCAAGGGAGGTAGAATAGCCACGGCCTTTTTGTTTCGAGTCCAAAGACGGCGCCATGGACGCCGGTTTTTTCCATCGCCGCAGCAATAGCTCTCACCTCGTGAGAGCTGAACTTTTCGACCTGCTTGGGGGCGCTCATGCCATTTCCCCTTCTGCACGCCGGTCCGTTACGATAGCGGCGTCGGTCCATTCGACGGTGACGGCGCGCTGCTCGGCTTTCATCCGCTCGGCCAGCTCGCGCATGGCGACGAGGATCAGCTCGAACACCGGCGGCCCGCCGTGCAGATAATGCATCGTCACGACGGGCGGGTTCGAGAGCGGGAGACTAAAGGCGCCCGTCTTCGTCAGGGCGTCGGCGATCATCTCGACGTCGAGCGGTGAAAACGATGTGCTTTTATTGGAGGTTGTCATGACTGAGTCATCCAGTGTCGCAGCGATGCTGAGGATTCTGAGAACAAGGCTCGAAGGCGTAAGCCCGTTCGTCGAGACCGAGTCTCCGGGTGCAGTGATCACTGAAATCGAGAGGCTGGTGACGCGTGCGCCGGCGGTCGCGACGGCGGCGGCCGATCTTCGCCGCGCCATCGTCACTCTCTTCGCCAGCGGCCGCCGAGAGTCGGAGAAGGCCGAAGCGCTCGCGGCGCTGGACCGCTTCGACGCGGCGGTCGATGCGGCGGGGCCGAGCGACATCGCGAAGATCCTGCGGGCCGACTGACGCGGCACGCGGCAGGGGTGATGTGACTCACGCTCATGCATTGGCATGGCCCTCCGGGTCGAACATCAGCGCCTCGCAAGCGCGATCGAGCTCGCGCGCGGCTGCATTCAGCGAATCCTTGATCGCGAGAAAAACCGCCACGCTGGCGCCGGGCTCTTCGGCCATCTGGAAATTGTAAGACGCCATCATCGCTTGCGCGGCCGCGGCGAAGGCGCGCGCGTTCGACATGTGCTGCACGGAATCGCGAGGCTGCGGGCATTTCGCCCGATAGCGAATGCGCGGGTAAGCGGGAGGGTTCTCTTTGGTGTCGGGCGCTGGTGTGGAAGTCGGCATGTCCCCTCCCTTTGGTGCGGCGCCTAGCGCGTCGAGCAGGATGACATCTCTAATAAGTTACTTGTTATCCCCTGTCAATAAGTAACTTGTTATATCTTCGCGTAAGCTGCGGCCTGACAAAAAGCTCGTTATTTCAGGGTCGCCCATGGCATCGCAAGACATTGGTGAGAAGGCCTCCAGGCTCGCGGAGGCGATCGAGAACGGGGAGTTTCTGCGAATCCGTTACCATGGGGGCACTCAGCCTGGCACGGTGAGAGAGATTCGGCCGGCTGCAGTCGACGCCAACTCGTGTCGCGCCTACGATCTGACCGCGTCTTCTGCGCGCATGTTTTTGCTGAAGTATGTCGAGATTGTAGGTTGTGATGAACCAGTAACATATCGCAAAGATAAAATTAAAAGGCGTAGGGTCAGTGACATATTTTCGAATAAGCGCGACGCAAGAAACGTATTTGTAAAGCACACTGACGATTGGGCATTTAATGTAACTACAGTATTTGCCGCTTCACTCGACATAGAACTATCAATTGGCATGTCAAAAGACAAAATGACAAAAAAGAAGCACACATTTCATTTTGTTACCGTTGGAGTGCCACCGGAATATGCGTTCATTCCTGGTGATATTTTCTATTATCCACGCGATGCGGCTAATAAAAACTGGGGCGCTGTTCCATTTATTTGGTCTTTGCAAGTATCAGAGTCCAATACGACATCCGATGATGTCGAATTCACGGCTACCCGCTATCGAAAGGCATCAGTGGACCGGCAACAGATTGGGTTGATACTCGGAGGAGCTGCGTTCGCTCGACTGCTGCAATTCGGACCGACAACAGATGAATGGCCGAATGTTTTTGGAGAATTGCCATCTGAGTTGATCGTCTCTCCGCCAACTCTAGAGGATGCAGAATGAAAAAACTATTGTTAGCGATGATTTTGGCCTTGCTCTTCGCTACTCGTGGTGTAGCAGAAGAGCGAACCCCCGAGATCGGCATGCCGTTCTGCTTTGAAAGGGACACGCTGCAGGAATTCATGATGGCCATGCTGAAGAAAGACACGGCTTGGCTGAACCGATTGAAGGGCTGCGTGGTGCTGAACGGCGGGGTGAGAATCGGCGTCATAGAGGACTTCGAGAGTTCCTCCGAGCTCGGGCATGTCGTCAAGGTGCGCGTTCTCGAGAAGAACGCGGACCTCGTCGGTTATGGTATTTGGTTGAATATGAAAAAGCCGCGCTGATGATCATGATGCGGCGATTGTGCCGAGGTATCGCCATGCGCCAATCAACTCGGTCTCCTCTGGCGGCGCATTGTGGGAATCGAGGCGCCAGGTGCGCTCGGTCTTGCCGCGGCGGAGGATCTTGATCAGTCGCCGACCGTCCGTCGACTGCACGATCGCATATCTGCCGATCAGCGATTGCGGGAGAACAGGCCGTGGATCGTAGAGGATCGTCTCCCCTTCCTGCCAGCGAGGCCATTGCGAGTCGCCGCGCACGATGAGTCCGGCGATCTCGCCGTCGCCCGGCATTTCGATCGTATCGGGCGGCGTGATCTCGGTGGTGTCGCCGATCATCTCGACCGCGGCGCCTGCCCCGACGAGCCCATGGATCGGGATCGAATATTTGCTCGGCTTATGGTGGGCCATCTCGCCCTTGCCGTGAAGCAACCAGTCTAGCGACACGCGGAAAAAACGGGAATAGCGCTTGGCGGAGCGGGCCAGCCCGGCGTTGCCGTTCTCGTGATTGATATAGGTCGAGACGCCGACACCCATAGCCCGGGCGGCGTCGCTGGCGGTTCTGTAGCCCACCGCCAGCCTAGCTTCGCGCAGTCGATCGCTCTCGGTTGTCATGAGATTCTTATATCGCCGCTTGTCACAAGATTTTTGTTGACGCCAATAACAAGATACTTATTATCGACAACATGAATGAGAACGAGCCGCCCAGGATCAAACGCCTTCGCCTCGCCCTGCGCTGGTCGCAGACACGCATGGCCGAATGGCTCGGACTGACGCAGGCGGCTGTTTCGCTGATGGAAAAGGGGCAGGCCGAGTCCGGCCCCGTGTCGAAGCTTTTGGACCTGCTCGCCGCGCACATCGATGCCGATGGCGCCGCTGTCGCGGCGAAGGCGGTCGCCGACCCTTTTTCGAACGAGGCTGCGGAATGGTCCGCGCCGGGACGCTGCGGAAATTGAAGGCCTCCGTGGCCTGGAGTTCGGCGCCGATCATGGACAGCAAATCTTGCAACGCTGATGGGGTGGTCATGACAGTCTCCGTTACGAGCGAGAGCTTTTCGTCTCGCAATGTTCGACAAATCGTGGACGCGCTGAAAAAAACCGGCGTCACCGGGGCGCTCTTTGGGCAAGAGACGGGCGAGCCCTGGATGTTCTACCTCCCCTGCGGGCGGCCGGTCTTCGAGCTCGCCTTAGTGGCGCTCGCCGAGATGGCGGATCGTCTCGAGGCCGCCGGCGGACTCGTGACGGTCGATTGGTCCGATGGCCGGGTCGTCCGCGCGCCAACCCCGACATCGGAGTTCGCAGAATGAGCGAGAGCAAGACACCCCGATGGGACGCGCTCATGGCGCGGATTTATGCGCGCACCTTCGGCCGCGCCGAGCCGGAGGGCATTCTCCCCGGCCACCGCTTCATGCCGCGTGGACCCTATACCGACGCGCAGCGCGAGACGTGGATCGCCGAGATGATGAGCTTTGCTCGTTGCCACACGGTGACGGTGCGGGACGCGGTCGCCTGTTTCGAAGTGCCGGTGCCGGTGTTTCTCGATCATGTGACGAATGAGGAGATTCTCGACCTGCGTTACGACTGCGGCTGTCTGATCGGCGCCGTCATCGAGCGCGCCGGCCGGACCGACAGTGAGGCGTTCGTCGCGCTGCGGCGCGAGCTCGACGAGTTCAGAAAGCGCCTTGCGAGGCTGCCGTCGCGATCCCGCGATGTCGATCCGCCGGCGGACGAAGACGGCGGCGCGGCATGAGGGGCTCGCATCCTTCATCGCGGCGGCTTCGGCTGGGGCGGATTGCGCCAATGATCGATCACCTCGCGGTCGCCGCGCTCGATCTTGTCGAAAAACGCCTTCATGCGCGCCATGCCGCCGGCGTAGCGCATCGGCTTCGCGGCGTCTTCGATGTCTCCGAGAAACGCCTGCCGGCAGGCGGCGAGGTCCTTGTCGCGGCCGGCCTGGGCGAGGCGGGCGGCGAGCATCAGCGACAATTCGGCCAGGCGCGTGATCAGCTTCTCGTTCGGGTCTTCGCTTCTCTTCATGGTTTCCCCCTCTTCGCCGCGTGCTCTTCTCCGCGGCCGAAGGCGCCGATCTCCCAGCGGCGCTCTCTCCCCCTCCCCGGCTCTTGCGCGCCGGGGTCCTTTCTTTTCTCGGAAGCGGCGGCGCGCCGATCCGCCAAGATATGCCGCGCCGCCTTCCGTTCCATGGTGCTTTCCACTCGATCCATGCTCACAGCATGGCACGAAGGGGAAAGCGCGTGTGTCCCAAATTTAGGGATATTTCGTCCCAAATGAGCGCGACGATGGACAGGGCCTATCTGCTCGCCGACCGCTATGTGCGCGAGGAAATGAGCGCCCAGCGCGTCAACAAGCCCGACGCGATCGAGACCGTGGCCGACGCCTGCGGTCTCGCGCCGGGAACGCTGCATAACGTGTTCAAGAGGCGTCTCAAAAATGTCGAGAAGGTCGTTCTCGCGCTCGAGGGATTCTCCGTGCGCCGGCTCGAGCAGCGCGCCGCGCAGCTACGCCGCGATATTGGCGAGATGCGTGAAAGCCGCTTGCTGGTCGATCCGGCTCGGCTGGCTGAGCTGGAGGCTGCGCTCGACGATGTCGAGCGCTGGCTCAAAAAGGGGTGAGCGATGAGCGAAGGGTCTTTGTGGAGACAGGTCCTGGCGCTCGTCGCCGCCGGCCGCAGCAATGCGGAGATACGGGCGGCGCTCGGCGAGCGGGCGGTCGACAAGACGCTGACCTGTTATCTCAGCTCGGCGCGGGCGCAGCGCGGCGAGCGGGCGACGCCGGAATGGCCGGCGGCGCGCGTCGCGGCGGTCGCAAAGCTGTGGGCGGAGGGCTGCACGGCGGCGCAGATCGCCGCCGAGATCGGCGGCGGGCTGACGCGCTCGGCTGTGATCGGAAAGGTGCATCGGCTCGGCTTGCCGGCGCGCACGCGTGGCGCGCGGTCGAGTGCGTGCCCGGCGAAAGTCATCGCGCCGGCGCCGGCGGGCGCGGCGAAGCGGCCGGCGGCAAAGGCGGCGGCGCTCGCCGAGGCGAAGCTCGCGCCGGTTGCGGCGCCGCTGGTCGCGGCGCCTGCGCGAACGATCATCCCGGCGGCTCCGGTCGACGACGGCGAGACGGCGCTGGCCGCGTCGATCCTCGATCTGGTCGAAGGGCAATGCAAATGGCCGCTCGCAAGCGGGTTTTGCGGGCGGCCGAGCGCCGGCGGCAAATCCTATTGCGCGCGGCATGCGGCGCGATCGGTCGCGGCGCGCGGGCCCATGCGTCCGCCGCGTGCGGTCAGAGAGGGACGCAAGAGCGAACGGCGCGGGCGCGTCGAAATGTTCGGGGCGGCGCGGTGAGATTTGGCGCGGTGTTCATGCGTGTGGAGCGGCGCGAATGCCGGTTCGCCGCGTCGATCGCGCGCAACATGCGCGGCGCCGGCTGGGGCTGGCGTCGCATCGGCCGGGCGCTGCGGGTGTCGCCCGCGCGGGCGGAGAGATTGGCGACGAGCGAGATGGCGTTCGCGCGGAGGTGGCGCGACGAGATGCGAGAGGCGGCGTGATGAGGCTCTCCGATGCGCAGATCGCCGATGTGAAGGCCCGGGTCGATCTCGGCGCGCTGGCGCGCGAGCTCGGCGCCGGATTGCGGAAGAGCGGCCGCAAGCTCGTCGGCTCCTGTCCGGTCTGCGGCGGCGGGCGTTCGGCGCAGCGCTTCGAGGTGGCGGGCGAGAGCTGGGTGTGCGCCGTCTGCCAGGATGGCGGCGACGCCATTCGCCTGCTGCAGCGCGCCACCGGCTGCGATTTCCGCGCGGCGGTGGAGCGGCTCGGCGGCGCGCGCGAGATGAGCGACGCCGAGCGCGCGGAGCTCGAGCAGCGCGCGCGGGAGCGGTCGGAAAAGCGCGAGCGCGAGGCGCAGCGCTATCGCGCGCGCGAGATCGCCGCCGTGCGGCGCTTGTGGGAGGGCGCGGCGCGCGCGCCTTTCGAGGTCGTCGCCGCCTATCTGCAATGGAGGCGCTGTCTCGCGCCGGCCTCGGCGATGCTGCGCTTTGCGCCGGAGCTGTGTTTTTTCCACGGCCAGGCGCCAGACGAGCGCGGACCCATGGCGCCGCGCGTCGTGCATCGCGGCCCGGCCATGCTGGCGGCGATCGTCGACAATGCGGGCGATTTCTGCGGGCTGCATATGACCTTTCTGGCGCCCGGCGGCGCCGGCAAGGCGGAGATTTTCGACCCCGAGACCGGCGAGGCGCTCATTGCCAAGAAATGCCGGGGCGCGGTGAAGGGCGGCCATATCGTGCTGCGCGCCGTGGCGGCGCCGCGGCGGCTGTTCATCGGCGAGGGAATCGAGACGGTGCTGTCGGTGGCGACGGCGCTGAAGGCGACGCGGCGGCTGCGCGGCGATGACGCATTCTGGTCGAGCGTCGATCTCGGCAATCTCGGCGGCGCGGCGGCCGAGGCGATCGATCATCCGTTTTTGAAGCATGCGAATGGCCATCGCCAGCGCCTGCCCGGGCCGGAGCCGGATCGCAGCGCGCGGGCGATCGAGCTGCCGGACAGCGTCGAGGAGCTGGTGCTGCTCGGCGACGGCGACAGCGAGCGCGTGCTGACCGAGACGACATTGGAGCGCGCGCGGCGCCGCTATGAGCGGCCGGGGCGCGTGATCCGCATAGCCTGCGCGCCCGAGGGGCGGGATTTCAACAATGTGCTGACGGAGGGGTGACATGGCCGAGGCGCCGGGCTTTCGGCGGGCGGATGGGATTCGCTCGCGCGTCTATCACAAGGTGCTCGAGGGCGGCGAGTGGAAGCTCCTCGAGCGGACGGAGCGGCTGGTGGCGACGCTGCCGCGACAGGACGACGCCGAGACGATGCTCGACCTGTTCGCCAAGCGCTCCGGCGTGGCGGCGGCGGACGGCGCCGATACGGTGGATTGAGTGTGCTCCTCTCCTGTGGATCGGGACATTGCCATGGAAAATGACGATGCGGCGCGGTGCGCGCTGCCGCGGCGGCGGGCGGGCGAAAGCTTCGACTTCGAGTTCCAGGGGACATGCTTCACGGCGACGATCGGACTTTATTCGGATGGGCGCGTCGGCGAGCTGTTCTTGAACGGGCTGAAGCTCGACACGGCGCAGGATGTCTACGCCTGCGATCTCGGCAAGGCGATCTCGATCGCCCTGCAATATGGCGCTCCGCTGGAGGCGCTGGCCCGCACCATGACGCGCGACGGCGCCGGCCGCCCGCGCGGCCTCGCCGGGCATGTGCTGGATTTGATGCGGGAGATGCGGGGATGAGCGGGAGCGACCCCTATCTCGACTTCCTGCGGCGGAAGATACGGCTCGCGCCCAAAACCGGGTTCGAAGTCGACGACGGCGAATTGTCGCCCCTGCTGCTCGGCCATCAGCGCGCGATCGTGCGCTGGGCGGCGCGCGGAGGGCGGCGAGCGATCTTCGCGCGCTTCGGGCTCGGCAAGAGCGTGATGCAGATCGAGCTGCTGCGGCTCGTCACCATGCGCTTCGGCGGGCGCGGATTAATCGTTGCTCCCTATGGCGTCCACGGCGACATCATCCGCGATGCGGAAATGCTCGGCGTCACGATCCGGGCAATCCGGCGCATCGAGGATTGCGAGGACACTGGGCTCTATCTCACCAATTATGAGCCGGTGCGCGACGGCAAGATCGATCCAAACAAGTTCCTCGCAGTCAGCCTCGATGAGGCGAGCGTGCTGCGCTCCTATGGCTCGAAGACGTTTCAGACGTTTCTCGCGCTGTTCTCGTCCGTGCGCTTTCGTTTCGTCGCAACGGCGACGCCCTCGCCCAATCGCTATAAGGAGCTTATCCATTACGCCGGCTTCCTCGGCGTGATGGATACGGGGCAGGCGCTGACGCGCTTCTTCCAGCGCGATTCCACAAAGGCCAATAATCTCACGCTTTATCCGCACAAGGAACGCGAATTCTGGCTGTGGGTCGGCTCCTGGGCCGTGTTTCTCGAGAAGCCGTCCGATCTCGGCTATTCCGACGCTGGCTATGATCTGCCGCCGCTCGATCTCGTCGTGCACGAAGTTTCGACCACGGTCGACGGCTATCGCTTCGAACGCGACGGCCAGGGCCAGCTGCTGGACGAGGCGGGCGGCGATCTCGGCCAGACGGCGCGGGCGCGGCGCGCGAGCCTTCCCGCGCGCATCGCCAAGGTAGCTGAGATCGTCGCCGCTTCGCCGGACGATCATTTTCTGATCTGGCACGATCTCGAAGACGAGCGTCGCGCGATCGAAAAGGCCGTCCCCGGCGTCGTCTCCGTCTATGGGACGCAGGACCTCGACGAGCGACGCGACATCATGCGCGACTTCGCCGACGGCCGTCGCAAGAGGCTCTCCACAAAGCCGATCATCGCCGGCTCGGGGCCGAACTTCCAACGGCACTGCCATCGCGAGATCTTCTGTGGCGTCAGTCACAAATTCAACGACTTTATCCAGGCGCTACATCGCGTCCAGCGCTTCCAGCAGCTGCGGCGTGTGCGCGTCGACGTCATCTTCGCGGACACTGAGCGCCATGTATGGCGCGACCTTCAAGCCAAATGGAACCGTGACACGGAGCTGCGGGAGACCATGACCGAGATCGTCCGGACGTATGGATTGAACGATGTCGAGATGAGCGAGACGCTGGCGCGCACGATCGGCGTCGAGCGTGTCGAAGCCTCCGGAGAAAGCTGGCAGGTCGCCAATAATGACACGGTCGACGAGGCGCGGCGGCTCGAGGATGATAGTCTCGATCTGATCGTCACCTCGATCCCGTTCGCCAATCATTATGAATATACGCCGAGCTACAATGATTTCGGGCATACCGAGGACAATCGACATTTTTGGGAGCAGATGGATTTCTTGACGCCGCAGCTGCGGCGAGCGTTGAAGCCGGGGCGCGTCGCGGCTATTCACGTCAAGGATCGCGTGCTGTTCGGATCGGTCACGGGGGAAGGCGTGCCGACGCTCTCGCCCTTTCATTGCGAGACGATCGAGCATTACCGCCGCCACGGCTTTCAGTATATGGCGCTCATCACCATCGTCACCGATGTGGTGCGCGAGAATAATCAGACCTATCGGCTCGGCTATTCGGAAATGCTGAAGGACGCCACCAAAATGGGCGTCGGCTGTCCGGAATATGTCGTGGTGATGCGCAAGCCGCAGAGCGATCGCGGACGCGGCTATGCCGACGCGCCGGTGACGCGCGGGCGCGAGGATTACAGCCTCGCGCGCTGGCAGGTCGATGCGCATGCGTTCTGGCGGTCATCCGGCGAGCGGCTGGCGACGCCCGAGGAGCTGGCGCGCGTCGAGCCGGGCGCGCTTACGAAGCTGTTCACGCGATGGACGCTCGACGGGCTCTATGATTATGAGGCGCATGTGCGGATCGGCGAGGCGCTGGAGGGTCGCGGCGCCTTGCCCTCGACCTTCATGGCGCTGGCGCCGGGGTCGCGTCATCCGAATGTCTGGCATGATGTGAATCGCATGCGCACGCTGAACGGCGCGCAGAGCGCGAGCGGGCGCGAGCGGCATGTCTGCCCTTTGCAGTTCGACATCGTCGATCGGCTGATCCGACGATATTCGGACGAGGGCGAGCTGGTCTATGACCCGTTTGGAGGGCTGTTCACCGTGCCTTATCGCGCGCTGCATTTGAAGCGGCGCGGGCGCGCTGTCGAATTGTCGTCGACCTATTTTCTCGACGGCGTGAAATATCTGCAGGCGGCGGAGCGGCAGATCGGCGCACCGAGCCTGTTCGATTTGCTGCATGAAATCGAGCCGAGGAGCGCAGCGTGACCGATCCCTACAAACGCATCGCCGATGCGGTCGAGGGCGCGGGCCCGCAGCTCGTGCGCGCCACTCCGCCGGAGCCGGATGACGCGGGCGATGGCGACGCCTGTGACGCGCTGGGGCCGTCCGACCAGGAGGTCGATGGCGTCGATCTGCGTGTCGTCGAGCGCTGCGCGAAGCTCGATCAGAGCGACACCGATAACGGCAAAAGACTGATCGAGCATTTCGGCGCCGATCTCGTCGTGATCGCGCGGGGCGAGGTCGAGGGCGGCGTGTGGCTCGGTTGGGAGGGCCGGCATTGGGACATCTACGGCGGCGTCGCGCGCGCGAACATGATGGCGCAGATGATCGGCGGGCGCATCGGCTTGGAGACGCGCTATCTGCAGCAGACGCCGGCCGAGGCGCGCGTCATCGAGGAAGCCGACAATCTCTCCGCCGACGATGAGAGCGATGGCGCCAAGGCCGTGCGCAGGGCCGCCACGGCGGCGGAGAAGGCGCTGGAGAAGCGGCGGCTGGCGCGCTGGCGCTTCGCCGTGAGCTCGAAAAATTCCGCGCGGCTCGTCTCCATGCTGAAGACGGCGGCGCCGCATCTGCGGCGCGAGCCCGGCGGATTCAACGCCGAGACGATGCTGATCGTGACACAGAATGCGACGCTGCGCGTGATCGTCGAGGATATAGGCGGGAAGAAAGAGGCGCGGCTCGACGTGCGGCGCGGCTTTGCGCGCGAGGATTATGCGACCGGGCTCGTGCCCTGCGATTTCGATCTCGGCGCGACGGCGCCGAAGTGGGACGGCTTTCTGCTGCGCTGCCTGCCGAGCGCCGACATGCGGCGCACGGTGCGGCAATATGCGGGGTTCGGCCTCGTTGGCTTGATGCTGCAAAAGCTGATGTTTCATCATGGCTTCGGCTCCAATGGCAAGAGCGTGTTTCTCGCGGTGATTTCCGGCGTCGTCGGCAAATCCTATGGCGTCTCGCTGCCCAAGGAGACGATTCTCGGACAGGGCGAGCGCGGCGCCGGGCAGGCTTCGCCGGATATCGTGCGGCTGTTCGGCAAGCGCTTCGTGCGGATCGACGAGCTGAAGGAAGATGAATCGCTGCGCGAGGACCTCGTGAAGCGGCTCACCGGCGGCGACGAGATGGCGGTGCGCAATCTCTATGATGGCTATTTCGACTTCGTGAACAGGGCGACGCCGCATATGAGCGGCAATGGCTTCCCCAAGATCGACGGGACCGACAATGGCATCTGGCGGCGCATGCTCGTCGTGCATTGGTCGGTGACGATTCCGCCGGAGGAGGAGAGGGAGTTCGACGGCTTCGTCGCCGAGCTGCTGGAGGAGCGCAGCGGCATTCTGAACTGGCTGCTCGACGGCGTGCTCGATTATCTCGATCATGGGCTGTTCATCGCGCCGGAGATCGCCGCGGCGACCTCGAAATATCAGGAGGAGATGAATCCGATCGGGGAATTCGTCAAGGACTGTGTGGAGGCGCATGAGGGCGAGCGCGTGGCGGCGAGCACGGCGTATCAGGCCTATGTGAGCTGGTCCGCCGCCAACGCCAAGCGGGCGAAGACGCAGACGGCGTTCGGCCGCGAGATGGCGAAGCTGTTTCGTCGCGACAATGACCGGGCGCGCTCCTATCTCGACTGCCGCCTGCATGACGTGCCGGACCGGCCGGAGGAGCCGGCGAAGGCGCGCGCGGCGACGGATTATCCGGAGGGGTATGGGGGATGACATCGTTCGACAAGAATATAGATAGCAATGAAATACTCGTGAAAAAACAAGCTCACGAACTCGAGATGCGCTTAGCTGATTTCGGTATTGTAGCAGAGGTTAGTGATATTTGCGATGGGCCGAGTGTTCAAATATTTTACATTATGTTGGCAAAAGGAGAGAGAGTTTCAAAGGTTATCGCTTTGTCAGATGACATCGCGCTCGTTATGGGGGTGCGAAGTTGCCGTGTGTTCATCGAGCGCGGAAAGGGCATGGTCGCGATTGAGTTATCAAAACTTGAACGCAGATTTTTCGACATCGAGAGTGTAGAGCAGAACATCAAAACTGCTGTAAAGTCGCAAACTTTGCCAATCGCCCTTGGTATGAAAGCCAGCGGCGAAATGGTTGTGGCTGACCTCGCTGGCATGCCTCACTTACTCATTGCCGGGACCACTGGTTCCGGTAAATCAATAGCTCTTCACGCAATAATTGTGTCGTTGATAACTTACAAAGAGCTTGAAAGCCTACGTCTAATGATTATTGACCCGAAGATTGTTGAATTTTCTTCGTATGGTTTGCTACCGCATTTGCTTTGCCCGATAATCACAAGCGTCGAATCCGCCATCAGCAGCCTTCGATGGGCTGTGTCGGAGATGATGAATAGATATCAGAAACTGAATGAGGCTGGTGTTAGGAATATCAACTCGTTCAATATAACAAACTGCAACAAAATGCACCGTATAGTTATAATTATAGACGAATTAGCGGACCTTATGGTTGTTTCTGGAGCCGACGTTGATGATAGTCTAATGAGACTTGCGCAGATGGGTCGCGCTGCTGGAATTCATTTGGTGATTGCAACTCAGAGACCGTCTGTAGATGTAATAACAGGAACTATCAAGGCAAATTTTCCAACTCGTATTTCGTTCCATTTAGCATCAAGCGTCGACAGCCGCACAATCATAGGCCGCAAGGGGGCGGAATGCCTTCTTGGGGCCGGAGATATGTTGTTTTCTGAGCAGGGAAGAGACTATGTGCGAATGCAAGCCCCATTTGTTTCCGAGGGCTATATATTTTCTATTACATCAAAGTTCGAGAGTGTTAAGCACGACGAATTGATGGTTTCACAAAACGTAATTGATATGGATAAAAACACTTGCAGTATAACGACCGCGTTACAATCAATCGTAGACAGCGGTGAAACGTGGTCCGGAACCGCAACTAAACTCTGCGATGAGATAAACAAGCGCGATGGTGTTTTTGTTAATGCTCAACAGATCGGTTTGTTTATCAAAAGGAACCATCGTGCGTTGTTAAACAAAGGGATAGATGTGCGCAGAAGGCATTCAGGTCAACGACATATCCTGATTACGCCAGCTAGGAGCGCAAGGTGAGTAGCTTGCCTCGCGCGCCCACCGTCATCGATCTGTTCTGCGGCGGCGCCGGCGGCTGGTCGCTCGGGCTGCATCGCGCCGGCGCTTCACGCGCCCGCGATTCTGCGCTTGGCCGCTTCGGCCAGAAAAGACGAGCGCGATTGACCGGAGGAAGCGGCCGCCCGATCGATGCGCTCGAGCAGCCCCTCGTCGATCGAGATGTTCACGCGCACGGCGCGCTTCGGCAGCTCCACCTCGATCGCCGCGACAGTGGCCTCCGCGAACCAATCGGCGAGCTCCGGATCGGCGCGCAGCTCTGCGACGCTGCGCAATTGCGGGAGCGGCTCGCCGTCTTCGACCATGCCAGAGACATGCAGGGCCAGCGCCTGGGCGCCCTTGGCCATGGCCTCGTCGATCGAGCGGCCCGTGCTGACGCAGCCGGGGAAATCGGGAAAGGACACGCCGAAGGCGCCGTTTTCCTCGTGAATGAGGGCGATCGCATAGCTCATTTTACACTCCTTTCGGGAGGGCTCGCGCCCTCACCATGTCCAGCCGGCTTGCTTGTAAATCGAGCGGAGCGTTCCGGTCGGAATGTCGCTCGGCCCGGTGTCGACGGTGACGCGGCCGGGACGATCGGGGTGCGTGTATTGCACATGATCGCCGGGACCCTTGCGGGTGATGCGCCAGCCGTCGGCGCGCAGGCGCTTCTCGACATCCTTGCGCTTGTTGCTGTGCTCGCTGCGGCCCATGGTCTCGTCTCCGTTCGATGTGTGTATATTTACACAACGACGGTTTGGCGTCAAGTGGAATTGTGTAGTCGTGTGTATTTTTCTGGCGGTAGGAGGCGGATGTGATGTTCCGCTATTTCTCCGTCTGCTCCGGGATAGAGGCGGCGTCGCTGGCATTCGGCCCGCTCGGCTGGACGGCCGCCGGCTTCGCCGAGATCGCGCCGTTTCCCTCCGCCGTGCTGGCGGCGCGCTTCGGCTCCAATCTGCCGGGCGAGGCGCTGTCGCGCAATGCGCCGCCGAATTTCGGCGACTTCACGACGATCGATCCGCGCGCCGTTGGCCGCGTCGATGTGCTCTGCGGCGGTACGCCGTGCCAAAGTTTCTCCATTGCCGGCCGGCGCGGCTCTCTCGCGGATGCGCGCGGCAATCTCACTCTCGCCTTTGCGGTGCTCGCCCATGAACTCGTCACCCATGCTGGACTTCGAAACGCCATCTGGGAGAACGTCCCCGGCGTCCTCTCCCTCGACGACAACGCATTCGGCTGTTTCCTGGGCGCGCTTGTCGGCGCAGATGATCCCCTGCTACCGGGCGAGCGCCCGCGACGCGGAAAAAGCTCCGCCACATGGCGATGGCGCGAGGCTGGACGAAAGCAGATCCTCGATGACGATGGAGGCGAAAGTGGAGAATGGATGGTTTGGGCCGACGCGCATCTGCCACGATGGCCACGCGCGGGTATGGTTGCCGGGCCTCTCGGCCGGGCGGCATGGCGGGTTCTCGACGCTCAACATTTCGGCGTGCCCCAACGACGCGAGCGCATCGTCCTTATCGGAGATTTTGGAAGCGGGGCCGATCCCGCCGAGGTATTATTTGAGCCCAAAGGCCTGTGCGGGGATATTGCGAAGGGCCGAGGCGCGGGGGAAGGAATTGCCCGCCCTCTTGGCGCGGGCTCTCCGGGCAGTGGCGGATGGCGGGGAGACGCAGACACCGCCGAGAATTTGATTCCGGTTGCGAAGCCGATTTTGAGCGGCGGCCACTCGAATAATCCGATCGACGAAAATCTTATCATCATCGCGCCGGAGATCGCGGACACTCTGACCGCCTATTGGGAGCGCTCCAAGGGCGCGAAAGGCGGCAACGCCGCGGGCCTCATCAACCCGATCATCGAGGCGCCGATCTGCTTCGACACGACGCAGATCACCAGTCCAGATAATCGCTGCAACCCGCAGCCGGGCGGGCCGTCGCATCCGCTCTCGGCGAGCGCGCATCCGCCGGCGGTCGCTTTTGGCATTTCGTCGGATTGTCTTGACCGATCCGGCGAGGGTTCCGGCGGCTCCGCCGGCGAACGCGCCGGGCTCGGCGTCGTCGAGGGCGCTTCGCCGACGCTTCGCGGACGCAGCCGGCCGAACGCCGTCGCCTATGATCTTCGCGGGCGCGAGGGCGGCGCGCAATTCGAAGGCCCGCACGACACCGCCAATCTGCGCGCCGCGAGCGGCGGCTCGTCGCGCTCCTATGTCGCCGAGCATTGGGCTGTGCGGCGATTGACGCCGCGCGAATGCGAGCGGCTGCAGGGCGTGCCGGACGGCTGGACAGCGATCGAGCGCGGCGGCAAGCCGGCGGCGGACGGCCCGCGCTACGCGTCGATCGGCAATAGCTGGCCGGTCCCCGTCTTCGCATGGATCGGCGCACGGCTCGATGCGGCCTTGCGCGCGAGACCTCCATCGTGACGCGCGCGCGCGGGCCGCCGGCGCGGCCGAACCTCGCAGCTCCCTCTCTGCCTGCCTCGCGCCGCCACTCGTGGCGCGAACGCCTTGCTGCGCGCCAGCGAGCCCGTAGCCCGAAGGGTTGGCCGGCGGGAAATCTGCAAGGGTTGCAAGAGTTGCGCAAGAGTTCGGAATAAACCGTCGCAGGTGTTTTTGTGTGATGCAGCAATCAGTTACGAGAGGCTTGCAACAGTTGCAAGAGTTTTCCTCGCGTAATGTATGAAACAATGGGGTGCGGGGAGCATTCGAAAAATGTTTTTCATACGTTATGTGCGTAAAAAACTCATGCAACTCTTGCAATAGATGAAAAATAACAATGAATATATAGGCTTATAATCTGCAATGGTTTTTAACAAACCATTGCACAACACGTGCAACCCTTGCAAAACAGGAACAAAGCATGAGCGGGACAAAGGATCGGCGCGCGGCGGTGGTCGCTCTGGCGCTCGGGTGGGGCGGACAGCAGGGCGTGGCGGCGCGGCCAAAGGCGCGGACGCGGCGCGGGATCGAGGACATGCTCGCCTGGGCCTATCTGCGCGAGCTGCCGAAGCAGCGCGGGCTGGACGCGGGCGCTCCGGCGCCGGCGCGGTCGGGATGGCTGAAGGTCGAGCGCTGGCTCGACGAATTGTCGCTCGCCGGACCCGACGACAATCGCTTCGGCGTGGTGCCGGATCGATGCGGAGGAGCGCCGCACGAGGATGCGCTGCGCGTGCATGAGGCCGTGTGCCGGCTGGACGGGCTCGACATCGGCGTGCCGGAGGATTGGTCGCCCTGCGCCGAGCTCGGCGATCTCGGCGGCCATGGCGCGGCGCTGCCGGGGCTGGCGCTGGCGCGGCTCTGCGTGACCGGAGCGGATGGCGTGCGGCGGCTGCGTCGCTCGGCGCGGGCGCTGGTGTTTCGCCACGCTATCCTCGGCGGCTGTCCGGATTGGGTGATCGATCCGCCGGAGGTGCGGGTGGTGAGCGAATACGGCAAGCCGAAATGGTTCTTGCGCGAGGTGATGTGGTTCGACGGGGTGGATGGGCCGGTCGCGCATGAGGTGGAGGTGGATGGTTGCGACAAATGGGGGCATGCGCGGCCCGGCGCTTATCAGAAGCGCTATCTCGATCCGGACCCGCTGGATGGCGTCGTCGGGCGCGGCGAATACGAGATTTGGCGGGCGGCGCTCGATGTTCTGGTCGAGGATTTGCGGGGGACGCTGATCGATTTCGAGCCTGTGGAGAGCGCGAGGGCGCGGCGGCCATGGATCGAGGCGGAGCCTGCGGCGGCGCGTGTGCTTCGCGATCTGCGCGGCCGCGATTCTGGCGGCATGAGGCGGCGCTTGACACACCGAAGGTGTTTGGTGTAGGTCTTGTCACGGTTCAAAAGAATGAAAAACCCCGCTCTCGCAAGAGGGCGGGGTTTTCCGTTGTGGGGGCGCGCATGCGGCTGCTGGTGACCTTCGACGCTGCGGGGCTGCAGCGGGAGATCGCGGGGCTGGAGGCGGCCGAGGCCGGGCGTCTGCGCACGCGGCTCGCCGGGGCGCTCAACGAGGTGGGCGCGGAAATCCACAAGGCGCTGCTGCCGCCGCTGCGGGCGCAGACGGGCTTGAAGGGCGCGACGGTCGCGCGTGCGGTGCATGACATCGGCGCGGCCGGCGATCGGCTCGCTTTTTCGCTGACGACGCGCGGCGGCGATATCTCGCTGAAATATTTCTCGCCGCGAGAGGCGCAGGGCGGCGTGATCGCGCGGCCGCGGGGCGTGCGGACCTATGTCCAGGGCGCGGTCCTCAAGAGCGGGCGTTCGCCGAACCGCGCCTATGCCGAACGCCTGCATGGGCAGGTGTTCCGCAATGTCGCGGGCGGGAAGTGGCGCGGCCGCATCCGGAAGGTCAAGAGCGGCGTGTTCATCCCGCGCGAGCTGGTGCAGGGCGCTGCGTGCGCGACCTTCGAGCGGATGGTCGCGAGCGACCTCCCCCCCGCGGTCGGCCGGGCGCTGACCCTGGTGACCGCCTGACGGGTCCTTCCCCTCCCCCGCCCCGCCCCACGACCGGGAAAGGCGCGGGGGGTTTCCAGTAATGCTTGTCAAAAATCAGGGCTAACGATGCTAACAGAGGCCCCTAACGGCGCTAACGGCTCGCCGCGGGCGGTCATGTGGACCGTCGCCGAGGTGGCGGCGCGGGACGGCGTGTCGAAGCCGACCGTCTCTGTGCGCGTCAAGCGCTTCGTCGAGCAGCACGGGCTCACGGTCGAGCGCGATGCTCTCGGGCGCGTCGCGCGGCTCAATGTCGCCGAATACGACGCTCTGCGCAGCCGCTACGACGATCCGTCCAAGGCGCAGGCGTCCGCCCGCACGGCGCCGCCGGTCGAGGACAGGGAGACCTATGACGAAGCCCTGCGCCAGAAGACCTGGCACGAGGCCGAGAAGCGTCGCATCGAGCTGGCGCAGATCAAGGGCCAGCTCATCGAGACGGCGGCGGTCGCCGATGGCTATGATCGTGCCGCGCAGAAGATCCTCGATGCTATCGGTCGCCTCGACGAGCATTGCGACGACCTCGCCGCTGTGGTCGGGCGCGAGGGCTCCCGCGGCCTGCAGACGGCGATGAAGAAGCTCGTCGTCGAGCTGCAGCGCGATATCTCCGCCGCCCTGCGCTCCGAGGCGGACACGCTGCGCGCGATGATCACCGAGAACGTCCAGCAGCAATGATGGACCTCGGCGCCGTCGCGGCGACCCTCGACGCCATCGCCCTGCGGGTAGAGCCGATCGATCCGCAGCCGCTCTCGCAATGGATGTCCGAGAACATCGTCCTGGTCGACGGCCCGTCCGCTGGCCGCATGTGGAGTCTCGACGGCGCGCCCTATCTGGCGGAGATCGCCGATTGCCTCGGCGACGACCATCCGTGCAACCTCGTCACGGTGCGCAAATCGCAGCAGACGGGCGCGTCTATTCTCGCGCTCGGCTGGTGCCTCTACATCGCCGACCGCGAGCCGGCGAACACGCTCTACGGCGTGCCGGGCATTGACGCCCTGCGCGATCTCAACAGCGGCAAGCTGCAGCCGCTCATCGATGCCTGGCAGAAGCACACGGGGCGCATCGTGTTCGAGCCGCAGACATCGCGCTCGGGCGCCGGCTCCACGACCTATGAGAAGGTTTTCTCTCGTGGCCGCCTCTGGCTCGGGAACGCCAATTCGGTGATGGACCTCTCGTCGAAGACGGTGAAGAAGGGCGTGAAGGACGAGGTGTCCAAATGGGAGGACATCCCCGGCAAGGGCGATCCGGAAACGCTGTTCTTCGGCCGCTTCACCTCGTTCCGCCGTCGCCGCAATTGGAAGATCCTCGAAATCTCGACGCCGGAGGTGGACAGCGGCGACGAGCTCGGCGAAGCGCATGGCCATTGCCGCATCGATCGATCGTTCAAAAAGTCCGATCAGCGCTTCTGGTTCGTCCCCTGCCCCGATTGCGGCGCTCATTTCGCGCATGAGTGGGGCGGATTCGTCGTCGACGAGGCGCATCCGCACAAGAGCTACTATGTCTGCTCCCATTGCGGCGCGCGGATCGACGATCTCGCCCGCGTGCCGATGATCCGCTCCGGCTGCTGGCGCCCGACGGCCGCCGGCGGTGCGCGCCATCCCGGATTTCACATTGACGCCTTCGTTTCGTTGATGATGTCTTACGAGGCGATCGCCGAGGATCACATCGCCTCGCGCAAGGGAGGCGAGATCGGTCGGAAGGACTTCGCCAATCTGGTTCTCGGCCTGCCGCATCAGTTCAAGGGCGACGCGCCGGACCACAAGCGGCTGATGGAGCGGCGCGAGGATGGCCTCGCCCGCGGCCATGTGCCGCCGCAAGGCCTGCTACGGGTCGCTTCCGCCGACGTGCAGATGCGCGGCATATGGGTGGAGGTGCTCTCCGTAGCGCCGAATCGGCAGAGCTGGGTGGTCGATGCGCTCTATCTCGACGGCTCGACCGAGTCGCCGGAGGGAGAGGCCTTCGATAAGCTCGAGCGGCTGGTGCTAAACCGAGAATTTACAGACGCTTTCGGGCGTGGATGCAAGATCGACGCGCTCGCCGTCGACTCCGGCTATCGCACCCATGTGGTCTACGCCTGGGTGCGCTCCAAGCAGCGCCTGCATCCGGACACGGGACAGGACATGGTGCTCGCCGTGGACGGGCGAGACGGCTGGAGCAAGCCGGCGATCGGCATGCCGACGCCGGTCGACATCGATCTCGCCGGCACGAAGATACGGCAGGGCGTGAAGCTCTGGCCCGTCGGCACATGGCCGCTGAAGGGCGCCTTCTACGCCGATCTGCACAAGCTCGGCGTGAAATCCGGCGCGGCGGCCGACCCGGACGGCTACTGCCACTTCGGAACATGGCTCGACGAGACCTATTTCAAGCAGATCACCGCGGAATATCTCGCCACCGAGTCGTTCCGTGGGCGCACGCGGCGCGTGTGGAAGCCGATCGCCGCCGGCGCCGACAACCATCTGCTCGACTGCCGCATCTACAATCTGGCGCTCGCCGAATATCTCGGCCTGTCGTCGACGACGGCCGATGAATGGGCCGAGCTCGCCCGCCGCCGCGGCCTGCCGCAGGAGGCCATCGCCGAAGGCCTGTTCGCCCCGCGCCGTGACGCCGCGCCGCCGGCGGCTGGCGCGCCGATCATCGTCCCGGCGCCCGCCGCGGAGCCCGAGCCGGAGCCGCGCGACCCCTTCGCGCGCCTCGCGGCACTCAACGATTCGTGAGGCTATGACCGATCTGTCATCCGTCGACAGCGCCACGCTCACGCGATGGCTCGATGAGGCGCGCGCCGCCTATCACCAGCTCTCCATCGGCCGCAGCGTCGTCGAGCTGCGCCACAAGGACAAGACCATCGCCTATCGCCACGCCGACGCCGAGCGCCTCATCGCCTATATCGCGCGCCTCGAGGCGGCCCTCGCCGGCGGCGGCCGGCCGAGCGGAATCGGAGTGATCTTCTGACATGCCCATCGGCTCGGCGATGATCGACTCCGTCGTGAGCGGCGCGCATCAATTCGGCGCGCACGATTCCGGCCCGGGACCGTCGCCTTCGGCCGTCGGCTCGCGGGCATATCGTGCAGCCTCCGGCATGAGCCAGGAGATGGCCGGCTATTGGCCCGCATGGTCATCCGGCGATTCGGCGACGCTGCCGAATATTCGCGTCTCGCTCGATCGCACGCGCGACATCATCCGCAACGACCCGCATGCGGCTGCGGGCGTCATGCGGCTTGTCGACATGCTCGTCGGGTCCGGCTGGCAATGCATGCCGACTCCAGACGCGGCGGCGCTGGGGATTTCTCCGAAGGAAGCGAGAGCGCTCGGCCGTAGCATTCGGTCGGAATGGAAGCTGTTTTCACGTGATCCGCGCAAGTTCTGCGATGCGCGGCGCCGCTTGACGCTCAACGGCCTGCTGCGCCTCGCCGCGCGCACCTTCGTGACCGCGAACGAAGCTTGCGCCGTGCTGAAATATGATCGCAAGCGCGTCGAGCGGAAGGGCGCGCGCTATGCGACATGCCTCGCCCAGGTCGATCCGGATCGGTTGAGCAATCCGAACAATCGGCCAAACACGTTGAGATTGCGCGGCGGCGTCGAGTTCGATGACGATAGCGTGCCGGCGGCCTATCACATCCGCAATGCGCATTATGCGGATTGGTGGGCCGGAACCGAATCGCAGACATGGACCCGCATCGAGCGCGAGACGCCGCACGGGCGCCCCGTCTTCATCCACGCCTTCGAGCCGGAGCGCGAGGATCAGACGCGCGCCATCACGCCATTCGCCTCGCTGATTTCCAGGCTGCGCATGATCGGCAAGCACGCTGATCTCGAGATCGCCAACGCCACGGCGAATGCGCTGTTCGCCGCCTTCGTCGAATCGGACCTTCCAGCCGAGGAGGTGGCGCAGCGGCTCGCGGCCGGAAGCCAGCAGACGTCGCTGCGCGCGTCCTACATCGACAAGATGGTCGATCATTATACGAAGCACCCGGCGACGCTGGGCGGCGTTCGTATTCCCGTGCTCATGCCGGGCAGCAAGGTGAGCATGAACGGCACGTCGCGCGCGACGACGGCCTTTCCCGCTTTCCAGGCGGCATTCCTGCAATCCATCGCCTCGGCGCTCGGCGTCTCTTACGAGCAGCTGGCGATGGATTGGAGCCGCACCAATTATTCCAGCGCGCGTGCGGCCCTCAACGAAGTATGGCGCACCATCAAGCGGCTGCAGGCGGTTTTCGCCGAGCAATATGTGCAGCCGATCTATTTCGCCTTTCTCGAAGAGGCCTTCGACAAGGGCTATGTCGTCGCCCCCGCCGGCGCGCCGGATTTCTGGGACATGCCGGAGGCCTATGTCGCCGCCCGCTGGATCGGCCCGGGCCGCGGCTATGTCGATCCGGTGAAGGAGGCCGAGGCGGCGGCCCTGCGCATGGAAGGCCTCACCTCGAACCTCGAGATCGAGAACGCCGAGCAAGGCCTCGATTGGGAGGAGAACATCGAGCAGATCGCTTTCGAGAACGATGTGCTCGCCGAGCAGGGCCTCACGCGCCTGTCGATGGTCGCCGCCGTGCAGGCCAACAAAGGCGCGAAGCCCGATAGCGAGGAAGCGACGGGACCGGCTGGGCCCAGCGGAGGAGCGGGCGCTGCATGAGACGCAATTTCGCGCAAATCGCGCTCGCAGCCTTCGAGACGCCGCTCCTGCTGCATCCGCGCAAGGCGGAGGTGATCGCCTCAGTGCTCGCCGAGCATATGGACAATGTGACGCCGATGCTAGACGTCACCTTCGCCAAGGCGGAAGCGGAAGCAACGCGGGCCGGCCGAACGCAGATGCTCGACCGCTTCGACGGCGAGCAGCGCGGTCCGCTCGTCAAGAACGCTTATGGCGAGACCTATGTGCAGACGCGCTACCTCTTCAAGGACGGCCTCGCGCTGGTGACCGTCGAAGGATCGCTGGTCAATCGCGGCGCTTGGATCGGCGCGTCGAGCGGGCTCGTGTCCTACGAGGGCGTGATGGCGCAGCTCGCTTCAGCCGCCGCGGATCGAGAAGTCGAGCGCATCATTCTCGATCTCGAGAGCCCCGGCGGTGAGGCGATCGGCGCTTTCGAGATGGCCGATTTCGTCCGTTCCATTTCTGCCGAAAAGCCGATCACCGCGCTGGTGAACGGCATGGCGGCGAGCGCGGCCTATGCAATGGCTTCCAGCGGCACGACCATCATCACGACGCCATCGGGTATTTCCGGATCGATCGGCGTCGTGATGCTGCATCTCGATCAATCGCGAAAACTGGACAAGATGGGCGTCACGCCGACGCTCATTTATGCCGGTGGCCACAAGGTCGACGGCAATCCGTTCGAGCCCCTGCCGGATAATGTGCGCGCCGATCTGCAGGCCGAGGTCGATCAGCTTTATTCGATGTTCGTCGCGACGGTCGCGCTCGGACGTCGCAGCCTCTCCGAGGAGTCCATACGCGCCACAGAGGCGCGCACCTTCATCGGCAAGGACGCTGTCGATGTCGGTCTTGCCGACGACGTCGGCACATTGGGTGATCTTGTTTCCACTCTCGTAGCCGCTGGCCGGGCCGGCCGCACGATCTCGAAAGGACCGACTATGTCGACACCGACGCAGCCCGCCGCGGAAGCGGGAATTTCTCAGGCCGAGCACGAAGCCGCGCTCGCCGCCGCACGGTCCGCTGCGCGCGCGGAAGGCGTGCAGGCCGAGCGCGCGCGCATCGGTGCCATTCTCGGCCATGCGAACGCGCAGGGCCGCGAGAGCCTCGCCCAGCATTTCGCCTTCAAGACCGCTATGCCGGCCGACTCCGCCATCGAGGCCCTTGCGGCCGCGGCGCCGGCCGCCGCGGCCGCGGCGAAAACACATCGTCTCGACAATCTGGCGCCGAATCCGAAGGTCGACGCCGATCTGGAGCCGATCTCTCCGGCGCAGGCCGCCGCCGAAGGGTGGGAATCTGTCGTCAAGCAGCTGAACGCCGAGCAGTCCCGCGGCGCTTCGCGCGGCCGCCACTGATCGCGCAGGAACCTGAGGAACGCCATCATGGGAACGCCGCAGGGAATCACGCTCAACGAGACCGCGCATCCTTTCACCTTCGTCGTTTCGGAGGATTCGGACGGCGCCGGCTATCTCTCGCGCGACGAGGTGATCATCGGCAACAGCCAGACGATCGTCGTCGGCCAGGTGCTGGCGCGCCAGGCCGTGCCGGCCGACGTCACCATCTCCGCGGCCGCCGACGCCGGCAATACCGGCAATGGCGTGCTTACCCTCGCCTCGCCGGGCTGCGACGCCAATGTGATCGGCGGCGATTACCGCGTCGTGTTCCTCGAGGCTGCGACCAATTCCGGCCGCTTCGAAGTGTTCGATCCGCGCGGCGTCGCCATCGGCCAGGGCGCCGTAGGAAGCGCCTTCGCCAAGCAGGTGAAGTTCACCATCGCCGACGGCGCGACGGATTTCGTGGCCGGCGACAGTTTCACCCTCCATGTCGACGAGGGCGACGAGACGAACGAGGTGCATATCGCCTGGGCGCCGGGTCTACGCGCATCCGCCATCGCCGGCTATCCGGCGACGACGGGCGCGTCCACGACGAAGAAGATCACCGTCATCAATGCGCATGCGACCGTGCGGCTCGCCGATCTCACCTTCGGCGGCTCGCCGTCCACCGCGCAGATCGACCAGGCGAAGCGCGAACTCGGCGCCGGCCTCGTCAAGTTCCGCTGACCCTTCCCATCCGCGCCCCGGCGACGCCGGGCCTGCTCTCGGCTGGTCGCCCAGCCCCTGAAAGGACTTTGAAATGCCCATCATGGACGTCTTCCTGGGCGACGCCTTCACCGCTCGCTCGCTGACCACCGCCATCGACCGCTATTCCTATGTGCCCGGCTTCCTCGAGACCATTCCCGGCCTCTTCGAGGACAGGGCAGTGCGCACACCGGAAATCTTCATCGAGGAGCGCGATTTCGCGCCGGCGCTGATCCAGACGAGCCCGCGCGGCGCGCCGCCGCATCAGGAGAGCGGCGACAAGCGCAAGGTGCGCGCCTTCAGCAGCACGCGCATCGCCGATTCGTCGCGCGTCTGGGCGCATGAAATTCAGGGAATCCGGCCCTTCGGCCAGGAAGTCGGCTTGAAGGATCTTCAGATGGAGATCGGCCGCCGACAGATGAAGATCAAGAACAACTTCGCCCTGACCAAGGAGAACATGCGCTTCGGCTGCGTCACCGGCGTCGTCGTCGATGCGGACGGCTCGACCATCTATTCCTGGTTCGACGAGTTCGGCGTGTCGGCGCCGACCGAGACCGTCTTCGATTTCAGCTCTGCGGCGACCGAGGGTGACATCATCAAGGCCTGCAATGCGAAGCGCCGCAGCATGGTGCGTTCGCTGAAGGGTCTCGGCGGCGCCAATGTGACGATCCATGCGCTCTGCGGCGACGACTTCTGGGACGCCTTCGTGACCTCGGCCGAGGTCCGCAAGACCTATCAATATGCGATGGCGGCGAAGGATCTGCAGAACGACGTCGGCGGCGCATGGGAATCTTTCCGCTTCGGCAAGATCATGTGGCACAACTACCGCGGCACGGATGATCAGACGACGCTCGCAGTCGGCGCGAAGAAAGCGAAATTCTTTCCGGCCGGAGCCGGGATTTTCCAGGTCGCGAAGGCTCCGGCGGAGCGTTTCGAATTCGTCAATACGCCCGGCCTGGACGAATATTCCTGGGTGGTGCCGGACAAGGATCGCGACTCCTGGGCGGATGTCGAGGTCTACAGCTATCCGCTGCATGTCTGCACCATGCCGCAGGCGCTCGACGCCGCGAAAATCAACTGACCTCCGGCGCGGGATGTCCCTCTTCCGCGACGCCTTCGCAGCGGCGGACGCCGATTTCGACGACAATTTCGGCGAGCCGCTGCAAATCATTCCGGTCGTCGTGGGCGAATTCCTGCGCAATGCGACGCCGGCGACTCCTCCCCTCGATGTGGTCGGCATTCTCGATCTGCCGACCGACATCCTCGCCGTCGGCCGCGAACGCGACGGCGCTCGCTCGGAAGTGATCGTGCAGACGCCGTTCGCGGAGTTCGCTCTGCAGCACTTCGGCCCCGGCGCGCCGCTTCCGAAGGAAGGCGACGAGATCGTCGCGCCGTCGCGTCCCGGCGCGCCGCGCTATCGAGTCCTATCGGTCAAGCCGGACGGCGTGTCCCGGATCATCTGTCAGCTCGCCGCCCTATGAGGTTCGTTCCATGGTTGGATTGACGTCCTTCGCCGTCGGCCTCGCGGCGACGCGCGCGCTGCGCGGTCGGACCATGGCTGAGAACCGGGTGCACCTCGAGCCCAATGTCGCGATCGCCGTCACCGCGCCGACGCTCTGCGTTTATGTGGCGGGCGGCGAAACGGAGGTCGAGGGCCGCGCGCTGTTGGACGCGAGCGGGAACCGGGTTCGTTTCGAGCTGCTGCTGCCGCCCGTCGTCGTGCTGGCGACGGGCCAGCAAGAAGCGCAACTGGACATGAACGCCTCGGCGGCGCTGGCTTTCGCATTGTTCTGGCGTCAGTGCATGATCGCGCTGCAAGCCGATCAGAACGTCTGGTCCGGGCTCTGGCGCAGCTTCGTCCCGCGCATTCACTCGCTGGTCTCCGGCGCCGACCTGATCGAGCTGGAGAAAGGACAGAAAATCCCGGCGCGCATCGTCGAGCTCGTCATCGAGCCGTTGAGCGAGCCGAGCATCGGCGCCGAGCCGGCGGGCGTATGGGCCGAATTGCTCGCCGCGATGCGCGCCGAAGGCGGCGAGCTATCCGTCCTCGCCGATCTGCTGCAGACAGCGATAACCGGCACGGTCGTGCTCGACGATTGGCGCGCCGATTTCGCGCGTCTCGGTCTGAGCTTCTCTCTCGGCGAGGCGCTCGGCGTTGGGCTGGCGGAACACGGCGCCGGCGCTTTATTGGACGGTCCGGCGATCGTCGAAGAACTCGCCGACCCCACGCTGACCGAACCGCAGAGCTGACGCATGGACCCCGTTCGGGCGATTCGCGAGCTGCAGCAGGCGCTGGCGGGCGCCGTGCAGGAGATCGCGGAGCTGCGCGCCGCGCATGAGCGCACGATCATGCACGGCGTCGTCACCGCGCGCGACAAGGACAAGGGAGTCCGTTTGCAGATCGGCATGGATGCGGACGGCCGGCCGGTGGAAACGGGTTGGCTTCCGGTCTCGCAGACGGCCGGCGCGCGCAAGACATGGTCGCTGCCGAGCGTCGGGCAGCAGCTCACCGCCTTCTGCCCGAGCGGCGACGCTCAGCGCGCCGTGCTCATGCCCTTCACCTGGTCCGACAATAATCCGGCGCCATCGGACGATGTCGACGCCGATGTCGACGTGCGCGGCAAGACGCGCGTGACGCAGAAGGACGGCAGCATCAAGCGCGAGGTCGACGGCGTCACCGAGACGATCTCGAAGCAGAGCCATTCGATGACCGTCCATAAGGACGAACAGAACGCGCCGACGGTCGACGGCAAGCATCCTTGGGGCGGCAACACCGGCGACGCGCTGCACGGCTGGACGATCACGAAGGACGGCGGCCTCGAGGCGAAGGTGAATATGGGCGGCGCGATGCATTTGCTTCACATCCATCCGACCGGCGGGATCAACGTGAGCGCATTCGGCGGCGATCATCAGATGACCATCGGCGAGAGCGGGATCAGGCACAAATCCACATCGCGCGTGACCGTCGAAGCGCCGCAGATCGAGCACAATGGCGCGCTGAAGGTCGCTGGCTCGATCCTCGCCGGCGGCGTCGTGCAGAGCGCGGGGTTCCTGGGCAATTTGCAGGGCTGGTCATTCGGTGGCGGCTTCACTGGCGGCCTGCCAGAAGCGACAAACTGGTGAGTGGCGAGAAAATGGGCACAAACGTCAACCGTCTACTCAGGATGTGCGGCGTCGATAATGTCGATGACGTTTTGTCGTCAGACCCGCTTCCGATATGCGCCAAGGCTGCAGTGGTCGCTGCAAAAAAGGGGGGCGACTATAAGGATATACTGGCGACTATAGAGAAACTCATCCCGGATGGGATCGGGACGCCATGGATGCGCGGGTTTGCGCTCGGAATGGCCTTGGTGATAGCTGGTGACAGCTGATGACCAGCATCGGCATCGACCGTCACACCGGCCAGCCTCTGACCGGCTGGGCGCATGTCGTCCAGTGCCTGCAGGTGATCTTCTCGACGGGCGTCGGCGCGCGCGTCATGCGCCGCACATTCGGCTCCGCCGTTCCCGCGCTGCTCGGCCAGAACTTGGTTCCGGCGACCGTGCTGCGCTTCATGACCGCCTACGCCATCGCGATCGATTTGTGGGAGCCGCGCTTCCGCGTGCGCAGCTTCTCGCTGCCGAGCGATAAGAACAACGCCGAAACCGCTGGGCAAGGCCGGCTCACGATCCAGATCCACGGCGATTACATGCCGAACGCTCTGGAAGGTGATTTCACTGTGGTCGTTCCGAAGACGGTGGACCTGTGAGCCGCTTCCTCGCCTCCTCGCTGGATCTGTCGCTGCTGCCGGCGCCCCAGGTTGTCGAGACGATCGATTACGAAACGATCCGCGACGCGCGGATCGCCGATCTCAGAGCGAAATTCGTCGCGGCGGGCCTCGCCTATAACGTCGGCGCGCTCGAAACCGACCCCGGCGTCGTGCTGGAGGAGGCGGACGCCTATCGCGAGCTGTTGCTGCGCGCGCGCATCAATGACGCGGCGAAGGCGACGATGCTGGCCTTCGCGACCGGCGCCGATCTCGAGCAGCTTGCGGCGCTCTATGGCGTCACCCGCCGCCTCATCGCGGCGGCGACGGCTGACGCGGCCGCGGTCTATGAGACCGACGGCGAGCTGCGACGTCGCGTGCAGATCGCGCCGGAGGCCTTCAGCACATGCGGTTCGGCCGGCTCCTATATCCATCATGCGCTGGAGGCCGCCCCGGAGCTGATCGACGCGCGGCCGATCCTATCGCTGTCATCATCCGGGCAGGCGGGAGTGCGCGTCGTGTGCTTGGCGCGCGACGGCGACGGCGTTCCGAGCGACGCCGCGCTCGCGGCCGTGCGGGCGCGGCTCAATTGCACGGACGTCAAGCCGATGACTGTCCCCGTGGCCATCGCGGGCGCGGCGCCGGTCGCCTATTCGGTCGCTGCGGTTCTGCAAATTCACGCCGGGACCACCGCGGCCCCAATTCGAGTGGCGGCGACCGCCGCGGCGCAGGCGATGATCGCCGCGCGGCGCGGGCTCGGCGTCGACGTGCTTCGCCAGGCATTCGAAGCGGCGCTACGCGTCGCGGGCGTCGAACGCGTCGTTCTGACCGCGCCGCAGGCCGATATCGACATCGCCGACGACCAATGCGCGTTTTGTGTCAGTCTCGACGTTTTGGTCCCGTCCGACGATGACTGATTCGCTGCTGCCCGACCCGACGCCATGGGAACGCGCCGTCGAAGCGACCAGCGCCGCGCGATGGGATCTGCCGGCCGAGACGATCGCGGCGCTGGCGCGCGCGGCGGATTGCCCGCCCGCGCTGATCGGCTATCTCGCCTTTGCGAGATCGGTCGATCTATGGCGCGACGACTGGCCGATCGAGCGCAAGCGCGCCGTCACGCAGCGCGCGCTGCTCGACCAGGGGCTGAAGGGCACGCTGGCGCTGCATGAGCGCTATCTCGGATATGTCGACGCCGAGCTGCTCCACGCCGTCACGCCGCCGGCGCGTTTCGCGCTGGGGCGGCGCCTCACGCCGGCCGAGACGGATGCGATGCTCGCGGGCATGCCGGAAATCCGGATCAAGGTCTACGCCGATGCGCGAGCGCCAGGTCGGCGGATGTTTTTTGGGCAGCACTATTTTTCGTCGGGCGGCGGATGGTCGGCGGCGGGCGGCGACGCTGTGCACGAGAGCAGGGCCACGCTCCTGCGCGATGGCGTCGAGACGCTGTTGCGGATCGCGGATGTGACGCCGGAAGGCGCCGACGCCAGCCTCGGCGCTTTCTCGCGCCTCTATCTACCGCATGCATGGTCGGCCGCACGTGTGCTCGGGCGCGGTCAGCTCCGCCGTCAGCGCTATTGGGGGCGGAGTCGCGCCACGCAATGGGTTGTGTCGTTCGTCGCGACGGGCGACGCGCTGTCGCGCAGCGTCTCGCCTGGGCTGTATCCCGCCGCCGTGTCCCCGCGGCGCGTCATGGCGCCTCATGCGGCGTCGCGTGGCAAGGCGTGGTGGTCGTATCGCTCGACATGGCGGCGCTGGTTCAGGCCGAGCGACGGGCAGGAGCACGTCTATGACAGCCTGCGCCTCTGGGATGAGTCCGTCTCTGTCGCGCGGCGGCGCAAGCGCTCCTTTTGGAGCTTGTCCTGGCGAGGCATGCCGACGCATTCGGCGGTTTTGTCGATCGACGCCTCGCGCCCGGCGAAAAAACGCAAGCGATGGCGCGGCGGCGGTTTCAGCGGATTCTATCGCGCGCATGACGCCCGCGCGCTCGTCGACGCGCTGGAGGCCGTGCGGGCGGCCTCGCTGCCGCACGAAACAATTCTCGTCGATCTGGAAACCGCATTTCAGCGGCGTTTCTACGGAGCATGACATGCGCAAACAGATCAAGTTCGCCGCCAACATGGAGGCGCTGGCCGAGGACGAAAACACGCTGCAGGACTATGTGCAGGAGTATGGCGACAATCTCGTCGCCGACTTTCTGCAGCCGCCGGGCGCGCGTGGATTCGCCGGCCTCGGCGTGACGCGCAAGACGTCGACCGTCGTCAACGTGGCGCCGGGCCGCTACTACGACGGCGCTGGACGCATGTATGGGCTCGATCAGGCGAGCGAGATCGATCTCGCCCCTTATCTCCCATCGGTGAGCGCGCGCATCGTCGCGATAGTTTGCTATGGGCAAGTCAACGACGCTCACTCTGTCGTGCGTGACTTCATCAACCCGGCGACAGAGGAAGCGACCCCGAGGCAGGTCTATCTCGAGAAACAGCGTCAGGTGATGCTGACGGTCGTGGCCGGGACGGAGGCCGCCTCCCCCGTCAATCCGGTCATCGGCTCGACCTATCTCGGCGTCGCCTATGTGCGGCTCACCCCGGCGGGCCTCGCCGCGCAATCCTATATCACCATGATCGCGGCGAACGAGATCGGCAGCCTCGACGACGCTTTCGATCGGGTCGAAACGCTGGAAAGCTGGAAAAAGGCTGTCAATTCTTCGGTCGAGGCGTTGAGGACGGAGATTGCGCGCATCTCTAGCTCCCTCAAAGGGCTGGCCGGCGCCGACGCCATTTTGACAGTGGCGAGGGAAGTGGCGCGGCTGCGCGAGGAAATCGGACTCCCCGACGTCTACACTGCGTCGCACGCCGATGTCTACATGACGGCATCGCAAAGCGACACGGCCAATGTAGCGTGGCTGGCGAAGGTCGAGGAGGGCGTGCGCTTCGCCGACGCCCACAGAAACGAGCAGCAAATCGCGCTGCTGTCCTCGATCGATTCCGCCGTCACCGTCACGCCGGGCGGCTTGATGCTGCCAAAATATTCCGAGGTCGTCTCGCTATCGATCGGCGATCAGGCGCGCGAGCGCGATCTGGATTTGCCGATCGCCCAATATCAGATGACGACGATCACGGGCGATGTGCTCAAGCTGTCCCGCCTGCGCCAGCGTTATGGCGAGGAATTCCTGATCTGCACCAACAACCGCTACTGGCAGACGGGTGAATTCGACCCGGTCAGCGGCGTTTTCCAGAAGGGCGGCGAGACGTTCACGGTGGCGAACGTAAAAGAGGCCGCGCTCAATCACCGCATCATCCGCCTCGAGAGATTTTTCCAGGACGATTGGGGCGAGGAATATTGGGAATTCGGCGCGACGCAAAAAAGCGTCACCGGCAAACTTCTCGCACAGACATGTCTGGCGACAGCGAAGCGTTGGGTGACGGGCTATGATCTCTGGATTACCGATGCGGCGGCGACCGGTGACGTCACGCTGCTCGTGTGCGACGTGCTCGACGGCAAGCCGGATTTGGGCCGCGTCTATTCCTGGGTGACGGTCGCGGCGGCCGATCTCGTCGACAATGGCTGGACGCATTTCCCGCTCGAGCCATTCGTCGTCTTGTCGAAATCGCGTTACGCCATCGTCGTCGTCACGGCCGGCGCTCACACGTTCAAAATCTCGAACAACAATGATTACACCCAGGGGACCCTCTACACTTTTGTCGACGACGCCTTTGCCATCGCGATGCCAGATCGTGATCTCTGCTTCCAGGAGCATGTCGCGAAATTCACGTCGACGAGCACGGTCGTCAATCTGCAGCCGTGGAGCCTCGACGGCGGCATCACGGGCATAGACGTTCTCGCGCCATGTGTGCATGGTGGTGGCGGCGTCGGGCTCGCGTGGCAGTTCAAGGTCAACAACACGTGGTATACGCTCGGCAAGATCAATGGCACGACGCCTTTTATCGGGCTGCCGGCGCTTGTGCAGGCGCGGCTGGCGTTGACGCACACGCATGACTTCGCGCCGGGTATAAAACTCGCGGAGTCGCGCGTCGCGCTCACGCGTCCGCGCACCAATGGCGTGGCGATCTCGCAGGCATGGACGCCGCCTGCGGCGATTACGACAGTGCAGATTACTGTCCTGCTCTCGTCCTATAGCACGACCTATCACACTATTGCGGTGACATTGCTGCATGGCGCCGGATACGCCACCGAGGCCGCGGCGGCGTCGACGTCGATTCGGACGCGTTCCGATGGGCTCAAAGTGCTCACGGTCAATTTTACCGGGCTTCCGAATCTGACGTCCTACAAATGGAAATTTACCTTCTCGACGAGCAACGCGCTGAAGCCGTTCGTCATCGAGGAAGCCGCCGACGTGGCGGTCTGATCGAAATTCGCTCGAGCATGGAGAGGCGAGAATGAAGGATTCAGCGCAGCGCGCCATCGACCCCGCGGCGATTTACAACATCGACATGCGACGGCCGGTCAAGGTCGGCCTGGCGGTCTATCGGCCGGGGGAGGAGCATTTCGTCAGGGGAGACGAGGTGCTCGCCATCATCGCCGCCGCCGGCGCGACGCCGGATTCATCGGAGGGCGTGCTGGTCGCCACGCGCCGCCAAGACTGATCCGATGGCGATCCTCTTCGACAAATCCTATCGACTGCGCGCCAGCGACGCGGCGACGGCGTCCATCTTGAGCGAGCGCCTCAACGCGATCCTGCGCGACATCGATCTGCGGCTCGGCGGCGTCGAGGACACATCGGCGTCGATCGCCGAGCTCGAGGACCAGCTGAAAGGCTATGGGACGGATCGCATCAACGCGGTCCTCACTCCCGTGCTGTCGGCCATTCGCGCGGCGGCCGATCTCGGCGGCATTCTGACGACCGTCTCCTACACCGCGATGGAGTCGGCGGTCGGGCCGAAGGAGATCGTCATCCCGCCGCTGGCGCGGGACGCATTTGCGCCGACGGCCTTCGTCTCGATCGTCTCTGCCGCTGATCCGATGGTCGCCATGCTTGCGCGGCGGCAGGCCTGGGACCGGGCGACTGGCATCCTCGCGGTCGATGTGATCGAGGCGGTCGGCGCAGGCGCGTTCTCCGAATGGATCGTCTCGGCGGCGGCGGCGACGCAGAGCGCTGGACAGATCAGGACGGCGCCTGTCGGCGCGCTGACCGGCGACACCCTCGCCCAGCAGCTCGCGCAGACCGCCGGCGCGCTCGCGGCGCGCCAACCGAGCGCCGCCAATCTGTCGGAGCTGGCCGAATTGGAGCTGCTGGGCGACAGGATCTTGATGACCAGCGACGCCGCCGTGCTCGCTCTGGCGCCGCTCGGCGCGTTCGGTAAAGCTCTGCTTGGCGCTGCAAACGTCACGGCGGCGCGATCGAGCCTCGAGCTCGCGGCTGTGGCCGTATCCGGATCGGCCTCGGACCTGACCAAGGGGACGTTGCCGGCGGCGCGATTGCCGGCGTTGCAAAATCTCTCGCTGCTCGGCGGAGCTGGAGGCGCCGACCTCGGCGTGGCGGGTGACGGTGATTATCGCGTCAAAGTCATCGCAGATGGCTCGACGTGGATCGAGTCGATCCGTGTTCATCGCAAGACCGGCGTGGTGGATTTTCCGCAATCGTTCACTGCGCCCGTGCGGCCCAATATCGTCCAACGCAATTGGGTGACGAGCCAAGCGTGGATCTCCTCATCGAGCGCGGCGGATAACGCATGGCGCAACATGTGCTGGGTCCGAGAGCTGGGCCTTTTCGTTGCAATAGCGTCTTCCGGGACCGGCAACCGGGTCATGACGTCCCCGGACGGCGTCAATTGGACGGCGCGAACGAGCGCCGAAGACAATACATGGCTCGGGCTCTGCTGGTCGCCGGAGGTTAGACTCCTCGTGGCCGTCGCCAGCGACGGAACCAACCGTGTCATGACGTCTCCCGACGGCGTCAATTGGACGGCGCGCGCCGCTCCCGCGGAGAACCAATGGCGCAGCGTCTGTTGGGCGCGAGAGCTGGGCGTGTTCGTCGCCATTTCCATCGACACGACGAGCAATCGCGTGATGACGTCTCCGGACGGCGTCAATTGGACCACTCACAGCGCGCCCAACGGCGCCTGGCGTGAAGTCTGCTGGGCGCCGGAGATTGGTCTGCTCGTCGCGGTCGCGGGGGCCGGCGCCGGCAACCGTGTGATGACCTCGCTCGACGGCATCGTTTGGACCGTGCGGCCAGACACCGGATTGGGAAACAAATGGACCTCGGTTTGTTGGGCGAGAGAGCTCGGACTGCTCGTCGCCGTCGCGGAATGGTACGGCGCCGGCGATGGTGTCATGACCTCGCCCGATGGGGCGCACTGGACCCGTCGCGCGAGCGCCGAAGACAACGCCTGGAGTAGAGTCTGCTGGGCGCCTGAAATCGGCCTGCTCGTGGCCGTGGCCATCGACGGGACCAACCGCGTCATGACGTCTCCCGACGGCGTCATATGGACAGCGCGGCCGGCCGCAGCGGCCAATCAGTGGTATGGCGGCTGCTGGTCGCCGGAGCTCGGGCTCTTCGCGAGCGTGGCGGCGTCGGGCGTCGGCAACCGCGTCATGACGTCTAAATCTGCTTACAGCTACTCATATAGGTGATCCAATGACAGAGGAAATCGCAGTAAACCTGAGACTCCCGGATGTCTATCATCCAGAGCAGGCCGACCATTTGCCGCCGGACCTGATCGGCGCGACGATCCTGGCGATCGGCGCCGCGCCCAGCAGGTGGGGAATCGAGGGCGGCGGACTCGTCATCGAGTATAGACCGAGCGGACGAATGTTTTCGAGGCGAACAATCGTCCTCGGCAACACGGAATTAGGCATGTGGATCGACGCAGCTCACTCTAGTCCACCGGAGAGCGACGACGACGCCGAGGAGTCGGTGGAATTTGATGTCGAGCTATCGAAAGAGGCGCTGGAGCGCGGCGTAAGCGCGCTCGTGGCCGGATTGGGCGGCGGCGCCACGCACGGCCCGTGGGATCATGACCGCATGGTCATGGAAATCTTTGCGGCCATTGTGCGAACGGCCGCGTGATGGCCATCGCAATCGGCAACGCCGTCTATCGCGCCGACTCCGGCGACAACGCCGCGACTGTCCTCGCCATCGAAGAGATCGACGGCGAGACGGTGTATCGCCTCGCTTATGCCGAAGGCGGCGAAGGCTATTGGCCTTCTTCCGCCATCTTCGCCACGCTCGCGGAGCGCGACGCCGCGCTCGGCGGCTGAACGTCCCAAGCCAATCCACATTCGAGATCGACATTTGGCGTTCGCCGACCCGGCGTGCGCTTCCGCGCGCGTGCGCGCATTTTGGGGGAGGTGACCTATGGCCGTCGCGTCGATCGATGCGCGCGCAATCCAGCGCGCGCTCAGAATGCATGGACAGGATATCGCCGTCGACGGCGACATCGGTCCGAAAACGCGCGCGGCGATCTATGCCGCCGTGCAGCGCGAGGTCGGCGCCGCCGCGCATTGGAGCGCCGATCGGCTGATGATCGCGTTCGAGCAGATGATCCTGCGCGACGCGGGGCTCTATGCGGGCTCGATCGACGGAATCGACGGGCCGAAGACGCTCGCGGCGTTGGCGGCGTTGGCGAGCAAGCAGGCGGGCGCGCCGGCGCCGCCGAGCGATTGGGCCGGCGTCATGCGCGCGCTCTGCCCGCATGGCCGCGCCGAGATCGTTGCCGGCGCCGCCGAGGCAATGCCCCGCATAATCGAGATCGCCTCGCTCACGACGCCGCGCCGACAAGCGCATTTCCTCGCGCAGATCGCGCACGAGAGCGCGGGAATGCGGACGACGGTCGAATATGCGAGCGGAGCCGCCTATGAGGGGCGCAAGGACCTCGGCAACACGCAGAGCGGCGATGGCGCGCGCTTCAAAGGGCGCGGGCTGATCCAACTGACGGGCCGCGCGAATTACATGGCCTATGGTTTCGAGCTCGGGCTCGATCTCGTCGGCAAGCCTGAGCTCGCGGCGCGGTTCCCGGCGGCGGCTCTCACGGCCGCGCTCTACTGGCGCAAGCGTGGGATCAATGTCCCGGCCGATCGCGAGGACCTCGAGGCGGTGACGCGCAAGATCAATGGCGGCGTCAACGGACTCGCCGATCGCAGAGTCTATCTCGCCGTCGCCAAACGCGTGATCGGCGCGTGATCTGCTTGCCGCCGTCGGCAAGCCGATCGAACTTCCGCGCCGGGCGGAACCCGGCAATTCCTGAAAGGCTCAGAAATGCGAAACGTTCTCGCTCTCGCGGGCGCGGCGATCTTCGTCGCGTTCATCGCTTACCTGCCCGTCGTCGCCGCGATCAATGTCGCGCTCTTCGCGGCGATGCTCGTCAAGGCTTTCATTCCCGAGCTCGGCGCCGGTTGGCTCGCTGTGCGCGATGCTTTCCGTGCGCCGGCGGCTCGATCTATCGCCCGCATCGCCGCCGTGGCGGTGGCCGTCACTGCCGCTCTGCTCTGCGTCGCCGGCCCGTCCTACGCTCTCGATGTGCCGCTCGACTGCATCCCACTCGGCGGCGATGCGCTGATCCCCGCTCCCGCATGGCTGCCGCCGCCGCTGCAGCCGTTTTGGACGGCGATCGTCACCGTGCCGCTCGCCGGCTGGGTAATGGCGCATGTGCGCGCGTGGCTGCCGAATGATCCGCGCCTCGCCATCGCGCTCGGCGTTCTCGACAAGCTCGTCGGCAATTACGGCTGGGCGCGCAACGCCGCCGGCCGCTGATTTCCCGCGCCGGGGCGGTTCCCCGGCAATCTCTCAAAAATAGGTGCTTTATGAACATTCTCGCCCTCGCGGGCGTGGCGCTCTTTGCCGCGCTCTTTTTGTCCCGTCCAGCGTCGTCCTATTTCGTCGCTGGCGGCGCTGCAGTCGTGTTCGGCCCGGTTGTCGCCGAGCGCCTGGCGCGCGGCGCGATCTCGCTCTTCGGCCATGCATTCCTGCTCGCGACCTCGCAGCCGGCGAAGCCCGTCGCCACGATCGCTCTCGCGGCCAGCATCGCCACGGCCGCCATCACCGGCGCCGTCTCGGCCGGCTATGCGGCCCAGACGCTACCGCGCCAGCCCGGCGACGTCCTCTATCTCCCCACGCTCGCCGTCCGCGCCGATGGCCGCCTGGCGCTCGCCGACGGCGTGACGATCGCCGAGGCTGCGCGCGCCTATGCCGGCCCCGGCGATTATTGGAGCTCCACGTGTCGTGCCGCGCTCCCCGGCTGGCGCTCGCCGGTCGACTGGGAGGGAGTCGACGCGACCGGTCGCCCTCTCTGGCGCGCGACGATCTCCGACCACGCCGTCGTGACGGTCGATGGGCTCGGGCCGGCCGAGGCCGATCCGCTGCGCGCGCTGCTCGCGGCGCTGGCGCCGATCGTCGCCTGCGGAGAGTGAGGGCTGGGCATGCCGATCGACTTCAGCCTTCGGCTCGGCGACCTGCTGCAGGTCGCCGCTATCGCCGCCGGCGGACTCATGGTCTTTGCGACCATGCGCGCCGACCTGAGAATCATCAATGTCCGCCTCGACAAGGCGGACGATGAACTCAAGAAGCAGACGGCGATCCTCGCGCAGCTCTCGGCCGGAGAAGCGCGCATGGACGGCATCGACCGCCGTCTGACTCTCATCGAGGAGTCGCGCGGTCGCGCACAGCTATCGCCCTAGCGTTCGCGTCATCGGCGACTCGCAGCGAAACCGAACCCCGCCAATGGCGGGCTTTTTTTTGGAGACAACTCGCAATGACCTCTCCCGCCTATGGCATTTCGATCACCCGGAACAGCGCGGCGTCGCGTGCAGCGCAGCCTTCCGATCTATCGATCATCGGGCTCGTGCTCCCGTCCGACGATGCGGACGGAAACTTCCTGCCGCTCAACGAGCCGGTCCTTTTCGACTCCGGCGATCAATCCGCTCTCACCAAGCTCGGGACGGGCGATCTCTACAAGGCCGTGGCCGCGATCGACGATCAGCTCGCCGAGCTGCAGACCAGCGCGCGCATCGTCGCCGTGCGCGTGACGAAAGGAGGCATGGATGCGCAGACGATCGCGAATATCGTCGGCGCTCGCAACGGCGGCGGCGCGCGCGGCGGCGTCGGAACCGGCATTTATGCGCTGCTGCGCGCCGGCGCCGAGCTCGGCGTCATCCCGCGGCTGATCGGCGCGCCGGGCTATACCTGGCAGCGCGAGCTGGGCGGCTCGGCAATCATCACCTCCGCCGAAAAATCCGGCGGCAACACCGGCAGTGGCGAGCTGGTGTTGGGAACGCCGCCCTATCGCTATGGCATTACGAGCGGCGTCTATCAAATCCGCTGCACGGGCGGCGCGCGCTCGGCGGCGAGCGCCGCCAAGCTCGGAAATGCCGGCAGCGGACTCATGAGCGCGCTCTCGGTGGACGCGAAGGCGCTGGCGGGGGTCTGGCGCGTCAGTTGCAAAAAGGCGGTGGCCAATGGCGGAGAGTTCAAGGTCGTCGATCCGGCCGGCGTCATCGTCGGCGCCGCCGTCGTCGGAACGCCCTTCCACGGGGCGGTCAATTTCACGATTTCCGACGGCGCGACCGATTTCATCGTCGGCGACGAATTCACCATTACCGTCGACATCGCTGTGCCGGCCAATGGCGGGAAATTTTCCGTCAAGGCGCCGGACGGCTCGCTGCTGCCGGTCGCTTACGTCGGCGTGCCCTACAAAAAGCAGATCGCTTTTACGATCGCCGATGGCGCGACAGATTATGTCGTCGGCGACGGCTTCGATGTGACAGTCTCGGGCGACTTGACCGAACTCAGCAATCCTGTGTGCAGCGCTCTGCCGTCTGTTCTCGATACGCTGCTCGCCCACGCTATTGTCGGCGGTCCCGGAACAGGCGTGAACGACGCGAACGACTGGTTCGAGATGCTCGGTTCCGGGCGCCTGATCCCGATCGACGCATGGACGATCGTGGCCGACGGGAGCGCCACGCGTTACGAGGACGGCGTCGCGCGCGCCCTCGGTCTCGCCGCGCGGGTCGATTTTCAGCGTGGCGGCTATCCATTCTGGTCTTTCTCGGGCCAGCAGGTTCGCGGCATTCTCGGGCTCAAGAACTATTACTCGTTCTCGCTCGTCGACGGCGCGACGCAGGCCCAGGAGCTGCTCGCCAATCACATCGGCGTCATCGTGCGCGGCGAGGTCGGCGTCGAGACGGCGATCGCCAGCAATGGGTTCGTCTTCGCCGGCGTCTGGACAGCGAACGATGACCCGAGCTGGTGGTTTTACAACAAGTCGCGGACTCGCGACTGGATCGATCTGGCGCTGCTCAAATCGATTCGGCTGCGTCTCGGCGTCGACAATGTGACGGCGCACGCTGTGCAGGCCGTGCTCAACGACATGGCGGCGGTCAATATGGAGGCGCTGCGGAACGGCGGCTCGATCGGGTTCAAGGTGGAATTCGCGGCGGGCTCCAACAGCGCCGAAAATCTGGCCCAGGGGCGATTCCGCGTCGCCTATTACGCCGAGACGCCGGCGCCGATCACGCGCGTGGACATCGACGCCTATCCGTTCGCCGAGGCGCTCACAGCCGAACTGTCGACGCTCGTCGCGCAGGCCGCGACCATCCAGGCGCAATACGCGTCCTGATCCAAAGCGCCGAGCGCGGCGCGCGTTCGGCGCTCCACCCCTCACATCGGAGACTCACTATGTCCGGTAGCTTGCTGATCTGGCAGGAGGCCAATCTCTATGCGGGCGACAATGGCCCGAATAACTCGAAGCATCTCAGCTTGACGAACATCAAGATCGTCGCGGCGAAGGAGGTCACGCACACGCATTCGCCTGGCGGCGGCGCTGGGCAGATCAAGCTCGGCATGGGAATTCTCGAGGCGCCCGAGGTTTCCTTCAAGTTGATCGGCATCGATCCGCAGACGATGGGGCTGTTCCGCTTCGGCGACAGCGGCCTGCAATATTACACGCTCTACGGCGTCGTGCGCGACAAGCTCACCGGCGCGGCGATCGAGCGCAAGCTGGTGGTGCGCGGGCGCATCACATCGGTCGAAGAGAGCGAGTTCACGCGCGAGCGGCCGAGCGAGCAGGATCATATGATCAGCGAGATCATGTCATTCTCTCTGATCCACGATCGCCGGGAAATCTGGGGCTATGAGTTCAGCCCGCCGCGTTGGCGCGTCAATGGCGTCGACACGCGCAGCGCCGAAAACGCCATCCTGCGCATCTGACCTGATCTCGGCGCGCCATATGGCGCGCCGTTTCTTTTGCGAGGACATGAGATGACGAGCGAAACAACTATGAGGGAAACAGCGGCCGAGCCGCCGAGCGCACCGCAGTTCGTCGACGCCGCGGCCCGGCGCAAGACGATCGAACTCGACTATCCGGTTGCCTATGAGGGCCGGACCTACACGCGCATCCATCTGCAGCGCATGACGGTGCGGGAGGTCGCTGATTTTATCGAGTCGATCGTCGGCAAGGACGAAATTCGATTCCCGCTGTTTCGCGACGATGACGGCGCGCACATCCCCGATGCAGTGCTCGACGGACTCGATAGCGACGATCGTGACGTGATCGACAAGGCCGCCGTCGATTTTTTGCCCCGCCGGTTCCGGGGCGTGACGGAGATCGCTTCGGAACCGCAGGTTGGCGACACTATCGCGCAATCGTGAAGCGCGAGATCGGGTGGAGCATGGCCGAGATCATGGCCATGCCATGGGATGATTTCATCGCCGAGCTGCGCGAGGCGCTGGCGCTGAGGGGAGAGAAATAAATGGCCGGAACGAGCCTGACTTCGACGCTCAGCGTCAAGCTGATCGACGATGTCTCCAAGCCTGCGCGCACAGTCGCGCAGGCGCTGAAAGACGCCGAGCGCGCCGCCAAGGCCGCCGCCAAAGGCATGGCGGAGACGAAGGCCAGCGACCGCTTCGTGAAATCGCTCGCCGGGCTGAAGCTCTCGGCGAAGGATATCGAGGCGGTCGCGGCGGCGTGGAAGGATTTCGCCAAGGCGCAGGGTCTCGCCGACGACGCCGCCAAATGGACCAAGCAGCAGATCGCCGATGTGCGGGCGTGGGAACGCGCGCAGCTCGCCGCGCTGCGCGAAGTGAAGCGCGAGCAGACCGCGTTTCATCGCGACCTCGCGGCGCAACGCGCCCTCGGCGGCGCCGCCGGCGTCGGCCTCATTCCCGGCATGTCGGCGATCGGCGGTCCGCACGCGCAGAATATCGCCGCCGGCAAGCGCATGATCGAAGGCATGAGCACGGCGGCCGAGGTCCGAGCCGGACTGCTCTCGCCGACAGCGTCGGCGGCGCTCGGCGCGCTCGCCGGCAAGGCCGGGCATGTCATGCCGCTCGCCGGCGGATTCGCCGCCTATGAGGTTTTGCGCAAGGCGACGGAGGCGGCGGCGGAGCGCCAGCATGTCGTCACAGGCGCCAAGCTCGCCGGCATGCGTGAGACGGAGCTGGCGCGGGCCGAGGCGCGGGCGAAGGAGATCGCCGGCGGCGGCCTGACGCTCAGCGGCTCGGAAGTGCTGGAGCTGTTCAAGGAAGGTCGCTCGGCCGTCCAGCACCCGGAGGAGATGTTCGATCTGGTCAAGCCGCTCGCGCAGGCCGCGAGCGTGCTGAAGGGCATGGGCGTCGACAACGCCAACCTCGCCGACATCGTGAAGGGTGCAGAATCGCTCGGCCTGATGAATGATCCGAAGCGGTTCCGCAGCTATCTCGAAGGCCAGGTCAAGGCCATGCAGGTGATGGGAAAGACCATCACCACGGAGCAGGTCTATGAGGCGGCGAAATATTCGAAATCCGCCGGCGCGACGCTGTCCGATGAGTTTTTGAACACGACGCTGCCGTCGCTCATTCAGGAGATGCACGGCTCCAGCGCCGGCGATGCGCTGTCGATGCTGGTCAGGAAGTTACGTGGCGGCCTGCAGCGTAATCATTTGCCGGTGCAACTGCTCAATGAAATGGGCTTGCTCACCGAGCCGAGCAAGATTCGTCGCGCCAAGGGCTCTGACGAGATCATGGGCTACACCGGCAAGGTGAAGGGCGACGATCTGCTCGCCTCCGATCCGGGCCGCTGGTTCAGGGAGGTCTTCAAGCCGGCGGCCGAGCGCCACGGCGACAAGACATTGTCGGAGCAGGTCGCGCTGCTCAATAAGATCCTGCCATCGACGGCGGCGAACCTCGGCCGCATCCTGATCCAGCAGGAGCAGACGCTCGCGGCGCATCGGCAGCTGTATTTGTCGGCTCCGGATCTCGACGAGGCGGTGAAGACGCAGAAGGGCGACCCGAAGGCGGTTCTGAAAGAATTGTCGGCGGCGTTCGACGATCTCGCCGCGGCGGCTTTGCGCTGGGCGCCGATCGCCGGGACGCTGCATCAGCTCGCCGCGTTTTTGCGTGTGCTCGCCGACGATCACAGCGAGTCCAAGATCGAGCGCAAAGCGCATAAATGGTGGCGCGAGCACGGAATCTCTTTGCCCTGGTGGAGCTCTCCGGAGGATGATCGGAAAGCAGAAGACGGGGAGAAGAAGGAGCATGGGAGCGAGCCCGCTGCTCCCACAGAGGGCCACGGCCGCGGCGCTTACATGCGGCGCAGCGGCGCTGATGCGCCCGCCGGCGCGGCGGCGGCGCCGAGCCCCGCCGAAGGCAAGCAGGAGCCGGCGAAGGACGCCAAGGATCAGAAGAGCGAGTCCTCCGACTTCTGGGGCGACTTCTGGAGAAAAGCATGGGACGGCTTCAGCAAGACCTTCGGCGTCTCCGGCGCGCGCGCCGGCACGCTCCCCGAGGGGCTGCGCTTTCGCGTCGAGGATATCCGGCGCATAGAGGCCGCGCGCCCGACGCTGCCGAAGCTCACCGGCAAGCAGATCGCCGCGCTGGCGCGCGATCCGAGCCTCGCAGGACGTTTCTCGCCGAGCGATATTCCCGGCTTCGGCGGCTCACGATCCTGGCGCAACAACAATCCGGGCAATCTGCGCCATGGCGCGTTCGCGGCCGCTCACGGCGCGACGGGCGCGGATGAAAAAGGCTTCGCCGTCTTTCCGGACGAGGCGACGGGCCGCTCGGCGCAGCGCGCGCTGCTGTTCGACAGCCCGCAATATGCCGGGCTCTCGATCCGCGAGGCGCTCGGCAAATATGCGCCGGCATCGGAGAACGACACCGGCGCCTATGTCCGGCGCGTGACGCAGGGGCTTGGCGTCGGGCCCGAGGCGCGGCTCGCCGATCTCGCGCCGGAGCAGCGCGAGAAAATGCTCGACATCCTGCGCGAGCATGAGGGATGGCGCCCGCCGGTCGATGAAAAAGCGATGTCCGGCGCGAAGAAGGAGTCGTCGATCTTCTGGGAGGACTTTTTCAAAAAGGGCGCGGACGGGCTCGAGAAGTTCTTCGGCGTCTCCGGCGCCCATGCCGCCACCCTCCCCGATGGGCTGCGCTTTCGCCCCGGCCATGGCCGCAATGCGCTGCTGCGTCATGCGCATATCGGCGCGGGCGGAATCACCGCGGAGGATATCCGGCGCAGCGAGGCCGCGCGCCCGAAACTTCCCACCGGCAAACAGATCGCCGCGCTGGCGCGCGAGCCGAGCCTCGCTGGCTCTTTCTCGCCGAACGATATTCCCGGCTTCGGCGGCTCGTCGCGCTCCTGGCGCAACAACAATCCGGGCAATCTGCGCCATGGCGCGTTCGCCGCCGCTCACGGCGCGACGGGTGCGGACGAAAAAGGTTTTGCCGTCTTTCCGGACGAGGCGACGGGGCGCGCGGCGCAGCGCAGCCTCTTGTTCGACAGCCCGCAATATGCCGGGCTCTCGATCCGCGAGGCGCTCGGCAAATATGCGCCGGCATCGGAGAACGACACCGGCGCCTATGTCCGGCGCGTGACGCAGGGGCTTGGCGTCGGGCCCGAGGCGCGGCTCGCCGATCTCGCGCCGGAGCAGCGTGAGCATATGCTCGACATCATGCGTGAACATGAGGGCTGGCGCCCGGCCTATCGCGGACGGCTGGCCAGCGATGCGCCGGCGCCGGCGGGGACGCAGCCCGTGCAGGAGGGAACAACGACGATCGTGACCAAGGGCGGGCGCAAGCTCACCGTCGACGCGCGCTATGCCGCGAACTTCAGCGGATTCCTCGACGATTACGAGGCGGCGGGCGGCGTCGTCGGGCCCAACAGCGGCGGGCTCGGCGTGCGGCCGGGCAATGCCTCCTATCATCCGATCGGCCGCGCGATCGACATCAACCAGGTGGGCCGCAACATCCGCGCCGGCGGCGTGACGCTGCCTGTGGAGACGGAGAATCGGCTGGCGGCGAAATGGGGACTGCGCAGCGGCGCCAATTTCCGCAGTCCGGATGCGGGACATTTCGAGGTCAATGACGCGGGCGTCGCGCATGAGGCGCTGAAGGCGAACGGCGTCATCGCCAAGGACGCGCCGGCGCCGGTCCCGCCGCCGCTCGATCAGCGCGGGCTGGCCAATTATCTGTTCGGCAGTCCGAAGACGGCCCGAGAGGCGGCATCGAAGGTGCGCACCTCGGCGCAGATGATGCAAGAGATCATGGCGCCACCGCCGCGCCTGTCGATGCGCGGCGGCGACGGCGACGGGGAGATCGATGGCGCGCTCGGCGACATGCGCGGCGCGAGAGGCGCGTGGGGCTCGCCGATCAAGGCGCGCGCCGACATATCGGAGATACACGCGCTCAATGACGCCTTGCGTGAATCGATCCGGTTGCGCGAGCGCCTGCACAATATCGGCGGCGGCGCCTCATCCGGCGGCCGGGCGACGCAATCCGGCCATGTCTCGATGCAGTCCTTCGACCAAATCCGCCGCGGCGGCTACTCCACCGGCGGCGGGCAAGGTGACTGGTGATGCTCTATCAGCTCGGAATCGTGACATTCGAGGTCACCCCGGTCAATGTCGATAGCGTGCATCGCGAGACGGGTCACGACTTCGCGTCAAAGGCGATCGTCGGCGCCCTGAAGCCGCGCGAGAAGATGGGCGAGGCGGACGATCGCATATTGCTCACAGGGACGCTGTGGCCGCATAAATTCGGCGGAATCGGCACGCTCGACGATCTGCGAGAGATGGCGCGCGGCGGCGAGCTGCAAAAGCTGCTGCGCGGCGATGGCGTCGATATGGGCTGGTATCTGCTCGAGCGGATGGTGGAGACTCACGACTATCTCGACACCGCCGGAATCGGGCGGAAGATAGCCTTCAATTTGTTTTTGACAAAGAGCGATCAACGGCCGTCGCAGCAGGCCGCGCTCACGACGATTTACGGGCTGATCGGATGATCGACATGCTCACCGTCGAGACGGCGCACACGACGCTCGACCTGCTGCTGTGGCGGCGCTATCGCCGCGAGGTGAAGGGCCTCGTGGAGGACACGCTGGCGCGCAATCCAGGCCTCGCCGCGCTCGGCGCCATCCTGCCGATCGGAACCGTCGTGCAGGTGCAGGTCCCGCCGGCGGCCTCGACTGCTGCAGCTGTGACGAGCCTCTATGACTGAAGAGGCCGTCTATTCGATGTCGGTCGACGGAACCGAGGTAACCCGCCGATTCACGCCCTATCTGGAGGCGCTAACGCTGCGTCTCTATGACGGCGGGCAGAGCGACACGCTGGAGATCCTGCTCGACGATAGCCTCGGCCATCTGCGGCTGCCGCGCGTTGGCGCGAGCCTGTCGGCGTCGCTCTCATGGAGCGGCGGCGGCCAGGCGCTGAATTTCACCGGAAAGACCGATGAGCCGCGCAGCCGGGGCGGGCGTAGCGCCGGCCGGCTGCTGGCGCTCACGGCGACGGGGACGGATTTTCTCTCGTCCGTGAAAGAAAAGCAGCAAGGGCACGTCGACGACTCCACTTTCGAGCAGGCGGCGCAGAAGTTCGGAGCGAAGGCCGGCATTGCCGTCAAGATTGATCCGTCGCTCGCCGGCCTTCATCGCGATTGGTGGGGCCTCCAGAACGAATCATTCGCTGCTTGGGGCAAGCGCATCGCCGCTGAAATCGGCGCGACCTTCAAGCTCTACGGCACGCGAGCGGTGTTCGTCCCGCGCAATGGCGGCGCCTCGGTCAGCGGGCGCGCGCTGGCGACGGTGACGGCGGAATGGGGCAGGAACCTCGTCGAATGGGACTTGGCGCCGACGCAGAGCCGCCCGCGATTCGGGAAGGCCGTCGTCGGGCTCTTCAATCCGAAAACTGGCAAATTCGAAAACGTCGAGGTCGGCACAGGAGACGCCTCGGCGCCGGCCGCACATGTCGACGTCCAGCGGGCGCCGAATTACGCCCAGGCGCGCGCCCGCGCCGCCGCCAATGCGCGGGAGATTGCGCGCGGCAAGGGTGGCGGCTGGGTGGTGGTCGACGGCGACCCGGCCGCGCAGCCGCAGGCGCCGCTCGTCGTCGCCGGCGTTCGGCCGGGAATCGATGGAACATACCGCATCGCTTCGGTCACGCACACGCTCACGCGCGCGGCCGGATGGCTGACCGAATGCGATGTCGAAGAGCCGAGTGGGACGGCGGGGGCGGATGAGAGATAGGGCTCGACGTAGCCGCCCGCTCCGATCGCATCGGGGCTCGCCGCCGCCTGTTCCGCGCTGGCGCGCGATAATTGTGTGGAGTCCGGAACGATGGCGAGAGACGAATGGAGGGATCGGCCGGAGACGGCCGAGGCGCGCGGTCTCTACGTCGTCCGGCTGCATCAATCTCTCGATGATTGGCGGACCCGACGGCGCCTGGCGCGCATGGAGAGCTGGCCGCCGCTCGCTCGCCAAATGATCGACATCGAGATCGCGATGCTCGAGCGCGAGCTCGCGGAATGCGTCGGGCGATGGTTTTGACGTAGAGCGGAGATGGTGGCCCGATTGTTGGCGTAAACGTCAACATTTGAGGCAATCAAATGCTCACCAAGCGGCGGGGAAAATCGATCAAGCAAAATGCAGTAAATTCCGACGAAATAATGTCTATCATAAGTATGATCGACTATCTTATATCGGAGGCTCGTGTCATCGATCCAATGGCAGAGTATTTTCTGCGGCTCGCGCGAATATCTTTCCTCGAAAGGGAACAGAAATTCGCCCGCAGGCAGCGCAGGCATTAGGTCGAATGGCCCCGCCGGTCCCGCCGGCGGGGCTTTTCTTTTTTTAGAGCCAGCCGCGCCAGATCGAGGCGGCGACCAGCCCGAGGATTGCGAGACCGAGCGCTGCCTGCGCTGCCCATAGCGTGCGTTGCGTCATGATCCTTCTCCTTCCTTTTCGGCCTCTCCCCATGGCGAGAGCCCGGCGGCGGAGGCCGACATGGCGAGGGCGATGCTGCGCTTGATCGACACGTCTCGCCCATCCTTGGCGAGCGCGAGCCATTCCTGCGCGGTGTTGCGGTTGACGCCGATGCGCTCGACAATGTCGGCCGCAAAACGCGCGCCAACCGCTTCCATCCAGTGCAGAAACTCTTGCGCCGTCATTGCCCTCTCCTTATTTGAAGGACTCGCCGCCCCGAGGGTCAGTCGGGGCGGCGGCCCTCAGATCACCAGTGGTGGATGATGTTCACGAAGAGCATCACCAGGGTGGCGACCTGAAGGAACAAAGCGAAGATTTGCAGCTTCATCTTCGTTCCCTCTGCGTCGGGGCGGGACCATCCCGCCCCCTCAACGCCCTTGCATAATGCACATTATTTGGCATTTAGTCAAGCGAAAACGCAAATAAATTTGCATTTTGGTGGCGGTCGCGCAGCGGATTTGGCTTTGGCCGCGAACAACCGTAGCTTTATGCCAATGACAGCGGCGCTCACTCTTCGCTCATGCCGGTTCGATTCGTTGCGCATCGTCTGCGAACGCTGTGGACGGAAGGGCCAATATCGCCGTGCGTCGCTCATCGAGCGCTTCGGCTCCGATGCCGCTCTTCCCGATGTGCTCAGAGAAGTGGCCGACTGCGATCGGGCGCATGATATGAGCCGCCCTTGCGGGGCCTATTTCGTCGATCTCGCACCGCTTGGCCGCGTTGGACGTTAGCCCAAGCGGTGAACAGATTGTGCCGACTTTCGTGTCTAGGCGAACCGCTTCCGTTCTCGCCTCATGCGCCCTATGCGCGACCGTAAGGACGCGCATAAGTCATTGATTTTGGCGGAAGAGGTGGGATTCGAACCCACGGTGAACTTGCGCCCACGGCGGTTTTCAAGACCGCTGCCTTAAACCACTCGGCCACCCTTCCCCGGCGGCGGGCCGGCGCCCGCAGCCTTGTGTAGGGCCGCGCCGATCATCGCGTCAACCCGAGCGCGGACGCGCCTGTCGCGGAGCGGCCGCGGGGTCAGGAGAACCAGCGCAGAATCGCCGCGCTGAACAGCGCCGTGGCTCCCAATCCGCCGAGCACGGTCAGCCCCGTCCTGTCCGACACGAATCCGCGCTTGCCTAAAAGGAGGCCGGTCAGGCCGATCGACAGCGCCGCGCAAGCGATCTTCACCACCAGCGCATCGAAGGCGAGGCCGCTGATCTGCGGCGTTTCGCCGACCACGAAACAGCTCACGAGGCCAAAGCCGACGCCGCTCGCAATCTGCACGATCCAGGCGACGCTCGTGAACAGATAGGTCTTTCGCGGCCAGGCGGCGTCGTCCGCCCCGCGCAACGCGGCGAGCGGCAGGCCGACCGCCGCCAGAGCGCCGAAATTATGCGCGATCTGGACCAAGGCGTAGAGCGCGTTATCGAGCTGCATGTCGACGCTACTCGACCGACACGGTCACGCAGCTCTTTGCGCCGATCGGCGTGTGGTTCTTGTTGACCGGCGCGACGCAGACCTTCCTGACGCCGGCTTTCAGAGGGCCCAGCGGAAAGCTGCCGACGAGCTTGTGCGCGGTCGCGACCTCGTCGCCATCGACGAAAAGATGCACGTGATGCGCCTTAGTCCCCGCCTTCACTTCATAGTCGACCTTATAGGTCTTGCCGACGGCCAAGGTCTCGCCCTCGGCCGGGGACTTCAGGGTCGCAAGACTCTCCTCGGCGATAGCGGGCCGAGCCCAGAGGATTGCCGCGAGCGTCATGAAAAAAGCCGTTCTCACAAAAGGATGCGCCATCAGACTCTCCGCGTTCCGTCTCCGCCAGACGATTTCTGGAGCATCGGCGAACATGCGCCCACCGCCGGAATTTCACAAGCTCGAGTTTCGCGCGAGCTTCGCGCCTCCGCGCGCGCGAACTGTTGCAAATACGTTACAGAGCGGAAAAATATCGCCTCGATGCGGTCGCCGAGGACTGCCGTCCGCCGACGCCTCTGCTAGTTTGCTGCGGGGATCCGAATCGATGAGCCGCAGACCAGCGAGAGCCGTTGCGCTTCTGATCCTCGAGCTTATGCGCGGCGACGGAACGAAGAGGCGGGGCGACTCGACGATGGCCGGATTTTCTCGACGTGGACTCTTGTCCGTGAGCGCGGCTCTGTGCGCCCTGTGCGCGCCGGCTCTGGCCGCGGACGGCTATTTCCTGATCGGATATGGCGCACGGCAGAAGGCGCTCGGCGGCGCCGGCGTCGCCGATTCGCGCGACGCCATGTCGCTCTCGATCAATCCGGCCGGCCTCGTCGATCTCGAGCGGCAGATGCAGCTCGGCATGACCGCCCTGCTGATCGATCGCGGCTATTCCACCACCGGCCAGCCTCACGTGGTCGCGCCGGGGGACGTGCGCAGCGGCCGTCCGCTGTTCCCCATTCCCAACAACGCCTTTTCGGCGCCGATCGACGCCGATTCCGCCTGGGGCACGGCCTCCTACGCCAATGGCGGCATCAACACGTCCTATGATTTCGGCCATTACCGTCCCCCGCACGGCGGGCCGTACGGCGGCGGCTTCGCCGGGGTCGACCTCGAGCAGATGTTCACCACGGTCGGCTATGCGCGCAAATTCGGGGCGCTGTCGATCGGCGTCGCCCCGACGCTCGCGGTGCAGATGCTCAACGTTCAGGGGCTGAAGAACTTCGGGCCCTATTCCGCCTCCCCCGACCATATTTCCGACAACGGCTATGACTGGTCGGTCGGCGGCGGCATCCGGGCCGGTCTGCAATATCGGGTCACCGAGCAATTTCGTGTCGGCGTCGCGGCCTCGACCCCCATGTATATGACCTCGTTCCGTAAGTTCTCCGGCCTCTTCGCCGATGGCGGACGTTTCGACATTCCGGCGTCCATCATCGCCGGCCTCGCTTATGACGTCACGCCCGACCTCACCGTGATGGCCGACTGGCGGCATATTTTCTACTCGGGCGTGCCGGCGCTCCACAATGCGAGCTTTCCGCTGCGGTTCAACTCGCTCGGCTCGCCGAACAGTCCGGGCTTCGATTGGCAGGACACGAATTCGGCGTCGTTCGGCGTCGAATGGCGCGCGACGCCAGCTCTCGCCCTGCGCGCCGGCTATCATTACGCCACCAATCCCGTGCCGTCGCGCGCCGTCGCCTTCAATGTGCTGTCGCCCGTCGTCAACGCGCATCACGTCAGCGGCGGCTTCAGCTATGCGGTCACCAAGAATTCGACGATCGACTTCGCGGCGGTCTACGCCTTCAAGAACAATGTGAGCGGCCTCGAGGCGCTGCCGCAGTCGGCGCAAAATCCTTTCGGCGCCTATAACCCGAATGCGACGATCAATCTGTGGCTGCGCGGCCTCGAGTTCACGATCGGCTGGACCTATAAGTTCGATCCCGGCGACCACTCCTTCCTTCCGAATCTGCAGCGCCTGTGAAGACAAGCGCTCGCGGACCCCGGGCGGGGCCGCGAGCCTTTCGCCTCAGCCGATGACGATTTTGGGGGGCGCGCGGCGCGTGCGCGTCTCCAGCGCCGCCTTCACCTTTTCGGCGAGCTCGATATAGATCGCCGCGAACTTGCCCTGAGGATCGCTGGCGACGACCGGCGTTCCCGCATCCGATGTCTGGCGGATCGCAAGATCGAGCGGCACCTCGCCGAGGAAGGGCACGCCGAGCGCCTCCGCATCCTGCCGCGCGCCGCCATGGGAGAAGATGTCGGTGCGTCCGCCGCAATGCGGGCACAGGAAATAGCTCATATTCTCGACGATGCCGAGGATCGGCGTCTCGACGCGCTGGAACATGGCGACCCCGCGGCGCGCGTCGATCAGCGCGAGATCCTGCGGCGTCGAGACCACGACGGCGCCGGCGAGCGGCACCTGCTGCGCCATGGTCAGCTGCACGTCGCCGGTGCCGGGCGGCATGTCGACGACGAGCGCGTCGAGCTCGCCCCAGGCCACCTCGCCGAGCAGCTGTCCGAGCGCCTGCACCACCATCGGGCCGCGCCAGATCATCGGCACATCCTCATCCACGAGGAAGCCGATCGACATGACCTTCACGCCATAGGCCTCGAGCGGAACGAGCCTGTTGTCGACGACGTCCGGCTTCTTGCCGCCGAGGCCGAACAGGCGCGGCGCAGAGGGGCCGAATATGTCGGCGTCGAGCAGTCCCACGCGCCAGCCGAGCGCGGCGAGGCCGAGCGCCAGATTTGCGGAGGTTGTCGATTTTCCGACGCCGCCTTTCCCCGAGGACACGGCGACGATGTATTTGATCTTCTCGATCGCGGCGATGGGCCGGCGCTGCGGCGCCTGCCCCGGCGGCGGAGCTGCGGCCGCCGCCGCCGGCGCCTTTTCGGCGGTCAGAGTGACGATCGCCGCCTCGACTCCCGGCACGGTCTTGACCGCGCCTTCGACCGCGACCGCCAGAACCTCGAGCTCCTTGGCGCGCGCCGGATCGCCGGTCAGCGAGATGAAGACCTTTCCGCCCGACACATTGATCCCGCTGACGAGGCCCGCCGCGACGATCGATTTGCCCCCGGGTCCCGAGACGCTCTCCAGCGCCTTCAATATTTCTGCTTCATCGGCCACTGTCTTCGCCCTTCGCACGATCCGCCTCGGACGCCCCGCTCAGGGGGCATCTTTGGAAATCTTCTACGCAATCGGTATGCCGATATTCGACCGACGCGTCCAGGCGGGCAAAGCGAGGCTCAGGCCCTTTGGCGCTGGGCGATGGCGTTGCGGACGAGGCCGACGATCGCGGTGACGATCGCGCCCGAGACACCGCCTCCGACGAGCTGGCCGGCGAAGACGGCGATATCGAAGCCGCCATTGGCCGCCGTTCCGGCGATCGCCGGAATGAGCGAGGAGAGGATCGATCCGCCGCCCGCTCCGCCGACCGCGCCGACGATGGCGTTGGCCGCCGGCCCGAGGTCGAGGCTCTTGGCCGCCTTGCCGACGCCCGCTCCGCCGACCGCGCCGGAGATGAGCTGGATGATGAGATTGATGAACGCCTGCGACATGACCTGCGCCTTTCGTTGCCGGTTGCGACCGGAACGAACTCGGGCGGCGCGATCGGTTTTCAAGACGCACGCACGAGCGCCCGTGCGGCGCTCGCAAAGAAAAAATGTCGAGAGCGAAGCCTGCGCGTTCGCCAGATCCGACTGCAATGAACCGTCTTCGGCGGCGCGAGAGAATGCTCCGAGGCCAGAAGAGCGCAGCGACGGAGCGCTTCTCAGTCGCCGAGCGGCGACGCCTCGGATCGCATTCGCGTCCGCATCACTCTCCCGCCGCCTTCAGCTTCTCGCCCGACTGGCTGCGCGCGCGCATTTCGGTCAGCGCGCGGCGATATTCGACCGGCATGACCTTGCGGAACTTCGGCTTATAGGCCTCCCAATCGTCGAGGATGCGCCGCGCCAGCGTCGAGCCCGTATAGCGCAGATGGTTCGAGATCAGCTGCTTCAGACGCTCGGCGTCGAAGCGCGTCATGTCGCTCATCACATCGACGCGCCCGTGCTGCTCGAGATCGCCGCTCTGATGATAGGCCTGCGTCATCGCGATCTCCTCGTCGCGCACCGGCTCGAGATCGACCATGGAGAGATTGCAGCGCTCGGCGAAGGCGCCGTCCTCGTCGAGCACATAAGCGATGCCGCCCGACATGCCGGCGGCGAAATTGCGCCCCGTCGGCCCGAGCACGACGACGACGCCGCCGGTCATATATTCGCAGCCATGATCGCCGCAGCCTTCGACGACCGCGAGCGCGCCGGAATTGCGCACGGCGAAACGCTCGCCGCCGACCCCGCGGAAATAGGCCTCGCCGGCAATGGCGCCATAGAGCACCGTATTGCCCACGATGATCGATTTCTCCGGAATAATCTGCTTGGCGTCGCGCGAGGGATAGACGATCACCTTGCCGCCCGAGAGGCCCTTGCCGACATAGTCGTTCGCCTCGCCCTCGAGCCGCAGCGTCACGCCGCGCGCGAGAAAGGCGCCGAAGCTCTGTCCCGCCGTGCCGGTCGCGCGAATGTCGATCGTGTCCTCCGGCAGGCCGACATGGCCATAGACGCGCGCCACCTCGCCCGACAGCATCGCGCCGGTGGAACGGTCGACATTGCGGATCGCCGTCTCGATCGACACCTTGGCGCCGCGATCGATCGAGGCGCGCGCCTCGGCGATCAGCCTGTTGTCGAGAACCTTGTCGAGGCCATGATCCTGGAAGGCGCTGTGACGGATGGCGCCGCCCTCGCCCCCCGGCTTGTGGAACAGCTTGGTGAAGTCGAGCCCCTTGGCCTTCCAATGGGCGAGCGCCTTCTCCTTGTCGAGCATCTGCATCTGGCCGGTGAGCTCGTCGAAGCGCCGATAGCCCATCTCCGCCATCAGCTCGCGCACTTCCTCGGCGACGAAGAAGAAGAAGTTGATGACATGCTCGGGCTGGCCGACGAAGCGCTTGCGCAGCACCGGGTCCTGCGTCGCGACGCCCACGGGGCAGGTGTTGAGATGGCATTTGCGCATCATCACGCAGCCTGCGGCGATCAAGGGCGCGGTGGCGAAGCCGAACTCGTCGGCGCCGAGCAGCGCGCCGACGATGACGTCGCGGCCCGTGCGCAGGCCGCCGTCGACCTGCACGGCGATGCGCGAGCGCAGACCGTTCAGCACCAGCGTCTGATGCGTCTCGGCGAGGCCGATCTCCCAGGGGCTGCCGGCGTGCTTGATCGACGTCAGCGGCGAGGCGCCGGTGCCGCCGTCATAGCCGGCGATGGTCACATGATCGGCGCGGCCCTTGGAGACGCCCGCCGCGACCGTGCCGACGCCGACCTCGGAGACGAGCTTCACGGAGACATCGGCGCGCGGGTTGACGTTCTTCAGATCGAAGATCAGCTGCGCCAAATCCTCGATCGAATAAATATCGTGATGCGGCGGCGGCGAGATGAGGCCGACGCCCGGCGTCGAATGGCGCACCTTGGCGATCACCGCATCGACCTTGTCGCCCGGCAATTGTCCGCCTTCGCCGGGCTTCGCGCCCTGCGCCATCTTGATCTGGATCATGTCGGAATTGACGAGATATTCCGCCGTCACGCCGAAGCGGCCGGAAGCCACCTGCTTGATCGCGCTGCGCGCGCTGTCGCCGTTGGGCAGCGGCTTGAAGCGCTCCGGCTCCTCGCCGCCCTCGCCCGTGTTGGACTTGCCGCCGATGCGATTCATCGCGATGGCGAGAGTGGTGTGCGCCTCGCGCGAGATCGAGCCGAAGGACATGGCGCCGGTGGAGAAACGCTTGACGATCTCGCTCGCCGGCTCGACCTCCTCGAGCGGAACCGGAGCGCGCCCGTCCTCCGCCGCCGTCTTGATACGGAACAGGCCGCGGATATTGAGCAGCTTCTCGTCCTGCTCGTTGAGCTCTCTGGCGAAGGCGCGATATTGATCCTGCGCATTGGCGCGCACGGCGTGCTGCAGCAGCGACACGGTCTGCGGCGTCCAGCTGTGCGCCTCGCCACGAATGCGGAAGGCGTAGTCGCCGCCGACATCGAGCGCGTCGCGATAGATCGGCGCGTCGCCGAAAGCGTCCTTGTGTCGACGCACAGTCTCCGACGCGATCTCGTCGAGACCGACGCCTTCGATGCGCGTCGTCGTGCCGGCGAAGAACTCGTCGATGAAGCTCTGCGCGAGGCCGATGGCGTCGAAGATCTGCGCGCCGCAATAGGATTGATAGGTCGAGATGCCCATCTTGGACATGACCTTCAACAGACCCTTGTCGACCGCCTTGATGAAGCGCTTGATCGCCGTCTGGCCGTCGACGTCCGACGGAAACTCGTCGGTCGAAGCTTCGAGCGTCTCGAAGGCGAGATAGGGATTGATCGCCTCGGCGCCGAAGCCGGCGAGCAGCGCGAAATGATGCACCTCGCGCGCCTCCCCGGTCTCGACGACGAGGCCGACCGAGGTGCGCAATCCGCGCCGGATCAGATGATGATGCACGGCCGCCGTCGCCAGCAGCGCGGGAATCGGAATGCGATCCGCCCCGACCATGCGATCGGACAGGATGATGATGTTGTAGCCGCCGTTCACCGCCTTCTCGGCGCGCTCGCCGAGGCGGATCAGCGCCTCGCGCATTCCGGCGGCGCCGGCCTTGGCGTCATAGGTGACGTCGAGCGTCTTGGTGTCGAAACTGTCCTCGACATGGCCGATGCAGCGGATCTTCTCCAAATCCTCATTGGTGAGGATCGGCTGGCGCACCTCGAGGCGCTTCTTCTTCGACGAGCCCTCGTGATCGAGAATATTGGGGCGCGGACCGATGAAGGAGACGAGGCTCATCACCAATTCCTCGCGGATCGGATCGATCGGCGGATTGGTGACCTGGGCGAAATTCTGCTTGAAATAGGTGTAGAGCAGCTTCGGCTTGTCGGAGAGCGCCGAGATCGGCGTATCCGTGCCCATGGAGCCGACCGCCTCTTGCCCGGTCACCGCCATCGGGAACAGCAGCAGGTCGAGCTCCTCCTGCGAATAGCCGAAGGCCTGCTGGCGATCGAGCAGCGAGACGTCGGCGCGCGAGGCGCGCGGCTCGACGGGCTTCAGATCCTCGAGCACGATCTGCGTGCGCTCGAGCCATTGCTTATAGGGGTGAGAGGCGGCGAGCTCCTTCTTCACCTCGTCGTCGGAGACGATGCGTCCCTGCTCGAGATCGACGAGCAGCATCTTGCCCGGCTGCAGCCGCCACTTCTGGACGATCTTCTCCTGCGGAATCGGCAGCACGCCCATTTCCGACGCCATCACCACGAGCCCGTCCTCGGTGACGAGATAGCGCGCCGGGCGCAGACCGTTGCGATCGAGCGTCGCGCCGATCTGGCGGCCGTCGGTGAAGGCCATCGCCGCCGGCCCGTCCCACGGCTCCATCAGCGCCGCATGATATTCGTAGAAGGCCTTGCGGTCCTCGGTCATCAGCGGATTGCCGGACCAGGCTTCCGGGATCAGCATCATCACCGCATGGGCGAGCGAATAGCCGCCCTGCACGAGGAATTCGAGCGCATTGTCGAAGCAAGCCGTATCCGACTGCCCCTCATAGGAGATCGGCCACAGCTTGGCGATGTCGTTGCCGAACAAAGGCGAGGCGACAGACGCCTGCCGCGCCGCCATCCAGTTGATGTTGCCGCGCAACGTGTTGATCTCGCCATTATGCGCGACGAAGCGATAGGGATGCGCGAGGCGCCAGGACGGAAAAGTGTTGGTGGCGAAGCGCTGATGCACCAGCGCGATGGCGCTGACGAAGCGCGGGTCCTTCAAATCGAGGAAATAATGCCCGAGCTGCGAGACCAGCACCATGCCCTTGTAGACGATGGTGCGCGACGAGACCGACACCGAATAATGCTCGCGCGCCACCGCGCCGCGTGCGTAAATCTCGTTCGAGGCGGTCTTGCGCGCGAGATAGAGGCGCCGTTCGAAATCGGCGTCGTCGGTCACCGACGGACCACGGCCGAAAAACACCTGCCCGTGAAAAGGCTCGACCGCCTTCACCGCCGCGCCGAGGTCGCTCGAATCGACCGGCGTGTCGCGCCAGCCGAGCACGACGAGGTCCTGGCTCGCCGCCGCCGCCTCGATCAGCTCCTTCGCCTTGGCGCGCTCGCCCTCGTCGCGGTTGAGGAAGAACTGGCCGATCGCATATTGGCCGGGCTCGGGCAGAGCGAAGCCGAGCTTGGCGCATTCCTCCTCGAAGAAGTCATGCGGAATCTGCACGAGAATGCCGCAGCCGTCGCCGAGCTTGGGATCGGCGCCGACGGCGCCGCGATGGTCGAGATTGAGCAGAATCTGCAGACCCATCTCGACGATGTCGTGGGTCTTGCGATTATGCAGATCGGCGACGAAGCCGACGCCGCAGGAGTCGTGCTCCTTGGACGGATCATAGAGGCCCTGCGCCTTCGGCAGGGCGGGATCGCTGGCGTCGATCGTCATGGCGGCGTCTCCCGGACAAGATCGGGGCCGCTCGGCCGCGTCGCCGCGTCGCGCCCCGTTTTTTCGCGTCGAATTCGTCCGACCGCTCCATCCTGTCCCGGCGCGAGGCAGAATGGTCAGCAAGGCTGACATATCAACGGCCGACATTCTTGCCAGATTTCTGCAGCCGGCACAAGCGATCCGCGGCGGGGCGAAATAGAAAAGCCCCGCCGAGACGGAGCGCCGCCTCCGCCCTTCGGCCTCGGCCGGCGCGGGAAGCGGCCGGCGCGTCTTCTTGAATTTGTATCTCAATTGAGATACGATTTTGACCAACAGGAGTTCGACAATGGCCCCGCACACGTCGATGCTGCATGTCCGGGTGGACGATGAGACCAAGGAGCGGGCGACGGCGGCGCTGAGCGCGATGGGCCTGTCCGTCTCCGACGCTGTGCGCCTGTTCTTGCGCCGTGTGGTGGCGGAACAACGCTTTCCGCTGGAACTCGAGGTTCCGAACGCGAAAACGCGCGCCGCCATGACGGAAGCCGAAGACATCATGACGGCTCGTCGCGCCCGCTTCGCAACCGCCGACGAACTGTTCGCCGATCTTGAAAAAACCCGCGGCGAGTAAACGGGCGTCGCCGCCTCGCACGGTGGATTACGCAAAAACCTTCCTGAAAGATTGGGAGCGGCTGTCGCGTTCCGGTCGGTTCGATATGAACCGCCTCAAAGAGGGCATGCTGCTGCTGATCGCCAATGATGGCCCACTCGGCCCGGAATGGCTCGACCATCCGCTGAAAGGCGAGTGGGGAGGATATCGGGAATGCCACATCGGCGGCGATTTCCTGCTCGTCTACAAGGTGGACGACACTGGCGAACCGGGCATCGTGGTGTTTGTGAGAAGCGGGACGCACGCCGATCTTTTCGACGAATAGGTTGGCGGCGCAGGAGTTGAGAGAAAAGCGCGCCAGCGATTCAAATCACATTCATGCTCACGATAGGAGCGGAGCGAAAAAGTCGAAGGCTTCGCGAAAGATCGGATCCCAGCCGTGGTCCGGCGGCATGTCGAGAGAATGCCAGAAGAACGTGAAAATATGGCCGTGGTCGTCCTGCGTTTCATGCCGCCACGTGTCGGGCAGGCCCGCGGCGCGATAAGTGAAGAAATGCCACGGCTGGCGCTCGGCTCCGATCGCGCAGGTCCCGAGATAGCTCAGGGGCGATGGCGCCGCCAGTCCGCTTTCTTCCCGAAGCTCTCGCTCGGCGGCGCGCTCCGGCGACTCGCAGAGTTCGATCGTCCCCTTCACGAATTGCTTTCCTGCGGTGGGGTGGACGAAAGCGAGAACTTGCAGACCGCCGTCGCTCGTTCTGATGACGATCGGACATGCTTTTTCGACTTTGCGCATCGGACCTCCTCGGCCGATTGCGACAGCGCGCCGGCTGGCGTAAGAACGCGCCGCGCTCTCGCCCTGCGGCGAGAGGCCCGCGAGCGAGGGACCGCCCATGGCCGCAGCTTACGACCCGGAAAATGTGTTCGCCAAGATTTTGCGCGGCGAAATCCCCTCGCACAAGGTCTATGAGGACGACGTCGCTCTGGCCTTCATGGACATCATGCCGCGCGCCGACGGCCATGTGCTGGTCATTCCGAAGGTCCCTGCCCGCAATCTTCTGGACATTGCGCCGGACGCGCTCGCGGCGCTGATCGCCCGCGTGCAGCATGTGGCGAAGGCGGCCGCAGCGGCCTTCGCGGCCGACGGGCTGACGTTGCAGCAGTTCAACGAGAGCGCCGGCGGACAGGTGGTGTTCCACCTGCATTTCCACATTCTGCCCCGCATCGAGGGCGTCGCGCTGCGCCCGCCGGGAACCATGGCCGACAGCGAGAAGCTGAAGGCGCATGCGGAGAAGATCAAGGCCGCGCTCGGCCCCTTCCCCGGCTGAGTCGCGCAGACGCTGCGATGCGAGCCTTTAAGGCTCGCGGTCCAAAGCGCGCCCCCTGGACCGCGAGCCTTTAAGGCTCGCTCTTACTTTCCTTCCAACACGAAGGTCGAGAAGCGCCGGCTGACGCGATGCGCCAGCACCTCCACCGGCGCGAAGGCGACCGCGGCGACCACCGAGACGACCACGGTCGCCGCGGCGATCAGCCACGCCTGCCAGACTTCCGGCGTCTTGCCGCAGAACACGATCAGCCAGGAGGTGAAGGTGATGAGCACGATGTAATGGACGAGATAGAGCGGGAAGGAGATGCGCGCCAGAAACTGCGAGATCGGATGGTCCGAGAGGAAGGCGCGGACCGGCCGCGAGCTCGTGATCAGCACGACGGCGGCGAGCGCGATCACCACCTCCATATGCGAGGTGCGCTTGCCCAGAGTCGCCGCGGCGATGGCGTAGAGAGCGAGGCCGGCGACGATCTTCAGCCCTGCCCGATCGAACACCGCGAGAAAGGCCGCCGTCTTCTCGTCGAGGCCGAGCACGCGCGCACGCCCGATCAGCGCGCCGAACAGAAAGGCCGCGAGATAGGGAAAGGGAATCGCCAGAAAGCAGGCGGCGGCGAGCATGGTGAACTCCGGCTTCTTCATCGCCGGGTGCAAGGCCAGCATCAGGAACAGCGTCAGCGAGCCGATCATCTCCCATTGCATCGTCCACATGAAGGGCAGGATCGGGCCGAGCACGTCCGGCTTGGTGTAGACGTTGCAGCAGGCCCATTTGAGCGCCTGCGCCAGAGTGGGGTCGAGAATATCCTTGGCGAGAAAGCTCGGCGCGAGCTCCGACGCCTCATGGCTGGCGACGAGCCCCATCAACGAGGCGACATAGACGAGCAGCGCCCCGGCGACGATCGGAATGGTGAGGCGCAGATAGCGCCGCAGCGCCGCCGAGACGACATAGGAGGCGCCGCCGCCGGCGTAGAAGGGCGCGGCGAGCGCGGCGCCGGAGACGACGAAGAAGACGCAAATGTCGAGCGGCCCATAGAGCAGGCCCGCGAAGGGGCTGCGGAAGCCCGGATGCGCCTGGCCGAAGATTTCCCAGGTCGAGTGATAGAGCAGCACCGAAAAGGCGCCCCAGCCGCGCACGCCGTCCAGCTCGCCGAGCCGAATGCGCGTCGTCGCTTTCGCCGCCGCGCGCGGCGCCGCGGCGGCGATGACGGGCTCCATGGCGCGATCGAGGACATAAGTCATTTCGGCGTCTCGAAAACTCGGCGGCGCCCGTCGAGGGCCGCCGCTCTTTCTGATATCGCCGAAAGACTAGGTTAGGCTTTTCGCTCGAGCAACGAGAGCGGCGGAACGTGATTACCGAATACGCCTAATTTCATCGTAAACAAAGAGTGACTTGTCTGAGAAAAGCGGCGTCCCCCCTTTCCCGCAGGGCGGGAAAGGGGGGACGCCGAGCGTCATTCGTCAGCGCGGCATCACCGCCCAATAATCGAGATCGAGCAGAACCGCCGGATGCGGCTTGCCGTCGGCGCCGGTGAGCGGGAAATCCGCCGGAGGATGATCCTTGGCCGCGACGAGGCGCAGGCGCAGCGCGCCGATGTCGGAGCGGCCCGGAATCTCGGCCTTGTCCAGCACCTCCGACCACGCGAACACGGTGCCGCCGGCGAACAGCGGATTGACATGGCGCCCGCCGTTGACCGCGGCGATGTGGAAGGCGTTCTCGAGGCCGTTGAAGGAGAGCGCGCGGGCCAGCGAGATCACATGGCCGCCATAGATGATGCGCTTTCCGAACCGGCCCTGCGCCTCGTAATATTGGTTGAAATGCACCTTGGAGTTGTTCTGGTAGAGGCGCGTCGCGAGCTGATGTTCGGCCTCCTCGACAGTCATGCCGTCGATATGATCGATCTTCTCGCCGACCTCATAGTCGCCCCAGAAATAGGGCGAGCCGGCGAGATCCTTGTCATAGGCGGCGACGTCGATCCGCGGGACCGCCTTGCCGAGATCGGCCGGCGCGACGCTTTTCGGCAGCGTCGGCACGACCTCCGGGCCAACCGGCGCATTCTTGTCGCGCTTCTTCACCATCACCCAGCGGGCGTAGTCGAGCACGGTCTCGCCATGCTGATTCTTGCCGGTCGAGCGCACATAGACGACGCCGGTCTCCTTGTTGGAGTTCTCTTTGAGGCCGATCACCTCGGAGGTCGCCGTCAGCGTGTCGCCCGGATAGACCGGCGCGAGGAATTTGAAATCGGCGTAGCCCAGATTGGCGATCGCGTTCAGCGAGACGTCCGGCACAGTCTTGCCGAGCACGAAATGAAAGACGAGGATGTCGTCGATGGGCGCCTCGCGATAGCCGATCGCCGTGGCGAAAGCGGCCGACGACTGCACGGCGAAACGCGGCAGATAGAGCGCCGTATAGAACGCGACGTCGCCCGACGTCACTGTGCGCGGGGCGGCGTGGCGGATCACCTGGCCCAGCGAGAAATCCTCGAAGAAGTTTCCGACCTTCGACTTGCTCATGCCTCAACCATCGTTTTTCGCGCCGGACTTCTCCAGCGCCGCGACCAGGGAAGCGGGATCGCCCGCGATGAACAGCTTCTTGAGCCGCGCCGTATGGCCCGAAGCGATCTGCACCGACCGCTTCGGCGCGCCGAGCGCTGCGGCGATGAGCGCGACCAGCGCCTCATTGGCGCGCCCGTCCTCGGGCGCCGCGCGTACCCTCGCCTTTAGAACGGCGCGGCCGTCGGCGAGCGTCTCGACCCCGGCGAGCGCGTCCCGTCCGCCCTTGGGCGTGAGGCGCACCCAGAGGGCCACCCCTTCCCCTTCGACGCTCCAGGCTTTCGGATCGCTCATATCACCCGGAAACGAGCGCGCCGGCGATCAGATTGCGCAAAAACTGCAGCGCGAGCAGTAGGATGATCGGGGAAATGTCCAATCCTCCGAGGCTCGGCAGCAGATTGCGGAGCGGCCGCAGCACCGGCTCGGTCAGCGCGTTGAGCGCGTTCCACAGCGAATAGACCACCTGCGAGCGGGTGTTCACCACATCGAAGGCGATCAGCCAGGACATGATCGCCATGGCGATGACCACCCACCAATAGAGATCGATGATCGTGAAGAGAAGATTGACCACGGCATATTGCATTTTGCGCATTCCACCGATCGAGCTGGCGACTGTCTAGCCTTCCTGCCGCCCCGCCGCAATCCCCGGGATGGCGGGGACGGATCCGACCGCCGCGCCGCCGGGGCGAGGCGAGGCGGTTGCCGCGCAGCCTGCTGGCGTTCGGCCCCAGCCTGTCCTAATCTTTCCCAAAGACAGCGGAGCGGCCGGATGGAGCAGAACGCCGACATAACCGCCGCCGTGCTCGTCATCGGCGACGAAATCCTCTCTGGCCGCACCCAGGACCAGAACTCTTGCTATATCGCGCGCTATCTCGCCGGGCTCGGCGTCGATCTGCGCGAGATCCGCGTCGTGCCGGACGTCGAGGCGGAGATCGTCGCCGCGCTCGACGCGCTGCGGCACCGCTACACTTATGTCTTCACCACCGGCGGCATCGGCCCGACTCACGACGACATCACCGCCGACGCCGTCGCCAAGGCCTTCGGCGTCGCGATCGGCGAAGACGAGCGGGCGCTCGCCATGTTGCTCGAGCGCATTCCGCTCGCCGAGCTCAATCCGGCGCGCCGGCGCATGGCGCGCATCCCGGCCGGGGCGACGCTGATCGAGAACGCCATCTCCAAGGCGCCCGGCTTCATGATCGGCAATGTTTTCGTCATGGCGGGCGTGCCGGTCATCATGCAGGCCATGCTGGACGCGGCGGCCGAGCATATCGCCAAAGGCGCGAAAGTGCTGGTCGCAACTCTCGACGCCCATGACATTCCGGAGGGTCGCTACGCGGCCGATCTCGAGGCGATCGCCAAGGCGCACGAAAAAGTAACCGTCGGCTCCTATCCCTCCTTCTCGAGCGCCGGCGTGCGCAATCAGATCGTGCTGCGCAGCCGCGACGCCGGCGAGCTCGAGCGGGCGACGCAGGAAGCGCAGGCGCTGATCGCGCGCCTTGCCGGAGACAGAACGCTGATCTGAGGGACCATGACGCCGAGCGACCAAAAGGCCTTTCCCGTCTCCTGGGACGCCTTCCACCGCGATGCGCGCGCGCTCGCCTGGCGCCTGTCGGCGCTCGGCGGCTTCTCGGCGATCGTCGCGGTCACGCGCGGCGGGCTGGTGCCGGCCGGCGTCGTCGCGCGCGAGCTCGGCATCCGCGTCATCGATACGATCTGCGTCGCCAGCTATCATGAGGAGAACCAGCGCGGCGAGGTCGTCGTGCTGAAGCCTCTCTCGGAGACGATCCTCTCTCGTCCGAGCGAGGAGGTGCTGGTCATCGACGATCTCGTCGACACCGGCGCGACGGCCAAGGCTGTGCGCGCCCTGCTGCCCAAGGCGCATTTCGCGACCGTCTACGCCAAGCCGCAGGGGCGGCCGATGGTCGACACTTTCGTCACCGAGGTGTCGCAGGACACCTGGATCTTCTTTCCCTGGGACACGGGGCTCTCGTTTCAGGCGCCGATTTCGAAGAGCGGAGCCTGAGCTCTCGTCGTTCTCGCAGGATTTTCATGCGCGATATTCGTTCCTCCTTCGCCGGCCGTCAGGCAGAGGCCCTGCCGTCGGCGCTCGCCGGCGTCGTGATCGCGCTGCAAGCCTGGCTCGTCCTCGCTCATGTCGCCTGGCGAGACGAAGCTCAGGCCTATCTGCTGGCGACGCAACCGCGCCTTTCCGATCTCTTCGCCTCGTTGCATTACGAAGGCCATCCGGCGCTCTGGCATCTTCTTCTTCGGGGCGCCGCGCTGATCGCGCCATCGCTCGTCGCGCTGAAGCTCGTTCAGCTGCCCATCGCGCTCGCCACGGACTGGATCATCTGGTTCCGCGCGCCTTTCGGCCCCTGGCTGCGGCTCTCGCTGCTGACGAGCTATTTTCTCCTGTTCGAATATGGCGTGATCGCGCGCTCCTACGGGCTCGGCGCGCTGCTGCTGTTCGCCTTTCTGGCGCTGCGCGCGAGCGGGTGGCGCTGGGCGATCCTGGCGCTGATGGCCAATGTCTCGCTGCATCTGATGCTGCTGTCCGGCGTCCTCGTCGCGACGCCCTTCCTCGGCGATCGGCGCGAGACCTGGCCGCGAATCGACGCCCGTTTCATCGCCGGCTTCGCCCTCTGGACGGCGGCCTGCGTCGCGGCGCTCGCGACCATGTGGCCGGCGCCCGACGCCAGGCCGGCAGTCTCGCCGCTTCCCGAAGCGCTGATGAATCTCATGATGGCGCTCCACTGGGCCTCGGCGTCGGTGCTGCCGGGCCTGCGCCTGTGGGGCATCGGCCTCGCCGCGCCGGCGAGCCTGTGGCTCGGCGCCGCCGCCGCCGTGCTCGGCGCCGCGGCGCTCGCCTCGCGTCCGCGCCATGCGGCGATCTGGCTCGGCTTCTACGGCGTCATCCTCTCGCTCTCGACCCTCGTCTATCCGGCCTATGGCCGCCATGTGGGCCTCTGGACGCTATTGCTGGTCGCGCTGCTGTGGATCGCCGCGGAAGACCATGGCGAGAAGCCCGGCCTCGTCGCGCGCGCATGGATCGCCGCGCTGTCCCTCGCCGGGCTGATCTTCTCCGCCGGCGCGCTCACGGCGCCCTTCTCCGGCGGCGACATGGCGGCGCAATGGCTGATCTCCAACCGTCTCGACCGGCGGATGATCGCCGCCTATCCGGGCTGGAACGGCATCGATCTCTCGGCCCGGCTCGACGCGCCCTATTTCAATCTGCAGACTGGCCGCGTGGCAAAATTCGAGACCTGGAACTATCGCGCCGAGCCGCGCGAGGACTCACGCGCGCTCGCCGCTCTCGCGCGCGAGGCGGCAAAGACGCTCGGCGGCGAGCTCCTCATTTATTCCGAAGCCGACAGCGATAGTCTGCGCGCGATCGGCGCCACGCCGCTCGTCGAATTTCCGCGAACGCAGAACGGCGAGCGCAAGGCGTTCTACAAGCTGGCCATTCGAGACGGCGCTTCGTAGCGGCGACCTTCGAGCGCAATGCGACGGCGCCCGGACCAGCGGTCAGCCGACGCCCTTCGTCAGAAACTTGCGCCCGCCGCGCGCAGCCCGCGCAGGATGCTCGACGCGGCGTCCCTCCCCCGCCTTGCCCGCGCCCTTGGGCTGCCAGCCGGGCACCAGCTGATGCTTGCCGGGGCCGATCAGATCGGCGCGGCCCATCGCCTTCAGCGCCTCGCGCAGCATCGGCCAGTTCTCGGGATCATGATAGCGCAGGAACGCCTTGTGCAGCCGGCGCTGGCGCAGGCCCTTCACCGCGTCCACGCGCTCCGACGCGCCGCGCCGCACCGGCTTTAAAGGATCGAAGCCCGAGTGATACATGGCCGTCGACAGCGCCATCGGCGACGGCAGGAAGGTCTGCACCTGATCGGCGCGATATTTGTTGCGCTTCAGCCACAACGCCAAATGCATCATGTCTTCGTCGCTGGTGCCCGGATGCGCGGCGATGAAATAGGGAATGAGGTAATATTCCTTCTTCGCCGCCCGCGCCGCCGCGTCGAACAATTGCTTGAAGCGGTCATAGGAGCCGATGCCCGGCTTCATCATCTTCGACAGCGGTCCGCTCTCGGTGTGCTCGGGCGCGATCTTCAGATAGCCGCCGACATGATGCTCGACCAGCTCGCGAATATAGGCCGGGCTCTTCACGGCGAGATCGTAGCGCACGCCCGAGGCCACCATCACCTTCTTCACGCCCGGAATGGCGCGCGCCTTGCGATAGAGCTGAATCAGGGCGTCATGGCTCGTGTCGAGATTCTTGCAGACATCGGGATAGACGCAGGACGGCCGCCGGCACAGCGCCTCCGTCTCTTTATCCCGGCACGCCAGGCGATACATATTCGCGGTCGGCCCGCCGATATCGGAAATAATGCCGGTAAATCCCTCCGTCTTGTCGCGAATGACCTCGATCTCGCGCAGGATCGACGCTTCGGAGCGCGACTGGATGATGCGCCCCTCGTGCTCGGTGATGGAGCAGAAGGAGCAGCCGCCGAAGCAGCCGCGCATGATCGTCACCGAATGGCGGATCATCTCCCAGGCGGGAATCTTGGCGCCCTCATAGGAGGGATGCGGCGCGCGCGCGAAAGGCAGGTCATAGACGGCGTCCATCTCCGCCATGGTCAGCGGAATGGGCGGCGCGGTCAGCCATACATCCTTGTCGCCATGACGCTGCGTCAGCGGCCGCGCATTGCCCGGATTGCTCTCCTTGTGCAGCACGCGCGACGCGCGCGCATAGCTTTCCACATCGCGCGAAACCTGCTCGCAGGACGGCAGGCGGATGACGATGTCGCCGGCAGCCCGCGTGCGGCCCTCGTCGGGACTGTCCAGATCCTCGGCCGAGGCTTCGGTCCAGCCGTCCGGCGTCCGCTCGCGCAGCAGAGCGAGACCGCGAATATCAAAAAAATCCTGATCGAGTCCGCGCTTGGCGAGCCGATGCGCGACCTCGACCAGCGCGCGCTCGGCGTTGCCATAGAGCAGGAGATCGGCCTTGGCGTCGAGCAGGATCGAGCGCCGCACCTTGTCCGACCAATAATCATAATGGGCGATGCGGCGCAGCGACGCCTCGATCCCGCCGAGCACGATCGGCGCGCCGGGAAAAGCCTCGCGGCAGCGCTGCGCATAGACGATGACGGCGCGATCCGGCCGCTTTCCGCCCTCGCCGCCCGGCGTGTAGGAATCATTGTGGCGCAGGCGACGGTCCGACGTATAGCGGTTGACCATCGAATCCATATTGCCGCTGGTGACGCCGAAGAAGAGATTGGGCTTTCCCAGCGCCTCGAAGGCGGAGGCGTCGCGCCAATCGGGCTGTGCGATGACGCCGACGCGAAAGCCCTGCGCCTCCAGCAGACGCCCGACGATCGCCATGCCGAAGCTCGGATGATCGATATAAGCGTCGCCCGTGACCAGAATCACATCGCAGGAATCCCAGCCGAGCGCCTCCATCTCCGCCCGCGACATGGGCAGAAAAGGCGCGACGCCGAACCGATGCGCCCAATGTTTCCGATAGGAGAACAGGGGCTTGGCGGGTTGCAGGGCGAGGATCGAAGAGGTCATGGAGGTACTAGGCGAGTTTTCCGCGAGCGGTCAATCGCAATATCTGGCAGGACGGCGCCATTGCATGGTCCGCTTGCGGACAGGTACGGCTGGAGCAGCTCTCGCGCCTTCAGGCCGAGTGGGGGCTTCTATCGCACCCTGCTCTTGGCGCCCTTGGCTCGCTTTTTCGAGCGTGTCGCTTTCTTGATCGCGTCGTCGTCTACTGTGGCGATAGAGCTATTGGAGCTAGAGACGTCGCCGATGTTCAGCTGGCCTCGTATGAACATGCCGATCAGAGGAAGGACGACCGCCCCGGCGAGCAAGCCGCCGGTCGCTTCCTTTCCGATCGAGATGAGCCATATTGATCCGGTCAAAACGATGAACGCCAAAACGAAGCCCATCCATTGGCCACGAGAGAAATATTGAGCAGCCCTCACCTCCATCGACTGGCTATGCTTCAGCTCGTCCTCCGCCATTCGGATCACTTTTTGCGCGAACCCCGGCGAAAACCTCTCATATTCCTCGAGGATCGCAGGCGGCGGATATCCGTCGCTCTCCCAAGAGGAAATAGAGGCCTTGATCGCCGTTACGCTGACCTTGCGAACGGTTTCTTTCTTGACCGATTCAGGTAGATCCTTGAATTCTTCGGGCAGTTCGTCTGCGACGAGCCTTTCGACCTCTGGAACGATTTGAGACGGCGCCGGCAGGTGAACCCCGTTATCTTCTTCCAGATGTTCGGTCACGGTCGTCGACGCTCCTGAGCGTGCTGTGGGTCAAGGCGTTGCCCACCGACCGAAACGACGCCGCGACGCTCGAACGATTGCTCGCGGAAAATCCACCAGGGACGGACGGCCCCGCCGAAAAAAGCGTCAGCGGAGACGTGAAGCCGGAAATAAAGCCCTTCAGAAAGGCGCCGGCGAATGGATGTTTATCGTTTTGATCGAAATTACGCATCGAAGGCAGCCCTTTTCTCTGCCGACGACTCGTCGGACTCTTTTTCATAGGACTTGCCTTCCTGACGAGTCAAGGCTCGGCCGCCACTACGCAAAACAGGGTCGAGCCTCGACGCTACTCGACCAAAATTGACGACGCGTGAACGGCCATCCCACAAATCGTGGGGATAATCCACGATTTCAATCGCCCGCCCCGACCTTCGCGCGCCGCGCATTCGAGCCGTGAGAGACAGTTGCTCGGACACGGCCCGGCATCGGCTCATTTCAAAGAGGCCGCTTCGCGAGGTTTGCCGAGAAAAGCACGCTGAGCTATCAGAAGCGAACCGTCAGGACGTCTCGAGGTCGCGATCTCCGAGTGGACTGAAGGAGAAACAAGTGCGGACGTGGCGGAACCGGTAGACGCAAGGGACTTAAAATCCCTCGGGCCATGCCCATGCGGGTTCGATCCCCGCCGTCCGCACCAATTGCGCGAGAGCAACGAAGCCATATCTTCGATTTCTCGCGATCGACGTTCCGACTCCGCGGGCGTGGCCGCAGAAGGAGAACAGCGATGAGAAAAATCCTCGGCGTCTATTCCGCGCCGCGCGCGCATTGGGTCGGCGACGGCTTTCCGGTGCGCTCGCTGATCTCGCCCCACGCCTTCGGCGAGCCGATCAGCCCGTTTCTGCTGCTCGACCACGCCGGTCCGCATGTGTTTGCTCCGGCGACGACGCCGCGCGGCGTCGGCCCGCATCCGCATCGCGGCTTCGAGACCGTGACCATCGTCTATTCGGGCGAGGTCGAGCATCGCGATTCGACCGGCGCCGGCGGCGTCATCGGCCCCGGCGACGTGCAGTGGATGACCGCCGCGGCGGGCGTGCTGCACGACGAGTTCCACTCGCGCGCCTTCACCGCGGCGGGCGGCGCGATGGAGATGGCGCAGCTCTGGATCAATCTGCCGGCCGCGCACAAGAAAGCGGCTCCGCACTACCAAGCCATCCGCGCCGAGGACATTCCGACCGTCGAGCTGCCCAACGGCGCGGGCGCGTTGCGCGTCATCGCCGGCCGCTATGACGGCCGCGACGGACCGGCGCGCAGCTACACGCCGCTCGATGTCTGGGACCTTCGCCTCACGGCCGGCGGCCATGTGGAGCTGGTTTTGCCCGAGGGACATACGCTCGCCGTCGTCGTGCTGGCGGGCGCGATCGAGATCGGCGGCGCCGCGACTGCGCGTGACGATGAGGTGGTCCTGCTCGATCGCACCGGCGGCGGCGTCTCCCTCGCGGCGGCGACGGACGCGAAAGCGCTGATCCTCTCCGGCGCGCCGCTCGGCGAGCCGGTCGCGGCCCATGGCCCATTCGTAATGAACACGCAGGAAGAGCTTCGTCAGGCTTTCGCCGATTTCGAGAGCGGAGGCTTCGGGCGGATGCCCGCGTGACGCTCCGGGGGGCCGTCAGCTCGCGACGCGATAGCTCCCATCCGGCCGCTTGCACGCCTGCCCCTTGGCCTGTTGCGGGCGGCCGTTGATGAACACCTTATGCGTATAGCCGCGGCAGCCGCCGAGCCCGTCCTCCGCCGCCGGCTCGATGAAGCCATAGGCGCCATGCGCGCCGCGCCAGCTCCTGCGCTGGCCGGAGCTCACCGCCTCCTGCTGCGCGGCGATCGCCGTCTCGCGATCGGCCGCGTCGAGCTCGCGGCCGATCGCCGAGCCGATGACGCCCGGCGCGGGCGGCTCCGGCGTCGCGGCGACGGCGACCTTCGCCGATTCGGGGGCGGAGGTGTTGCAGCCGGCGAGCGCCGCCGCGCCGGCGAGAAGGCCGAAAGCCGCCAAACATCTGCCGATCGACCTCATGAACTCCCTCCGCTCTCCCTCGCGCATCCACAGCCCTGATGACGAAATGCGCGCGCCCTGTCAAAGCCCCGGCAGGCGCGCCCGCGCCCGCAAGCCGCCGAGCGGGCTCTCCGAAAGACGCAACGAGCCGCCATAATCGGCGGCGAGCTCGGTGACGATCGACAGGCCGAGGCCGGAGCCCGGCTTGGTCTCGTCGAGACGCTGGCCACGCGCCGCCGCACGCTCGCGCAGATGCGGCGCGAGGCCCGGCCCATCGTCGTCTATGGTCACCACCAGCACGCTGCGCCCCGCTGCGCCGCTCTCCAGCGCAACCTCGAGCCGCACCTCGCGCGCCGCCCATTTCCCGGCGTTGTCGAGCAGATTGCCGACGATCTCCTCGAGATCCTGCCGCTCGCCGAGAAAGCGCGCGCCGGGCGGCGCGGCGCCGGAAAATGCGACGCCGCGCTCGTCATAGATCTTGCCGAAGGTGCGCAGCAACGCCTCGACCACCGGCGCCGCCTCCGTCGTCGCGCCGATGGCGCCGGCGCGCGCCGCCGCTCGCGCCCGCTCGAGATAAAAGGCGATCTGGTCGCGCATGACCTTGGCCTGCTCGCTCACCTTTCCAGCGAGCGGCGAGGGCGCGGCGTCGGCCTCGTTGATGATCACGCTGAGCGGAGTCTTCAGCGCATGGGCGAGATTGCCGACCTGCGTGCGCGAGCGCTCGACGATGTCGCGATTGGCCGCGATCATCAGATTGAGCTCCTCGGCGAGCGGAGCGATCTCGGTCGGATAGGAGCCTTCGATGCGCGCGCGCTCGCCGCGGCGAATGGTCGACAATTCGCCCTGCAAGAGGCGCAGCGGGCGCAGGCCGAAGCGCACCTGAAAGGCGGCCCCGAGCGCCAGCGCGATGGCGAGCAGCGAGAAGGCGACGATCAAAGACCAGCGGAAGCGCGCGATCTGGCTCTCGGTCTCCTCGGTCGTCGCCGCCACCTGCACGAGATAGACGCCGATATCGCCGACGTCGATGACGCGCTCGACGATGCGCAGCGGGCGCCCGTCCGGCCCCTCGGCGACGCCGCGCCGCATCCCGCCGGTCTCGGCCGGAACATGAAGATCGGCGAGTTTTGGGAGGCGCGCCGCGAACAGCGAGCGCGAGGCCTTGATCTCGTGCTTCTCGTCGTCGAGCCTCGTGATCTGCCAATACCAGCCGGAGCGCGCCAGCTCGAATTGCGGATCGCCGAGCTGGCCCGGCCCGGTGCGGCCGTCCTCGCCGGACTCCGAGACATCCGCGACGATGGCGCGCAGATAGACCTCGAGCCGCTGCTCGAACACGTCCTCCGCCGTCGCCCGGTAATATTCGGTGAGCGCGAGCCCCGCGAGCATCAGCACGGCGGAGCTCAGCGCCGCCGCCGTCAGGAACAGGCGCGCCGCGATCGACCGGCCCGGAAAGCGCAGCCAGCGCATCCGCGCGCGTCAGCGTCCGCCGGCTTCGGGCGGCGCCGCCATATAGCCGAGGCCGCGCACGGTCTGGATCACGTCGACGCCGAGCTTCTTGCGCAGGCGCCCGACGAACACCTCGACCGTGTTCGAATCCCGGTCGAAGTCCTGATCGTAGAGATGCTCGACGATCTCGCCGCGCGAGATCACCCGGCCGCTGTGATGCATCAGATAGGCGAGCAGCCGATATTCGTGCGAGGTCAGCTTGACCGCCGTTCCGTCGACGACGACGCGCCCCGCCTTGGTGTCGAGCCGCACCGGGCCGCAGACGATCTCGCTCGTCGCATGGCCGGCGGCGCGGCGCAGCAGCGCGCGCAGGCGGGCGAGCAGCTCCTCCATATGGAAGGGCTTGGCGACATAGTCGTCGGCACCGGCGTCGAACCCCTGCACCTTGTCGCTCCAGCGGTCGCGCGCGGTGAGGATCAGCACCGGCATGGTGCGGCCCGCCTTGCGCCATTGCTCGAGCACGCTGACGCCGTCCTTCTTGGGCAGGCCGATGTCCAGCACCACCGCGTCATAGGGCTCGGTGTCGCCGAGGAAATGCCCCTCCTCGCCGTCGAAGGCGCGGTCGACGGCGTAGCCCGCCTGCTCGAGCGCGGCGCCGAGCTGGCGGTTCAAATCCTTGTCGTCCTCGACAACCAGCAGACGCAACGCCCCCTCCCCCGCTCGAATCGCGTCTTTGTCACCGTGATTTGTGACCAGGATGCGGCTGGCCGTTCGTCGCGTCGAGATAAATCCGCAGGACGCGCCCGTCGCGCCGCAACACGCTGATCTCATAGACGAGCGCTTCGCGGTCGCGGCAGAGCTTCGCCGCGATCGGCTCGGCATGGGCGGCCGAGCTCGCCGCCTGCATCGAGGCGAAAGGGTCGGCGAGACGGCGGTCGGCGATCAGATGGCGCGTCTCCGCCATCGGAAAGCACTGCAGCGCCGCCTCCTCCCCTCGCGCCAGCTCCCCACGGGCGGGAGCGGCGAGGGCGAGCATGGCGGCGATCTTCGGCCAGAACGAGGACGAGGCGCATGTCTTCACGCCTCGCACTATGACGAGAGCCGTCTGAACGATGCGTGAACGCCGGCGACGCGGCCGGAGCCGCGTCGCCTTTTCAGCGTCAGCCGCGCCGTTCCGGCACGACAACGGCGAGAACGCCGCCGATCGCCGCGCCGAGCGTGAGCAGGCTGTCGCCGAGCAGGCCCGGCGCGGCCGAATGCACCAGCGCGGCGACGACGCCGGTTCCCGCCCAGGTGCTCGGCTCGGCCATGCGAGCGGCGAGCCAGCTCCAGGCGGTGGGGAAGGACAAGGCCATATGTTTCATCCTCGCTTGTTTCGCCGGGAGGCCGCCCGGCGCGGCGCGGGTGCCCTCGCCCGCGAAAAGCCGATCATGCGGAGAGCGCGCGTTTGGCGACGGCGAGATAGGATTTGCGATCGGCGAGCCCGTTGACGCCGCCATTGATCTTGCGCGTCACCGCTTCGCAATCGTCACGATCGGCCGGGACATTGATCGCGCGCTTGCGCCAATAGAGCGCCGCCGTGAGAGCCGCCGCCGGGAACTGCGCCGCGAGCTCGGGCTTGCCGACGAGATCGAGACCGAGCTCTAGTCCGTAAGCCATATAATTCGCGCGCCCGGTGAGCTGAATCAGCCCGCGCCCTTTGAAGCGCGCGCCATCGCCGCGCTGCGTGTTGCCGAGGTCCTTGCGCCCCTCATAGGCGGCTCCGCTCGCATATTCGACCGTCGTCCGCATTCCCGCGCTCTCGTGCGCGATCTGCGCGAGAAAATGCGCTTGTCGGCGCGGCGTCGTGAGCGAGGCGATCTCGATCACGCGGGGCGTTGCCTCGGCGGCGCCGGCAACGATCTCGGCGCGGCCATGCGGGCAGAGCGCGCGCATGACGCCGGCCCAATCGCTTTGCGCCGCCGGCGCGCCCGCCTGCTTGCTCGCCCACGCCGCCAGCGCCGCGCTCGTCTTCGGTCCGTCGATCCCGTCGATTGCGCCAGCATAGAGCCCCGCATCGCGCAGCATCATCTGCCCGAACGCGATCATCAGCCGATCGGCGCTCCAATGCGCCGCGGCGCCGACCTCGCGCTGCACGGCGGCATAGATCGCCGCGCGCGTCGTCGGACCGATGTCGCCATCGACCGACAGTGAATAGCCCTTCAACACGAGCGCGCGCTGAATAGCGCGCGCGCCTATCGATGCAATGGTCATTGCGATTTATCCTTCCGCTCAGCCCTGAACGATGTACGATCCGGCGATGTCGAGCGAGCCAGACGCGGGAACTTGCAAGGCAGCCGGAGCGCCGCTCGCCGGCAGCAGCCGCAGCCTGATCCGTTTCTCGCCGCCGATGACATAGCCGATGAGCTGAGAGCCCGAGGTGATTGCGATGTCTCTCCAGTAGAACCTGACCGGGTAAGCGCCGAGCGTGGACGACGCCACGAATGGGAGAGCGTCGACTATCAGCTCGCCGGAGCCCGTGTGCGCCGACCACGAGAGATTGATTTCGAAATTGCAGCGCGAGCCCACACGCTGCCAGCGGCCGGCCTGGGTCGTATAGGTCCCCTCGCCGGCCGTCGCGCCGCCGATGAGCGTCGGCGCGAAAGATCCTTCATTCGGGCTCTCCGGCGGCGGATTGATATTCAGCCATGTCGCCGCGAATGAGCCGATCACCGACACGCCATCGAATATGAGGTATTTGGCGTCTTCGAGCGTGCTGGGGTGTTCGACCGTGCCTATGTTTTTCGCGATCGTGACGCCCGTCCCCGCACGACCGTTGCGGATCGACAGTCCGGAGAAATTGCACTCGTTGTAGGTGGGAGGGGATTCGGGGTTGGGGGAGACGTTCGGCTTCTCGAACAATAGGAAGGTTACGGCGCCTTCGCTATTCGACGGATTCGACGTATTCGACGTCAATTCCATGAACGTCGCGGACAGCATGCCCCCGCGAACGCCCTTGAACCGAATGCCGGTGCCGCAGTCGCGGAAATGATTGCCGCTTCCCGATACGCCCTGGATATTTTGCGCCCAAATTCCAAATGTGCAGTTGCTGATCGTGTTATTCGAGATGACGAGGAAGCGTGCCGTCGACTCCTGATCGATCGCGAGCTTGATGCCTTCCGACGTCGCGTCTCGAATGCTGTTGCCGACGATGCGGTAATCGTAGCAGTCTGTTCCCGCAATGCCGATGCCGCCGCCGGTGACGCTGCACCCGGCGATCTCGGCGCGTTCGTAAATTCCTTGCACCTTGATCCCAGCCGACGCCTCTCTCGGCTCGGCGATGCATCCCGTGACCGAGACGCGCGCGCAGTGCCGCAGATACATCAGATGGATTGTCGACGCGGCGCCGCCGCCATCGGCGAGGTAACAATCGCGGATATTCACTCGGTCGTAGCCTGCGACATGCAAGCTAAACGCGCCGAAGGTGGCGTGCACAAAGTGGCACCGCTCGATCGTGAGCCCGTGCGCGGGGGCCGAGACGCCGGGCTCGGCATTGCGCAGCAATTTGAAGAGATTCGTGAGCGTGCCGTCGTCGTCCTGGACATGGTACCGATTGCCGTCGAAACCAATGTCGAAAAATCCGACGTTGTCGGCGCTCATCGTAGTGTCAGGCCCCGTCTCAGGCAGCTTGACCAACTCATGCGCCTGGTATGTCGGGTGTGCCGAGGTGTCATGGTGCCGCAAGATCGATAGCGTCGGCCCTTGTCCATGCCAATGCACATTGGACTTCTTCACGATCGCCGCCTCGAGGACAATGACGCCAACGGGGAACAGCAGATTGGCGCCGATCTGAGATGCGTAATCCTCGGCCGCTTGCAGCGCGACGGCATTCAGGGCCTCGCCGTCAGCCACCACGCCCATTATTCGGACGTCGAGCCCGTTCGCGCGGAAATAGTCTTCGGAGTATACCACGGTCCCGTCGAGTACAAGATCGTTCATGCTGAGTCCCCTGAGTTGAATTTCGTCGATGACCACGACGTGGGAGATCCTCCCGGCGATTTGCCGAGAAGCTCGAAGTGGCCTCTCCCTGTCGGGAGCGACCATGTTTCATCCGCGCTGATTTCGCCGGATACGACGCCGCGATGCAGATCATCGGGACGCGACGCAGGCCAAAGCGGCGTCCGGAATCGCAGCGATAAATCCGCCGTCGCCTTTCTCAGTCGCGCCCCATTGCAGCAGATGAGCAATGCGAACGCGGAACCACAAAAGTCGACCGGGGCCGGCGGCGTCGACGAGTCGACGAAGACGCGCGTAAACGGCGCCGAGACGCCGCGCATGATTTGTGGAAACGCGATCGATCACGCGATCGCGGCGTCGCGCTCTTCGATCGTCGCGAAGAGCGCGGATCCAGGCCAATACCCCTCGCCGCCTTCGGCGTAAGCGAGGCGATACACCGCGGCGCCGTCGATCTCTTCGATGGCGAGGACAGTCGCGGCGTTGTCGCCGGAGTCGACGCGATAGACCGTATCGTCGATCGAATAGGCCATGCGTCACCTGTAGGAGTAGCTGAAAGCGGATCTGCTCGTCATCGCGCGGTTGCCGGCGCCCGACGCCGCCACGCTCGCGAAGAGCCCGAGCTCCGGCGACCAGCAGGCGCCATACCAGCTGTTGGCCGCGGCGGCCGACCGCGCCGTCCAAGCGACGCCGTCGGGAGAGGTCATGACGCGGTTGGTCCCGTCGATGGCGACGGCCGCGAGCAGGCCGATTTCGGGCGCCCAGGCGACGCTATGCCATGAATTGTCTTCGGCGCTCGTCCGCACCGACCATGTGACGCCGTCCGGCGACGTCATGACGCGATTGCCCGTTCCGGTCCCATTGGCGACGGCCACGAGCAGGCCGAGCTCTCTCGCCCAACAGACCGACGTCCACCTCGTTCCAGTTCCCGTATCGGCGCGAACCGTCCAGCCGACGCCGTCCGGCGAGGTCATGACGCGGGCGCTGGTTCCGCTGTTCGCGACGGCGACGAGGAGGCCGAGCTCTCGTGACCAGCACACGCTCCACCATGCGCCGTTCTGAGCCGTCCAGCTCGTCCATGTGACGCCGTCTGGAGACGTCATCACGCGGTTGCTCGTCGTGTCGCTGGAGACGGCGACGAACACGCCCAGCTCACGCGCCCAACAAACCGCGCGCCACTGATTGGCCGCCGCGGCCGGCCGCGCTGTCCATGCGATGCCGTCGGGAGAGGTCATGACCCGGTTGGTTCCGTCGCTGGCGACGGCCACGAGGAGACCGATCTCCGGCGACCAACAGAGCCCGAGCCACGTATTGTCTTCGGCGCTCGTCCGCACGGTCCAGGCGACGCCGTCCGGGGACGTCATGACCCGGTTGCCGGTCCCGGACGACGCGATCGCGACGAAAACGCCCAGCTCTCGGGCCCAGCAGACGTTGCGCCATGCGTTATCGGCCGCGCTCGCGGAGGACAGCCAGGCATTGCTCGTCACCCAATTGCGCTGTTGCAGATTGGCCTCGACGAGAAGCGCGTCGTTGCGGCGCTCGCAGAGCGCCAGCTCGACAGCGCGCGGACGCCGTTCGAACAGCGAGGGATAGACGCCCGGCTCGAGCTGCGGCCGCAGCACCGTCCCCGTGGAGAACTCGACCCCGGTGAGCGCGCACGCGCTCAGTCCCGCGACGACGAGCCCCGTCGACGGCACGCTCGCGAAGGCGCCCGACGGGCTCGTCTGCCAGATGCGCGCCTGCGCGGTTCCGGCATGGGAGAGAACATAAGCTCCGCCCTCGATCTGCGCAGCATCCACCGGAAGCACGATGGAGCCGGCCGAGATCGTCAGCATCGCGTCGACGCCCGACGAAGACGTCGAATAGGTCGCGCCCGCGGCGCCGGCTCGCAGTCCGTCATGACCGAAGGCGCCGGCGGCGAGCGTCGCCGGCGACGGCAGGCGCCGCGAGTTGATCTTGAAGCTCGCATTGCGCAGCCGATTGCGAAAGCCCGCGAGCGACCCGTCGCCGGAGCCGCTCGGAAAGGCGACGCGGCCCGTCGTCCTGTCGACCTCGAGCGCGGTCCTCCACGACGAGCCGTCCGCCGACACCTTCACGCCCAGATCGTCGCCGCCGATGAGCCCGATCTCCGCGCGTCCCGAAAAGCCGGTCTGAAAGACATGCGACGCCGTGGCGCCGATCGCCTCCTTCTCGAAAGCGACGCGCAGATCGCCCGAGCCGCCCTCCGCAATGGTCTTCGCAGCGAAGAGCGCGGCGTTGGATTTCACCGAGAGTCGATTGACGGAATCGGCCGTCGCGCCGACGCCGAGCAGGCTCAGATTCTGCGCCGAGCCGAGCGCCGAGCCGAGAAGGACCCAAGCGGCGCCGTCGTGGACGACCTGTAGCGCCTCGCCCTGCACATAGGCGAGCCAGCCGGCGCGCGGCGTGAAAAAGCTCCAGGCGCCCGCGAGCCATGCGGCGACCGTCCCGTCCTTATCCAAAAAGGCGCCTGTCGCGCCGGCGCCGACGATATAGCGGTCGCCCTCCACGGGAGAGGACGGCGGTGCCGCCTGGTCGCGCGCGATGACGGAGAGCTGCGCGAGCGTGTCGAGAATCTGCAGCGCTTCATTATGCGTGATGTGTTTTTGCGCCTGCGCCGCGTCGATATGGGGCAAGGACAGCTGAATCGTCTGCGTCATGGCCGGTCACTCGATGGAAACGATCGCCGCGAGCGGGAAGCCGCGTCCCACCCGCGCGCCGATCTGAAAAATCGTCACGTCGAGGCTCGTCTGCGGCGCGCCGAAATCCGCGAGCTCCGCGCTCGACGGATAGAGAATCGCTGTCGCCGCCCCGCCGAGGAGGCGCAGCCCGCCGCCCGGCAGAGCGATCTCGATCTCATAGGCTTCGCTCGACTCGCCGAGCGGAATGTCGATCCCCTCCCAGGCGTCGGCGTCGATGCGTCCGCGCCGCGTGAAGGAGATCGTCACGCCCCCGGCCCCTCGCCGCGCGCGCGCATGGGTCGGCGCGTATGGCTGCAGCGCCTTGCGCGTCGCCGCGACATTCGCCTCGACATAGGTCGGATCGCCATGATCGCGGCCGATCGGTCCGATGCGATAGGTTCGCGGCGAGTCGATCTCGGCGACGTTGCTCGCGAGCGGAACCAGCGCGTCGTCGAGCAGCACCACAGTGGCGCCGGCGTCGACGCTGCGGGACGCGAGCGCATCCTCTCCGCCGATCCCGCGCAGGAGCCGCGACAGCCGATAGGTGTTGCTCGCGACGAGCTCCGCTCGCGTGTAGGCGAAAACCTCCCATGCGCCATCGGCGCCGCGGATCGCCATCGCCGAGCGCAGCGCGAACGCATGCGCATCGCTCACCGAGGCGAGCGCGCCGGAAAAGAGCCGCACCATGACCGAGGCGCCGAGATCGAACCGCCCCGACGGCCCCGGCGCGAGCGCGTCCAGCGTCACGCCGATCGTCGCGCGCTTCTCGATGACGCCCGCCGCTTCGAATGACGAGCCGACCTTGCGCAACAGAGCGAGCGCGCCGGGCCAGGGATCGGCATAGGCCGCGAGATGAGAGAGCGGCGCCGTATCCGTTCGCGCCAGCGCCAGATCGAGCACGACGATGCGCGGCGGTCCGATCACGGCGGGCGCCGCGAGAGCGGGCCGCTCGACCGCCCGCGCGGCGAGGTCGTAGACGCTCGGATCGACCGAGCGCGCCTCCATCGCACGCTCCGCGCCATCAGTCACGCGCGTGATCTGGAACAAGCGTCCCGGCGCCGCCGACAATGCGACGACGTCGCCCGGCTCCAGCGCCGCGAGCCCCGGGCGCAAGGAGAAGCTCGCCGTCTCGCGGCTCGCCCACAGGCTCCGCAGCCGGGCGTCGGCGAGCTTCTGCGCGCAGGAGCGCCCCATCATCACCGCCGCCTGCGTCTCGCTGCGCCGCGACGAATAGCCTTCGAGCCGCCGCGACAGCACGCGGCCCGTGCGGTAATCGAACTCCGAATCGCCGAAGGAGAGCGCGATCTCATGCGGCAGCTCGCTCTCCTGCGCGCGGCGCAGATCGACGAGCCGTCCGTCCTTCTGCGCGACGAGATCATCCGCGCCGATCTCCCGCACCGGCTTTCCCGCCCGCGCGACGAAGCGCAGCGCGCCCGACGACACCACCGTATCGAAGCCGAAGAGATCGGCGAGCGGCTCGATCGCGTCGCGCGGCGACATGGTCGCATCGAGCACATAGCCGTCGACGAAGCCGAATATGTCCGGCCGCGTCGTCGTCAGCTCCGGCTCGACCGCCGGCGCCGCCAGCTCGGCGACGAGGACATCGAGCGGAACGCCGTCGAGCCGCCCGTTCAGCCAATGGCCCGTGTCCCAGTTCGGCGCATCGGCCCAAACATCGCTGCAGGCGGGAAAGGCCGGAAAAGGCCGCGCGTCCCAGCACCAGAGATGGATGCGCGACACATCGACCATGCGCCCGCCATAGACGGGCGACAGAGGATTGCGCGCGTCGCCGCCGGCCGCCGCCGGATCATAATGCGTCAGCATCGCCTCGATGAAGCGCGCCTGCATCAGATCGTCGCGCCCGCCGCGCGAAAAGCAAGGCAGCCCGCCTTCCGATGAATTCATGTCGGGAAACACATTGGGCGCATTGGCGCCGCGATCGACGGCGGGGCAGCCGGTCTCCATGATCCAGATCGGCTTGCCGCGCGGCGTCCAGGCCGTCGGCGAAGCGAGCTCCACGCCGCCGACGCGCTCGACATGCGCATGGCTCCACCAGGCGAGCAGATCCTTTTGCCGAAACATCCACGCCTTGCCGAGAGCGTCGGTTATCGGCAGGCGGTTTTGCGCCGCGCGATCCGCTTCGCTGGCGTAGAACCAGTCGAAGCCTTCGCCAGAAGCAACGCGAGCGGTCAGGTAGTCGACGTCATAGACGCTCGACGCGATATGCGCGTCGAGATGTTCGGCGCCGTCGCGCCAGTCCGACAAGGGCCAATAGACATCGACGCCGACGAAGTCGATCGCCGAGGACGCCCATAGCGGATCGAGCGGAAAGCGCGCCTCGCCGGCCGCCGGGACATGCGCCCCATATTCGGTCCAATCGGCCGAATAAGAGATTTTCGTCGCGGCGCCGACAATCGCGCGCACATCCGCGGCGAGCGCCTGCAGCGCGGCGACCGCCGGATAGGCGCCGCTCGCCGAGCGCACGCGCGTCAGCTCGACCAGCTCCGAGCCGATGAGAAAAGCGTCGACGCCGCCGGCCGCGACGCACAGATTCGCATAATGCAGAATGAAGCCGCGATATTGCGCGAAGAAGGCCGCAACCTGCGTCGCCGCCGCCCCGGTGCCATCGACCGTTCCACCGAGTCCCGGCGCCGGATCGCATGTGATGCGTCCGCGCCAGGGAAACGCCGGCTGCGGCGCAGAGCCCGTATGCGGATCTATGAGCGCATTCTCCGGCGCCACGTCCATCATCACGAATGGATAGAAGGTGACGAACAGCCCCCGCGCGCGCAGATCGGCGATGGCCGCGCGCACCGAGGCGTCGCTCGGCGTGCCGCCATAAGCGGCGCGTCCGTCGATCTGCGACACCAGCCGCGCGCCGTCGCGCCCCACTCCGGCGACCGACCAATCCGGCGGCCAATAGCCGCCGACGATGTAATCGAACTCCCCGATCGTCTTGAATGTCGCGTCGACGCGCGGCGCGATCGTGCAGTGGCCGGCGCGCAGATCGTCGCCGAACCAGGCGACGACCAGAGCGACGCTCTCGAGATTGGGACACAGCGCCTGCAGCGCGTCCATCGACGCCGTCCAATCGCTCGCGGCGGTCAGCTGATGCCGATTTTCGGCGCGCGTCTCGCCCGGCGAAAAAAAGTTCAACTGAAGCGCCGGCAGATAGCCCGCCTCCGTCGCGCCGGGAATGATGTCGACGCCGCGGATCATCGCGCCGACTCCGGCGACGGGCCTGACCACCTCGAAAGTGAGCTGGGGAATGCGATTGCCGAATGCGGCGAGCGACAATTGCTCGAACACGACATAAGCGAGCCCGCGATAGGCCGGCGCATTCTCCGCGCCCTCCTTGGCGACGATCAGTGGATCGGCGAGCTGCTCCTCGTCGCCGAGATAGATTCTCATCGGCAGGCTCGTCATGTCGAGCTCATTGCCGTCGGCGAACACGCGACGCACGAAAGCGATCGGCCCCTCGCAGAGACCGATCGCGAAATTGGCGTAATAGGCATAGGTCACGGTCACGGTCTCGACGCGGCCGCCGCCGCCTTTGCCGCTGTTGCCGGAGCTGTCGACCGACGAGCTCGTCTGCTCGACAAAGCGCGTCGCCCAGATCATCTGCCCGCCGATGCGCGCGCGGCCATAGACGCGCGCAATCGCGGCGCCTTCCGTCGAGGCGATCCCATCCATGGATTTGAGGCGCGGACCCGCCGCATAGCGCGTCGCATTCGGCGACAACGCCGAGCCGACGAGCGCGCCCGCGACCGCGCCCGCGACATTTCCCAAGAGGGACGAGATAGGCGCCGCGAGAGCGCCGACCGATTGCAGCAGCAGCGTCGCCATGATCTCCCCGCGCTCAATCCTCGACGCCCGGAAAAGCGAATGCGCCGACGATGCGTCGCCGCCAAAGCCCGATCGGCGCCTCGGCGACGCAGGCGCCGCCATGGGCGTGAACCATGTGATTCGAGTCCGTCGCAATGCCGAGATGCTTGGCCGGCGCGCCCTCGCGAAAGCGAAACAGCAGCACGTCTCCGGGGCGGAGCCAACGCGCGTCCGCGGCGACGAAATGCCGATGCGCGGCGCTCGCCAATGTCTCGACGCCGAGCGCCTCCGCCCAGTCCGGCGTGTAAGGCGGCGGCGCCTCCGGCTCTGGCCCGATCAGCGCGCGCCATACGCCGCGCACGAGGCCGAGACAATCGCAGCCGACGTGAATGAGCGACGCCTGATGACGATAGGGCGTGCCGATCCAGCGCCGCGCCTCGGCGACGATCTCGGCTCGCGGCAGCATCGGCGCGCTCACCGAAACAAGCTCCCGCCATCCATCGCCGGCGCCGCAGCGCTCGGATAGGCGATGACGAGATCATTGCCCGGCATATGCGGAAATCCTCGAAAATTGACCAGATTGGCGAATTTCGTCCGGCATGTCCCAGCGCTCTTGTCGCAGCCCGCGGCGAGCGTGAATTCATCCCCGGGGGCGATCGCCGCAGCGAGCGGCGCCCAGAGCGCGAGGCTCGCCGTCTCGCCCACGCGGCGATGCGACTTGATCGTCGCGCGCGCGCCCGCATTCGCGCCGGTCGTAAAATGCAAGCGGCCCCCGGTGAAGAAATCCTCGTCGAAATCCTCCGAAAGGCTTGCGACGAAAGAGTCTCCCGACGACGAGAGCGCGGCGCCGGCGCCGCGAAATCCGGAGGCGGTCAAATCGACCTTGCAGCGCGCATCGCCGAGATCGGCGGAGCACACGCGCTGAAACGAATCGCCGCGCGGCTGATCGAAGAGATGCGCGAGCGAGCGCAGCTCCGCCGTGAAGGCGAACTCGCTGCGCCGCACCTCGCCGATCGTCGCGGCGTCGATCAGCAGACGATCATTCACATCGCTCCAGTCGACGAGCCAGATCTCGACCGAAGCGCCGTCATACACTCCATTGACGAGATCGGCCTCCCGAACCCCCTCCGATCTGAGAGCGCCGAGCGCTTCGCCGCTGCCGATGGAAAGGCCGAGGCTCGCCTCGGCCTGCGTCGCCGAAAGCCCCGAATCCGCGCGAAAGACGACGTCGCCGAAGGTGAGGTCGCGGTCATGATCGGTGAATCCCATCACCACGCCGTCCCTGCGCGCGAGACGCCAGCAATTGCACAATGTAGAGACGGGAGCGTCGAGCTTGGCCTGCATCGACGGCGTGACGCTGCGCATGGCGAGCTTCCTTTCGTCAAAGAATGATCTCGATGATCGGAATGCGCGGTATGTCCCCGGCTTCGAAGGACGAAACGTCGATCTCCAGAAAATCCGTGTCGAAGCGCGCCGGAACGTCGAAAAGAAATCCCGCGGTGATCGCGGCGCCGCTGGGCGGAACAGCGGAGGGCGCGAAGGTGACGAGGCCTCTTGTCGCGTCGACGCTGAAATGCACGTCCTTCGTTTTTTCGGCTCCAGCGACAGCGAGACGCACGCTCGTTTCGACGGGCTTGCCGATGAGGCGCGAATAAGGAGCAAAGGCGCCGCCATATGTCTTCGTCAGCTGGAAGCTCGCGGTCTCTCCATCGCCTATGCCGATCGCCTGATCCATCGGCGTCGGAGCGGCGCCGGGCGTGGCGGAGGAATGATCGGCGCGGTCGCGCCAGCGAAATCCATGGAGGCGCCCGCGCCGCTCCTCGAAGAAATCGATGACCGTCGCGAGCTGCGCCAGAGATTTGACGCCATAGCCCGCCTCATAGCGCCGCCGAGAATTCGCCCATCGCGCATTGCGCGCCTCCCGATTGGAGCCGAGCGCGACGATATCGGTGCGCCGCTCGGGTCCGCCGCGTCCATGCAGCGACACATCCAGCGGAAACAGCGCTTCGTGAAATCCCGTCATGTGTCCGCTCGCTCATAGGCTCCGCCGTCCGCGCGTCACCGCGCGCGCGAGCGCCGCCGAAATCTGCGCCTCCGAGCGCCGAAAGCTCTCGACATCCTGCGCGGCGATATTGACCGTGACGGCGACCGGCGCGCGCTCGCCCTGCATCTGCACGCCGAGCTGTCCGTTCGGCCCGCGCGCCAGCGGCATGATGGCCTCGGCGCCGCGCTCGCCCATCAAGCCGGCCGAGCCGTCGGCGCCGAAGAAGGTCGGACTGGCGACGACGCCTCCGTCGGCGAACAGCTTCAACGAGCTTCCCCCGCCGCCGAAAGCTCCCGACAGCAGCGAGCCGAGCCCGCTCGTGAGGCCATCGGCGAGCGAAGCCACCCCCGCTTTCGCGCCGAGCTTCGCCAGCGTCTGCGCAATCGACGCCAGAGTGGCGTCGACGCCCTTGCCCGCAACGATCGCATTGCCGAAACCAGCGGCCAATGTCTTCGACGCCGCCGCCGCGGCCACATCGACCTCCTTCAACAGCTGCGTGGTCTTCTGCAGGTCGAGCGATTGGAACGAAATATCTGCGAGCGGATCGATCGATGTCGTCATCTTCGTTCTCCGTCCGGAAAGGCGCGCATCAGATGGTCGAGCGTGGTGCGCGACGGCGCGCGAGGACGCAGGCCATAGACGCCCTCCGCCGCCGCCGCGAGCTCGCGCGGCGTCATGGACCAAAAGGCGCCGGGCGAAAGCCGCAGAACGCCGAGACCGAACGCCATTGCCCGATCCCAGGGAAAGGGCGGCCGCCTCAACTCGTCACGTCCTGCGGCGCCGGAGGGTTTGCCGCCTCGCTTTCGCCGAATGTCGCGCCGATCAGCGCCGCCGCGATGCGCGCATATTCGCCGAGTCCGCCCTCGACCTTCATCTGCGCGACCTCCTCGTCGGTCGCCGCATGGCCCGCTCCGCGCAGTCCGCAAGCAATGATGCGCAGCAGATCGCGCGCCGAGAGACGGCGCTGCTCGAAACGTTCGGCGAGCGAGACGAGATCGCTCGCGCCGAACGCGCTCTCGAGCTCGGCGAGAGCGCCGAGCGTCAGGCACAAAGTATAGGTCTTGCCGTCGAGCTTCGCCTCGACCTCGCCGCGTCGCGCATTGGCCATGGCGCGCCTCACGCCGATACGAAGGCGAGCGCGCCCGCCGATTCGAGCGCGATGTCGAAGGTGATCTCGGCGCTGTGCTCGCCGCGGTAGTCGAGGCTCACGATCTGGAACACGCCCGAAACCGTTCCGAAAGACGGAACGACGATCTGCCAGCCGCGCAGCGCGCCGTCGAAGAACAGCTGGCGGATGAGAGCGTCCGAATCGGCGTCCTTGAAGATTCCCGCGCCCGCGAGGCTCGCGCGCTTGACGCCGGCGCCCTCCAGCAGCTCCCGCCAGCGCCCCGCCGATTCCGCGTCGGTGACGTCGACGCTGTCGGCGGAAAGCGACAGGCGTCGCGTGCGAAGCCCCGCGACGGAGACGAAATTGCCCGTCCCGTCGTCGAGCTTCAGCAGCAGATCTTTTCCCTTCTGGGCGGACATTGCTTCTGCTCCGATGGTTGTGGCGCTCTCGCGTCAGAGCCGTTCTATGGCTGCGCGAAAGCGCAGATCGACGCGCGCGAAGCGGCCGTTCTGCTCACGGCGCGTCACGCCCGAGAGATAGCGAAGATCGACGAGATGATGGCCGTCGAGAGCAATGGGCGCCTCGTCGAGCAGCTCGACCACGCTCTCGCCTATGTCGAGCGGCTCGCGGCCGCCGCGCTGAGAGGACACCGCCGAGAGCACGAATATGATTTCCGCGCCGGAGGAGTCCGACGTCGACCAGTCGCGCATCTGCGTCTCGGCGAACAGCACATAGGGAGGCTCCGCCGCGCGCGGCGCCTCGTCATAGATTTTTACGCCGCCGAGCGCGGCGACGAGCGCGGAATTGCTCGCGAGGCGGGAAATGATCGCCTTGCGCAAGGCGAGGGGCGGCGAAACGCTCATCTCTCGTCCTCACGTTTCGATGTCTTCGCAGCGGCACAGAAGCCATCTGCGCCGCCCGTCGGGATCATAGACAGAATGAATGAGCAGCTTGCGCGCCCCCAGGACGAGACGCATGCGGCTCGTCACATCATCGCGCCAGCGAATGAGCGCGAGCGAAGCGATCGCCTGCTCCTCGCGCTCGGCCACGAACCGCGCCTCGCCCGCGAGCGGCGTCACTTTCGCCCAGACATCGGCGATCGGCGCATAGCTGCGCGTCATCGACCCGCTGTCGTCCGGCGTGTCTATCGGCGCCTCCAGCGTCACGCGCAGGCGCATCGCCCCGATCGACGCCGCGCTCATGCGAGCCGCTCGCGCCGATAGGGCCGCGCCAGCGCGGCGACCAGCGCCGGCAAGCGCGCCGCCTCCACCGCCTCGTCGCCTCTGTTCTCGCGCCAATGCGCGACGAGCGACAGCAGCGCGCGGCGCAAAGGTTCGGGAGTATGGCTCGCCGCATCGCCATAGCCGGCGACGAGATCGATCTCGACGCCGTCCGCGGCTCGCCCCGGCGCCGGCGGCGCCTCCACGAATGCGATGCGCCCATGTTCCTGCGCCGGCGACGCGCTGTATTCGCCGGCGCCGAGCGTGGTGGCCACGTCACGCGCGTCATAGACGCGGATCGCCGTGACGCCGCGCAATGGCGCGACAGGAACGGCGAGCATGCGCTGTCTCATCGCCGAAGCCGGCCAGGCGTCGAAGGTCATGCGCCAGCTCTGCGTGATGAAGAAGCGTCGCGTGAACGCTTCGAGCGTCAGCCGCGCCGACACGATCAATGCGGCGAGCAGCTCGTCCTCGTCGCTCGAGTCGAGCCGCAGCCAGGCCTTCGCCTCGGCGAGCGAGATCGGCTCCACGGCCGGGCCGGAGAGAAGAGTGAGAATCATGTGGCGATCCGACAATATGAAGAGAGGAGCCGGCCGCGCGCCGCGCGGCCGACAGCGTCAAGCCGTGCCGAACTTGAGCAGCTTGATCGCCTCGAAATCCTGCACGCCGCCGCCGACGCGCTTCGTCGTGTAGAACAGCACATAGGGCTTCGCCGAGTAGGGATCGCGCAGCACGCGCACGCCGAGTCGATCGACCACGAGATAGCCGCGCGCAAAATCGCCGAAGGCGACCGACAGGCTGTCGGCGCCGATTTCGGGCATGTCTTCCGCTTCGACGAGCGGAAAATTGAGAAGAGTCGCCGGCGCGTCGAGGCTCGCCGGCGGCGCCCAGAGATATTCGCCGGTGGTCGACTTGAACTTGCGGATCGTCGATTGCGTCTGCCGATTCATCACGAATTTGCCGTTCTGGCGATAGCCGGCGCGCAGCGCATAGACGAGATTGAACAATGCGTCGGACGGATTGCCCGCGGCGAAGCCGCCGGAGACGCCGGTCGCGACATAGCCGATATTGCCCCAGCTCCAGCCGCTGTCCGCGACCATCGTGTAGGCGAGGAAGCCTTTGGGGCGATCGGTTCCCGAGCCGCTGACGAAGGCGGCGCCTTCCTGCTCGGCGAAAGCGGTCTGCACCTCTTCGGCGATCCATTGCTCGATGTCGACAGCGGCGTCGTCGAGCAGAGTCTGCGTCGCCGCCGGCATGGCGTAGAGCTCCATCGCCGGAAAGGTGAGGTCGACGATCTGCTGATTGGTCGTTTGCGGACGCGCGTCGGTCTCCGCGACCCAGCCGGTCGCCGGTCCCGCGGTCGCGCGCGCCTTGCGCAGCGAATGCGTGGAGATTTCGCGCACGCTGGCGATGGCGCGGATCGGCGAGAGACGCGCGAGACGGCGCAAAATCTCCTGCTCTGCCGGCGTCGGCACGAGATAGCCGCCGTCGGGACCGGAGGTCGTCGACATGGCTTTCGACTCGATCGCCTTGAGGCCCGCGGATTCGCCGGCGCGCATATAGAGCGCGAAAGCCGATTTGTGCTCGCCCGCGGACTCGTCCTCGCGCGGCGCGCCGGAGAGTCGCGGACGCGCCAGATCGAGCGCGACGCGATCGAGGCGGCGCTTCGTCTCATCGATGGCGCGATCGATGCGCAGCAGCTTCTCCTCGGTCACCACATCGGGGCCGAGGCGAGTCTCGATCTGCGCGAGGCGCTCTTCATTCGTATCCTTGAACGCGGCGAAGGCGCAATTGAGGTCGGCGAGGACGTCCTCGCCGGCGAGGGATTTGGTTTCGACAGACGACATTCGAACAGCTTCTTTCTGCTGGAGACGACGCACGACCACTCCGCACAAGCGCGGAGGTCGATCGAGGTGATTGGAAGGTTTGCGAAGCGAGCCTGAAGGCGCGCGGTCCAGAGCGCGCTCGGAGCGCGAAAGCATCACTCTACAAAGGCGCGCCTTCGCTGGCGGAACAATGATCGAGCGCGCGCCGCAGCTTGGTCTCGAAGCCGAGCGCCGCCCTGCGCATGCGCAGCCGCGCGAGCTTCCGGCCGAAGTCGTCCGCCGCATCCGGCGGCGCCGGCGCGCCGATGCGCGCCTGCGGCAGCGCCGGAAAGGTCACGATGGAAATCTCGATGAGATCGATTTCCATCAAGCGCCGCCCGCCATTGCGATCGCTCGACGCGCGCAGCGTGCGAAAGCCGATCGACAGTCCATCGAGCGCGCCGGCGCGGATCAGCGACAGCGCTTCGCGCGCCCGCGTCACGGCGAGGTCCAGACGCCCCTTCACCTTGAGCCCGCGCGCATCCTCGGCGATGTCGGCCCAGACGCCGATCGGCTCCTCGGGCCGATGCTGCCACAGCATTTTTACGCCCGCGGCGCCGCGCCGGCGCAGGCTCGCCGCAAAGGCGCCCGGCGCGACGACATCGCCGCAGCTGTCGCGAAGATCGAACAGGCTCGCATAGCCTGCGAAGACGCCATCGGCGCCGATCGTCGCCATGCGCAACGCGGCGCGCTTCGTCTCCAGCCGAAGCGGCGCGACGGCGCCGGCGCGAACGTCATGCAACGCTCGTCCACTCATCAGGCCTTCTCCCGCGTCGCCGCGCACGGAGCGCGCGGCGTCTCGCGCAGCCGCTCCAGCGTGCGCACGAAAGTCTTGAAGACGATCTCCGCGTCCACACGCGGCGTCTTGCGCGCGGGACGGCGCCTGCCGAAGCGCGGCGGCGAAATGACGAGGCTCATATATCGCTCCCATAACGTCGATTGAAGCGCGCCAGCTCGCGCACGAAGGCGTCGAGCCGGCGCGTCGAGGCGCCGAGCTCGCGCAGCGCGCGCATGGCGAAGGCGGTGGCGGCGCTGGCCCAGAGGAACAGCGCGAGATGGGCGAGATCGCCGCGCTCGATGATGGAGGTGACGATCTCGGTCATGTGGAGGCTTTCGCAATGCGCGCGACATCGCCGAGCGGGCGCGCTGAGGCCGCCCGATCGCGCCGTTCACGACGAGCGATCGATCTCCGCCGCGATAATTTTTAAAGCCCGAGCCGGTTCGCTCGGTGCGCCGGATTCAAGGTCCCGCGAGCTTTTCTTCGATCGCGGCGCGCAGTTTCTCGAAAACATATTCGACCCCTCGCCGCTCGACGTTGGGATCGGTTCCTTCCCAAAATGTGACGAGCGGCTTTCTCGCCATCCACATCTTAGTCAGTCGTTCCGCGGCGCGGTCGCCACGCAGCAATTCGTCGAGGGAAACCTTCATGGTCGAAAGTTCGGCTGCGTCCCAGGGCGACAGCGCTTTCGCTATGACCTGCGCCAGCAAGGCATCCATGTCGATGACCGCGTTCGAGTCTTTATAGTAAAATCCCAGATCGATCGCCAAGCAGACCGACTCGAGCTCTTCTGAGATAGAGGGACTCATGCTTGCATCCTGTCGGTCGAACAGCGGCAATGCGGTGCGGATTGATCCTCTGATCGCCGCGCTCGGATCAACGACGTGGGCGCCTCAGCCGTCCGAATCGCTCGCCGGCGAATCCTCCGCCGGTAGGTTCGCCAGCCGCGCGTCGACAGCGGCGCGGGCCAGTTCGAAGATATATACGATTGCCGGCGTCGTCCCTCCGGCGCCTGTGCTGCCGAAAAAGGCAACTCTCGGCTTCGTGCTCTCCCAAATTTTCGTGAGGTCGGCGGCGGCATGGCTTCCGCTCGCGAGCTCGTCCAAATAGCTTTTCAGAACGACGAGTTCCGAACGACTGCGGTCCCGGATCGCCTCTTCGACGACTTTCTTCGATAGCTTTTCGAATTGCATTGCGATCGGATCAGTCGTGTCCTTGTAATAGAAGCCCATTTCGATCGACAGGCACATCGACTCGAACTCTGAAGGCATCTTGGAGGCCATTAACGATCTCCTAGTCGTAGAATGGGAATGCCGTGAGGATAGAATATCCATTTTTGGACCGCAAGTTACGGACAATTACAACCGCCGCCCCATAAGTGTCCCGGAAAAATATGGACGCCCCAGGGTCCCATGGCCGATATGTATAAGCTTCGCGTCCCGTCGGCGACCCAAAAATCCAATCGATCCGCTTGGGACTTCCTATAGCGCCATCGACCACTGATTCGACGACAGATTGGTTATGTGCGATTACGGAATTGATGAGCTTATTGGCCGCCTCCACGGAAGGAAAGCTTCCTGCTCTGGTATTGCCGTCGCCAACGTAGCGGTTCCCTACGATACTGGAGCGGATTTTGTCTACGAGGTATTCGTCGCTCTTCCCGACATGATCCCGAATGGCATGTCCCCCGAAACGCCCGCCCTCCTCGTCCCGCAGATCGATGAGATCGGCGATCTGAGAGATGAGTCCGCCCGCATCGCTCACGATCGCGCCGATCGTGTTCAGCGCGACATCGACGAGCCCGCTCCCGCCGCCCCCGTTCCCACTCGTCCACTGCCCGCCCTCGGGCGAGCCTGCGGATACGCGCGGCTGATCCGGCGAATATTTCGTGTGGCCGCCCATCGGTCCGTAGCCCGCCGCCTCGCGCTGCTCGTCCACGGTGAGGAAGGCGGCGGCGCCGATGCGGCTCCATTCCTGCGCGCGCTCCTGCGCCAGCGCGTCGATGCGATCGGCGTTGTAGTCGAGGCGAAACGGCGCGAAGCCCGGCTGGCTCCAGGCGGCGAACGCCTTCTGCAGGCGCTGCACCAGCGGGATCACCGTCTGGCGCCAGAAGGCGCGATTGGCCTCCTCGTAATTGCGATAGGTGTTGTCGCCGGGAAGGCCGAGCAGCAATGGCGGCACGCCGAAGGCGAGCGCGATCTCGCGCGCGGCGGCGGCTTTGGTCTCGGAAAAATCCATGTCCTTGGGCGAGAGCGACAAGGTCTTCCAATCGAGCCCGCCCTCGAGCAGCAGCGGACGCCCCGCATTGTCGGCGCCGGAAAAATTCTCCTCCAATTCCTGCTTCAGCCGATCGAATTGCGCATCGGTCAAATGCCCGCCGTCGGGCCCGGCATAGACCAGCGCGCCGGAGGGCCGCGCCGAATTGTCGAGCAGCGCCTTGTTCCAGAAGCTCGCCGCATTATGCGTGTCGAGCGCCGTCTGCGCGGCGGCGAGCGGCGCGAAGCCGTTAATGTCGTCGAGCGGATGGAACAGGCGAATATGCAGGATCGGCTCGACGCCGCGCCGCCGCATCTCGAAGCGCACGCTCTCGCCGGCCGCGGAATAGACATAGGCCGCGGGCCAGCCGTCGCGCCCGGCGACGACGCTCATGCGATCGGGCCGCAGGCAATAGAGCTCGCGCAAGAGCCCGTCGATAAAGACGCCCTCCACATAGGCGTTGCCATAGAGCAGAAGATTGGAGCACAGCGCCTCGATGAAGGAGACGCTGGTGTCGGCGGGATTGGGCCGCTCGATCAGCCGCAGCAGCGGATGCTCGGGATTTTCCGTTCGTCCTTCATAGAGCAGCCAGGGCACCGAGGCGCAGCTCTCCGCGATCATGCGCACGGCGCGATAGCACACGGCGTTGCGCTCATAGCCGGCGCGAGTCAGCGCGACAGTGCTGCGCGCGGTCCAGCGGGGCGCGCCGAGCGAATGCAGCGCCAGCGTCGCGGCGCGCGAATTCTTCCGCTCGGGCGCAAGCGCGCCGAACAGGCGTGAGAGGAAAGAGGGCATGAGATGTCCTGTACGAAATGTCGGGAGCGGAGCATCCGTTCGTCGAAGAAGGGGGCGCTCCCTTCTCCCACTCGTGGGAGAAGGTGGCCCCGCGAAGCGGGGTCGGATGAGGGTCCGCGCCGACATGTCCGCTCATTGAGAAAGTGAAGCGTTGCAGAATCGCACATGCTGCAGGCGCCCTCATCCGACCCTCGCTCACGCGAGGGCCACCTTCTCCCGCGAGCGGGAGAAGGAGCGCGCGTCGAGAGTCGGCAAACGGCGTTGTCGTTGGTTCCCTCACAACCGCCGCATCCGCGGCTCCGCGACGCGCGGCGTCAGCGCCAGCGCGGTGATCGCCCACACCAGCGCGTCGAGCCGATCGGGACTGCGGCCGGACGAGAGGCCGTCGGCGCCGAAATCGCACATTTCGTCCTCGAGAGCCGGAAAGGCGCCGACATGGCGCGCCCTGCCCTGCTCATAGAGCTGCGCCGCCGGCGCCGCGCGCAGATATTTGCCGCGCGTCGCGCGCGCCTCCTTCACCGGCACGCTCGGATCGGCCTCGTGAATGACCGCGCGCACCATCTCGCCGCCCTGATTGACCTCGGCGACGAGCGCATCGGCGGAGAGCTTGTGATAGAGCGCGATCGCCGCGCGCGCCCATTGCGCCGGCCGCGCCGACTCCAGCGTCGCATCCTCGAGCACATGAACGATGTCGCCGGCGATCCCCGCCGCGACAATGCCGCAGCGATCGGCGCGCTTGCCGGAGGACGCCGGCGGATCGACGGCGACGACGATTCGCTGCAGGGGCGGCGCCGAAGCAACCCGCGCGCGCTCCAGCATGTCGCGCGTCCACAGCGCTTCGGCGCGCTGCTCGACGATCTCGCCGTCGAGCTCCTGCCGGCCGAGGCGCGTGCCGGCATATTGCGCGAGCATCGTCTCGAGGAAGGCGGGCGCGAGATTGGCGGCGTTGGCGCGCGTCTTCGCGCGCGTCACGGCGACGCCCGTCTCGTTCATCAATCGCTTGATGATCGGAATGGGACGCGGCGTCGTGGTGACGAGCTGGCGCGGCCAGTCGCCGAGACGAAGCCCGAATTGCAGCATGTCCCAGGTCTCCTCGGCATAGCGCCATTTGGCGAGCTCGTCGCACCAGGCGGCGGAAAATTGCGGGCCGCGCAAGCTCTCCGGATCCTCGGCGGAAAAAGCCTGCGCAATGACGCCATTGTCGAAGGTGAGGCGCCGGCGCGACGATTCCCAGCGCGGCCGCTCATGACGCGAATGCGCGGCGAGAATGCCGGAAACGCCTTCGATCATCACATCGCGCACATCCGCCGCCGTCTCGCCGACGAGCGCGATCGGCGACAGCGGACGAGCCGCGAATTGCGAGCGCCCCTGCGCTATTCCCTTCACCCATTCGGCGCCGGCGCGCGTCTTGCCGGCGCCGCGCCCGCCGAGGATCATCCACACGCGCCAGGGGCGAGCGTTCGGCGCGAGCAGCGGCGGCCATTGATCCTCGCGCGCGCAAAACTCCCAATCGGCGAGCAGCAGCGCGATCTCGCGCGCGGTGAATCCGGCGAGAAGATCATTCAGCCGGCCCGCGGCCGCGAAGGCGCTCGAGCCGGCGAGCAAGCTCCTCGCGGAGTTCGGCCAATTCGCGGGGAGGCTCGTCGGCGGATGCGTCGGCGCCACTCTCGTCCTCCTCTTCGCCGCGCGGAGCGGGACCGGCGTCGCGCGACATTCGCTTCAATTCGGCGAGGCTGCGCACCAGGCTCGCGAGCACGCGCGCGCTCTGCTCGACACTCTTGGGACCGCCTTTTCGCAGCGCGGTTTCGGCGCGGGCGAACTCGCGCTCCACCGCCTCCTCGAATCGCGCGATGAGGCTGCGGGTCGGCTTGCTCGCCGGCTCTCTCGGCTCGCGCTCGGCCACGTGCTTGATCGGCGACTCGCGCAGTGGCCAGCCGTTCTCGACCCGGAAGGCGCGAAAGGCGCGGTCGCTCATGCCGAGCATGTCGCGGAGCTTGCGGACCGGCTCGACGCCGGCGTCATAGAGCAGCTTCGCCTTTTCAATCTCCGCGCTCGACGGCGCAGCGCTGGGACGCGCCATGCGAAAATCTCCGATCGAAATCGACGACGACCGATCGCTCGCAAGCAAGAGCGCGCCCTTCTCCCGCAAGGCGGGAGAAGGCGCCCCCGCGAAGCGGGGTCGGATGAGGGCGTTGCAGGCGAAGGCGGATGTCGATCGAACGACGCTCACGCGCTACGCATACCGCGAGCCCGCGCTATCGCCGATCGCCGCCGTTTCTCGAGCCGCCTCAACCGACGTGGAAGTCCGTGGCGACCAAGGGCAGGCCGAGGCGGGCTGCGACCGCCCGAGAGGCTATGTTGGTCCAGGCGGTGCTGTAGAAGGGGACGGCCCCCAGCGCCCGCACGGCCTGCGCCCAGCCGGCGACCACCGTGGCGGCATGGCCGTCGCGGCGGTGGTCGGGATGGGTTTCGACTCCGGCGCAATGCACCGCATCGGAGATGCGCACGCTGGCGCAGATCGCCACGGCGCGATCGCCCTCGACCACAGCCAGGAAGGGCCGCCTGTGAGGCACGTCCGGCAACCAGTCCGGGAAGAGCGGCCGGAGCAGTTCGGCGTTGCCCTCATGGATGGCGACGGGCGATCGTGGCGGCGGCGGGACCGCATCCGCCCGATAGACCGGCCCGGTCCAGATTTGCGTCACGGGAGCCTTGTGTCCGAGCAGGTCGAGATAGACGGCTTCCCGGCCTGGACGCTCGCTCGGCGCCTCACCCGGCGCCTCGTTCCGACAGAGCTCGCCGAGTCGGGCAACCATGCAGTCTGGCATATCGGCGCGGCAGCGAAACAGCGGCCCGGCTGGCGTCCGCATCAGGTGGAAGCGGGGAGCGGGGCGGGAATCCCATTCATTGCTGCGCAGCAGACGACTGCGGCTGTCGGTGACATAGAGCGTGTCGAGACGGCTGCTCAGCAAGGCCCTCGGGGAGTCTGTGTCGAAAAGCATGGGCCGAGCCTATCGATGCCGCGCCGGAAGGGAGCGCCGCCCCGTCGAGCGCAATAGTGGAACATGCCCCTTGTTTATAGGACCACCGTCTCTCTGTCAAGGAATATTTTCATACGATCTTCCGCCGCCGCGGCCAGCGTTTCGGCCACAGCACGATCGCCAGTCTCACTCGGCTGGCGCGGACGACCACATGACGATGCGACTATTCCTTCTCCCTCTGACGAAGAAATGCGACGATGCCGCCGACGATCGTCGTTCCGCCGATGACGACGGCTGCCCAGTTCGCTTCCTTGTAGATCGCGAAAGCCGCGACACCGAAGGCGCAGACCGCGTACAATCCCGCCAGAAACTGGCCGAGGCGCGTGTCGGCGATCGCCGCGTCCAACTGCTTCTTCTCGCAACTTCGTCGGTGCTCGGCTTCCTTCTCGAACTGGTCGAATAGTCGCTCGGCTCCGCCGGGAAGCAAGTCTTCGAACTCCCGAAGCACGGCGGGCGGCGGCAAGGGGCCGACCCATTTCGCGCTGACGACCTGCGGTTGATTGCCGCTGCTCGAGTCCTGAGGCGCTTGCGGCTCTGACATGGCCGGGCCTCTAGTCGCGCTCCGGCTTGGCGCAGACTCCTTCGTGGGCCTTTTCGATCACGACCGCCATATCGCCTCCGAGACGCAACCAATCGCCCCGCATCGCCTCGACGACGCTGTTCGCTCGCAATGTCCGAAGGAAAGGACGCGCTTTCCCCAGGCTGCTCATCTGCGCGAGGCCGTGTGTGAAACCGTGAGAAACCGAGGAAGAAAAGCGGCCTGCGTAATTCCGATTGGCCATGTTCGCCTCCCTTCCCACCGATAACGCGACTTATAGAACGAGGTTCCTTTCGATCGTCCGAGGCTATCATGATGCCTCGAGGGACGCCAGCCTCGCCGCGCAAGCGCAATTGTGGAGCATGCCCCCTGTTTATAGGACCACAGTCCAGCTGTCAAGGATTATTTTCATACCCCGCATCAAGCCGCCCGCCCCTTCCGCCGCCGCGGCCAGCGCTTCGGCCACAGCACGATGAACTGCGGCAGGTCGTCGGTGTCCACCTCGGATTCCGCCGCCGCGACGCGGCCGCTCACCGAGACGCCGGCCCGATGCACGCTGTCCGGATCGCCGGTCAGCAGCGGATGCCAGTCCGGCAGCGCCTTGCCTTCCGCGCGCAGCCGATAGGCGCAGGTCGGGGGCAGCCAGCGAATGGTCTTCAGCGCCGTGACGCTGAGCCGCACGCAGTCGGGAATCTTGACCTTGCGCTTGGCATAATCCCGGCAGCGCCCGCTCGCGGGATCGAGCAGATCGCAGCCGACGCTGGTGTGGTGAATGGCGCCCGTGTCCTCGTCCTCGAGCTTGACCAGGCAGCAGCGGCCGCAGCCGTCGCACAGCTTCTCCCATTGCGCGCGCGTCAATCGCTCCAGCGGCAATGTCCAGAACGGCTCGCCCGTCCCCTCGTCCTTGCGACTCGTCATTCCCTTACGCTTCGACCCTCGTCCACGGCGCTGCGCGCTCTTATTTCATTCTGCCGGCGCGCGACAGCGAGCCATCGTCAAGACGGCTGCGGAAGTGCTATCATTCGCGCTCCGGCGCCATTCGGTCGGCCAGGGAGCGGCGAATTGCTCGAGCGTATTCGATCCTCGCGCTTATACAAGCGCCTCGCCAGGCTGCTGCTGGATTTCGACGCCTATATCGACTCGAGCCTGTTCGATTCGAGCCGCGGCGCGCGCGAGGCTTACGAGAATTTCTCGGCCTATATGCACCGTTTTCAGGTGCGCGGCCTGCGGCGGATCGCCGTCGAGCTCGGCTGCGAGACGCTGACGCTGACGCTCGGCGGCGCCGTGGCGGCGGCCGCGCTCGCGGTGTCGGCCATGCGCATGACCAGCGACGACTGGCTGAAGAAGCAGGACCTCTCGATCACCTTTCTCGACCGTTACGGCGCCGTGGTCGGCCAGCGCGGCATCAAGCATGACGACGCCGTGCCGCTCGACCAATATCCAGATTATGTCATCAAGGCCGTGCTCGCCACCGAGGACCGGCGCTTCTACGATCATTTCGGCATAGACGCCATCGGCACGCTGCGCGCGGTCACCGTCAACGCCCGCTCGGCCGGCGTCGTGCAGGGCGGCTCGTCGATCACCCAGCAGCTGGCCAAGAACGTCTTTCTCTCCAACGAGCGCACCATCACGCGCAAGATCAACGAGGCGTTCCTCGCGCTCTGGCTCGAGCAGCGCCTCACCAAGCAGGAGATTTTGAAGCTCTATCTCGACCGCGTCTATATGGGCGGCGGCACTTTCGGCATTCAGGCCGCGGCGGAGTTCTACTTCGGCAAATCGATCCGCGACGTCAGCCTCGCCGAGGCGGCCATGCTCGCGGGCCTGTTCAAGGCGCCGGCCAAATATGCGCCGCATGTCAATCTCCCCGCGGCGCGCGCGCGCGCCAATGACGTGCTCGACAATCTCGTCGTCGCCGGCTTCATGACGCAGAGCCAGATCGTCGCCGCGCAGCGCAATCCGGCGACGCCGATCGAGCGCAGCCGCGACCAGAGCGCCGAGTGGTATCTCGACTTCGCCTTCAAGGAGGCGCAGCGGCTCGCCCAATCCGGCAAGCTCGGCGACAATCGCGTGCTCGTCATCCGCACCGCGCTCGACCCGAATATTCAAAAACGCGCCGAAGACGTGGTCGAGGAAAATCTGCGCGAGAGCGGGCGCGCCTATCACGCCAAGCAGAGCGCCTCCGCCTTCATGGACATCGACGGCGCGGTGCGCGCCATCATCGGCGGGCGCGACTATGGCGTCAGCCAGTTCAACCGCGCGACCGACGCGGCGCGCCAGCCGGGCTCCTCGTTCAAGCCTTATGTCTATCTGACCGCGCTGATGACCGGCAAGTTCAAGCCGACGACGATCGTCACCGACCGGCCGACATGCATCGGCAATTATTGCGTCCATAATTACAGCGGCGGCTACGCCGGCTCGCTGCCGCTCTCGCTGGCGCTCGCCAAATCGCTCAACACCATCGCCATTCAATTGTCGATCGCGATCGGCAACGGCGATTCGCACGCCGGCCGCGCCAGGATCATCGACACCTGCCGCAAGCTCGGCATCACCACGCCGCTCGAGGACACGCCCTCGCTGCCGGTCGGCCAGAGCGATGTGATATTGCTCGAGCACGCCGCCGGCTACGCCGCCTTCGCCAATGGCGGCAAGAGGACCACGCCCTATGCCGCGACCGAGATCCGCAACAGCCGCGGCGAATTGCTCTATGAGCATGATCGCGACGCGCCGCCGCAGGAGCAGGTCATCCCCTTCGAGAAGATCGCCGAGCTCGACACGATGATGAAGCGCGTCATCGACGAGGGCACGGGCGGCAGGGCCCAGCTCGGCCCGGGCGTCGACGTGATCGGCAAGACCGGCACCACCAATGGCTACAAGGACGCCTGGTTCTGCGGCTTCACCGGCAATATGGGCGGCTGCGTCTGGTATGGCAACGACGACAATGAGACAATGAACAATATGACCGGCGGCACGCTGCCGGCGAAGACTTGGCACGACATCATGGCCTATGCGCATCAGGGGATCGCCATCAAGCCGATCCGCGGCCTCGCCAATCCAGCGACGCTCGCCGCGCTCGAGGCCTCGCCGCAAAAGACCGCCGAGTTCGGCGCGCCGGCGCGTCCGGCGGCGCTGTCGCGCGGCGCGCTCGACGCGCTCGGCGAGATCGAGCTGAAAATCAAGCTCGACGCCAAGCGCGCCGAGGACAAGCGCACGGAGGACAAGCGCGCCGCCGCGCCCACCGCGTCGACTATCGCGCCGCCGGCGCGGAGCCGCGGCGACAAGCGATGAGCGAAGCGTCCCGTCCATGACCAATTACCTCAAGGCCTTCGCCGCGATGATCGCCGGTCTGCTGATCGGCTTCGCCATGACCGCCGTCTCGCTCGGCCTCGGCCGCGGCTTCGGCGCGCTCGCCGCCGGTCCCTGGACCGCCTGGCCGCGCCACGGCGCCGCCGACATCGATCCTTATGCGCGCGCCATGCTCGCGCGCACGGGCGAGGCGCCGCTCGGCCGCGACCAGGGCCTCGCCTTCATCGCCCGCGCCGATTCGAGCGGCGCGACGTTGGACGGGCGTTGCGCCTATCGCATCACCGACCCGGCGCCCGCCGCCCGCTATTGGACGCTCGCCGTCGCCACGACGAGCGGGACGCTGATCGACAATCCGGCGCGGCGCTACGCCTTCACCTCGGCCGAAATTCTGCGCCGCGAGGGCGGCGGCTTCGCGATCGACGCGGCGGAGGAGGCGCATCCCGGCAATTGGCTGCCGACGCGGCGCGGGCCATTTCTGTTGATCCTGCGCCTCTACGACACCTCGCTCGACACCGAGGTCGCGCCCGATCCTTCGACGTTTCCGAAAATCATCAAGCTCGGCTGCGCATGAAATTCCTCGATCGATTGCTCGATGTCCTGCCCTGGCTGCTGGCGACGGCCTGCGTCGCCGGCTCGGTCCACATCATCTCGGTGCTCTTGATGCCGGAAGTGGCGCCGCGCAGCGCCTTCGCGCGTCTCCTCGCGGCGGCGCGCGCCGCGCCGACGACGCAGACCGGGGTCGCTGTGCTGCCGCCCGCGGCGCCGGGCGCGGAGATCACGCCTTTCGAGGACCCCGCCTTCGCCGAAGGCGTCTGCCTCTTCGATCTCTCCAAAGGCATGATGCGCGTCGTGGCCGACGCCGACCCGGAGGATTATCTCGCCCTCTCCTTCCACGCGCGCACCGGCCGCGTGTTTCACGCGGCGACCGACCGCTCGGCGATCAAGGGCAGGATCGAGGTGATGGTCGGCGACGCCGGCCAGATCGAAGCTCTGGAGAGCCAAGACGAGGAGGCGCCCCCTTCCCAAGTGCGCGTGACCTCGCCGACGAAGCGGGGCTTCGTGCTGATCCGCTCGCTGGCCAAGCGCGCGAGCGACCGCGACCGCGCCGAGCAACGCCTGCGCTTGGTGACCTGCGAGACGGTGGCCGAGCCCGACAGCTGATTGTTGCCTCCGCTCGCGGGAGACGAAGCGAAGACGCTCAGACGCGCTCGCTCTCGGCCCAGGCAATCGGATGAAGGACTATATCCCTGACCTTCGTCCTGAGGAGCCCGCGAAGCGGGCGTCTCGAAGGACGGCAACGGGAAGAAACCTAAAGATTTCGCCCCACGGCCGCCCTTCGAGACGCCGCCTGCGGCGGCTCCTCAGGACGAGGGTTGGGGATCTCATCCTTCATCCGATTCCCCTGCTCTCGGCCTCGTCCATCATCGCCACGAAGCGCGCGAAGAGATAATGGCTGTCCTGCGGGCCGGGCGAGGCCTCGGGGTGGTGCTGCACCGAGAAGGCCGGGCGGTCGGTGAGCGCAATGCCGCAATTGGAGCCGTCGAACAGCGAGCGATGCGTCTCCACCGCATTGGCGGGGAGACTGTCGCGGTCGACTGCAAATCCATGATTCATCGAGACGATCTCGACCTTTCCGGTGGTGAAGTCCTTCACCGGATGATTGGCGCCGTGATGCCCCTGCGGCATTTTCCTCGTCTTCGCGCCGACCGCGAGCGCCATCATCTGATGGCCGAGGCAAATGCCGAACACCGGCGTCTTGCGCGCCAGCAGCTCGCGGATCACCGGCACGGCGTAACGTCCCGTCTCGGCCGGATCGCCGGGGCCGTTGGAGAGGAACACGCCGTCCGGCTGCAGCGCGAAAATCTCATTCGCGGTCGCCGTCGCCGGCGCGACGATCACCTCGCAGCCCGCCTCGGCGAGCAGACGCAGGATATTGCGCTTGACGCCATAATCGACGGCGACGACGCGATGTTTCGCGCCATTGCGCTTGCCATAGCCGGCGCCCGAGCGCCAGACGGTCTCGTCCCAATCATAGCGCTCGGCCGCCGTGACGGACGGCACGAGATCCATCCCGTCTATGCCCGGCCAGGCGGCGGCCTCGGCGCGCAGCTTTTCCAGATCGAAAACGCCGTCCGGCGCATGCGCGATGACGGCGTTCGGCATGCCCTTCTCGCGGATCAGCGTCGTCAGCGCGCGCGTGTCGATCCCGCTGAGCCCGATGATTCCCCGCGCGCAGAGCCATTGCGCGAGCGGACGCAAGGCGCGGTGGTTGGAGGGATCGCCCGCGGGCGCGCCGATGACCACGCCGCGCGCGCCGGCGCAATGGGAGAGGTCGACGGTCTCGACATCCTCGTCATTGACGCCGACATTGCCGATATGGGGGAAGGTGAAGGTGACGATCTGCCCGGCGTAGGACGGATCGGTCAAAATCTCCTGATAGCCGGTCATGGCGGTGTTGAAGCAGACTTCGCCGACGGCCGCGCCAACGGCGCCGAAGCCGAAGCCGAAAATCGCTTCGCCAGTGGACAGAACCAGAACTCCGGTGTGGACCGGCGCGACCCAGCCGGCCGCTTCGTCTTGATCCGAGCTCATCCGCGCTCTATGCCTCTCCCAACAATCGCCGGCCGGGCGCCTCGCGCGCCCGCGGTCTCCCTAGAACATTTCACTGCGAAGTGGAAATACAATGCGCGAACGGTTCACCGCCGACCTCAAGACGGCCATGAAGAGCGGCGACAAGCAGCGGGTGGAGACCATCCGCATGATCACCGCCGGGCTCAAGGACCGCGACATAGAGGCGCGCGCCTCGGGCAAGACGCTGTCGGACGACGATATTCTGGCCCTGCTGCAGAAGATGGCGAAGAGCCGGCAGGAGTCGCTCGACATTTATGAGAAGGCCGGCCGCGCCGACCTCGCCGAAAAAGAGCGCGCCGAGATCGAGGTGATCTCGTCCTATCTGCCGCAGCCGCTCTCCGAGGCCGAGGCCGCGGAAGCGATAAAGGCCGCCATCGCCGAGACCGGCGCCGCCTCGATCAAGGATATGGGCAAGGTGGTGGCCGCGCTCAAGGCCAAATATACCGGCCGCATGGATTTCGGAAAGGCGAGCGCCGCCGTGAAGGCCTCGCTCGCGGGCTGACGCGGCGCCGTCCTTCTCCCGGGCGCGCAAAGCTTGTGGAAAACGAGCGGCGTGCGCCGATGAATTCGAAGCCTCTCGAGAGCGAGCCTCTAAGGCTCGCCCTTTCACCCCTTCAAATCGGCTGACTCACGCCACTAGTCCTCGATCAGCGTCGCGCGCGTCATGCCGCGCAGCGAATTGCCCATGCGGAACTCCGCCTGCGCAAAATCCTCGAGGCGCAGCACGCTCTCGCGCGCCGCGCCGCTGGCGAGGAGATGCGCGCGCAAGGTTCCGGGCAGCAGGCCGCAGGCGAGCGGCGGCGTCAACAGCGCGCCCTCGCGCGCGAGAAACACATTTGTGCGCGCGCCCTCGCACACCTCGTCGCGCTCGTTGAGGAACAGGACCTCGTCCGCGCCGCAGCGCAGCTTCGCCTCGGCCAGCTCGCGCTCGTAAATGTCGCGCCGCGTCGTCTTGTGGCGCAGCATCGGATCGTCGGACGAAAACCGCTCCTGCGCGACGGCCACGCGCCAGAGCATCTCGGGCGGCGTCGCGTCGATCGGCAGCGCGCTCGTCTCGAAGCGCCCGTCGCGCGCGAGCACGAAGCGCACGCGCAGCCGCTCGTCGAGCGGATCGTCGACCGCCTCGCGCAGCGCGGAGAGAAACATCTCGTCCGAATGCGCGAAGCCGAGCGCTCGCGCCGAAGCGCGCAGACGCGCGGCATGCTCGTCGAGGCAATAGAAGCCGCTCCCGGCGGTCCACAGCAGCGTTTCGATCAGGCCGAATTCGTCAGCGCGCCCGTCAGGAATTTCGCCTTGATCAGACATTCCTCATATTCCTCGCGCGCCCGCGAATCGGCCACGACCGCAGAGCCGACATTGCAGACGAGCTCTCCGTCCGGAAACAGCGTGAGCGTGCGGATCGCCACATTGAAGCGGATCGCCCCGTCCGGCGCGATGAGGCCGAGCGAGCCGCAATAGACGCCGCGGGGCGCGCATTCGAGATCGCGGATGATCTCCATCGCGCGGATCTTCGGCGCGCCGGTCACCGAGCCGCACGGGAACAGCCCGGCGAAGAGATCGGCGAGGGTGACGCCCGGGCGCAGCTTCGCTTCGATGCCGGAGGTCATCTGATGCAGCGTCGGATAGGTCTCGACGGTGAAGAGATCGGTGACGCGCACCGAGCCGACCTCGGAGAGCCGCGAGAGATCATTGCGCAGGAGATCGACGATCATCAGATTTTCGGCGCGCGACTTCTCGTCCTGCGTCAGCAGCGCGGCGCGCGCCATGTCCTCGTTCGGCAGATAGCCGCGCCGCGCCGTCCCTTTCATCGGACGCGCGCGAATGACGCCGTCGCAAACGTCGAAAAACACCTCCGGCGACAGCGAGACGATTCTCTCCGCGCCGAGCGCGACGACGCCGCCATAGGCGACCGGCTGGCGCTTGCGCAAGGCGCGATAGAGCGCCGTCGCCTCGCCCTCATAGCGGCCATACAGCGGAAAGGTCAGATTGATCTGATAGACGTCGCCCGCATAGATGAAGTCGCGGCAGGCGTCGAAGCGTTCCTCATATTCGGAAAGGCTCCAGGCCGGCGTCAGCGCGACGTCGATCGTCGGATCGCCGGCCGCGAGCGAGGCGGCGTTGCGCCATTCATATTGGCGCGGCGTGCGGAAGGCGCCGAACAGCAAGAGCGGCGTGCGCGCGCGGGGAACCGGGCCGCCGAGGAATTTTTTCTCCAGCGCATAGCCGAGCTCATAGCCCGCATAGCCGGCGAGATAGAGTCCGCGACGCGAGGCCGCCTCCATGCGCGCGAACGCCGCGGGGACCTGGTCCGGCTCATGCGCGGCGATGATCTCCTCCGGCGCGTCGAACAGCAGCGCCCCGCCCTCGCGGCCATCCTCGAACACCACGAAGGGTCCGTCCGGGGCTTTGCTCGGATCATAAGGCTCGCGCCCACGTATCTCGGCGATATGGAACAAAGCGCGGAACTCCGGTTCGCGGCGAGGGAGCGGATTCGCCCTCCCTTTTCGAGGTCCGGCGTGGGCCGGACGCCGGAACCGCGATCTTATATCAGCCGGGCCTCCGTATGAAGCCGCAAGTCGCGGCGGTCGTGGGTCGATTTGAATTCCGCAGAGCGCCAATCTCCGGCATTCCTGCCGGCTCGCGTTTAGGTCTGTTTCCGACCGGCTGCGGACGTAGTCCGCTTCAAAATGCAAAGCATTTGAAGCGGACGAGGAGATCCGCTGAAGCTGACACAAGTAGAATAAAGGTCATCAAATGCTTCTCATTCGATAATATTTTGGCAACATGAGTTCGGCCCTTGCGAGATCGGCCGCAAGGGTATCGGAAAAACAAATGAGCCATTCTTTGAGACCGCGTTCGCGCCAGAGATGCGCGCCCTTGAACACGGACTGTCGGAGCGCCAATCCGGTGACATTTTTCTGATACCCATGAATAAAAAAATGATTGATCTCCGGGTTATAGTGCGCAAAGGACCGCCTATCGCTGTCATTCGGAGATAAGCTGTCAAGCCAGCGACCAACAACTAGTACGTAATATTGAACTGGATAAACCCTGCCTCTAGGCATCCTGATTTCGAGAGGATAGAACTGGTGCAAGCCGGGCTCGAGGCGATAGATAAGCCTTTTGATTGCCTCATCTACGGCCCACATGCGATTTCCTATAGTAATGATAGAAGCCAATTCCTTGTAACCTTTGTGGGTCTGACGGAACCTGGGCGGCTCATGCTGTTCGATTGGAGTTACTACGACGTCGTCGGGGCTCGGCTGCTTGTGTCCGCATTCATACAAAAATTTTTCGACGACGCAGTACGGGTAAGAACGGCTATAAAATTCTCTTTGAGCTTCTAACATTTGTTCTTGAGAGTATTTAAGTAGTCGATGATGCCAACCATCGCCATAATGATCCACCGGCCCCTCGTTGTCGCCGTATGGCCCATAAGAACCGCCGCTGTGCGGCAGATACATTCCCCAGACCATTGTGTGCCGCCCTCTGATTCAAAGTTGGAAAGTCTGGAACTTAAGGCGAAAAGCGAAACAAGCCTTTAAGAGCCGCTCCGCGCGATCGCGCGGAATGCGTCCGTTTGCGACGCATTTAACACACGAGGTTGAATGTCGCCTATCCAACCGTTTCAGTCGTTGCGGTCGAGGAGGCCGGAGGCTGCTCAGGGTCACGAGCAGAAATTCCGGCCCTGCGCGAACGTTCTTTGCGAAACGGCAACTATTGCCTATTCTAATGCAGTGGGAGTTCCGATGGCGACGATCCGCCGCTTCGCCAACTGCACGATCGCGATCTACGCCGACGATCATCTCCTACCCCATTTTCACATCGAAGGCCGTGGCGTTCGGGCAATCGTCGAGATCGAGACCATGGTGGTGAGGGCGGGCGACGCACGCAGAGCCGCCGAGGCGATGGCATGGGCGGCGGCGAACAAGCGGCTGCTCTGGTCCGCATGGGCCAGGCTCGCGCGGAAGGATCGAGCATGGACGCCGAAGCCCCGAACATCCGCTCTCTTCGCGCCGGCGCCGGCCGCACGCTGATCGTGACGTGGAAAGGCGGCGCCGAGAGCCCGGTGGATATCGGCGCGCACATCGCGCGCTTCACGATCTTCGCGCCGCTGCGCGATGACGCCGCCGCTTTCGCGCAGGTCTCGGTCGGGGAATGGGGATGGAGCGCCCATTGGGCCGGCGAGATGGAAATTTCGTCCGACACGCTCTGGCGGCTGGCGCGCGAGCAGGGCGGCGCATGGCTGCGGGCCTGGCGAGAGGGGCATCGGATGACGCAAGCCGAAGCCACGGCGGCTCTCGGCGTCAGCCCCCGCATGTGGCGCTATTACGAAGCCGGCGAGCATCTTCTTCCGAAAACCGTCCGTCTCGCCTGCGCCGGCTTCGACGCGAAAACCGCGGCGGCGTGAGCGAAAAGCGCGGCCCGCCTCCAAAATTGCCGCCGCCGCCCCGGCGCTATATGACAGGGGAAACAAAGCGAGCCCTCATGACCTATGCCGCCCCCGCGCCCGACGCCGCCGCGACGCGCCTCCTCTTCATCGGCGACGTGGTCGGCCGGGCGGGGCGCAAGGCGATCATGGAGCGCCTGCCGGAGCTGCGGCGGCGTTGGGCGCTCGATTTCATCGTCGTCAATGGCGAGAACGCGGCCGGCGGATTCGGCATAACCGAGGCCATTTGCGACGAGATTCTCGAGGCCGGAGCCGATTGCGTCACCACCGGCAACCATGTCTTCGACCAGCGCGAGGCGATGGTGTTCATCGAGCGCCAGCCGCGGCTGCTGCGCCCGGTGAACTATCCGCCCGGAACGCCGGGACGCGGCGCCAATCTCTACACCGCCGCCAATGGCCGGCAGGTGCTGGTCGTCAATGTCATGGGCCGGGTGTTCATGGATGCGATGGACGATCCGTTCGCGGCGATCGAGCGCGAGGTCGGCGCCTGTCCGCTGGGCATGGCTTGCGACGCCCTCATCGTCGACATACATGCCGAGACGTCCAGCGAGAAAATGGCGATGGGCCATTTCGTCGACGGCCGCGCCTCGCTGGTCGTCGGCACGCATACCCATGTGCCGACCGCCGACGGGCAGATTTTGCCGCAGGGCACGGCCTATATGACCGACGCGGGCATGACCGGCGATTATGATTCGGTCATCGGCATGGACAAGGAGGAGCCGCTGCGCCGCTTCACCCGCAAGACGCCGGGCGCCCGCCTCGAGCCCGCGCAGGGCGAGGCGACGCTGTGCGGCGTCGCGGTGGAGCTCGACGCCGCCGGCCTGGCGCTGCGCATGGCGCCGGTGCGGCTCGGCGGACGGCTGGCGCAGTCCGCGCCCTTCTTCTGGGAGCAGGAATCGGCGTCCGCGCGGACGCTGGAGGCGAGCGGAGCGCCGCAGCGATGAGATGGGAAGATTTTCGCCGGTCTGAGAATATCGAGGATCGCCGCGGTTCCGATTACGCCGAGGGCGGCTCAGGCTCCGGCTTCGGCATGGGCGGCGGCGGGCTCGGCCTCGGCACGATGGTGGTGCTCGGCATCATCGCCTATGCGCTCGGCATCAATCCGGCGGTGCTGATCGGCGGCGCCGAGATGCTCAACAAGATGGGCGGCGGCCAGGTCGCGCAGCAGCGCCAGGACCGCCCCACCCGCCAGGCGCCGACCGGCGCGCCGGCGGATCGGCAGGGCCAGTTCATCGCCGCCGTGCTCGCCGAGAACGAGGACGTCTGGTCGCATGTGCTGCCGGATCAAAAAGGCGTGCGCTTCACGCCGCCGCGCCTCGTGCTGTTCAACGGCGTCACCGGCTCCGCCTGCGGCCGCGCGCAATCGGCGATGGGACCGTTCTACTGTCCGGTCGACCGCAAGATTTATCTCGACACATCGTTCTTCAAGGATATGGACCGGCGCTTCGGCGGCGGCGGCGATTTCGCCTATGCCTATGTGATCTCCCATGAGATGGGCCATCACATCCAGAACGAGCTCGGCCTCTTGCCCAAGGTGCAGCGCGCCCAGCAGATGGCGTCGAGCCGCGCCGAGGCCAACAACATCTCGGTGCGCGCCGAGCTGATGGCCGATTGCCTCGCTGGCGTCTGGGCCGCCAACGCCAATAAAAACTGGCGGATCCTGGAGCCCGGCGACGTGGAGAAGGCGATCCGCACCGCGCAGGCGATCGGCGACGACCGCCTGCAGCGCTCGGCGCAGGGCTATGCGGTCCCCGACAGCTTTACACACGGCTCTTCGGCGCAGCGGGCGGAGTGGCTGCAGAAGGGGCTGCAGTCGGGCCGCATCGACAGCTGCAACACCTTCTCGTCGCAACGCTGACAAGACGGGCGCTTCCCTTCTCCCGCCTTGGCGGGAGAAGGTGGCCCTCGCGTCAGCGAGGGTCGGATGAGGGTCCATTCGAAATTGTCATGAGCCGAGGACCCTCATCCGACCCGACTTCGTCGGGCCACCTTCTCCCACGAGTGGGAGAAGGAACGCGCTGCTTGCAGATCGGAAAACTTAAGACGATAAGCCAATTCATCTACTTAAAGGCCATTTTTAAACATGCCAACGTTCCTCAGAGCGCATTCAGGCAATGAGGTTTCCGGAATCATTTTCTTTAATATAACGATAAACTCATCCAAAAGACGCCCTCCTATAATTTGATGCAATTCAGCACAATTATCCGGTGTTAAGCTTGTGCTCCACAGAGAATGAATCAACGAACCCGACTCATGAGACGGTAATGCAATATATGACCATATTATAATCAGCTGGAATATGCCTATCGATTGCTTCATTACGTTGCAATCAGGCCACTCTTTTATTTCGAACTGTGTATCGCTCAACCCAGCAAATAGAGAGGTAACAAGCATGAAGCGGGACGAATTGAAATCTCCTAGTTCAATATGATTTGCGGCTGGCCTTCCTATTTCATATCGCGACGAAACCAGATTCGGATACCGCCGGGAAAAGATGTGAGTAAAATTTCCACTTTTTACTGATTTAGTTATCTGACGAGGACGCAAAACCTCACCACTATCTAACTCAAGCGTATGCTGAATAACATTATCAGTATTAGATCCATCGGATCTATGCAACGTATATCTTTGCTGCACTATCCCCCTTCCGTGTAACTTGCTTTGCCCAGCTTCAGCTAAGAGTAAGAACGGATCCCGCATTTGTTCAGCAGCCTTGATCGAGATTATGAGATCTCCTGCCCGCGTAGAATTGAACGAAATGAGCGACCTCGCCTTTCCGCCGACTCGAATTGTGACCCGATGCGACCACCGTGATGTCATGATGCGGACACTTCTGCAGATTATGATAGTATTTATAATTGATCAACAAAAAACAACTCAACAAAAAACAACCATGTGTCAATAACCGACTTCAGATCGTCCGCCGCGCCCGCGTCGTCAGCTCCGCCGCGCGCAGCTTTTTCGCCAGCACGGCGAGGTCGCCGGCCGCGCCGAAGGCGGCGCGCGGCGCGATGAGGCCCACGGGCTCGGAGAGGCGCGGGGCGAGGCGCGTGAGCAGCGAATGCGGAGCCGCGCGCAGCACATGAGCTCGCGTGCGCTCGCCGTACTCATGGGCGTCGCGCAATTCGTCGACGAAGCCGCGCTCCGGCGCATGGCCGGCGCGCAGCACGAGAACGTCCGGATAACGCACGCCCGCAAGAGCGCGGGCGAGGCCGGAGCGCGCGTCGACCGCTTCCACGAGCCCACAGCCCGCCTCCTCGGCGAGGACTCCGAGACCCGAATCGGGCGGCCCCGCCAGCACCGCATCGGCCACCAGGCCGGCGACGCAGGCCTCGACCAGCGAGGCGAGCGTGCGCGCGATCGCCTCGCGCTGCGCCCCTTCCCGGGCGCCGGCCGCGGCGCGGGATGCATCGAAGGCGAGGATGACGGCCGAGAGCATGGGCGTTCTTGGTTTGGGCGTTTGTGCTGCAGACTTATTCCACATTCGCGCCCCGCGCGGCAAATTCGCCCGCTTGCGCGAAAGACCGTTGCGGAGAATGGCGCCTTCGGCCACCATTCCGCCATGCCGCATGGCCCCTACCCGCCCGAGCTTCTCACCACCGCGCAAATGGCGCGGGCGGACCGCCTCACCATGGAGAGCGGCGTGGCCGGCATGGCGCTGATGGAGAAGGCCGCCGCGGCCATCGCCGCCGCCGCCACCGCCTTTCTGGTGAAGACCGCCGGGCGCCGGGTGCTGGTGCTGTGCGGGCCGGGCAATAATGGCGGCGACGGCTATGTCGCCGCGCGCATGCTGCGCAGCCAGCGCTTCAAGGTGCGGGTCGCCGCCCTCGTCCCGCCCGAGGCGCTGCGCGGCGACGCGCGCGAGGCGGCGGCGACATGGGACGGCCGCGTCGAGGACGCCGCGAGCTGCGATTTCACCGGCGTCGATCTCGTCATCGACGCCCTGTTCGGCGCCGGCCTCGCGCGCGACATCGACGGGCCGGCCGCGGCGCTGATCGAGCGGCTCAACGCCTGGCGGGCGGAGACCAAGCAGAAGATCATCGCCGTCGATATTCCGTCGGGCGTCGACGGCACCAGCGGCGCCATTCGCGGCGTCGCCGTGCAGGCCGATTCGACCGTCACCTTCTTCCGCCTCAAATGCGGCCATCTGCTGCTGCCGGGCCGGCTGCGCTGCGGAACCATCTCCTGCGCCCATATCGGCATTCGCGCCTCCGTGCTGGAGCGGATCGCGCCGCAGACCTTCGTCAACGAGCCGGACGCCTGGGCGCCGGCGCTGCGCCCGCCACGCGTCGAGGGGCACAAATATGCGCGCGGCCATGCGGTCGTGGTTTCCGGCGGCGCCTCGCACACCGGCGCGGCGCGGCTCGCGGCGACGGCGGCGCTCAGGGCCGGCGCCGGGCTCGTCACCTTGGCGACGCCTCAGGACGCCTTCGCCGTCAATGCGCCCGCCCTCACCTCGGTGATGCTGCGAGTCGCCGACGGGCCGGCCGGGCTCGCCAGCCTGCTCGAGGACAAGCGCAAGAATGTGGTCGCGCTCGGCCCCGCGCTCGGCGTCGGCGAGGATTGCTGCGCTCTGGTCGAGGCCGCGCTCGCCCCCTCCCCCGAGCCCCGCGCGGCGGTGCTCGACGCCGATGCGCTGACCAGCTTCGCACTCGCGCCCGAGCGCCTCGGCCGCGCCATTGCGAGCGCGCCCGGTCCGGTGGTGCTGACGCCGCACGGCGGCGAATTCGCGCGCCTCTTCCACGGCCAGCGCTGGGAGAAGACCATGTCCGGCGCGCCGATCTCCAAGCTCGAGCGCACGCGCGAAGCGGCGCGCGAGATCGGCGCTGTCGTCATTTTCAAAGGGCCGGACACGATCGTCGCCGCAGCGGACGGGCGCGCCTCGATCATGCCGGAGGCCTCGCCCTGGCTCGCCACCGCCGGCTCGGGCGACGTTCTGACGGGAATCGTCGCCGGAATGCTGGCGCAGGGCATGGAGCCCTTCGCCGCCGCGAGCTGCGCCGTCTGGATGCACGCCGCGGCCGCCGAGGCCTTCGGTCCCGGCCTCATCGCCGACGACATCATAAATCATCTGCCCGCCGCTTGGCGAAGGCTCGCCCCGACGCAATCTTAGACCTGCGGCGGCCGAACGAAACCGGCGCGTCCCCGCGACATTCCGCGCGCTTCCCGCCGCGGCGTCGTTCGGGCGACATGTGCATGCGCTTCGCTGAGCGCGCACGTCTTCCGCCAAACAGGAGACCTTCATGTCCGATCTCGTCGTCATCGTCTATCCGACCGAGGCCAAGGCCGAGGACATCAGACAAAAGCTGTTCGATCTGCAGAAGGAATATCTGATCGAGATCACCGACGCCGTGATCGCGGTGAAGGAGCAGAACGGCAGGATCAAGCTGAATCAGCTTCTGAACACCACCGCGGCCGGCGCCGTCAGCGGCACCTTCTGGGGCGCGCTGATCGGGCTCATCTTCCTCAATCCGCTGCTCGGCGCGGCGATCGGCGCGGGCGCCGGCGCGCTCAGCGGCGCGCTCACCGACTATGGCGTCAACGACGAGTTCATGAAGCAATTGTCGGAGACGCTGCAGCCCGGCAACGCCGCTCTGTTCGTGCTGATCCGCAAGCTGACCGCCGACAAGGTGCTGGAGGCGGTGAAGGGAACGGGCGGCGTGGTGCTGAAGACGTCGCTCGACCACAATAAGGAGCAGGCGCTGCGCGACGCGCTCGCGGCGCATGTGGCGACGACGCCGGCGGCGCAGACGTCGGCCTCAGCGCACTGACACAGCGAGCCTGAAGGCGCGAGTCAGGGCGCAAAGCCCTCGAAGACGATCTGATCGGCGAAGGCCCGAGCGGCCTTCGCCTGCGCCGCCGAGCGCACGGTCCAGACCGTGACCGGAAGACCCCGCTCCTCGCGGAAGCGGCGCGGACTCTCATGCGGGAGATCGTGGACGTTCCACGACAGAAAGTCCGGACGCGTGCGCGGGGCGTGAGCGAATTGCGTGAGCTCCCGCCGCTGCGCCGCGGACAGAAAGCTCCACTCCTCCCCCTCATAGGACGCCTCGGCCACCATGCCGAGCGCAACGCCCGAGAGTCCGAAGCCGGCGCCGCTGGCGCGCAGCTCGGCGATCGGATCGGGATCGAAGCTCTCGATGGCGACGAGGCCGCGATAGTCCGAGACGATCTCGGCGACGCTTCGCGCGAGGGCGAGACTGCCGTCGAAGCGACTCTTGATCTCGATGACGAGCGGAACCGCGCCGCCGATCGTCGCGATGAGCTCGCGCAAGGTCGGGACGCCTTCGTCGGTCCCGCGCAGAGCGAGCCGCCGGACCTCGACGAGGCTCAGCGCGCCGAGGCGGCCGACGCCATCGGTCAGACGATCCAGCGTCTCGTCGTGGAACACGACGACCTCGCCGTCCGCCGTCGCCTGCACGTCGCATTCGATGGCGTAGCCCGCGCAGACGGCGGCGCGCGCCGCGGAGAGGGAATTCTCGATGACGCCCCGCGACACGTCGTGCAGCCCGCGATGCGCGATCGGGCGTTCGACGAGCCAGGAGTGACGATCGTCGCGCATGGGCTAGGCGCGCCTTGCGACAAGAGCGCCGAATTCGAAGCGCCCCCTCCCCGACCCTTCCCCGCTGCGCGGGAGAGGGGGAGGATTCGGCGCTTCATCGGCCGGTCGCGAAAGGCCGGCCGCCTCCCTCTCCCGCGAAGCGCGCGAAGCGGGGGAGGGTGAGGGAGGGGGCATTCGCGTCGTGATGTCGGCCGTCACTCGAGAATCTCGAAGGTCGCGTCCACCTCGACCGCCGCGTCGAGCGGCAGCTGCGCGACGCCGACGGCGAAACGCGCATGGCGGCCGTTCTCGCCGAGCACGGTCGCGACGAGATCCGAGGCGCCGTTCAGCACTTGCGGCAGCTGGCCGAAATCGCCGGCGCTGTTGATGAAGCCGCCGAGCCTCAGGCAGCGCAGCCTGCCGAGATCTCCGCCTGCGGCGGCGGCCGCCTGCGCCAGCACATTGAGCGCGGCGATCTTCGCCGCGCCCTGCCCCGCCTCCAGCGAGACGCCCGCGCCGAGCTTGCCCTTATGCGCCGGATCGATCGCGCCGCCCGCGCCGACCGGCAGCTGGCCGGAAACGAACGCCAGATTGCCGGAGCGCGTCCAGGGGACATAATTTGCGACCGGGGCGGCCGGAGTGGGCAGCGTGAGCCCGAGCGCCGCGAGGCGCTCCAGGGGCGTCGATTGCGATGTCGCCGTCATGGTGATTGATCGTCCTTTTCCGCTCAGCGGCGTGCTTCATCGAAAGCGAGCCTGAAGACTCGCGGTCCAGGGCCGCGCTTGGACCGCGAGCCTTCTGGCTCGCTCCTTCAGCCCCTCAAATTTGCTGAATCGCGCCACTAGTCTACCGAAAATTTTTGCCTTCGCTCGGCCCCGACCGTAATTTGGTCAAGGTCGGGAGGCAATCGATGACGGAACGACGACGCCTCGACGGCCCGCTCTCGAGGCCGCGCCGTCCACCAGAAAAAGCGCGCACGCTCGGCGGCGCCTGGGCGTGGTCGTTCGATTCGAAAGCTTTGCCGCCGCCGATGCGACGCGCGAGCGAAACATCATCCTCGAGCTCGAGCAAGGGAGAGATTTTCCGCATGGCCCCAGCACGCATTCTCGGCGCGATCATCGGCTGCGCCTCGATCATCGCGCCCGGCGCGGCGCTTGCGGACGCCGCCGCGGCGGCGGTCGTCGCCCTGCCGCAGCTCGCGCCGCATCGCGCGGTCTATGATCTCTCGCTCGGCCAGGCCTCGGGCGGCAAGGCGCCGTCCTCGGCGCGCGGCCGCATCGCCTTCGACTTCTCCGGCTCGGCCTGCGAAGGCTATGTTCAGAACTTCCGCCAGATCACCGAGCTGCAGCCGTCCGAAGGCCCGGCGCGCCTTTCCGACATGCGCTCCAACACCTTCGAGACCGGCGACGGCAAGGACTTCCGCTTCCGCATCGAGACGCGGCTCGACAATGTCCCGTCCGAGAACATAGACGGCAAGGCCAAGAAGAGCGGCGGCGCGTCGATGTCGGTCGATCTCGCGCAGCCCAAGCATTCCTCGCTCGCGCTCGATGGCGGCGCGCTGTTCCCGACCGAGCATTTGCGCCACATTCTCGCGGCCGCGGGCGGCGGCGAGACGATCCTCGAGGCCAAGGTCTATGACGGCTCCGGCGACGGCGAGAAAATATTCGACACTCTGACCGTCCTCGGCAAGGCGACGAGCGCCGCGGCCGGCGAGAAGGCCGCGCAGATCAAGCCGCTCGAGGGACTGCGCCGCTGGCCGGTGTCGATCTCCTATTTCGAGCCGGGCAAGCGCGACGAGCAGCCCGTCTATGTGCTGTCCTTCGACCTCTATGAAAACGGCATCTCCCGCGCGCTGAAGCTCGATTACGGCGATTTCGTCCTGACCGGCGAGATGACCGAGCTCGCGCTGCTGCCGGCCTCGTCCAGCTGCAACAAGATGTGACGGCGGCGTAGTTTCCGCAGGGCGATCGGGTGAAGGGCTACAACCCCATCGCCCTCATCCTGAGGAGCCCGCGAAGCGGGCGTCTCGAAGGATGGCAACGGGGAGAAACGTTTGATTGCGCCCCGCGGCCGTCCTTCGAGACGCCGCCTGCGGCGGCTCCTCAGGACGAGGAGTGGAGTTTATCCTTCACCCGATCGCCCTGCAGTTTCTCGCGCAGGCGATTCACAGGCGAAGCGAAACGGGTTAGGGTGCGGCGCGCTCCGAGGGAGCGTTCGACGCACTCGCGCAAGGTTCGGCATGTCGCTTTCGCATGATTATCTGATCGACCGGCGCCGGCTGCGGCGCAAGCTGTCGCTCTGGCGCACCCTCGCCATTTCGGCCGCCGCCGCCGCGGCGCTCGCCTTGTTCGCCCGTTATGGCGACGGCGCTCTGGGGCCGGCGGCCAAGCTCTCTCCCCATATCGCGCGGCTCTCCGTCAGCGGCATCATCACCGGCGACAAGGAGACGCTCGACCTCGTCAAATCCATCGGCGATTCGCATGCGAGCGCCGTGCTGCTGGCGATCGACAGCCCCGGCGGCACCACCACCGGCGCCGAGAGGCTGCACGACGCCCTGCGGCGGCTCGCCGACAAGAAGCCGGTCGTCGCCGTCGTCGGCACGCTCGCGGCCTCCGGCGGCTATATCGCCGCCATCGCCGCAGACGAGATCGTCGCTCATGGCAATTCGCTGGTCGGCTCGATCGGCGTGCTGTTCCAATTCCCCAATGTCGGCAAGCTGCTCGACACCGTCGGCGTGCAGATGGAGACGGTGAAGTCCTCGCCGCTGAAGGCCGCGCCCAACGGCTTCGAGCCGACCAGCGAGGAGGCGCGCGCGGCGATCGCGGCGCTGGTCGCCGATTCCTACGACTGGTTCAAGGGGCTGGTGAAGGAGCGCCGCAGGCTCGACGACGACGAGCTCGCCAAAGTGGCCGACGGACGCGTCTTCACCGGCCGCCAGGGCCTTCCGCTGAAGCTGGTCGACCGCCTCGGCGGCGAGCGCGAGGCGATCGAATGGCTGGAGACCGAGAAGGGCGTGGCCAAGCGCCTGCCGGTCGTCGACTGGAAGAAAAAGAGCACGATCGAGCGATTCGGCCTCGTCGATTCGGCCGCCGGCCTCGCTCGGGCGCTGGGGCTCGACGCGCTCGCGCAGACGCTGCAGCGCGTCGGCGCCGTCGCGGAGCGCGGCCTGCTTGACGGTGTTGTCGCGATTTGGCAGGCTCCCACTCCCGACTGAAGAGTGGATGTGGCGCGCATCGGTCCATCTGGAACATCACATGATCAAGTCCGAATTGATCCAACGTATCGCTTCCCGCAACGGCCACCTCTATCAGCGCGACGTCGAGACGATCGTCACGACGATCCTCGATGAAATCGCCTTGGCGCTCGCGCGCGGCGACCGGGTCGAGCTGCGCGGCTTCGGGGCCTTCTCGGTCAAGCGCCGCGAGGCGCGCACCGGCCGCAATCCCCGCACCGGCGAGCAGGTCGAGGTGGAGGAGAAATCCGTGCCCTTCTTCAAGACGGGCAAGGAAATGCGCGAAAGGCTGAACGAGGGCGCCAGCTGACCGCCGGCCTGAAACGAGCGAAAACGCGGCGCGCAACGGGTAAGGTGAGATGAAATCGATTCTACGCATCATCGTCTTCGCGCCCCTCGCGCTGCTGTTCCTGTTCTTCGCAATGGCCAACCGCGCGCCGGTGCAGGTCTTCATCGACCCGCTCCCCGGCGGCGACGCCACGGGCCCCTCCTTCGAAGCGCCGCTCTATCTCGTGGTGCTGGCCTCGATCGCGCTCGGCGTGCTGGCGGGCGGCCTGTCGTCCTGGGTGGCGCATGGGCGCTACCGCCGCGCCGCGCGGACGGCGCGCGCCGACGCCAAAGTCGCGCGGACCGAGGCCGAACAGCTGCGCGGCCAAGCGCTCGCGAGCCTCTCGCCCGATCCGGCCTCCGGCGGACGCGCGCTGCGCCGCAACGGCTGACGGAAGATCGAGCCTTCAGGCTCGCACGATCCCTACGGCCGGCCTCGCGTCGTCGCCTGCGCCGCCCATGCGAGGTAAGCAGGATCGCCGCCGGCGATGTCGAAGCGCAGGATCTCTGGAACCTCGTAAGGGTGCAGCGCGCGAATCGCGGCGGCGAGCGCGTCGTAGTCGGAGATTCGAGCCTTCAGCTGCACCTGCAGCTCCGGCTCGTCGCGCAGCTCGCCCTCCCACTCATAGAGGCTGCGGATCGGAGCGATCTGCACACAGGCGGCGAGCCTCGATGCGAGCGCCGCGCGCGCGATCTCTTTTGCGCAGGCTTCGCTGCCGACCGTCGTGACGACGACGCAGAAGGCGGCTGCGTCTTCGCTCATCGGCTCAGCGCCCGTCGGCGCTGCGGCAACGGTCCCTCACCATGCCGGTCCGCAACCATTTTTTCGCGGGATCGATCGGCGTCTGCACATCCTTGACGATATCCTGCCAGGAGACCGGCTTCACCGCATAATTGATATGCGCATATCGGCCTCCCTCGCGCAGCGCCAAGGTCGCCTTGCCGTCGAGATAGTAAAATTCGTTCATCCAAGGCGTCTCGTCCGCCGTCACCCGGCTGAACCCCTTGTCGGGCCGACCGAGCATGTTCTGCTCGCTTTTCGAGGAATATTTGTCGTCGACCTTCTTGCCGCCGCCCGATGCGACATGGATGAGCTCGCCCTCGACGCTGGTGAAGTTCGTCGCGCCGACCTCGCCATGGCCGAACCAATATTCGATTTCCAGCCGAACGCGAAAATATCCCCTGCCCTCCAGAGTCATGAAATCGCCGTCGCGAAGCAGCAGCCATTTGCCGCTCACCGCGCCTTTGAAATAGGGAGAATATTGTCCGTCGACGAGGATGACGGGATGCTCCTCGCTCCGCGCGGCGAGCGGAACGGGGCTATTCGCCGGACATGGCTCGTTCGTCGCGCCGATCGCGGGCCCGCCGCACAGGATGAGACCCATGAGCAGACAACGGCCCATACGCCGCGCGCGTTCCGTGGTCGCCCTTTCGCCCGCCGCGTCCGAGGCGCCGCCGCGCCTCGGCGCGCAAATCGACCCGGCGAGCAGCCTCGCAATCTCCTGTGTGCGCATCATCGGCTCCGGACCACGGGTCAGGCTCGCGTTTCCGCCTCCGCCGGCGCCGGCGCGCGAGCTTCGGTCTCGGCAGGAGCCGCCTGCGGCTGCGCGGCTTCGACGGGCGCCGGGGCCTGCGGCGGCTGCTGAACCGCGTCGCGAGCGTCGCTCGTCACATGCGGAGCAGCGATGCCGAGTTGCGGGAACGCCGCCGCGAGGCGCGACGACGTGTATTTGATATAGTCGTCGTACATCCTCGCCTTGATGGACTGGTCGCAGGCGAGGTCGGCCTCGGTCACCTTGTCCGGGTCGACGAGCTTGACGCCGATCTTCTCCACGCAGACCGACTTGTCTTTCTCGTTTTTGATGCAGACCGTCGGAATGCCGAGCGCATAGGCGAGATGCGCGCCGTGAATGCGCATCGAATAGATTTCCTTGCAGCGCAGGTAGAACTGCGTCATGTCCTTCAAAACACGGGAGTAGACAATGTCGTACCCCGGCAGATTCGCCTCGGCCCACACATAGTCGATGATTTCGTTGCAGATGATGACGACGTCCTCTTTCGGCCATCGCTTGATCAGGTTCATCTGCTTTTCAGGGAAGGTGTCGACCTGCAGAATGACGCCGATCTTGTCGCCTCGGGTGGGCGAAGCGTCGACCGAGAAGATCGACGGGCAGCAATAAACCACCGCATCGGTGCGTCTGCGCGCGCGCTTCCAGGCGAAATTGTCACGCCCGATGAAGCCGACGGCGTTGGCGAGCGCCAGATCCCGGCTGGGGTTGTCCTCATAGTTCATGCCGACGCCGCAATAGAAGATCGGCTTCTTATTCTGAATGACGAATTCTTCGAGGCCCCGCATCTGCCGGCCGCTCCAGATCGGCGTTCCCGCGATCACGACGAGGTCGATGCGAATGCCGAGATCGGCCTTCCACGCATCCTTTTCGCTGCGGCTGTAGACGAAAGCGTTATGTCCCGGGACAACCGTATCGAAGACTCGCTTGGTGCCGAAGAACGCGATGTCGTCGCCAATGCTCACGTGGGTGGTTGTCTTATATAGGATATTCACTTTTGTTCGCCTCCAGGACAATTCGGACCGAGCGCCACACAGCAGGTTCCCCCAGGGAAGGAGCTACGTCCGTCCTATTACGAGAGCGTGCTGAATTCAACCGAGCCGGGCCGCGCGGAAAGCTTCGGTCCGACATTTGCGTCGAAATCCGCGATTGGGAGGTTTCGGACATGTTCCAGAGAGTGTGCAAGGACGACACGATCTTCGAGGGCGGGATGCGGCTCGTCATCGCGGACCAGCATGTGATCATCCTGGCCTGGCCCCTCGGCGGCGAGATCAAGGCCTTTCAAGGCGTATGCCCGCACACCAGCTACCCGCTGGAGGAGGCGGAGTTCGATGGCGAGGTGCTGACCTGCCCGCTCCACGCCTGGACCTGGAACCTCAACACCGGCGCCCCCATCCAACCGCAGGAGAGCGCCCTCGCCCAATATCCGGTCAAGGTCGAGGATGGCGTCGTCTATATAGACACTGAAGGGGTGACGCCTCTGCTCGCGCCGCGCTGACGGCGCCGCAAAAGATTTCGCTTTTGCCGAATCGTGAAAATTCTTATGGTCCGGGTCGGATGCGTCTCTAGGTCACATGAGAGGTAGGAGATGATTCTGTCCGACGAGACCCCCGCCCCGGTCGCCGAAGAGACGACGGGCGGCGTGGACGGGGCCGGCCTGGAGGCGCAGCTGAAGGAAGCCGCCGCCGACCGCGACCGCCACATCGCCGACAAGTCGAAGCTTGTCGCAAAGGCGAGCGCCCTCGCCAAGGAGCTCGACGCCGCCCGGGCCGAGCTCGCTTCGGCGACCAGCGAGCGGGACGGCCTGCGCGGCGAGCTCGCCGCCGTCTCCGGCCAGCGGGACAGCCTGCGCAGCGAGCGCGACGCGGCCGCGGCGCAGCGCGAAACGGCGCTCGCCGAACGCGACCGTCTCGCCGCCGAGGCGGCCGCGGCGACGCGGGAGATTCAACGGTTGAACGAGCGGCTCGCAGCTCTCCCCAAGCCCGATCCGGCCGTCGTCTTCGCCGATCTCGCGGCCGAGAAGACCAAGGCGCTGGTCGCCTGGACGCGCTCGAAAATTCCCGCCGACAGCCCCCATCTGGCCAAATTCGACCGCACGGTCGAGACGCTCACAAAGGGCGGCTGCATCGCCGTGAAGACGACGCGCGACGTCTATCGCTGGAGCGCGCCCCGCGCCGTCGAAGCCTATGCCTGGGCCAAGCCGCGCGCGCTGGAGCTGCTCGCCAAGGCCAAGACCGCGCTCGACGACAAGACGGAGAAGAAGGGCTGAAGACGAGCGCGCGCGGCGGTCAGTTCACCGAAACGTCGCGCAGCTCGCCCTTGGTCATGGCCGCCCTGCGGATCGAAAACGGGGCCGCAGGGGAGCAGAGGCGCCGCAGCGCCTGTCAAATCGCTTCCCTTCCCTGCCCCGCGCTGCTATCCCGCCGCCATGACGACGCGCAAGATAGACACTATCCGCAATTTCTCCATTGTCGCGCATATCGACCACGGCAAGTCCACGCTCGCCGACCGCCTGATCCAGGCGACCGGCACGGTCGCCGCGCGCGACATGGTGGAGCAGGTGCTCGATTCGATGGATATCGAGCGTGAGCGCGGCATCACGATCAAGGCGCAGACCGTGCGGCTCGACTATAAGGCCAAGGACGGCAAGGATTACGTCCTCAATCTGATGGACACGCCCGGCCATGTCGACTTCGCCTATGAGGTCTCGCGCTCGCTGAAGGCCTGCGAGGGCTCGCTGCTCGTCGTCGACGCGAGCCAGGGCGTCGAGGCGCAGACGCTCGCCAATGTCTATCAGGCGCTCGACGCCGGCCATGAGATCGTGCCGGTGTTGAACAAGATCGATCTGCCGGCGGCCGAGCCCGACCGCATCCGGCAACAGATCGAGGATGTGATCGGCCTCGACGCCTCCGAGGCGGTGCTGATCTCGGCCAAGACCGGCATCGGCATTCCCGATGTGCTGGAGGCGATCGTCACCCGGCTGCCGCCGCCGCAGGGCGATGAGGAGGCGCCGCTGAAGGCGATGCTGGTCGACAGCTGGTACGACGCCTATCTCGGCGTCGTGGTGCTGGTGCGAGTCATCGATGGGCGCATGCGCAAGGGCCAGAAGATTCTCATGATGGGAACGAGCGCCCATTATGAGGTCGACAAGATCGGCGTGTTCAAGCCGAAGATGCTCGACGTCGCCTCGCTCGGTCCCGGCGAGGTCGGCTTCATCACCGCGCAGATCAAGCAGGTGGCCGACACGCGCGTCGGCGACACCATCACCGAGGATAAGAAGCCGTGCGATGCGCCGCTGCCGGGCTTCAAGCCGGCGCAGCCGGTGGTGTTCTGCGGCCTGTTCCCGGTCGACGCCGCCGAATTCGAGGATTTGCGCGCGGCGATCGGCAAGCTGCGTTTGAACGATGCGAGCTTTTCCTACGAGATGGAGACCTCCGCCGCGCTCGGCTTCGGCTTCCGCTGCGGATTCTTGGGGCTCCTGCATCTCGAGATCATCCAGGAGCGCCTGCATCGCGAGTTCAATCTCGACCTCATCGCGACGGCGCCCTCTGTCGTCTATAAGATCAAGCTGACCAATGGCGACGAGATCGAGCTGCACAATCCGGCCGACATGCCGGATGTGGTGAAGATCGACGAGATTCAGGAGCCCTGGATCCGCGCGACGATCATGACGCCGGACGATTATCTCGGCGCCGTGCTGAAGCTCTGCCAGGACCGGCGCGGCGTGCAGGCGGATTTGAACTATGTCGGCAAGCGCGCGATGGCGGTCTATGACCTGCCGCTGAACGAAGTGGTGTTCGACTTCTACGATCGCCTGAAGTCGATCTCCAAGGGCTACGCCAGCTTCGATTATCACATCACCGATTATCGCGCCGGCGATCTCGTGAAGATGAGCATTCTCGTCAACAGCGAGCCAGTGGACGCGCTGTCGATGCTGGTGCATCGAACGCGCGCGGATTCGCGCGGCCGGCAGATGTGCGAGAAGCTCAAGGAGCTGATCCCGCCGCACATGTTCCAGGTGCCGATCCAGGCAGCGCTGGGCGGCAAGATCATCGCGCGCGAGACGGTGCGCGCCTTCCGCAAGGACGTGACCGCGAAATGCTATGGCGGCGACGCGACCCGCAAGCGCAAGCTGCTCGAGAAGCAGAAGGAAGGCAAGAAGAAGATGCGCCAGTTCGGCCGCGTGGAGATCCCGCAGGAGGCGTTTATCGCGGCGCTGAAGATGGAGGATTGAGGCGCCTCCCGAGGACGATTTTTTGAAGCTCTTGTGAGCGCCTTGCAAAGGTACGCATTCACGTACATATTCTTTCCCATGCGCACCACCTCCTACAGCGACCTCCGTAAGAACCTCGCCGCGACGCTCGACCGCGTGACCGAGGATCACGAGCCCGTGGTGATCACGCGCGACCGCGGCAAGCCGGCGGCCGTGCTGATCTCGCTCGAGGATTTCGCCTCTTATGAGGAGACCGCGCATCTTCTGAAAAGCCCACGCAACGCCGAGCGGCTGCGGGCGGCGATCGATTCGCTCGACGCGGGCGAAGGCATAGAGCGCAAGCTCGACGAATGAAGCTCGTCTTCGCCGAGCAGGCCTGGGAGGATTACCTCTATTGGCAGGCGCAGGACGCGAAGATTCTGGAACGCGTCAACCAGCTCATCGAGGAATCTCTGCGCACGCCCTTCTCCGGGACAGGCAAGCCGGAGCCGTTGCGGGGCGATTTGCGCGGCTGGTGGTCGCGGCGCATCACGCTGGAGCACAGGCTCGTCTATCGCGTCGAAGGCGAAAGCCTGTTGATCGCACAATGCCGCTATCATTACTGAATCCGACTCTCGACGCGCGCTCCTTCTCCCGCGCGCGGGAGAAGGTGGCCCCGCGAAGCGGGGTTGGATGAGGGTCCTCGCTGATTAACCGTTTCAAACTCGAGGCGAAGCGCTGCTCGACTCGGAGAACCGCGGCGGCCCTCATCCGACCCGGCTTCGCCGGGCCACCTTCTCCCACGAGTGGGAGAAGGAGCGCAGCGTCACCGCTTCTGCGGCGTGCGCATCGCGGCGAGCAGCGCTTCGCCCAAAGCGCCGGCGCCCTTTTGCTGCTCCGGCGGCGCACGGCGCATCGGCGCGCCGCTGTTGCGCTCGCGGCCTTCCGCCTGCCGTTGCCCCGGCGCATCGTCGAGGCGCATGGTGAGCGAGACGCGCTTGCGCGGAACATCCACCTCCAGCACTTTCACCTTGACGATGTCGCCGGGCTTGGCCACCGCGCGCGGATCCTTGACGAAAGTCTTGGACATCGCCGAAATATGCACCAGCCCGTCCTGGTGCACGCCGACGTCGACGAAGGCGCCGAAGGCCGCGACATTGGTGACGACGCCCTCGAGCACCATGCCGGGCTGCAGATCGGATATCTTCTCGACGCCCTCCTGGAAGGTCGCGGTCTTGAAGGCGGGGCGCGGATCGCGGCCGGGCTTTTCCAGCTCGGCGAAAATATCGGTGACGGTCGGCAGGCCGAAGCTCTCGTCAACAAAACTCTGCGGCTTCATCTTGCGCAGCTCGGCGGCATTGCCGATGAGCTGCTTGATGTCGCTCTTGGCCGCCGCGAGAATGCGCCGCACCACCGGATAGGATTCCGGATGCACGCCGGAGCGGTCGAGCGGATCGTCGCCGTCGATGATGCGCAGAAAGCCGGCGCTCTGCTCGAACGCCTTGGGCCCGAGCCGCGACACCTCCTTCAGCGACGCGCGCGTGCGGAACGGCCCATGCGCATCGCGATGCGCGACGATATTGCCGGCGAGCGTCTCGCCGAGGCCGGACACGCGCGCGAGCAGAGGCGCGGAAGCCGTGTTGACATCGACGCCGACGGCGTTCACGCAATCCTCGACGACGGCGTCGAGCGAGCGCGACAGCTTCAGCTCCGAGATGTCGTGCTGATACTGGCCGACGCCGATCGATTTCGGATCGATCTTCACGAGCTCGGCGAGCGGGTCCTGCAGGCGCCGCGCGATCGAGGCGGCGCCGCGCAATGTCACGTCGAGACCGGGCAATTCGCGCGAGGCGTATTCCGACGCGGAATAAACGGAGGCGCCCGCCTCCGACACGACGATCCTGGTGAGCTTCAGCTCGGGGAATTTGGAGATGAGATCGCCGGCGAGCTTGTCGGTCTCGCGCGAGGCGGTGCCATTGCCGATGGCGATCAGCTCGACCCTGTGCTCGCGCGCCAGCTTGGCGAGGACGGACAGCGATTCGTCCCAGCGGCGTTGCGGCTCGTGCGGATAGATCGCCGTCGTCGCGACGATCTTTCCGGTGCGGTCGACCACCGCCACTTTGACGCCGGTGCGAAAGCCCGGATCGAGGCCGAGCGTCGCGCGCGCGCCCGCGGGCGCGGCGAGCAACAGATCGCGTAAGTTCGCGGCGAAGACGCGGATCGCCTCGTCCTCGGCGAGGCGCCACAGGCGCTGGCGCAGATCGACGGAGAGATGCAATTCGATCTTGGTGCGCCAGGCCCAGCGCACCGTATCGAGCAGCCAGCGATCGCCCGGCCGGCCGCGATCGGCGATGGCGAAGCGCTGCGCGATGCGGCCCTCATAGCCGCCGCCGTCCTCATTGGGCGCCGCGATCATCTCGAGATCGAGCACCTCCTCCTTCTCGCCGCGGAACATCGCCAATATGCGATGCGACGGCAGCTTGGTCAGCGGCTCGGAGAAGTCGAAATAATCGGAGAATTTGGCGCCCGCGGCGGCTTTGCCGTCGCGCACCCTGGATTTCAGCACGCCCTGCGACCAGAAGGATTCGCGCAAGGCGCCGATGAGATCGGCGTTCTCGGCGAAACGCTCGACGAGAATGGCGCGCGCGCCCTCGAGCGCGGCGTTCGCGTCGGCCACATTCTTATCGGCGTTCACGAAGGCTGAAGCCTGCGCCTTGGGCTCGCGCTCGGGATGGCCGAGCAGCGCTTCCGCGAGCGGGGCGAGGCCGGCCTCTATGGCGATCTGCGCCTTGGTGCGGCGCTTGGGCTTATAGGGAAGATAGATGTCCTCGAGGCGCGCCTTGTTGTCGGCCTGCATGATCGTGGCGCGCAGCGCGTCGTCGAGCTTGCCCTGCGTCTCGATCGACTCCAGGATCGCCTTGCGGCGCTCCTCCAGCTCACGCAGATAGCGCAGCCGTTCCTCGAGCTGGCGCAGCTGCGCGTCGTCGAGCTGGCCGGTCGCCTCCTTGCGATAGCGGGCGATGAAGGGAACCGTCGAGCCCTGGTCGAGCAATTGCACCGCGGCTTCCACTTGCCACTGCTTGGCCGCGAGCTCCTCGCTCAGCCGCTCGACGATGGATGCCATCTGCGACGCCTCTCCTTGTTGACGACGGAGGCTTTTTGCCAAGGCGCGGCGACGGAGTCAAAGCGGCCCGCCGATTCGCGCACAGATCATTTTTCGTCCTCGGGCAGAAGCGGATGATCCGGCCAGCATTTCCGGTCTTCGCGCGTCTTCGGCTCGCCGTTCTGCGGACGCATCAGCCAGGAGGGAACCGCTTCGGCATGCGCGAGATAATTGCCGAACGGCGCCGTCGGCTCGTTCTTGCGCCACGACGTGAGCAAATCGCAGTCGCTGACGTCGAACCGGCCGCCCATCACGGCCGTCTTCAATTCGATGAGCGGCGTCGCGGCGGAGATCAGCACGATCGTCGAAATCGCCGAGGCGAAGCGGCCATTGTCGCGCGGCGTCAGCACGGCGATCCGGGCGAAGACGACAGAGAGCAGGAACAGCGGCGCGATCGACGCGCGCATCATGAAATCATTGTAGAGACCGATGCTGTAGAGGGGAATGATCGCGAGCAGGATCAGCGCCAGCGCGACGAGCCGGCGCTCGCAGGGCTCGACCATTCTCCAGGCGTAGAGCACGATCGCCGCCTGCGGAATTTCGAACATCATATGCAGAACATAGCGCGTGAAAAAGCCGTCGCGCAGGACGAGCCATTCCTTCTCCACCGCGCCATTGTCGATCGTCAGATAAAGCGCAATCGGCAGGAATGCGAGGCTGCTTCCGATCGCGACGAGATTTTCACGACGAGAGAGATGGCGCGGAAAGCGCTCCATCGCAAGATAAGCGAGGACAGGCGCGGCGCCCATCATGGCGAGAGGAGACCACAGCAACATTGCCGCAAAGGCGACGGGCAGGATGGCAAAAGGCGCGGCGCCCCGCGCATGGAGCAGCGCGAGCAGCGCGAACCACCAGCCCGGCGCCGAGTGATTGATCGCCCAGAACAGCAGCGCGACATGACTGGTGTACTGCATGTGCAGCGCAGAGAAATACCGTCCCCACCACTCCATGTGCGGAAACGGCATGACCGGCGCGCCGCGCATCCATTCGATCGCCTCGGCGATGAGTAGCGGCAGGATGTCCAGGCCGGCGAAGCCAATGAAAACGAGCAGCAGCGCCGCGTTGCGACATCTGCCGAATTCCCCTGCGATCTTGGTGACGAAATAGCAGGTCACGCCGATGATGGTCGCGTTCTGGAGCAAAAGCGCGACATGCGCCGCAAGCAGCCCCGCGATGCGGCCGACGAGGCTCGGAACCAGATAGGCGCCGAGCGGCGCGCGCAGCATGTAATCGGCTCCGCCCTCGCGATAGAGCGCATTCGCGCCGGCACGCACGAGATCGGCGAGCACGGCGTCCCGGACGAGCCAGTCCCGCGACGCATAGAAGAAATGCCCCTCGCCGCCCAGCGCGCACAGCGCGAGCCCGAATGCGAGGCAAGCGGCGAGCCGGCCGAGAGCGGCCGGCTGCGCCGAGAATGGCGTCGCGCGCCGCGCGCGCCACGCCACGACGACGGCGCCCGCGCAGCCGCCCCAGACGAGCGCCGCCACGGGCCATCCGAACACCGCCGCGAGGATGGCGTTCGGCAGAATGAACAACAGCAGGACGAAAAAGACGAGATCGCCGTCGCTCGGATGGAGATCGGAGACGAGCCGGCGCGCGCGCAGGGACGAGGCCGGCGCCGAGCCGGAATCGACAATGGACATCATTCCTCCCAGCATGAGGCGAAGGCCCCGTCTCCGCTCACTCTCCCGCGCGGCGGGGGAGGGCCGGACAGAGGGGGCGCCGATTTTCAATCCTTGCCTCCGACGAAGCGCGGATCGCCTTTGAAGAGGCTCGACATGACGCGCGCCGTTCCCATGAAGGCGCGGCCCTGCGCGGTGAGGCGCCAGCCCGCTTCGCCATGCTCGAGATTGCCGGAGAGCTCCTGCTCCTTCAGCCGGCGATCGATCTGCGCCCAATCATCGACATAGACGCGGCGAAAGGTCTCGCGCGCCTCGGCCGCGGTGAGCGGATGGTCGGCGGCGTCGAATCGCGACAGCATGAACACGGAAATGGATCGGTCCACTGTCACCGGCCCGACCACGAACGCCGCGGTCAGCAAGGATGTCGCGACAATGGCGGCGCCGATCGAATCGGCGCCGTCCAGAGAGACGCGCCGGACGAGGCGCGACGGCAGCGCGAGGAACATCGCGATCAGCAGCACGAAGACGAGAGCGAGCGCGCCGACGCCGCGGTAGAACATCACGCCCGGACCGAGAATCGCCGTCGCGCATTGCATCAGCGCGACGAACAGGACCGCGCCGAGCGCGGTCGCCGACACATAAGAGAGAATGAGCGCTGCGGCGCGAGCGAGCATCGGGCGCATGTCAGTTGCTCTCCGCATGGCGAGGCGCGTTCAGCAGATAGATGCGAAAATTGGCGTTCGAATAGTCGGCTCGCGCAGAGGCGGTCCACGCCTGCGGCGCCGCGAACACCGCATCCCGCGAGGAGACGATCAGCGCCGCTATGGCGAAGCGTCCGGCGCGGCGGCGCACATCGTCCAGAGAGAGCGTCGTCTCGGAGAAGATCGGCGACAGATAGTCCATTCGCTCCTCGATCTCCGCCGGCCGCGCGCCGAAGAGGAGCGCATTGTGCCGATCCGCGACGGCGACGGGAAAGCGCCCATAGAGGCCATAGCCATATTCTCGCGAGCGGCTCGGCGTCGGCTGCACGACGGCGCCGCTCGGAAGACGCGCGTCGAGCCAGCTCCAGGCCGCCATCTGGTCGGCGAGCGTGTCGCGCATATGCGCGTGCGGAAAGAAGAAGCGCAATTGCAGCGTCGCGACGACGAGCGCCGCATAGCCGAAAGCCAGTCCGACGCTCGCGGCGTAGCGCAAGCGGCCCGAAGCCAGCAAGCCCTGGCGCATCGCGGCGGCGGTCCAGATCAGCGCGGCGAATTGCGCGAACAGCATCACGCGCCAGCCGAGATCGTTCATCACGATCTGCGAGCACAACAGCGAGCCGATGAGAAGGGAGGCGGCGGCGAGACAGACGATCGCCATCCCCAATTCGTTCGCGAGCCCGCGCCGTCCCGCGCTGCGCCAAAAGATGTATGCGCCGAGCGCGAACACGCCGAAGTCGATGAGATAGAACATCGGCATGACGAGTCCGCGATAGAACGCGCCCGCCTGCGCCGATTCGGCGACGATGTCGATCCATTCCGGACCGCGCAGCCGCAGAGCCAGCGGGCTCTTCCCCTCGCCGCCGAAGCGCGGCAGCAGCGTCGCGAGCCAGGGCGCCGCGAGCGCCAGAGCGCCGAGCCCGGCGACGCAGAGCTGCGTCGCAATGTCGAAGCGGCGGCGCCACAGCAGCGCCGCGAGCCAGAAGCCGGCGCCGAGCGTCGCCGGCATCGCCACATAAGCGGATTGGCCCACCATCGAGGCGAAGGCGACCGCCGCGAGCAGCACACGGCGCCGAGTATCGCGCCAGCTCTCGCCCGGCGCGGTCAGCGCGATGAAGCCGACGAGCGCGGCGCAGAGCGCCGACACGTGATGCGGCACCCACATCACGCTGTTGAACCAGGAGGTGACCTGCTCGTCCCAATCGACGAAATGCAGGAAGACGAAGTCGGCGTCGCGACCGCCGCCGAAATAGAGGATCGTCAGCGGAACGATATCGAGCCCGGTGGCGAGCAGCAGCGCCAGCAGCGGCCAATTCGCCGGCTTCCTCTCCTCGCCGGCGTCGTTCTGGCCCGCCGCCGCGTCGGCGCCGCTGCGCCGCAGCGCCGTGCACGCGAGCGCGAAGAGAGCGAAGCCCATCAGCGGCGCGCAGGCATAGGCCGCATGGCGCGCGGCGATCCCGAGCGGCCCGCCGAGCATCGCCGCGACCGCCGGCAGAGTATAGAAGAGATAGTAATAGGACATGGCCCGACCGGGATCATAGTAGGTCGGGTTCCACGGCGGCGAGCCGGCTTCCGCGAGCGACCAGGTCGTCGCCGCATGCTTCACATAATCCACGGCGAGCAGCGAGTGCTGCAAACTGCCGACGCCGGGCATGTCGATGACGATGAGGATCGACGCCACGATCCAGATCGACGCCGCCGCGATCCATCCGCCCTGCAGCGACGACGGCCGCGCGCGCAGCAGCGCCGGCGCGCCGAGCGCCGCCAGCGAGAGAGCGGCGAGCGCCATCGCGCGCGGACCGAGGCGGCCGGCGAGATCGAGCGCGACCGGAAGGCAGCCGAAGCCGCAGACCAACGCGAGTCCTGCGCGCTCCAGCCGCGCGCCCTCCGCAAAGCCGGGGAAGCGCAGACGATCGGCGACGGCGGCGCCGGCCGCCGCCACGATCGCGAGCAAGAGAACGAAAGCTGCGAGAGCCGCGCAAAATTCCGTCGCTGCGATGGTCATGCGCGCCCCGAGCGTCTCCGAAAGCTGAAATCGCCGCCACTATGCCCATGGGCGGGTTAAGCCTGTGCTTAAACGCAATTCGATTTGACCGGCGAGCGAACGCCGGGCGCGTTAACCCTGTTCGCGGCGCGAAGCGCGGGGAGCGCGACGAGCGCGGCCTCATGCGCGGCGGCGGCGGCCGTGCCGAAACCGCACGGCTTCGTTGAGAACCGAGCGGCGTTCGGCCGTCGGCCCCTCCCCGCGCCCCCTATATCTTGTGATCGACTGGCTCGGCGGCGCCAGATCGCGCGCGAACCAAAGGCCAACATCGCGCGAATAGCGATTCGTCCATGCTGCGTTCGCGCTTTCGCCGATCCGTTAATGCGCCGTCGCGCCGAGGCGGCCGAAAACGAGCTCCCGGCCAATTGACAAACCGCATTCGGCGAGTCCGCGCGCAAGGCGCGCCCGACACGCGGCGCGGCGCCGAGCACCACAAGATGCAGATAGAAAAGCGCGCAACCATCCCATATCTTGTCAGAACGAAGAATGATTCGCGTCGAGTCAGCGATTCGGCCGCGATTCGTTCGCGCCCCGTTCGAGATATGAATCGGCGCCCGGGGCGCCGCGCCGTTTCGGGACAGCGGGATTTTGCCGCCACGGCCCCGCTTTCGTCCCCGGCCATCGGAAAAGCTCGCATCGCGACGCGAGCTGAAATAAATTGCCCGGCATGAGCCCAACGCTCGTCGCCCATCGAAGCGCGCCCTGCGGCTTTCGCGCGCGCACAGCCGGCGTCGCGGCCCTGCTGGGTCCGACCAACACCGGCAAGACTCATCACGCCATCGAGCGCATGCTCTCCTATTCGAGCGGCATGATCGGCCTGCCGTTGCGGCTGCTCGCGCGCGAGGTGTATCAGCGCGTCGCCGAACGCATCGGCGCGGACAATGTGGCGCTCGTCACCGGCGAGGAAAAGATCAAGCCGCGCGCGCCGAGCTATTGGATCTCCACCGTCGAGGCGATGCCGCGCGATCTCGACGTCGACTTCGTCGCCATCGATGAAATCCAGCTCGCCGCCGACCTCGACCGCGGCCATGTGTTCACCGATCGCCTGCTGTATTGGCGGGGACGGCAGGAGACGCTGCTGATCGGCGCGCAGACCATGCGTCCGCTGGTCGAGCGGCTGCTGCCGGGCGTTCCGATCTTCACGCGCCCGCGCTTGTCGCGTCTCGGCTTCGTCGGCGCGCGCAAGCTCGCGCGGCTGCCGCCGCGCAGCGCCATCGTCGCCTTCTCGGCCGAGGACGTCTATGCGATCGCCGAATGGATCAAGCGCCAGCGCGGCGGCGCGGCGGTGGTGCTCGGCGCGCTGTCGCCGCGCACGCGCAATGCGCAGGTCGATCTCTATCAGAACGGCGACGTCGACTACATCGTCGCCACCGATGCGATCGGCATGGGCCTCAATCTCGACGTCGACACGATCGCCTTCGCCGCCGACCGCAAGTTCGACGGCCTGCGTCATCGGCGGCTGACGCCGGCCGAATTCGGCCAGATCGCCGGACGCGCCGGACGCCATATGAACGACGGCGCCTTCGGAACGACGGGCCGCTGTCCGCCATTCGACGAGGATTTGATCGAGGACCTCGAGAGTCATCGCTTCGATCCGGTCACGCTGCTGCAATGGCGCAACGCCGATCTCGACTTCGACTCGATCGAGGCGCTGGCCTGCTCTCTGGAGCGCGCGCCGCCGGAGGATTGCCTCGTCCGCGCCGGCGCCGGCGAGGATCAGATGGTGCTGGAGGCCGCGGCGCGCGACGACTCCGTGCGGCGCAATGCGAAAACCCGCGCAGATATTATGAGACTCTGGGACGTCTGCCAGATTCCCGATTATCGCAAGACCTCGCCCTCCGCCCATGCCGAGCTCGCCCTCGCCGTCTACGGCTTCGTGGTCCGCCGCGGCCGCATTCCAGGCGATTGGTTCGCAAAGCAAATCGCCGGGATCGACCGCATCGACGGGGACATCCACACGCTCTCCGCGCGGCTCGCGCAGGTGCGGACCTGGACCTTCATCGCCAATCGTTCCGGCTGGCTCGACAATGCGGAGCATTGGCAGAGCGTCGCGCGTCAGGTAGAGGACAGTCTGTCCGACGCGCTCCACGAGCGCCTCACCCAGCGTTTCGTGGATCGCCGCACCAGCGTGCTGATGCGTCGCCTGAGAGAGAATGCAATGCTCGAAGCCGAAATCACGACAGCCGGCGACGTCTTGGTCGAAGGTCAACATGTCGGTCAGCTCCAGGGATTTCGTTTCACCGCCGATCCGCTGGCGACGGGCGAAGCGGCGAAGGCGCTGAACGCCGCCGCGCAGAAGGCGCTGTCCGGCGAGATCGAGGCGCGCGCGACGCGCGTCTTCGACGCTGTGGACGACGCCTTCCTGCTCGGCAATGACGGAACCATCCGCTGGCTCGGCGAGCCGGTCGGCAAGATCGTCCCCGGCCCCAGCGCGCTGAAGCCCGCCGTGCGGCTGCTCGCCGACGAGCAGCTGACCGGCGCCGCGCTCGACAAGGCGCAGCACCGGCTCGACCTGTGGCTCGCGAGCCATGTGAAGAAGCTGCTCGGCGCGCTCGAGGAGCTCGAATCCGGCGACGGGCTCGAGGGCGTGACGCGCGGCGTCGCCTTTCAGCTCGCCGAGGAGCTCGGCGTGTTGGAGCGCAGCCGCGTGGCGCGCGACATCAAGAGCTTCTCGCAGGACGACCGCGCCGCCCTGCGCAAGAAGGGCGTGCGCTTCGGCGCCTATCACCTCTATCTGCCGGCGCTGCTGAAGCCGGCGCCGCGCGCGCTCGCCGCCCTGCTCTGGGGCTTGAAGCACGGCGGGCTGGAAAATCTCAAGGGCCTCGACGAGGTGCCGCATCTCGCCGCCTCGGGCCGCACCTCCTTCGCCGCCGACCCCGACATCTCCAAGGGATTCTACCGCGCCGCGGGCTTTCGCGTGTGCGGCGAGCGGGTCGTGCGCGTCGACATTCTGGAGCGGCTCGCCGATCTCATTCGTCCGGCGAGCTCCTATCGGCCCGGCGTCACGCCCGGCGAGCCGCCGGCCGGCGCCGCCGATGGCGAGGGCTTCGTCGTCACTGTGGCGATGACCTCACTCACCGGCTGCGCGGGCGAAGCCTTCGCCTCTATTCTCCGCTCGCTCGGCTATCAGTCGAGCCAGCGCCCCGGTCCGGCAATCACGGTCCCGCTGCTCGCGGCGGCCTCCACCGAGCCGCTGACGCCCGCCGCCGCGTCGGCCGGCGACCCGGATTCGGCGCCCGAAGCCGCGCCGACCGCCGAGGCCGAACCGGCCGAAACGGAGAACGCGCCCGAGCCGGCGGAGGCCGCCGTCGCGGAGCTCGCGAGCACAGAGGCGGCAACGGCGGAACTCGCGGCGGAGGAGATCGCGATCGAGGAGATTGCGGCCGCAGACGCCGCCGTCCTCGAGGCGGAGCCTCCGCCGGCCGAGCCGTCCGCCGAAGTCCGGGCCCATGCCGAAGTCCAGGACGAGGCCGAAGTCCAGGACGAGGCCGAAGCCGAGGGTCCGGCGGAGCCCGAGGCCCCTACCCTCATCGACGTATGGACTCTGCAGCGCCACGCCCATGCCGGCCCGCGCCGTCGCCCCCATGGCGGGCCTGCGCCCGGGCGCGGCGACGCCGCTGCCGCCGCCAAAGAGGGACGTCCCGCTCGCGAGCGCTCCGGCGGTCCCCGACGCGGTCATGCCGGCGACGGACGCGAGACGGAGCAGCGGCGCGAGGCCGCCGGCGAGCACAGGCCGCGTGGCGACGCCGCTCGCAAGGAAGCCGGCGTGCGTGGCGGCGGCAAGCCCCGCCCGGACCATCGCCCGCCGCGCGAGGACGATCGCCGCAGGCATGGCGGCGGCTACTCCACGCAGGAACGGCGCGAGAAGGAGCGCCTGCCCGATCCGGATTCGCCCTTCGCCAAGCTGCTCGCGCTCAAAGCCGAATTGGAGAAGAAGGGCAAGAGCTGAAATCCCGGTCGCCGCTCCGCATCGCGGCGCTGAGCCCCTTCGCTCAGCGAAGCGGGCGTCTCGACAGCCATGGCGAGAAGCCGGGATATCGGCCCGCGGCCGTCCTTCGAGACCCGGTTGCCCTGCCGCCGAATCGCGCCAACTTGCCAAGCTCGCCCGACTCGGCCTATTTCTGGCGCAGTCTCGTGTGACAGAGGCGCGCCATGCGCGCCATGCGCCGGCCGGCTCTGCCGCGCCCGCAGGACGACCCGACATCTTTTGGGCCGCGTCCAGCCCTTTGCGCTTGCGCGTTCGACGAACCGCCCTCGACCGAAAGGCGAGCAATGACGAAGATACTTCCCGTGATCATGTGCGGAGGGGCCGGCACCAGAGTTTGGCCGGAATCGCGCGAAACCCTTCCCAAGCAGTTCATTCCCCTGGTCGGCGACCGATCGACCTTCCAGACCACCATGGAGACGCTGAACGATCCGGCTTTCGAGAAGCCGATCATCGTCTCCAACATCGATTATCGCTTTCTGCTCGCCGATCAGCTGCGCGAGATCGGCGCCGAGGCGGACATTGTCCTCGAGCCGATGCGCCGCGATTCGGCGGCGGCGGTGGCGGTCGCCGCCGGTCTCGCCGCTCGGCGCTCTCCGCAGACGATCGTCGTGGTGCTGGCGGCCGATCATGTGGTGCGCGACCGCGCCGGCCTCGTCGAATTGTGCAAGACCGCGGCGTCGGTCGCCAGCGACGGCTATATCGTCACGCTCGGCGTCAAGCCGGACAATCCCGCCACGGGCTACGGTTATATCCGGCCCGGCGAAAGGATCGCCGGCGAGGTGATGAAGCTCGACGCCTTCGTCGAGAAGCCCGATCAGGACACGGCGCAGGCCTATGTCGACGCCGGCTATCTCTGGAACAGCGGCAATTTCATTTTCCGCGCCGATGTGATGCAAACGGAGATCGCGCATTTCGAGCCGACCATCTCCGACGCAGCCGAACGCGCGATCGACTGCGCGCGCCGCGATCTCGATTTCCTCGTGCTGAACGGCGAAGCCTTCGCGCGCGCGCCGAAGACGTCGATCGATTACGCCGTGATGGAGAAAACGAGCAAGGCGGCGGTGATTCCGGCCGACATCGGCTGGTCCGACGTCGGCAATTGGCGCGCCGTGTGGGAGCTGTCGGAGCGCGACGAGCAAGGCAATTCGGTGCGCGGCAACGGCCTCATCCGCGACGCGCGCAATGTCCATGTGCGTTCGGACGACACGCTGACGACCGTCGTCGGCGTCGACGATGTGATCGTCGTGACGACGCAGGACGCGGTGCTGGTGCTGAGCCATGAGCACGGCGACAACGTCAAGCAGCTCGTCGATCAATTGAAGCGCGAGAACCGCCGCGAAGCCGGCGAGCACAAGCGCATCTTCCGTCCCTGGGGCTATTACCAATCCGTCGATTCGGGGCAGCGCTACCAGGTCAAGCGCATCGTCGTGAAGCCCGGCGCGCGGCTGTCGCTGCAAAAGCATTTTCATCGCGCCGAGCATTGGATCGTGGTGAAAGGCACGGCCGAGGTCGGACGCGACAAGGAGACTCATCTCGTCCATGAGAACGAGTCGATTTATCTCCCCATCGGCTGCGTGCATCGCCTCGGCAATCCCGGCAGGATCGACCTCGAGCTGATCGAGGTGCAGACAGGCTCCTATCTCGGCGAGGACGACATCGTCCGCCTGGAGGACGCGTACAACCGCGGGTGAGCGCGCGCGATCTCACAGTGTCTCAGCCGCGTAAACGCGCCTCTCCGAGGCGCGAAAGATATGTTGCGCGCGCGTGCAGACCGACGAGGAGTCTCGGTCGCTTCGTCCGGGACTTTCGGGATGAGATCCAACCGAAGCGACATATGCGCGTCCCGATTTTCGACCAGACATAGCTGTGCTCGTGTCGAATCGCGACGTCATGTTGTCAAAGCGGCACGTGGCTTGAACCCGAGCGTCGAGCCGATGGCCTTTCGTTCCATTTCGAGACGAAGCCGGCTCCTCACGAATCGTCGTCCGCTGCGGCCGGCGGTGAGAGCGGCTCGAAAAGGGATATTATGGACAGGCGCATCAAATTGACCGACGTGGATCGACCGAACGAGCCTTTGGAAGTGGAGATCGAGCGCGTCACGGAGACGATATTGCGGGTGCTCGTGCCGAACACGATCGTGCGCTTCGACATGCGCCGCGCGCGCGAGGATGCGCCATTCGAGGGCGCGCTCGGCGGCCGCTATTTCATGTTCGATCCGAACGAGGCGAAAAAGAAAAAGCCGCCGCGAAAATAGACCCGGCCGCGCCACTTTCTCGAATTGGCACAGCTCGACGGCGACGCCGTGCCAGGATCGCACAAAATGCGCATGAGCCGGCGAGCATGACAAGCGCTCGCCTCTGTCGTGACTACTCGCATGGCGGAGCAGTCGAGACACGGATCGCGCAACCGTCTTCCCGCTAGTGGACGCGCGCCAACGACACGACGGATCGAGTGCGAGACGCTCGGAATGGGTGGAAGCGATGTGCGGTATCTGGAGAGAGTAAGCATCCGCTCCCGCCGTCGCCCGATCGCCCCGTCGACTTCAGTTTGCGGTTTGCTCCCGGGGACGATCTGCGGTAACAGGCGAAGCCGTTGCTTTTCAACTGCGTGAGAGGAGCCGCCCGCTTCCGAGCATCGGCCGCTCGCAGCCGAGCCACTGTGGCGACCGCGCGCCCGATCGGCGGCGCCGGTCTGTCATCGGCGCCGTCGACCTCTGTTCTTCGACCTTGTCCCCCGCCCTCGACTGCGGCGAAGCGATAATAGAAGAGAAATTGAAACCAGTCGCGGCGTACATGACTCCGCAGATAGATATGAGTTGCAACTCTGTCAGAGTCGATGCTTGCGCTCGCTCGGGTCCATATTGACGATCCGACATGGATCCGGAAGATCGATCGCTCGGCGCGAGGACTCCAGGTTTTTCGGCGCATCCAAAATCGGCTCCAGTCCCATGTATCGAGCAAGACGGTAGGCGAATGAAAAAAACGATACTCGTGATGATCGATCCTGGACCGAGGGAAATCGAGGCGCTGTTGACACGCATCGGATGCAGCCTTCGACCGCCGGATCATGAGCTCGCGCCCTCTGGAGACTCGACTGCGGCCGCAGATGGAACAGCCGATTGCGAATGGATATTTGTCACGGATGCATCTGCCGAGACGGCCTGGAGCCTGATCGAGCGCCAGCATGCGAAAGGCGCCCGCCGTCTCTTTCACATCCACGAAACAGCGTCGAGCGAGCCGCTCCTCCCGCCTGCCGGCCTCGTCGATAAATTCGCATCGATCGGAGTGAATATTCTCGGAACGCGCGGCCGATGGTATTCGGTGACGTCATACACTGCCGCAGCCGTCGACTCATCCCGGGAAGACCCCTGTCGGATCATGCACGCGCTGCACGATGGAGCGACGACTTTTGCAAAAGTGATCGAATATACGAGCCTCAAAGCGCGTCTCGAGTGGTCGGGGATCGTCTCCAGGTCCCAACTCATGCCAAAGCCGAAGGATTATGATGCAGTCAAGAGTTATGAACAGCTCAGTGAGCAGATCAGATATTTGAGGAGCCGCGAAGAGGCCTTTTTTCCGGCGCGGAAGATAGCTGTAAACCCCATTCAACTATACCTGCGCGAGGAAGAGTTCGGGCGCGCGACAAAAGCTGTGCAATTCGTTCAAAACAACAATAAGCGGACGAATCTGGCCAGGCCTCGCTTCGATGCACATTTCGCCGAAAAGGTCATCGGCTTTCCGGGAAGAGGCATGATCATCGGAGCCGACGGCGGGATATTGTCCGGCGGACGAACCGCATTTTTTCGTTCCGTCTATACGCCGGCGTTGAGGATATCCAGACCTGTCTTCTGGTCATTCAACATCTTGCACCGAGTATACCATCATTGGCTCGTCAATTGCCTCTCCAGTCTCGCCGCCTTGGAGCAAATGGGCCTCGAAAACGAGCTGCCGATCGTCATGCCGAAGCTTTCGAGCTGGCAGAAAGAATCACTGTCGGCAATGGGCGTTTCGAGTGAACAAATCATCGAAGTCGGAAACGAGCCCATCCTATTGGAAAAAGTCTTCTGGTCGGATTTTTGCTCGGCCAACGATTTGCAGTGGGTGCATCCGGCCGGCCATGCATTCGTTCGGCGACGAGCCCTGGCCGCTGTCCAGGCGAGTCACGGCTCGAGCGAGACCGGCCAGCCGCACGAAAAACTCTATATCTCCCGCCTCGACACCAAAAAGCGCTGGCTCGTCAACGAGAGGGCTCTGGCCGACGCGCTCGAGAAAGAGGGCTACGTCGTCGTTGTCGGAAGCGAGCTCAGTTTTCTGGATCAAGTGAGATTGTGTCACAATGCGAAGGCGATCGTCGCCCTGCATGGGGCGGGACTCACGAATGGCCTGTTCTGTCGGCCGCACACGAAGGTGCTGGAGATTTTTCCCGAAAACTTCTTCCATGCGGGGCCTGTCAGGGCCTGCCAGATGGCGGGCTCGAGGCAGGGTTTCATGTTGGGCAGAAACCTGCGCGTCAACGAGAAGAACTTCCAGGACTTGGATTGGGAAGTCGATGTCGCCGAGGTTTTGAAAAATGCGCAGCACTTGATCGACACGCCGTACGAGCAAACTTGGGCCGATCCGTTTTGCGCGCGCTAACGGCAGCGTCGCTATATACGCCGCATCGAGTCGAAGAGCGTGACAACGCCATGACAATCTTCGCCGCCCTTGTCATGCAAGTCGAGACGAAACGTCACGAAAGCGCAGCATCGCGCGCCTATTTCTTCGTCTCATGCAGATCGTCTCCAATCCATACCTTGCGCTCGACCGCATCGGCCTCCGGGAGACGGCGGCGCGCTTTCGCAAGCGCTTGCAGCAAGCCGATCTCGCCGGCGTGCATGTTGTCTCGCGCTCGGCGCGTCCGGCGCTCGGCCGCGGTCTCGCGATCGTCATCAGCAAGCTCGGCAATGGCTGGATCTATCCGATCCTCGCCGCGGTGATCTTCTATTGGTTCGGACGCTCCGCGCTTCCGGTCGTCGCGCTCGCCGGCGTCAACGCGGCCGTTCTGCATCTTCTCTTTCCCATCATCAAGCGGCGCATCGGCCGGCAGCGCCCGTTCCGTGTCGATCCGCGGCTCACGTCGCTGCTGCGCATTCTCGACGAGCATTCCTTTCCGAGCGGCCATATGATGACGCTCTCCGGCGTGCTGGCCCCGATCGTCATCGCCTGGCCCTCGGCCGCCTATTCGGCGGCCGCCCTCGTGCTGTCCATGGCCTGGTCGCGCATCGCCACTGCGCATCATTATCCGAGCGACGTGCTCGGCGGCTTCGCGCTCGGCGCCGCAATGGGCTATCCCCTCTCCGCCTGCGCGCTCGCTTTTCTGTAAACGACGGCGAAGCGGCTGCAAATTCAGGCGCAGCGACTCCGCGACGCATCCGATTGGATCGGAAGCAGCTCATTTGAATTCTGACCGCTCGAACGATGTCGTTCGCGCGCAAAGCGGCTCGAAGCGCGGCCTTTGCCGTGGCATCCGCACGCGAGGCGAGTTCAAGCTCTCGCCGCTCTATGATAAGCCTCGAGTCCAGCCTCATCGTTCATGCGCGAAGGAGCGGGATTCATGGCGGACGCCGACTCGACGCTTACCGAGGCGGAAGACATTGCGCCCGCCGCGGCGACGCCGATCGCGGAACCGGATCCGAGCCTCTTCCGACGCGCGCTCGCGCGCCTGCTCCCGATTCTCGCCGCGCCGCCCGCGCTCGACATCGGCCGCATCGCGGCGCTCACCGTGGTTCCGGTCTTCTGCTGGGTGTTCTACACGACCTCGAGCGGCATGATCGACATCATGCGGCGAGACTCCGGCGATCTCGTCGGCGTCATCGGCTCGATGATCGGCACGACGGCGATTCTCACCATGCTGGCGGCGACCTCCTGGTCGCTCGGCGCCGATCTCGGCGCGATCATCGCGCGACGCCGGTTCCTCGGCGAGCGCATCGTCGTCAAGACCGTCGTCACCGCAGCCGTGTTCCTGTTCGTCTTTCCGATCTCGGCGTTTTTTTCCTTCACCTATTACTACACCAACATCTTCAATCTCTCCTCCAGGAAGCTCGTCGCCGAGACGCAGCCGATGGAGCTCGCGGCCGATGTGCTGCTGCCCGTCTCCAAGTCGATCGCCAGCGAATATGACGCGCAGACCGCGCGCATGGAGGCGACGCCGGGGCTGCGCGCCTATCTCGACGGGCTCGACGCGCTGCTGCAGACCGCCAATGTCGCCTCGATGCGCCTCGACGAAGGCTTGCAGAAGAGCCGCGAGGGACGCCAGCGCATCGCCCGCGAGGCGGCGCGGCGAAAAGCCGCCGAACTCGAGGACGCGCAAGCCGCCGCGCGCCGCATCGCGGAGATCGGCGCCCGCATCGCGGCGCTGAGCCAGACTGTCGCCGATCTCGATCCCATCATCAAATCGAAAGAGGAGGAGATCGTCGCGCTCACCTCCACCGCGCGACAGGAGGAGCAGCTGGCGGCGGACGCCGCGAAGGGGCTCGACGGGCTCGGCGCCGCCTGCGGCCCCAATTGCGAATCGCATCGCGCCAAGGCCAAGGCGGCGCAAAAGCGCATCGGCGCACTGCGCGAGACGCTCGTCGCGCCGACCGAGCACAAGAGCGAAGCGCTGCGCCAGCGCGACGCCCTCGCCGCGGAGATCGTCATGCTGCGCCAGAAGGCGGAGAGCGCGAGCGACGCCGCGCCGGCGCCCTCGCCCGCCGCCGCGGAGGAGGAGCCGCGCGACGTCGCTGGCGCCGCCCGGCGGCTCGCCGCGCTGCGCGATCAGATCCGCGCCGATCCGAGCTGGGCCAAAATCCGTCAGGCGAAGACGCCCTGTGGGGAGATCGTCGGCGCCATGCGGCAGGCGGGCCTCGCCAATCCCGCCGTGCCGGCGGATTTCTCCTGCGAGCCGGAGGGGGCCGAGGCCCACGACCTGCTCACCGCGCGCGACGAGGCGATCGCCGGCCGCTCCGCCTTCGACCAGAAATGCGCGCTCGACGGCGCCATTCGCGGCGAGCTCGGCGCGCTGTCCGCGCGCATCCGCACCGCCGTCGCGGCGGGAAAATCGGCCGCATCCGCCGGCTTCGACGACGCCAAGCGGCGCGTCGACGATTGCGTCGTCGCGGCCAAGGCGGCGGGCCTGCCGGAGGCCGAAGTGCAGGCGTTTCTCAAGCGCAGCGACACATTCCTGCGCACCCGCAGCATGGATCGCAATCGCTTCGAGCTCGCGCGCGAAGCCTTCCTCTCGATGACGCCCGACGCCACAATGGCGCTCGGCGTCGCTATTGCGCAAGACGCCTTCATGTTCGTGATGAAGCTGCTCGCGGAGATCTTCAAGGGCCGCGAGCGCCGCGCGCGGCCGCCGGCGCCCGTGTTTCCCGCGCTCGACGTCGCCGATGGCGAGGACGACGACAGCGACGTGCGCGTCATGAAAGCGCTGCTGCGCCTCTCGCGCCCGCTGCCCGGCGAGCGCAGCGCTTTCGACGGAGGCTCGAGCGGCGTCGCCGAGCTGCCCGTCGATGCGCGCAGCAATCTCATCGGCCTGCTCAACCGGCTGGTGCGGGAGGACGTCGCCCATCTCGACCGCAAGGGAGTCTATAATCTCGACAACCGCACTCTGGCCGAGGTGGAGGCGCGGCTCGCGCTCGCGCTGCAGCGCGCTTCACGCGGGGGCGCGGCCTCCGCGCGCATGGAGGCGCTCGCCGCCGAGCTCGCCGCACGGGACGGCGCGCGCAGCGGCTGGCGCCGCCGCCGCAGCGCGCTCGACCGTTATCTGACGCCCCGCTTCCCCGCGCCGGCGGAGGAGGACGGAAACGAAGACGCAAACGCCGAGGCGCGCGCGCGAGGCTTCGGCTGATCCGCGGCGGCCGGTTCCGCTGTTCCTGGCCGAACCGGCGCGAATCGCCGACACTGACGATCCAAGATCGGCCATAAGGTCGTGCTAGCGATTCGTTCGCGGGGCGCCCGAGGGGCGCGCCCGATCCGTTCGGAGCCCAGACACTCGTGAAATCCCCTCTCCTCGCCGCCGCATTGTCGCTCGCCCTCGCGCCGTGGTTCGCAGCGCCGGCCGGGGCCGAGCTGTTCCAGCCATGGCCCACGGCCGCCCCCGCCAAGCCGGCTCCCAAATCGCCCGTGCGCGCCGCGAAGCCCGCGCCCGCGAAGCCGGAGCCGGCGAAGGCCGCAAAGCCTGCGGCCAAGCCCGCGCCCGCCAAGACGACAGCAGTGAAGACGACGGCGGTGAAGACGACGGCGGCCAAGGCCGCGCATGAGAAGGAGCCGGCAAAACCCAAGGCCGACGCCGCCAAGCCGGGGGAAGCCAAGGCCCCGATCGAAGGCAAAGCCGCCGCCACCGCCAAGGCCGCATCCGAGCCCGCCAAAGCGGCGGCTGCGGCGACAGGCGCGGCCGCAGCCGCTGCGGCGGCGGCCGCGGCGACGCCGCCCAAGCCGCTCGACCGCGCCGAGGCGATCCAGCGGGCCGAGGCCTCGCTCAACGCCTCGCCGGTGATGACCGCCGATTTCGTCCAGATCGGCGGCGACGGCCGGCGCGCCGAGGGCAAGCTGTTCATCCATAAGGTCGGGCGCATGCGCTTCGAATATGCGCAGCCGGCGACGATGGAGGTGGTCTCCGACGGCGTCACCGTCGCGGTGCGCGACCGCAAGCTCAACACCCAGGATCTCTATTTCATCGCGCAGACGCCGCTCAAATTCCTGCTCAATGAGAAGATCGACCTCGAGAAGGATGTGAAGCTCCTCGATGTCGTCACCGACGACGCCGGAACGGCGATCAGCATAGAGGACAAGGCGACGCTCGGCGGCACGTCGAAGATCAAGCTCTTGTTCGACTCGAAGACGTTTCAGCTCAAGCAATGGCAGGTCACCGACCCGCAGGGCTACGAGACGCTGGTGTCGCTGTTCAACATCGACCGTGACAGCTCGCCCGATCCGAAGCTGTTCAAGGTCGCCAAAGAGTGAGGCGCGCCGCGAGCGAAGCCGAACGGCGCCGTCAAAAGAGACGCGCGCCGTTCGGCGCCGGATGATCGGGCGCGAACAGAATGACGTCGCCGTTCTCGTCCGGAAAGCCGAGGGTCAAAACCTCCGACATGAATTTGCCGATCTGACGCGGAGGAAAATTCACCACGGCCGCGACCTGCCGCCCGACCAGCGTCGCGATGTCGTAGCGCCGCGTGATCTGCGCGCTCGAACGCTTGACGCCGACGCCCGGACCAAAATCGATCTCCAATTTGTAGGCGGGCTTGCGCGCTTCGGGAAAAGGCTGCGCGGCGATGATCGTGCCGATGCGGATATCGACGGCGAGAAAGGCGTCGAAACCGATCTGGGGCGCCGCCGGCGCGGATGAGTCGTGCAGAAGATGCATCAGGTCCTCGCAAATTCGCGCCGTCGCCGACCGCTCAGGCCGCTTTCAGCGTCGCCATATCGATGACGAAGCGATATTTCACATCACTCTTCAACATGCGGGCGTAGGCGGTCTCGATCTCCTGCATGGCGATCGTCTCGATGTCGGCGACGATGCCGCGCTCGGCGCAGAAGTCGAGCATCTCCTGCGTCTCCTTTATGCCGCCGATCAGCGAGCCGGCGATCTGGCGCCGCTTGAAGATGAGGCCGCCCGCCGACGGCGAGGGATGCGGCGTCGCCGGCACGCCGACGAGCGCCAGAGCGCCATCGCGCTTCAGCAGATTGACATAAGCGTCGAGGTCATGGGCGGCGGCGACGGTGTCGAGGATGAAGTCGAGGCGTCCCGCCCGCGCCGCCATCGCCGCCGGATCGGTCGACACGACCACCTCATCGGCGCCGAGCGCGAGCGCCGACTCGCGCTTGCCCGGCGAGGTGGTGAAGGCGACCACATGCGCGCCGAGCGCATGGGCGAGCTTGACGCCCATATGGCCGAGCCCGCCGACGCCGACGATCCCGACGGATTTTCCAGGGCCGGCGCCCCAATGCTTCAGCGGCGACCAGGTGGTGATCCCGGCGCAGAGCAGCGGCGCGACGCCGGCGAGCTGCGTGTCGGAATGGCGAATCGCCAGCACGAAATGCTCGTCGACGACGATTTTTTCCGAATAGCCGCCGTATGTATTCTCGCCCGAGCCGTCGAGCGGCCCATTATAGGTGGCGGTGAAACCGTGCTCGCAATATTGCTCGAGCCCCTCGTCGCAAGAAAGGCAGCGCCGACAGCTGTCGACCATGCAGCCGACGGCGGCGAGATCGCCGACGGAAAATTTCGTGACCTGCGAGCCGACCGCCGTCACGCGGCCGACGATCTCATGGCCCGGCACGCAAGGATAGCGCGTGCCCGGCCATTCGCTGCGCGCCGTGTGCAGATCGGAATGGCAGACGCCGCAATAGAGAATGTCGATCGCGACGTCGCTCGCGCCCGGCGCGCGGCGCTCGATGGCGATCGGGCCGAAAAGCGCCTCGGCGGATTGGACGGCAAAAGCTCTGGTGGACATGGGGCTCGCCTCATTCTCGAAAACCCTGCAATATCACGAACCGGCGACCCGGGGCTATGGCGACGCAGAAGCCGAATGTTTCGAGGGCGAGCCCGAAGGCTCGCGGTCCGAGAGCTCGCGGCGAACGACGCGGGCTATCCGCCGGCGAGCGCCAGAGCGAGCGGCATGGTGAGGGCGGCGAGCAAGGTCTGGGCGCTGATGATTCCCGCCGCCACGCGGTGATCGCCGCCGAGAAGCCGCGCCATAATGTAGGTCGACGGCGTGCAAGGCAGCGCGCTGAACAACACCATGCCGCCCAATGTCGAGGCGTCGAGGCCGACCGACGTCCCGATCTGATAGGCGAAGAAGGGCAGAGCAATCAGCTTGACCGCGGAGGATTGCAGCACCTGCCCATAGGCGATGCGCACGGCGCCGGGCTCGAGGCCGGCGCCGACGGAGAGAAGCCCGAGCGGCAGCGAGGCGGAGCTCAATATAGTCAGCGTATCCATTGCGACGGTGGGCAGAGGAAGTCCGGAGACGTTCGCCAGCGCCCCGGCGAACACGGATGCGACCACAGGATTGCCGGCAACGGCCCGCGCGAAGCTGCGCGAATCGGTGCGCTTCTGCTCGCCATAGAGGGCGAGGATCAGGATCGAGCCGATGTTGAACAGAGGCAGAGCGACGGCGATGGCGATCGAGGTCGCCATCAACCCCGGCCGGCCGAACACGGCCGTGGCCGCGGCCACGCCGACATAAGTGTTGGGCCGCAGCGCGCCCTGCAGCACGGAGGAAAAGGTCGGGCCCGCTTGCGGCTTCATGAAGCGCGCGGCGAACACCAGCGCCGCGCCCACCGCAGCAGCGCCGAGCACGGTGGCGGCGATGGCGCGCAACGGCAGATCGCCGAGCGAGGCCCGTGCGATCTGGCTGAACATCAGCGCCGGGAACAGGCAGAAATAGTTGAGCCGCTCGCAAGGGAGCCAGAACTCTTCCGGAACGAGACGTCGCGAACGGAGCACGAAGCCCAGAAAGATCAGAAAGAAAATCGGCGCGAGCGCCGTGAGCACGGCTGACACGGGGAACGACTCTCCTCACGTCTCGGACGAATTCGCCGAATTCGGCGCCAACAAACGCAGCTTTTATCTTAGTCGCGAGAAAGGCGCCGTTCAATAAGAACGTTTTTCTCAGTATTGACGAAGAACGAGAGTTTTTATCGCGCGCGGATTCCACGCCGAGCATGGCCTGGCAATTATCGTGAATCCATTCGATGATGGGCTGGATCGATCACGGAGCTGACGGCATGTATGTCGAGATCGGGGGCATTCGACAGTGGATCGAGTTCGCCGAGCCGAGCGGGGAGCGTCCGACATTGCTCTACCTCCACGGCGGGCCGGGCGCCTCCTCGCGTCCCGCGGCGACGGCCTGGCGAAGCTGGGAGGAGCATTTCACCGTCGTCCATTGGGATCAGCGCGGCGCCGGCCGCACCTTCGGCGAGAATGGCGAAGCGGGATGCGGCGCCCTCACCATCGATCGCATGGTCGAGGACGGACTCGAGGTCGTCGCGTTTCTGCGCGGCCGGCTGCGATGCGACAAGATCGTTCTGATGGGGCACTCCTGGGGCTCGGTGCTCGCCATTCACATGATCAAGCGCCGCGCGGACCTGTTCTCGGCCTATGTCGGAACCGGGCAGGTGGTGAGCCCGCGCGAGAACGAGGAATGCAATTACCGGCGGCAACTCGCGCAGGCGCAGCGGAGCCAGAACGCGGAGGCGCTGCGCGCGCTCGTCGAGCTGGGGCCGCCGCCTTATCGCGACAGCGCCGCAATCGGGAAACTTCGCGAATTGGCCGACCGGCTGGCCGACGGCGACGGCGACAGCGTCGCTCCCATGCCGCGCCCGCTCAATCCGCAATTCACCGCGGCGGATCGCGAGACGCTGATGCTGAGCGTTCAATTTTCGCGCCGGCAGCTCTTCGCCGATTTGATGGACCTCGATCTGCCGTCGCTCGGGCCGCGCTTCGATATTCCGATCTTCTTCTTCGAAGGAATGGAGGATCAACAGACGTCGGCGGAGCTGGCGGAGGCCTATTTCAACGAGATTTCCGCGCCGCATAAAGAATTCGTGCGCTTCGAAGGATGCCATCACTTCGTCGTCTTCAACAGGCCGGACGATTTTTTGCGCGAGCTCGTCGCGCGCGTTCTCCCCTGGGTCCGATCGCGGAACGCGGAGTTGGAGCACGAATAATGGCGTTGTCCGATGACGATTCGATCGAGCGGCCGGCTTTGCGCGTCATCGATCGAAGCCTGCCGAAAAGCGAGTGGACCCATGCCGGACATTTCGCAGCGGCGCTGTGGCCGCTGCGAAACAGACGCGATCTGACGACGCCGGATGAAATCACAAACCTCATCACGCGTTACAATGAGGCGACGAGCACGGCCGACACGGATGCCGGCGGATATCATCATACGATCCGCTCGCGTCCCTGCGCGCCGCGGCAAGCCATTTGCGCGATCATGCGCCCGACGCGCCGCTTCATGCAGCGCTTTCGTCCCTGATGTCCTCGCCGCTCGGCCATCCCGACTGGTTTTGACCGTCCGGCCGCCGGCGAGCTCGGCTGCGCCGTTCCCTGACGGCGTCGCGCCGGAGTCTGACGCCCGACAGACTCACCAGAACGCGCCGTTGATGGGCACGACCAGCTCGCGGCCTTCATAGCCGCGAGGCGGCGGCGGCCAGACCGCGCGGACCACCCCTTCCAGAACGGCCTTGTCGAGAACGGCGAAACCGCTCGATCGGATAATCGAGGGATCCCAGACCTTGCCGTCGCGATAATGCACGCGGACGAGAACCCGTCCGGTCAGCTTCAGGCCACGCGCCTCTTTGGGATAGACGGAGGCCGATCGCAGCGCGGCGTTCAAACGCTCGACGAACTCGGTCAGCTGCGCGGCGTCGCCATTGGCGTTCGGCGGCGCGGGCCGGCTGAGCCCGACGGCGGCCTGCCGGCGCGGCAGCAGCGACAAATCCGGCAGCGGCGCCGGCGGGAGATCGCGCACATATCGACGCGGCGCAACCGGCGGGCTGGGCGCCTCCTTGGCGGGAAGATCGGAGCGTGGGACGGTCGGCTCCTCGCTGGGCGGTTCCGGCGGCGGGGACGAGGCGTCGGGCGTCGGCGCCGGCTCGGACGCCGATGCGCCCGAGGGCTGCTCAGGCTCCTGCGGCGGCGGCTCGGGCGTCGGCAGCGTGGTGAGGTCGAGTTGAATCGGACCAAAGCTCTGATCGGCCACGGGCGCGGACGAATGCCTCGTCAGCCAGAGGGCGGCGGCGATCAAAAGCGCGGCTTCGGCGAGCAGCGCGATCACCGCCGCGCCGAAGGTGCCGCGCCATTGCGCGACGAACGCGGACATCCGCGATGACGAGATCGGGATCGTCACGGGTCGACTCTCAGCGTTCGGCCTTGGTCGCGGCGAGGCCGATCTGCTTGACCCCGGCCCTTCGGCAGGCGTCGATCACGCTCATCAATTGCTGAACCGAGGCCGACGCCGCGCCGGCGATGGTCACAGCCTTTTTGGCCGCCTCGCCGACGGAGAGCCGCCGGGTCAGCTCCTCGAGCGTGATCGGCAGGTCCTCGACGATCACGCCGCCATCCTGCTGTAAGGTCACGATGACGCTCGGCGGCGGCATCTGCTCGGCCGTGCCGCTCTGCGGCAACTGGCTCGCCACGCCGGTCGCGGGGATCATGCGCAAGGTGATCATCACGAAGAAGACCAGCAGAAAGAACATGATGTCGATCATCGGCACGATCTCTATGCGCGCCTTGCGGGTTTCGAAATAGCGCATCTCACTCCCCTGCGGCGGCGATCGGCCGAAACGGCGGCGCCTCGCAGGCGGCGCTTTCATCGACGATGGTCATCCGGTTCACCAGCACCATTTTCAGCGTCTCGAGCTGATGGACATGAAGCCGCACGCGGGTCTGCACGCTATTGAAGAAAAAGACGCCGACAATGGCGATGAGAAGCCCGGCCGCGGTCGCGATCAAAGCCTCCGCGACGCCGGCGGTGATGTCGGTCGGGGAGGAGCCGGGCTTGCCCAGAACCTGAAACGAATTGAACATGCCGATAATGGTTCCCAGCAGGCCGAGCAGCGGCGCCAAGGTCACGATCGTGTCGAGAAGCCACAGCGAGCGGTCGATGGCGGGGACCTCCTGAAGGATCGCCTCTTCGATGCGGGCCTGAAGCAGCGTCCGATCCCGCAGGTCCGGCGTCTCGCGAGCCGCGCGCAGAATTCGCGTGATCGACCCTTCGCGCAGCCGGTCGATTTCCTCGCCGACCGCTGCCCGGTCGAGGGGATCGAGCGGAGAGAGACGCGTTATGACCGCACGGCAACGCCGCACCATTCCCGCCAGACACCAGCTCCGCTCGAAGCTGACCGTGAGCGCGAGCAGCAACATCAACGGCATCAGATAAAGAATGCCGCCAGAGCCGGCCGCGAGCTCGATGATCCGATCCACCGACATTCACCCCTCCCCAAGACATGTTGCTGCATTCCCGCGCACACACCGAGCCGCACCTCCGTTTATATAGACATACCGTTATATAGACATGCATAGATACAAATTAGCAATAATTTTGCGTATATTGAACATATTCCAGCAATACGTATCAAACTGATGACGCAATTCTTAATGTCTACATTTTAATACTATAACTTTTGTGACATGAGGCCATCGAGGATGGTGAGAGACTGGCTGCGGCGCGCCAGCGCGAAGCCGGAAATGCAGTCTCGCGCGGAGGCGCCGCTCGAGACGGCGGGCCGACCGCGCTCTCTATCCTTCCCGTTTGTTTCTGCTATAAGCGCCTCGCACGCTCGGTTTTCCGGGCGGCTCCACCCGAGGCGACCCTGCTGGACGACATCCCGGCCCGGCCGCAAAGCGCGGATCGAACCCACGAACCTCTCGAGAAAAGGACCCTGCCGATGTCGATCACGGCCGAGCGCAAGCAGGCGCTCATCAAGGAATATGCGACCAAGACGGACGACACGGGCTCGCCCGAGGTGCAGGTGGCGATCCTCACCGAGCGCATCGTCAATCTGACCGAGCATTTCAAGACCCATGTGAAGGACAATCACTCCCGCAGAGGTCTGCTCAAGCTCGTGTCACAGCGTCGCCAGCTGCTCGATTATGTGAAGAAGCGGGACGAGCCCCGCTACAAGAGCCTCATCGAGCGTCTCGGCATCCGCCGCTGACACTCGGCCCGCGAGCGGGCCTATCGGAATTGCGAGATCGCGGCGCGCCGCGATTTCGCGTATGAGAGACAAAGGCCACCGAGACGATTCGTCGGCCTTCCGCATCGGATGCGCTCCGATGCTCGTCGGCGGACGGCATGGGCCGTCGCGCCGAGCCTCGGCAGATCGTCATGGCAGGATCGCCGGACGCTGCGGCGAGGACTTTTTCGAAGCGTTCGCGGCTTCGCGTCTTTGAAAAGCCCGCCCCGCAGCTTCTCGCCGTCTTGCCCATGACGCCTCGCCCGTCAAAAGAACGCGCGCCCTGCGCGTCATGAGAGAAAGACGAAAGACACATGTTCCAGATCCATCGTGAAGAGCTCGACTGGGCCGGCCGCACGCTCGTGCTGGAGACCGGCAAGATCGCGCGCCAGGCCGACGGCGCCGTCTTCGCCAGCTGGGGCGAGACCACCGTGCTCGCCACCGTCGTCTCCGCCAAGGCGCCCAAGCCCGGCCAGGACTTCTTCCCGCTGACCGTCAATTATCAAGAGAAGGCCTTCGCCGCCGGCCGCATTCCGGGCGGCTATTTCAAGCGCGAGGGCCGTCCGAGCGAGCGCGAGACGCTGGTGTCGCGGCTCATCGATCGCCCGATCCGCCCGCTCTTCCCCGACGGCTATCGCAATGACACGCAGGTCATCGTCACCGTGCTCAGCCATGATCTCGAGAATGATCCGGACATTCTCGCCATGGTCGCGGCCTCGGCGGCGCTGACGCTCTCGGGCATTCCCTTCATGGGCCCGATCGGCGGCGCGCGCGTCGGCTATATCAACGGCCAGCTGAAGCTCAATCCAACCATCGAGGAGATGAAGCTCTCGGCGCTCGATCTCGTCGTCGCCGGCACCTCGGACGCGGTGCTGATGGTCGAGTCGGAGGCGCAGGAGCTCTCCGAGCAGCTGATGCTCGAGGCGGTGATGACCGGGCATCGCGGCTTCCAGCCGGTGATCGACGCAATCATCCGCCTCGCCGAGCGCGCCGCCAAGGACCCGCGCGATCTCGACATCGCCGACAAGTCCGAGGTCGCGGCGGCGGTGGCGGCGATCGCCGAGGCCGAGCTGCGTCAGGCCTATAAGATCACCGTGAAGCAGGACCGCTACGCCGCTGTCGACGCTGTGAAGGCGAAAGTCACGGCCGCGCTCTTCCCCGAAGGCGGCGAGGCGACGTTCTCGAAGGAGCATGTCGCGGAGGCCTTCCACGACCTTCAGGCCAAGGTGGTGCGCTGGAACATTCTCGACGACGGCATTCGCATCGACGGCCGCGACGTGAAGACCGTGCGCCCGATCGTCGCCGAGGTCGGCGTGCTGCCGCGCGCCCATGGCTCGGCGCTGTTCACGCGCGGCGAGACGCAGGCGCTGGTGGTGGCGACGCTCGGCACCGGCGAGGACGAGCAATTCGTCGATTCGCTCGAAGGGACCTATAAGGAGCGCTTCCTGCTCCACTACAACTTCCCTCCCTATTCGGTCGGCGAGACCGGCCGCATGGGCTCGCCGGGCCGCCGCGAGATCGGCCATGGCAAGCTGGCTTGGCGCGCCATTCGTCCGATGCTGCCGGCGGCCGCGGAGTTCCCCTACACGCTGCGCGTCGTCTCGGAGATCACCGAGTCCAACGGCTCCTCGTCGATGGCGACCGTGTGCGGCTCCTCGCTGGCGCTGATGGACGCGGGCGTGCCGCTGAAGAAGCCGACCGCCGGCATCGCCATGGGCCTCATCCTCGAGGGCGAGCGCTTCGCCGTGCTGTCGGACATTCTCGGCGACGAGGATCATCTCGGCGACATGGACTTCAAGGTGGCGGGCACCTCCGACGGCGTGACCTCGCTGCAGATGGACATCAAGATCGCCGGCATCACCGAGGAGATCATGCGCGTCGCCCTGGCGCAGGCGCGTGACGGCCGTCTGCATATTCTCGGCGAGATGGCCAAGGCGCTCACCACCTCGCGCGCCGAGCTCGGCGAGTTCGCGCCGCGCATCGAGACGCTGAAGATCGCCACCGACAAGATCCGCGAAGTGATCGGCACCGGCGGCAAGGTCATTCGCGAGATCGTCGAGAAGACCGGCGCCAAGGTGAATATCGAGGACGACGGCACGGTGAAGGTCGCCTCCTCCGACGCCAATTCGATCAAGGCGGCGATCAATTGGATCAAGTCGATCGCTTCCGATCCGGAGGTCGGCCAGATCTACGAGGGCACGGTGGTGAAGACCGCCGATTTCGGCGCCTTCGTCAATTTCTTCGGCGCCAAGGACGGCCTCGTCCACATTTCGCAGCTCGCCAAGCAGCGCGTGAACAAGACCACCGATGTGGTGAAGGAAGGCGACAAGGTGAAGGTGAAGCTGCTCGGCTTCGACGATCGCGGCAAGGTGCGCCTGTCGATGCGCGTCGTCGACCAGCAGACCGGCGAGGACCTCGAGGCCAAGGAAAAGGCCGAGGCCGCCGCCGCGAACGAGTAATCCGGCATCTCTCAGAAAAGGGCGCTCCCTTCTCCCGCAAGGCGGGAGAAGGTGGCCCTCGCGTCAGCGAGGGACGGATGAGGGCCCTGCCGGAGAGGGCGGAACAAATCACGATCCTTCAGAATTCGCTGACGCTCGAGACCACGCGCCGAGTCGGCTGGCCCCTCATCCGACCTCGCTTCGCGAGGCCACCTTCTCCCACGAGTGGGAGAAGGACGCGCGTCGAGAATTCTGTAAACGAGACGAGACTCCCTCACCCTGAGGAGCCCGCGAAGCGGGCGTCTCGAAGGGTGCGCCGCCCCCGAGCGTCGTCTCAGGACGACGCAGCCGTCTCCGCGCGACCGAGCTCGCTGATCGCCCGCTCGAACGCCGAAGCGCTGGCGCTGCGCAGCGGGCAATAGGGAATCCCCCGGCTCTCGCAGAGGCTCTTCACCGCATCGACGGCGCGATGGCTGACGCAATCGACCGGGAAGAACACCGCGTCGGCGCGCCGCACCAGCTCGCTCAGCATGGCGCGGCTGTCCTCCATGCCGCCGTCGTGATGAATGAGCGAGCCGTTGCGCTGCTCGACGATCTGCTGCAGACGCCCCACCGTGCGCGGACGGCCGCCGACATAGAGCAGGCAGCGCCCGCACAGATCCATCGGCTCGTCTTGCGGCTTTACGACGATCTCGGACGGCGGCGGCGGCGCAACCGGCGCCGGCGCATCGACGCGCGAGCGCCGCGTCAAAAGCCGTTCCAGACGCTGCTCCAGCCGCGCGCGGTCGTCGCGCAAAATGGCGTTCTCACGCAGAGCCTCGTCGAGCTCGGCGCGCCGATTGCTCGTCGCCTCGCGCCGCAGCCGCTCGCATTCCGCCTCGAGCGGCGCCAGCTCTCGCAGAGCGGCGGAGAGCCGCGCGATCTCGCCGCGCTGGCGCGCGATCTCCTCGTTGCGCTCGGCGACGAGCGAGACGAAGCGCCGCGCGATTTCCGCCTTCTCGCGCCTGAGCTCGGCGATCTCGCGCGCCTCGCCCCGATGCGCCGCGCCGCAGATATGCGACATCATGTGAATATCGCCGAAAATGCGCGTGTCGACGCCGGCGGGCAGGCGCGGATGGCCGATCAGCGCCCAATAGGCGCCGGGCACGAAGCCATTGTCGACGGCCTTCTCCCAATAGTCGAGAAACGCCTCCTCGCCGTCGAGCGCCTTGGCCTTGCGGATCGCGCCTTCATATTTTGCGTCGAGATGCTTCTGCACGGCGCGCGAGACGGCGCTGTCCTCGCTCATCGCCTCCACGAAAAGTCCGTGGATGTGATAATCGTTGTAGCGCTGCTCGTCGGCGAGAAAGCGCGTGCGCCGCGCGATCTTGCGCAGTTCCGCGATGGTCAGGCAGGTGCCGATGATCGAGCAATGCGACGCGCCGATGATCTCCCAGATGCGCCGCCTGACGCCGGGCTCGCCGCGCGACACGCGCGGCGGCTGCGAGAGCCTTTCGAGCACGCTCGACGAAACGAGCTGCAGCGCGTCGCTCATTTCGCAGCCTCCGCAATGGCCGGCTGGTCGAGCACGCTCTCGAAGCCTTCGAACTCCGGATGGCCGATATAGAGCGGCTTGTTCTTGCCCGCGTCCTTATGCGCGTCGCGAAACTGCTGCGACGTCGTCCAGGCGAGAAACGCCGCCTTGGTCTCCCATATCGTGTGCGAGGCATAGAGCGTGTGATCCTCGCGCTCGGGACCTCTCAGCAGATGAAAGGACACGAAACCCTCCATCTCGTCGAGCCGCGAGCGCCGCGCCGCCCAGACGGCCTCGAAGGCCTCTTCTTCACCTTTGATGATCTTGAAACGGTTCATGGCGATGAACATGGCGATCTCCTAGCGTCGTCGCGCGCGCCCAGCGGACGAAACATCTTTGCATGAGCTTCGCGCAGCCCCGCGTGACGATCAAGACCGCCGTTCGCTTCACATGCTGCAAGATTTCCAAACGAGCCGGCCGTCCGAGAAGGGTGGGCCGCTGCCGCTGGAGCCGAGTTGGCAAGGCTTCCAAACTGCGCGCCGCGATATTGCCCGAAAGCGGCGAATTATCGATGCTCGTGTCAAATCCTGCACGAGGAGCGCGTCGCATGTGCGATATCGCCGACGAGAAACAGAAGATCGACGCCTTGCTCGAGGACGCCGCGCGTGAGAAGCCGATGCGCGATTGCGCCGACGAGCGCGTGTTGACGGAGCTCGCGCTCTGGGCGCTGCGCAAGCATTACGAGCACTCCTGTCCGGACGAATGTCTGCGCCGCCGCTGCGCGGAATTCGCCGAGCGTCTGCTGCGCCGTCGCGCGGTCGAGCGTTGGCGCAGCGCCTCGGCGGAGCGGCGCCGGCGCAAAAGCGCCTGACCTCACTCGAACGCCTGCGCGATGTCCGCAATGAGATCGTCGGGATCCTCGATGCCGATCGACATGCGGATGAGCGACGGCGTGATGCCGATCTCGCGCCGCGCCTCTTCTGTAAGGCCGGAGTGCACGGTCGTCGTCGGATGGCAGATCAGCGATTCCGTGCCGCCGAGGCTCACCGCCAGCTTGAACAGCTGCAGCCTGTTCAAAAAGGCGAAAGCCTCCGCCTCGCCGCCGACGACGTCGAAGGAGAAGGTCGAGCCCGCGGAGCCCGACTGGCGCGCCATCAGCGCGCGCGCCGGATGATCCTGCGGCAGCAGCGGCGGATAATGCACGCGCGCGACCTTCGGATGCGCGGCGAGACATTCGGCGACGATCGCCGCGCTGCCGGCGGCGCGACGCATGCGCAGCGACAGGGTCTCGAGCGAGCGGACCAGCATCCAGCAGGAATGCGGATCGAGCTGCGTGCCGATGGCGCTGCGCATCACGCGGATCGGCTTCATCTCCGCCGCGCCGCCGAGCACGGCGCCGCCGATGAGATCGCTGTGGCCGCCGACATATTTGGTCAGCGAATAGAGCGAGAGATCGGCGCCGAGCGTCAGCGGCGACTGGAACACGGGACCGAGCAGCGTGTTGTCGCAGCACAGGATCGGCCGACGGCCCTGTCGTGCGCCGATCTCCTCGGCGATGGCGCGCATCATGGCGATGTCGACGAGGCTGTTCATCGGATTGGACGGCGTCTCGACGAAGATCATCGCGACCGGACCCATGGCCATGGCGCGCTCGGCGGCGACGCGGACCCCATCGACGTCGAGGCCATCCGTGAAGCCGACGCTGCGAATGCCGAAGGGCGCGAGCGTGCGGCCGATCAGCACCTCCGTGCCGCCATAGAGCGGACGGCTGTGCAGGATCACATCGCCCGGCTTCACATGCGCGAGAATGGTCGTGGTGATGGCGGCCATGCCGGAGGAGAAGGCGAGCCCCGCTTCCGCCTTCTCATAGATGGCGAGGCGATCCTCGAGAATTTCGAGATTGGGATGGTTGAAGCGCGAATAGACGAGGCCCGGATGGGTGTCGCCGGTCAGCGCGGCGCGTCCCGCCATTTGATCGAAGAAGTCCCGCCCCTCCTCCGCCGAGCGGAACACGAAGGTCGAGGTGAGGAAGATCGGCGGCTTGACCGAGCCTTCCGACAAAGCGGGATCATAGCCATAGCCGAGCATCAGCGTCTCGGGCTTCAGCGCATGGTCGCCGATGCTGGTCTTGTGGTAGCGCTCGCCGCTCATTTGCGTTCCTTTCGGAGAATGGGCGTCCGCAGTCTGCGCAGCGCCGCATTAACAAAGAAGGCGGAGCGCCCGACGCGCGGCGCCGCTCACGCTCGCGGACCATTCGACAGCATAGACTCGATCCGCTTGTCGGGCACGATCCACATCAGCGCCACGAGCACATAGATCGCATGTGCGATCCAGGGCGCGACGAAAGCGCAGCCGATGGAGACGAGATAGAGCAGAGGCGAGATCACGCCCTTCACGTCGCGGCCGAGCGCCGTCGCCAGCTCGCCGTCGCATCCTTGCGCATGAACGATCGCCGTCTGCAGAAGCTTATAGGCGATCGCCGGCATCAACAGGATGACGCCATAGAAAGCAGTGGGCGTCGCGGCGTAATGATTGTCGCCCATCCAGGCCGTGGCGAAGGGGATGAGCGACATCCAGAACAGGAGATGCATGTTCGCCCACAGGATCGCCGCGGTCACGCGCTTGCAGGCGTGCATCAGATGATGGTGATTGTTCCAATAGATCGCCACATAGATGAAGCTCAGCAGATAGCTCAGGAAGATCGGCGTGAGCGCGGCGAGCGCGGAAAAGTCGTCGCCATGCGGCGCCTTCAGCTCGAGCGCCATGATGGTGATGATGATGGCGACGACGCCGTCGCTGAATGCGGTCAATCTCTCGGGACGCATCGATGACTCTCCTTCCGCCGCCGCTTCGCGCGATGTTCGCCGATTCCGCGCGACCGCGACAGGGGCGACGCGCGACAGCCACGCTTTAGCTCTGGAATTTGCCCTCGCGAGGGGCGATCGAGGCGGGTGAGGCGCTTGCAAAGGGCGCGAGTCTTGCTCTATCTCGGCGATGTCGGTCGCGACGGCCGCCGCCGCCGTCCGGAACGAGCGAGACGAGGACATGACGCAACTCGACGGCCCCCGCATTCAGCCCCGGTCCGGCAAGGCCGAGCAGCTCGTCGTGTTCCTGCACGGCTATGGCGCCGACGGCAACGACCTCATCGAGATCGGCCGGCAGTGGCGCTCCTTTCTGCCGCAGGCGGCCTTCGTCTCGCCCCATGCGCCGGAGCGCTGCGCGCTGTCGCCCGCCGGCCGGCAATGGTTTCCGCTCACCATGCGCGACCCCGGCGAGCGCTGGCGCGGCGTCGTGGCGACGCGGCCGCTGCTCACGGAGTTTCTCACGCAGGAACTGGCCCGGCACGAGCTCGACGCGAGCCGTCTGGCGCTGGTCGGCTTCAGCCAGGGAACCATGCTGGCGCTGCATGTCGGACTGCGCCTCGCGCGGCCGCCGGCCGCCATCCTCGGCTATTCCGGCGTGCTGGTCGCCGGAAGCGAGCCGCCGGACATCGCCCCGCAATTGGGGACCAAGCCGCCGCCGATCCTGCTCGTCCATGGCGAGGAGGATGATCTGATCCCGGCCGACGCGCTGCTGCTCTCGGCCAATGCGCTGGGCAAGGCCGAGATTCCGACGCAATGGCATTTGTCGCCCGGGCTCGGCCACGGCATCGACAATGGCGGACTGCTGCACGGCGGCCTGTTCCTCGCCCGCAGCTTCGGCCTGCCAGTCGATTTCGGCAAAGGCGCGCGCTAGCTTCGTCATCAGCCGGCGCCGACTCCGGCAGGCGCCAGCACCTCGATCGGCGCCACGGCCCGGCGCACGGCGCGGCGCTGGCTCGCCGGCCGGTAGAGCTGCTTGGTCGCCTCGACCACATGCACGCCCGCCCCCGGCAGCGAGAAGCGCCCGGCGATGCGCTCGAAGGCCGGCGCCGAGCGCAGCAGCGTGGCGCGGCCGAAGGGCGGCACATAGAGCGCCTCGCCCCAGAAGACGGGCAGGAACAAGGTCTCCTGCAGCAGCGCCTGCAATTGCCCGCGCGAATAGGGATGGCCATGGCCGAAAGGCGTCGTGTCGACCCGCGCCCACAGGCCCGAGCGGCTCGGCACGATGATCACGACGCGGCCGCCGGGCGCCAGAATGCGCCAGATCTCCTCGAGAATGTCGCGCGGATTCTCCCCCACCTCCAGCGCATGCACGACGAGAATGCGGTCGATGCTGGCGTCTGGCAGCGGCATCATCGACACTTCGACCAGCGCCGAGGCGGAGCGGCCGCCCGGCGGCCAGTGCACCACCCCCTGCGCCGCGGGCATGAAGGCCATCACGCGCTGCGCGCGCGCCTGGAAATCGACGAGATAAGGCGTCGCATAGCCGACGCCGAGCACTCGGAGCGCCGCATGGTCCTCCCATTGCGCGCGCACCATGCGCCCGACAAGTCGCCGCGCGACCTGGCCCAGAGGCGAAGCATAAAAATTGCGCAGGTCGACGACGTCGAGGGCCATATCTGATATTTGGCAATATCCGCGAAGCGGCGCAAGGCGCGCCGCGCTCGAGATCGCTGCGAGGAAGCCGCATGGGCGTCGATGTTCGGCAATTCATCTGCCTCACGGATAATTTCGGCCTGCTGCTGCGCGACGAGGCGACGGGCGCCGTCGCCTCCATCGACGCGCCGGACGCCGAGGCCATCGCCGCCGAGCTCTCCCGTCTCGGCTGGACGCTCACCGACATTCTGCTGACGCATCACCACGCCGATCACATCCAGGGCGTCGCGGGCCTGAAAGCGCTCTTTCCGAAGGCGCGCGTCGTCGGCCCGCGCAAGGAGCTCGGCCGGATCGGCGGCGTCGATCTTCCGGTCGGCGACGGCGATGTGGCGACTGTCGGCGCCGCGCGAGCGCGCGTCGTCGAGGCGCCCGGCCATACGACCGGGCACATCCTCTATCATTTCGCGGACGACGACATTCTCTTCGTCGGCGACGTGCTGTTCTCCTTGGGATGCGGCCGCGTGTTCGAGACGCCGATGGAGGTGATGCACGCCTCGCTGGCGAAGATCGCGGCGCTGCCGCCGCAGACGCGCGTCTATTGCGGGCACGAGTATACCCAGGCCAACGCCCGCTTCGCGCTGACTGTCGATCCGGCCAATCCGCGCCTCCTCGAGCGCGCCCGCGAGGTCGAGGCGCTGCGCCGCGCCGGCGCAGCGACCTTGCCGACGACGATCGCGCAGGAGCTCGCCACCAATCCCTTCCTGCGCGCCGACGACCCCGGACTGCGACGCGCGACGGGACTGGAGAACGCGCCGCCCGAGCGTGTCTTCGCGACGATCCGCGAGCAAAAGAACGCCTTCCGATGACCAGTCCGCTTTCCGGCCTCTCGGCCGCCGAGATCGTGCGCCTGCTCGAGCTGTCGCCCCATCCCGAAGGCGGCTTCTATCGCGAGACGTTTCGCGACCCGCGCGCGAGCGAGGGCCGCGCCGCCTCGACGGCGATCTATTTTCTGCTCGGCGCCGGCGAGGTCTCGGCCTGGCACCGCGTCGACGCCGCGGAGATCTGGCACTATTACGCCGGCGCGCCGCTCGCGCTCGATATCGCCGCCGAGGGCGAAGCCGCGCGGCGCAGCCTGCTCGGGCCGCAGCTCGCGCAAGACCAGCGCCCGCAGATCGTCGTGCCTGCCGGCGCCTGGCAGAGCGCCGCCAGCCTCGGCGCCTGGACCCTGGTCGGCTGCACCGTCGCGCCGGGCTTCGAATTCTCCGCCTTCGAGCTCGCCGCCCCGGGCTGGACGCCGCCCGAGGCCTAGAGCGCTTTCCGATCGCAATTCGAAGCTGATGCTGAGCTGCGATCGCCGCAACGGCGCGTTTACTTTCGGGCGCCATAATCCGCGGCGTGGTTCGAATTCTGTTTGCCCGGGACAGACGATGCAGTTGCGACACCTCGCCGACAAGGCGGCTTCCGCAGGGCTCGAAGCGAGAGAGCCCTGCCCTGTCTCGAAATCCGACGTCTCTTCCCCTGCCGGTCCCGATCCCTTCGTCGTGCTGCCCTCGATCGGCGCCGTGCTCTATGATTGGGACATAGCGACGGATCGGCTGCTCTGGAGCGACAATCTCGCCGAGATCCTGGGCGCCGTCGCCCGCGGCGATCTTTCGACCGGCCGCGCCTATGGCGAGCGGCTCGGCGCCGAGAGCGCCGGCTCGCGCTATGAGTCCGTCTTCAGTTCGACCGCCAAGGACGATGGCGCGGGCGTGCCCTACCGCGCCGTCTATGCGCTCGTTCCGGCCCGGGAGACCGGCGGCGGCCCGCTGATGTGGGTCGAGGATTGCGGCCGCTGGTTCGCCGGCCGCGACGGCCGCCCGCACCGCGCCCACGGCCTCGTGCGCGTCATCGCCGAGCGCAGCGAGCTCGAGGGCGAGCTGAAGCGGCGCGCGCAGATCGACGCGCTGACCGGCACGGTCACCCGCGTCCAGCTGGCCGACCACGCCCAGCGCCTGCTCGGCCAGCCGGAGAAGTCGCGCAAGCCCTTCGCCGTGCTGCTGGTCGCCATCGAGAATCTGTTCGCGCTCAATCGCACCTATGGCTATGACGCGGGCGACGAGATCATCGTCCGCCTCGCCGCACGGCTGCGCGCCAATCTGCGCGTCAACGACCTCGTCTCCCGCTACGCCGGCAATAAATTCGCCGTGCTGCTCGACAATTGCGAGGTCGAGCAGGCGAAGGCCACCGGCCTGCGCCTCGTCGATGTGATCGGCCAGGCGCCGTTCGAGACCGAGGCGGGCGCCATTCCGGCGACGGCGCGCATCGGCGCCGTGGTCGCGCCGCGCGACGGCCGCACGCCGGAAGTTCTGTTTCAGCACGCCGAGGAAGCGCTCGACGCCGCCCGCCAGCGCAATGGCGCGCGCTTTGTCGCCTACGCCTCCTCGCTCGACCGCGACATCGGCCGCCTGCACGCGCTCCATGTCGCCGACAGCGTCGTCTCCGCGCTCAACGAGCGCCGGGTGGAGTTGGCCTTCCAGCCCATCGTCTCGGCGAAGACCGGCGAAACCGCCTTCTACGAGGCGCTGCTGCGCGTGCGCCTCGCCGATGGATCGATCGTCGCCCCGGGAGACATCCTGCCCGTCGCCGAGAAATCCGGCCTGGTGCGGCTGCTCGACCAGCGCGTGCTCGAGCTCGCTCTGGCGCGGCTCGCCGAGGACCCGAATCTGCGCGTCTCGGTCAATGCGTCGATCGCCACGCTGCACGATCCCGAATGGCCGGCGTGGCTGAAGAGCGCCACCAGCGTCTATCCCGGCGTCGCCCGGCGTCTGACCATCGAGATCACCGAAAGCACGATGATCGAGGATTTCGAGACGACGCGCCGGCTGATCGCCGCCTGCAAGGAGCTCGGCATCAAGCTGGCGATGGATGATTTCGGCGCCGGCCACACCTCGTTCCGCAATCTGCGCCAGCTCGAGTTCGATCTCGTAAAAATCGACGGCGCCTTCGTGCGCAACATCGGCAAATCGGCGGACGACCGCTTCTTCGTGCGCACGCTGACCGATCTCGCCAAGCATCTCGGGCTCGAGATCGTCGCCGAATGGGTCGAGGACGAGGCGACGGCGGCGCTGCTGCGCGAGTGGGGCGTCGATTATTTTCAGGGCTCCTATTTCGGCGCGGCCGAAGTCGCGCCGGCGCCCTTCTCGCCCCCCGCAGCCGCGGCGGCGAGCGCGTGAGCCGGCTGCCTGCGGACGCGCCGCTCGCGAGCTAATCTTCAGGCTCGCTGTCGAGCCCGCCCGCTCAGCCGGCGCTCTTGCCCGACAGCTGATCGATTCGCTTGTTCAGCTCGTCGAGCTGGCGCTTCATGTCGTCGAGATCGGCGCGCGGCGCGGCGTCCGCCGCGACAGGCTCGGGCGCAGCCGCGGCCGCGGCCGCCTCGCCCGGCACGCCGAAGGGGTTGAACATGGCCAGCGCCTGACGGAACACCGCCATATTCTTGCGCGCCTGCTCCTCCAGCGACTGGAACGCCTGGCGCGTCGGCTCGCCGAAGGGCGCGCCCTCCAGCGCCTGGGAGACCTGATCGCGGAACTTCTGCTGGTCGCGGGTCAGACGGTCGATGCTGAACTCGAGATAGCTCGGCACCAGCATCTGCATCGAATCGCCGTAGAAGCGGATCAGCTGGCGCAGGAAGGCGATCGGCAGCAGGCTCTGCCCGTCCTTGCTCTCCTGCTCGAAAATGATCTGGGTGAGGACCGGGCGCGTGATGTCCTCGCCGGTCTTGGCGTCGCAGACGACGAAATCCTCGCCGCGCTTGACCATTGCGGCGAGATCCTCGAGCGTCACATAAGTGCTCGTGCCGGTGTCGTAGAGACGCCGGTTGGCGTATTTCTTGATCGTCGTCGGCTTTTTCTCGGTCGCTGCCATCGGGTCGTCGCCTCCTCGACGCGGCGCCTCGCGCGACGCCGGCCCATCCGCGCGCTCGCGCGTCACGGGCCCTCTTCCATCTTTCGCCGTTCGCAGCAAAGCATCCTCTCGATCCGCCCGGCCGGCCGAATTTCGCCAGTGGCGAAACGAACGATAATCGCAGTCGGGCGTCTCCGGCAATATCCACGTGGAAAATTGGTTTTTCCTGCGGGTCTCGACCTCGGCTATGATAGGCTTCGCCGCTGCTTCGCCAGAGCGTGGCGAAGAGGCAATGGGAGAGAGACCGCTCATGCCGTTCTCGAGACTCGCCTTCGTCATCGCCGCGGGCCTTCTCGCCGGCGCCTGCAACACGACCTCGGACCTCGAGCGCAGATCCGCCGACGAGGCGCGCTGCCGCTCCTACGGCTTCAAGCCGGGCGCCGAAGGCTTCGCCAAATGCCTGCTTCAGCTCGATCTCGACCGCTCGGCCGACCGGCGCGCGCGTTACGACTATCCTTATGTGCAGGGGCCGAGGGGCTGGGGCTGGAATCGCGGCTGGTGGTGACGGCTCGCCGGCCGCAGCCGCCGGGCATGGCGGAGAGCGGGCGAAATCGTGGCATATCCACGGCGCCGCGACTGCGAGCATTTCCCTAGTGGACACGATCATGTAGAGAGTGAGTCGCCATGCGGCGCTCCGGCGCTTCGGGCGGAGCGCCCGGCTCGCCGCGTGTCTCCTGAACAAATCTCGGGACGAGAGACAGGGGCGGCCAGCGCCCTCGCCTCCGGAGCCGCGCCCATGACGGATGCGCGGCGGGCGCAGGAATTGGACGAACGCGAGCGAGACAGGGCTCATGTTGTTCAACATCGAAGCCGACCGAGGCAATCGCATCGTCGGCTATGTCGCTCCCGACGAATTCACCAAATCGCCGACCCTGCGCGTGACCAGCAATGGCGTGGAGGTGGCGCAGTTCGTATGCAAGGACGAGCGGCCCGCCCTCGTCGCCGCCGGCCGGCATGCGACCGGCTGCTGCGGCTTCACGATCGACGCCTCGATCGTGCCCGATATCGCGAACAACGACACTCTGGAGCTGACCGACGTCGACACGGGGATCGTGATCTACCGACGTCGCAAGAAGTCGCAGGTGCTCGACCAGAGCGTCTTCCGGCTCGAGACGCATTTGTTCCCGCTCTGGCGCCTCGACGAGCAGGTCGAGCACAAGTTTCAGTACTTCCACAAGGGCGTCGAGCGCCACGGCCGCGAGACGGCCATGCAGGTGTTCAATCTCACCAACGCCTCCTCGCTCTATCTGAGCGGGCGTCTCGCCTTCTCGGCCTATCAGTCCTTCCTGCACGACCGCTTCAAATGCGTCGCGCTGCTGCACGACCCTTATGTCGAGCTGGCCGAGCGCCTGCTGACCTTGAAGCATGTCGCCAAATTCGGCGACGATCTGCTCGGTCCGCGCGACATGCTCTCCTTCAACGCCGCGATCGAATTCGCGCAGCAGATCGACGACGACGACCGGCGTCTGCGGCGCGCGTTCGACCAGATGCAGAAGAATGTGATCGCGCTCCTCGCCAATCCGCTGACGCGCCAGCTCGCGTCCGAAGATATCGACGATCCGCCGCCGCGAACCGGCGTCGCCAAGGCGCTCGCCGCTCTCGCCACCTTCGCCGTCGTCGGGGTGCGCGATCGCTCCGACGCCTTTCTCGAAGCGGTCGAGGCGCTGCTGAAAATTCCGCCCGGCGCGCTGTCGCCGCTTCCCCGCTTCGCCGCTGTCGAGGAGCTCGGGGCGCGGCTGCGCCACATGCCCGAGGTCGAGCTTCTGCTCGAGGACGATCTCGAGATCTATTACACGGCCAAGGCGGCGATCGAGGAGGCCACTTGACGAGCGATGTGAAGGAACGTGTGACGACGGTCGAGGCCGAGCCCCTCATGGACGAGAGCCTGGACGCGGCGTCATCGAATGGAGCGCGGCCCTCGACGCTCGCCCGGCTGGCACGCTCGTTCGGCGCCGCGCCGGTCGCGGCGCGCATCGTCGTCGAGCGGATCGAGAGGGTCGCCGTCGAGGCGGACCGCGCCTTCCGCTGGCGCGATCGCATCCCGCCGACCTATGCCACATTCCTGCTCTTCGTCATCGCGCCGAGCATCGCCGCGGCCCTCTATTTCGCGTTCATCGCATCCGACCAATACACCGTCGAAACGCGCTTCGCAGTGCGCGCGCTCAACTCGCTCAATCCTCCCGCCTCCGGCCTGGGGACCGGGAGCGGGGCCGTTACGGCGGCCGCCAGCATGCCGGGCGGCGTGAGCATCTCCGCCTCGACACAGAACTCCTATGTGGTCACGAGCTACATCCGCAGCCGCGCCATCCTCGACGATCTCGCTCCGAAGGTCCCGCTGCGGGAGATTTTCCGACGTCCGGAGGCCGATTTCTGGGCGCGCCTGCGCAACGCCGCCTCGATCGAGCAGCTCGTCGACTATTGGATGTCGATGGTCGAGACCGACGTCGACGCCGCATCGGGAGTGGTCACGGTCAAAGCGCGCGCCTTTCGTCGGGAGGACGCGCTGACGCTGGGCCGCGCGGTGATTTCCGCGAGCGAAGATCTCGTGAACCGCATTTCCGACCGCGCGCGCCGGGACGCGACCGCCATGGCCGAGAAGGACGTGCGGCGCGCCTTCGTCGCGGTGCAAGCGGCGCTCGCCGACCTCAACACGTTCCGCGACCAGTTCGGCATGATCGATCCGGGCTCGAAGAGCACCGAGATCGGCGCGCTTCTGGCTCCGCTCATGAGCGACAAGATCCGCCTCGAGAACGAGATGTTCGTCGCCTCGCGCGAATTGGCGAATGACGCGCCGACGGTGCGCGTGCTGCGCGAGCAGATCGAGTCGGCGGACAGGCAGATCAAGGAGCTGCAATCCAGGCTGACGAGCACCGAGAACAAGAGCGCGCTCTCGGGCTCGCTCACGAAATTCGAGGAGCTGGAGCTGCAGCGGCAGATTGCGGAGCAGCTCTATGCGCTCGCGCGAACCGAGCTCGACCGCGCCCAGCAGCGAGCCAATCGGCAGACCCTCTATCTGACCGTGTTCGTCCCGCCGGCGATGCCGGAAGCCTCGCGCTTTCCGCACCGGCTCAGCTCGTCCGTGCTGATCCTGATCGGACTGGGCGTGCTGTGGACGATTGTCGTGATGATCTTCGCCTCGATCGAGGACCACAGGCTCTAGGAGCGCTTTCGAACGGAATCGTTCGAGCGATCGGAGTTCGCGCCGGACAAGAAACGAGAGCTTTTCTGATCCACCCGGATCGCCGCCGACGTCAGTCGGACGACGCTCTCGCAGCGCCGGCGACGAACATCCAGCCGCAGAGCGCGACCGCCGCCCAGATCGCCAGCAGTCGCTGGCCGGCGAGCGCATCGAGCGCCAGAATGCCGACGATGGCCGCAATGAGCGCGACAGCCGCGAGCAGGCTCACGCGAGGCGGCGCAGCCACGCGGTCGTCCTGTCCGCGCGCGGCGGTCCGATCCGAAAGCTCTTCGAACGGCGACATGAGAACTCCCCTCCGGCGGGCCGTACGGGCGTGGACGCCGCCGTCGGGACAATGTCACGGTTGGCTTCGAGGTTCCATGGAGATCGCCATTTCGTGAATTTTTCCTTGCGGAGCCGCGGAGGCGCGCGCCTCGAGGGCCGAGGCGGCCCCTCGTCGTCAGCGGCAGGAAGAACGGCCGGCCGCCCCCTTGTCGCTGTTGGTCGGGGCGAGCGCGCCGCCGGATCCGATGGGCGCGGCGACATGACGTGAGGCGCGAGGCGCGGCGCGCGAACAGCAGGAATTCCATTTTTTTGCCGGATATGCGCGCATATTACGCTTTACGCGGCGATGAAATGCGGCAAGCTTGGGAACGGGCGGCGCCGAATCGACAGAGAAAACGCCGCAAGGCCGGAAAGGAAAATGGCGACGACGGGCGACGACTTCTGGGTTTTCGGCTATGGATCGCTGATGTGGCGGCCGGGCTTCGAGTTCATCGAGAAGGCCGAGGCCCGGGTGCATGGCTACCATCGTTCCTTGTGCGTGTTCTCGCATGTCCATCGCGGCACGCCCGAGCGTCCGGGCCTCGTGCTCGGCCTCGATTATGGCGGCTCCTGTCAAGGCGTCGCCTTTCGCGTCCCCGCCGCCGCCAGGACCGAGACTCTCGCCTATCTGCGCGCGCGCGAGCTGGTCACCTCCGTCTATGTGGAGCGCACGGTCGGCCTGCGCTTTGCCGGCGGCGTCGCGGCGCGCGCCCTGACCTTTGTCGTCGACCGCGCGCATGAGCAATATGCGGGGCGCCTGCCGGTCGAGGAAATGGCGCGGCTCGTCGCCCATGGCGTCGGCGCCTCCGGCGCCAATCCCGATTATGTGCGCAACACCTTTGAGCATTTGCAGCAGCTCGACGTGCATGACGCGGCCCTCGCCGAGATCGTCCGCCGCCTCGCGGCGCCCGCCGAGACGCAGAGGCGCAGCGCCTGATTTCAATCGTCAGCTGAGCAGCGCGCGGGCGAAGCGGCGCGTCAAATCGCGATCGCCGGCGCAAAAGCGCACATGCCATTCGGTGACGCCGAGCCGGCGCGCATCCGCCTTCAGGCGCCGCCCCGCCGCCGTCGCCAGAGCGTCGGACGCGAAAACGCATGCCGGCCGGCGGGACGCGCCGTCGCGGACCACGCCGATCACCGCGGCGTCGGCGAAAGCGGCGATGAGCGCCGCCTCTTCCGCCGAGAAGATCGAGCAGACGTAGAGCCGCCCGCAGGAGGCCCGCCAGGAGTAGAAGCGCTCGCCGAGCGCGCCGGCGCCCAGCGACGCCAGCTCCCGCCCGCGGCATGAGGGCGCTGAAAAAGCGCCGGAGGAAAAGGAGTCATTGTCGATCACCTGCATGATCAACCTCACGAAAATACGGCAGGGCCGAATTCGGCCATGAACAGGATTAGAACATAAACAGAACACCGTCAAGGCCGCGACAACACGGCAATCGGGTGAAGGATAAAATCCCCAACCCTCGTCCTGAGGAGCCGCCGTAGGCGGCGTCTCGAAGGACGGCCACGAGGCGCAATCAAAGGTTTCTCCCCATTTCCGTCCTTCGAGACGCCCGCTTCGCGGGCTCCTCAGGACGAGGGTGATGGGGCTATAGTCCTTCACCCGCTTGCCCTGCCGCGACAATGCGGCCGCTTCATCCCGCGCTCTCCGACAAAGTCCGGCGCGAGCGCGAAAGCCATTCGATCACCTCGGCGGCGTTCCGATCCGGCGGGAAAACCGGGTAGAACACATGCTCGATCGAGCCATTGTCGATCGCCAGCGTGAAACGCTTCAGCAGCGTGGCTCCGTCCGCTTCGAATGTCGGGAAATTCAGCGCGCGCGTCAGCTCCAGACGCTCGTCCGACAGGAGGGCGAAGGGCAGATGCAGGCGCTCCGCCGCTTCGCGCTGATAGCCCGTGTCTTGGACGGACAATCCGAAAATGCGCGTCACGCCCAATGCGCGAAGCGCGGCGGCGTGATCGCGGAAGCCGCAGGATTGCGGCGTGCAGCCCCGGGCGCCCGGGATCATGTCCCAGCCCTCGGGATTCGCCACGCCGGGCCGTCCCGTTCGCGGATAGGCGTAGACAATGACGAGACCGCGCTCAGCGGAGAGATCGACCATCTCGCCATCGGTGGCGCGCAAGCCGATCGCCGGCATCCGCGCGCCCTCGAGATGGCGTGCGGCGCCATCGTCGACCGGCGCCGGGATCGTCGACCAATCGGGCGCGTCCATCGCATTCGTCATGATCGACCTTCGCAATTCTCTCGAGCGCGTCCGTCGCGCTCAGCCGGCGCCGCCGCCTTCCGTCCGCAGCCAGGCGGCGCCGCAGGCCCGCGCCAGCTCGCGCACGCGCAGAATATAGCTCTGCCGCTCGGTCACCGAGATGACGCCGCGCGCGTCGAGCAGATTGAAGGCGTGGCTCGCCTTCACGCATTGGTCATAGGCCGGCAGCGCCATCAGATGACGGCTCTCCGCGCCCTTGTCGCCGAAGTCGAGCAGCGCCCGGCATTCGGCCTCGGCGGCGCGGAAATCGGAGAACAGCTTGGCCGTGTCGGCGGCCTCGAAATTATGCCGCGAATATTCCTGCTCGGCCTGGCGGAACACGTCGCCGTAAGTGACCTTGTCCGCGCCTTCGCCGCCGTTGAAATTCAAATCCATGATGGCGTCGACGCCCTGCAGATAGCAGGCGAGGCGCTCCAGCCCATAGGTCAGCTCGCCGGAGACCGGCGCGCAATCGAAGCCCGCGACCTGCTGAAAGTAAGTGAATTGCGAGATCTCCATGCCGTCGCACCAGCATTCCCAGCCGAGCCCCCAGGCGCCGAGCGTCGGGCTCTCCCAATCGTCCTCGACGAAGCGGATGTCGTGCAGCTTGGCGTCGACGCCGATCGCGGCGAGCGAGGCGAGATAGAGCGTCTGCAAATCGGGCGGCGAGGGTTTTAGAATCACCTGATATTGATAAAAATGCTGCAGCCGGTTGGGATTCTCGCCATAGCGCCCGTCCTTCGGCCGCCGGCTCGGCTGCACATAGGCCGCCTTCCAGGGCCTTGGCCCGAGCGCGCGCAGAGTCGTGGCCGGATGAAACGTGCCGGCGCCCATCTCCATGTCATAGGGCTGCAGAATGACGCAGCCCTGCTCCGCCCAGAAATTCTGCAGCGTGAGGATGAGCCCCTGGAAGGAGTTCTTGGGCGAGAGGCGGGCGGCGGTCATGCGTCGTGTCCTTCATTTGCGGAACGCATGGGCGCGTCCCTTCTCCCGCCCTGCGGGAGAAGGAAGCGCGCGTCGTGAGTCCCGCTCAGAATTTTCTCGCGCAGGATTAGGCGCCCTGTCCCGCGCGGTCAATACTCCCATTCCACGCCGACGCCCACCGAGCTCTTGCCATCGACCCGCGTCTCGCCTTTCAGCCGCACATTCTTGGTCACATCGACGCCGACGCTGACCGCGGTCTGCTCCGGCTTCATGCCGGTGCGCACGCCGACGCTGATATTGTCGGAAATATAGCGCGAGGCGCCGACCTTCGGCCCGCCGGCGCCGCCGGCCTCGAGGTCGAGCGTGTCGACGCCGAGCGCGCGGCGCATCTTCTCGAAGGCGTCGACGCCGGTCCCCGAGCCGGAGAATTGCGCGAGCGCGGCGGCGAGCTGCACAGCCTGGAACGGCGACAATGATCCCGACCCCTTGGCGAACAGCAGGCGCGACAGCACTTCGTCCTGCGGCAGCGACGGCGTCGAGGCGAAGGTGAAGCTCGGCAGCGCCGCCGGACCGGAGACGGCGATCGTCGCGGTCACGTCGGCCGCCGTCGTCTCGGCGGAGAAATCGAGCTGCGGAACGAGGCCGCCGGCGAAGGTCAGCCGGCCGCGCGAAATGTCGATTCGCTGCGTCAGCAATTGCAGCCGCCCGCGGCGCAGCTCGAAGGCCCCATTGGCGACGGGCTTCTGCAGCGTGCCGGCCAGCTTGAGCTCGCCGCCGAATTCCGCGTCGATGCCGCGGCCGCGCACGAAGATGCGGTTGGGCGCGGCGATGGCGAGATCGATCGCCGCATCGAAGGAGGTCTTCTTGCCCGCCTTCTCCTTGGCCTTGCGCTCGAGCGCGATCATCCGCCGCGCGAACTCGCCCGGCGAGATATGCGTCGCGCCGGGCGGCGCGATTGCCGAAGCCGGCAGGCGGTCGGGAACATTGACCTCCATGCTGGAGAGGCTCACGCGCCCGGCGATGCGCGGCGCGCGCGCGAGGGCGCCGCCGATGTCGAGATCGAGATCGGAGGTCGCGGTCACGAGATCGCTGGCGACGAGCTGCGCATTGCGCGCGGTGACATGGATCGCGCCGGGAAAGCCGGTCTCCGGCGCCACGGCGATATGGCCGGCGACCGTGATGCGGCCGCCGTTGCGCGTCTGCGCCGTCATCTGCGCGATGGTCAGCTCGCGGCCCTTGCCCTCGAGGCGCGCGTCGATGTGATCGAGAGTGACGCCATTGAGCGGATCGGCGAAGGCGCCGTCGCGCAGAGTGACGGCGCCGGCGAGCTGCGGCGCCGACGCCGCGCCGGAAACGCGCAGATCGATATTGGACTTGCCGCGCAGGGTCTGCCCGCCGGCCGCGAGCGCCGTGTCGGCGAGCTTGGCGTCGACCGCCCCTTTGACGGCGAGATCGAGCACGCCCGTCGCCGAGAGCGGCGCCGATCCGGCGACGGCGATTCGTCCGGCCGAGCCGAGCGCGATATCGGCGTCGAGCGTCGTGCGCGCGCCGGCCAGCGCGCCATGGGCGGAGATATCGATCGGCGGCAGGCCGTTCGTCCGCGTCTGCGGCGCGGAGAGCTTGGCGAGCTTGATCTTCCACTCGCCGCTCGGCGCGGCGGCCGGCCCTTCCATGCGCGCGTCGGCGTCGAGCGCGCCGTCGAGCGCGAGGCTCGAATCGGCCATTGCGGCGATGGCCAAAGGCAGGCCGCGCACCTCCGCGACGAGACCCAGCCGCTCGCCGATGCGTCCATTGAGCCGCAGCCGGCCGGCGCCCGCCGCCAGGGCAAAATCCTTCAGCTCGACGACGCCCTTGTCGAGCGTGATGGTCGTCGGGCTCGCGAGCGCGATCTTCCTGCCGCCGCGCTCGATCGAGAGCGCGCGCAGATCAAAGCGCAGGGGCTCGCCCGGCGTCAGCACGCCGCGAGCGGCGAGCCCGGCGCCCATCGCCTCGGCGGAGAGATCGAGCGCGCTGCCGCCCTCCGCCGGGGCCGCGCGCAGCCGCGCCCTGGCGATGGCCTGCCCGCCGGCGCGGACGTCGTCGACCGCCACATCGCCGACGAGCGCCGGCCGGCGCAGCAGGTCGCGCCCGCCGATCTTGGCGGAGAGCCGCTCGATCGAGGCGTCGGCGGCGCGAATGCGCGCGCCCTCGGCGTCGATGCGGATATTCTGCCCGCCATCGGCGCCGTCGAGCGCGATGTCGGCGTCGAGCGAGCCGGCGAGCTTTTGCAGCGCAAAGGCGGAGAAATCGTCGAGATCGGGCGCGGCGAGCGTCAGGCGCCCGCTGGCGAGGCCGGCGGCGTCGAGCGCGAGCGCGCCCTTCAGCGCGGCGCGGCCGACGGACACATCGACAGCCTCCACCTTCCAGCCCGCGCCGGCTTTCGCCACATGGGCGCCGCCGCGCGCGGCGTTTCCGTCGATGGTCCCTTGCAGCGAGGCGACGAGATCGAGCGCGCCGACGAGATCATGCGCGTCGGCGCGCAAGGACAATTTCGGAATCGCGCGGCCGGCGGCGCGCACGTCGGTCAGCGCCGCCTCGAGGCGCGCGTCGGGCTTTTGCAGCGAGCCGAGGATCTTCGCCTCGACGTCGGCGCGCCCGGAGAGGCGCGCATCGGCGGAATGCAGATCGGGGAGCGCGATCGTCGCGACGATGTCGGAGGCGTCGCGCGTCGCCGCGCCGTCCACCGTCACATGCAAATGATCGGCGCCGAGCGCGAGCCGATCGAAGCGCAGGCCGCCGCCGGGGGTGACGCCGGCCGAGCCGCCGAGCGCGACGCGCCGGCCGAGCAATCCGTCCACAGCCGCCACGCCGGTCGCCGGCGAGACGATCGCGCCGTCGAGAACGGCCGTCAGCGTCTCGTCCTTCGGGGCGCCCGTCAGCGCGGCGGAAAGCGATAGCGCGCCGCGCAGATCGCGGCCGGCGAGGCGCGCGAAACGCGCGAGGCTCGGCGCCGTGAGGCTCGCCTTGCCGTCGACGAGCGAGGGTCCGACGCGACCGGCGAAGGCCGCTTCGCCGGCGCCGATGGCGAGCTTGGCGACGTCGATCTCGGCGTCGCCGGCGCGATTGGCGCGGCCGCGCAGGATGAAGGAAAATGTCTCGCCGATCGCCTCCGCCAAGCCGCGATCGGCGAAGGCGAGGCCGGAGCCCTGCGCCGCGCCGGACATATCGAAGCGGTCGGCGCCGTCCTTCGCGGCGGCGAGGTCGAGCGAGCCGTCGCTGCGGCCGATGCGGCCGAAGGGCGCGCGCGCATCCTCGACGAGCCAGCGGACCGCCGCGGTCGGATGCGACAGGCTGCCGGCGAGACGCACCGAGGCGTCGAGCGTCTTGGCGCGCAATTGCGCCTGTTCGGAAGCCGGCAGCCCTTGCGCCGTCAGCTCCGCGGCGAGCGCGCCATCGGCCCCGACCCGGCCCGTCGCCGCGACGCGCAAGGCCGAAGCGGCGAGCGTCATGCGCTCGACGCCGAGCGCGCCGTCATCGGCGAAAGTCGCCGCGCCCTCGAGCCGGGTCGCGCCGGAAAAGAGGACAGCGACCGATTTCGGCAACAGCGGCGCGATCCGCGCCGAAAGGTCGAGGTCGAGCCGCCGCGCGGCGCCGGCGCGCGAAAGATGCGCGGCGCCATTGGCGTCGATCTCGCCCGCTGTGGCGGCGAGCCGCGCGGAGAGATCGTCGAGCGTCCCCTCGCCCGTCAGCGCCACATCGAGCGCCGGCAGATCCGGGATCTGCGCGAGGCGCACGATCATCCCGCCCTCCGGCTCCTGCGCGGTGAGCGAGAAGCGCAGCTTGTTGGAGGAAGGCGTCAGCTCGCCCTTGGCGACGATCTCGCCGGGCGCGTCGAGGCGCTTGATCTCGAGCGCGACATGGCCCGCATCGCTGCGCAGCGCGGCGTCGCCGGTCGCCGAAAAAACGGCGGCGGCGCCGAGAACCGGCTCGGCGAGCGCGATCTCGCCGAGCGCGAGGCGCCCGAGCCTCACGCGCACCGGAAGATGGGGAACGGAAAATCCGCCGCCGCTCTTTGCGGCGGCCGCCGGCGCAGGGCCAGGCACAGGACTTGGCGCAGGACTTGGCGCCGGCCGGCGCGCGACGGCGATGCGGCCGATCTCGAAGCGCTCGACATTCGCCTCGAGCGCGAACAAGGCGAGCGGCGACCAGGCGAGCGCCACATGATCGATGGTCAGCCAGACGCCCTCGGCGTCGGCGATGGAGACGTCGCGCAGCAGCGGCCGCGCGGACAAGGGATCCTCGAAGGCGCCGATCTCGATCTTCATTCCCGGAGAGGAGGCGGCGCGCGAGACGAGATCGGCGAGGAAGCTGCGGCCCTCGCGCATGTTCCAGCGCGCGCCGACCACCGTGGCGAGGCCGAGCAGCACGAGCGCGCCGAGGAAAATGCGCAGGAAGCGGCGCGGGCGCCTGACGGGAGCGTCGGTCATCGGGCGCGACTCCTTCTCCCGCAAGGAGAAGGCGGCCTCGCGAAGCGAGGTCGGATGAGGGGGGCCGCGCGCGAAGAACAGCGACGGGGAAGCCCCTCACCCGGCCGCTCCGCGGCCACCCTCTCCCTATGGGCTAAGGGAGTCACATATTTCCAGGAAGCCGTCATGGCCGGGCTCGTCCCGGCCATGACTCCGCTGTGCATTACAAGATGTGTGCATGCGGTAGCCCTATGGGAGAGGGTTACACGCGAACCTGCGGGCGTAGTCGAAATGCGTGGGAGAAAGAAAGAGAAGGCTCTCGCAGCAAGCGCCATCAGAACGACTCCCCGACGCCGATGAAGATCGCGAATTTATTCTCGTCCGGCCGGCGGCCGATCGGCGTCGCCACATCGAGCCGGACCGGCCCGATCGCCGTGTAATAGCGCAGGCCCAGGCCGACGGCGGAGCGCATCTCCGATTGGAAGTCCGGATAGGGCGAGGCGAAGGCGGCGCCGATGTCGTAGAACGGCACGACGCCGATCTCCGGCGTGATCTTGATGCGCGCCTCGAGCGACGCCTCCAGCAGGCTACGCCCGCCGACCGGAAAGCCGAAGCCCTCATCCGGGCTCAAGGAGCGATAGCGATAGCCGCGCACCGAGCCGCCGCCGCCGGCGAAGAAGCGATGGCTCGCCGGAATATCCGCAATGCCGGCGCCGACGATGGAGCCGGCGGCGACGCGGCCGGCGAGCACATAGAAGCCGTCCTCGTCGAAGGCGTGATAGCCGGAGACCTGCGCCTTCGACTGCAGCATCCCGACGCTGTCGGACAAGGTCTTCACATAAGGCGTGACGCTGACGATGGCGCGCAGGCCCGAGGTCGGCGCCAGCAGATTATTCGTGCCGTCATAGCTGCCCGACAGCGGGAAGCCGAGCAGCGAATAATCATGCGGGCCGAAGGCGTCATAGGTGTGCCCGCGCTCGAGCTCGACGCCCGCCTGCACCGAGGCGACGTCGCTGAAGCGATGGCGCGCGGACAGTGTGAGATTTCCGAAATAGGCGCGATAATCGTCGACCTTCTCGCGCACCGCGGTTCCGTCGACGAGCAGATCGTCGCGCGCGCCGAGCAGCGCCGGGGCGATAAAGCTCGCCTTCGCGCGCCCGACGACATCGTTGAGCCGGACCGAAGAGAGGCCGTTATAGCCGGGCGAGGAGCCGAATGGCGCGAGCCCGCCTTCGAGATCGACGCGCAGCCGCTCGGCGCCGCCGAATAGATTGCGGTCCATCCAATAGCCGCGCAGGCCCGGCCCGTCGACATTGGAGAAGATGAGATCGGCTCCGATCGCATGGCGCTTGCGCTCGGCCGTCTCCACCGTGATCGGCAGATTGCCATTGGCGTCGAGCGCCGCGCCGTCCTCGACCTTCACCGAGCCGATCGCCTCTATGCGCGCCACCGATTTGCGCAGCTCGGCGAGCTTTTGCGGCGAATAATCCTCGCCCTCGTCGAGATAGATGAAGGAGCGGATCACATCCGGGTCGACGCCGGGAGAGCCCTTCAGGCTCGCCGCGCCGATGCCGGCGCGCGGCCCCGGATCGACGGCCACCGTCACATCCATCGCCTTCTCGCGATGATCGACGACCGGCTTCACCTCCACGATTTTGGCGAGCGGATGCGAATGAGCGCGCAATTCGTCGATCCACGCCGCCTGCATCGTTTGCAGCGCCGCGGCGCGGGCGGGCGAATCGGCGTCGGGCTCATAGACCTTGCGCGGCAGCAGCGCCTCGTCGATCGGCGCGCGCGCGCGGGCGTCCTGAATTGCGACCTTGCGCAGATGGAACTGCTCGCCGAGCGCGACCTCGATGCGAATCGGCGCCGGCGACTGGCCGCGCAACCGCTCGGCGGCGAGAGCGGCCGCATCGGCGCCGTGGCCGTCCGGCTGCACGGCGACGCCGACGACGCTCGCTTTCACCTCGGCGTCGTAATAGCCATTGGCCCACAGCGCCTCGACGAGATGCGGCAGATCGGCGACGACGCGACGCGCGAGGCCGGCGCCCGCCGCGGGCGGCTGCTGGCGCAGGCGCCAGGCGCTGGACGAATCCTGCAGCACGCGCTCGAGCTGCGGCTGATCGTCGAGCCCGACGAATTCGATGCGATAGGGCAGCGCCTCCTGGCTCGGCGCAGGCAATTCCTCCTCCGCGCCGAACAGGCCGAAGACATCGAAAGCGCGCGCCGGCGCAATCGCCCCGGAGAGCGCCGCCAGCGCCATCGCGCCGAGGAAACGAACGACCAATTTCACGCGGACAGGCTCGCTACGACTTTTTCACAAACTTGGACTTCACCTTTGATAGCGGCCAATCGTTAATCTTAACAGTCCGATTATGGTTAAGGAAAAGCTGCGGTGTCCACGCCCCGCCGCCTCCCTCTCCCGCGAAGCGGGCTGAGGGAGTCACACATTTCCAGGAGGCCGTCATGGCCGGGCCCGCCCCGGCCATCCACGCCGCGACGCCGAGGTTTCTCGCAATTTCAGCCACGGCGTCGACGTTGCGGCGGCGATAGCCTCGGCGGCTTGGCGTAAGGTGTGAAATCCGACAGATCGCGGCTGCTTTCCCGGCATGTCTCCGCGGCATGGCGTGGATGGCCGGGACAAGCCCGGCCATGACGGCGCTGCGCATTTCGAGATGTGTGCATGCGGCAGCGCGAAACGGGGGAAGGGTGAGGGAGGGGCCTTCATGCCTTCAATTCGGATGACGCGAGACCACTAGCTCGGGATCACCCGCGTCACATGGCCCATCTTGCGGCCGGGACGCGTCTCCTTCTTGCCGTAGAGATGCAGGCAGGCGCCCTCCTCGCCCAAAATCTCGCGCCAGCGATCCGCCTCATCGCCGATGAGATTGCGCATCTCGACGCGCGCGCCATGGCGGCGGGTCGAGCCGAGGGGCAGGCCCGCCACCGCGCGCGCATGCTGCTCGAATTGCGAGGTGACGGCGCCGTCGAGCGTCCAATGTCCGGAATTATGCACGCGCGGCGCGATCTCGTTGACGACGAGCCGCTCGCCGCCCGCTTCCTCGACGACGAACATCTCCACCGCGATGACGCCGACATAATCGGCCGCCTCGGCGATACGCCGCGCAATCGCCACCGCCTGCTCGGCCGTGCCCAGCGCAATGCGCGCCGGCGCGACGGTCAGCGCGAGAATATGATTCTCATGCACATTCTCGCAGAGGTCATAGGCGCGAAACTCTCCGTCCGCCCCGCGCGCGGCGACCACCGAGACTTCTTTCGCGAAGGGCACGAAGCCCTCCAGAATGCAAGGCGCGCCGAGCAGCGCGCGGGCGCCGGCGACATCGGCGGCGTCGCGCAGCGTCTTCTGGCCCTTGCCGTCATAGCCGAAGCGCCGCGTCTTCAGGATCGACGGCAGGCCGAGCGCGGCCGCCGCGCGCGCGAGGCCGGCCTCGTCCGCAACATCGGCGAAGGGCGCGGTCTCGACGCCGAGGCTGCGCACGAACTCCTTCTCGACGAGGCGGTCCTGCGTCAGCGCCAGAGCGCGGGGATTGGGCCGCACCGGCGCATGGGCGTCGAGAAAGGCGGCCGTGGCGGACGGCACATTCTCGAATTCATAAGTGACGACGTCCACCGCCGCGGCAAAGGCGGCGAGCGCCGCCTCGTCGGCATAATCGGCGATGGTGCGCGCCGCGCAGACCTCGAAGGCCGGATCATCCGCGACGGGCGAGAACACATGCGATCTGAGCCCCAGCCTCGCGCCGGCGCAGGCGAGCATGCGGGCGAGCTGGCCGCCGCCCAGAATTCCGATGGTCGATCCGGGTTTCAGCATAGGCGTCGTCAGGCGTCGTCCGAGGGCGCCGCGGCGACCTGCTCGGTCTGGCGCTTGCGCCAGTGCGCGAGGCGCGCGCCGAGCTCGGCGTCGGAGCGCGCGAGAATGGCGGCGGCGAGCAGCGCCGCATTGATCGCCCCGGCCTTGCCGATGGCCAGCGTGCCGACCGGCACGCCGCCCGGCATCTGCACGATGGAGAGCAGCGAATCCATGCCCGACAGCGCCGCCGTCTCGATCGGCACGCCGAGCACGGGCAGAAGCGTGAAGGCGGAGGTCATGCCCGGCAGATGCGCGGCGCCGCCGGCCCCGGCGACGATCACCTCGAAGCCCTCGGCCTCGGCGCCCTTGGCGAAGGCGACCAGCCGGTCGGGCGTGCGATGGGCGGAGACGACGCGCGCCTCATAGCCGACGCCGAGCTGGTCGAGCGTCTCGGCTGCATGCCGCATGGTCGCCCAGTCGGACTGGGACCCCATGATGATCGCGACAGGCTTCTTCGACTTCGCCACGGCGCATCCGGCGGGCTGGAGTGGATGAAGCACAGCCCCTTAGCCGAACCGGCGGCGCGGCGCAAGGAGCCCCCGCGGCGCGAGCTCGACCGGAGGCCTGACGCGGGATCGCTTTCCTGGTAGCTTGCGCGACTTGCAGCGGCGAGTGCGGCCGATGAAGTCGAGCAATATCGTTTTCGTCCACGGCCTCATGGGATGGGGGCCGAATGATCTCGGCGGGCTTCCCTATTGGGGCGACGCGCCGGCGCAGTTTTCTCCCCGCTTCCGGACCCATCTCGCCAAATGCGGCCCGCTCGACTCGGTCCACGACTGCGCCTGCGAGCTTTTCGCTCAGATCGCCGGCGCGCGCATCGATTATGGCGAGAGCCATAGCGCGCAGGCCGGCCATGCGCGTTTCTCCCGCGATTATTCCGGACGCGGCTTCGTCGCGGACTGGTCGACCGAACAGCCGGTCATTCTGATCGGCCACAGCGCCGGCGCCCAGACCTGCCGGATGCTGCAGAATCTGCTGGCGCAGGATTTCTGGGGGCTGGGCTCGAGCGCCGATTGGGTGGAGGCGATCATCGCCATCGCGGCCCCGCTCAACGGCTCGACTCTCGCCTATCGATTTTGCGACGAAGAGCTGGGGAGGCCGAAAATGCTGCCGAGCGCGCTCGTCGCCGGCGGACTCGCCGTCGTATCGGCCCTGTCCCGTGTCGGCGCGTCGCGACTCTATGACTTGCATCTCGATCATTGGGCGCGCGAGGACGACGGCGGCGAAATGTTCGCGCGGCGTCTGGACGCCACGCGATTCGTCGAGAGCGGCGACAATCTCGGCTTCGACGTCACGCTGCAGGGCGCCGCGCGCCTCAACCAATCGATGGGGACATTCGCGAACTGCCTCTATCTTTCTCTGGTGTCCGCCGCGACGCGCGAGGGAAGCTTTCTGGGGCTGCCCTTCCTGCGCAAGACGCATCGGCCGCATCGCTCCATGGAGCTGACGATGCGGGACTCCGCCTTCTACATCGCCACCCGGCCCGAATTCGCCGTCGCGCCCACGCCGGACTGGGGCGGCGGCGAGCTGACCATGGAGCTCTGGCGCGAGAATGACGGCGTGGTGAACACGATATCGCAGCGCTATCCTTTCATCGGGCGCGCGCATCCCGTCGGCGGCGAGGGAATTTTCGGCTTCGAGGATCGTCTCGAGCCGGGGAAATGGCGCTATCAGCGCCTCGACGACATCTTCGGCCGGGCCTTCGACCACAATGACGCGACGCATGGCGCGCGCATGAAGCCGCTCGAAAAGGGCCGCCGCGAGCTTCAGCGGGACCTCTACCGAAAGCTCGCGCATCTCCTCGAGACGCTCGATGCGGGTCGAGGAGCAGAGCGGGAGACGAGCGGCGGCGAGAACCTCTACCTCAAAGGCTGACGATAAGGGCGAGCGGGGCGCTGGAGCGGTTTCCGCTCCAACGCCGGCGCGCGGCCTTTGCGTCCAAAGCTCGCCGCAATGTTGCTCGAAGCTCGAGCCGGTGAGAAAACGCAGGATGTGAACGATTATGGAGCCGAAGATGAGCATGACCGGCCGGCGGCCGAAATCCACGATTCTGCTGGCGGCGCTCGCCGCGGCCGCGACGACGCTCGCCACGCCGGCGGCGGCGGAGTTCTTCTTCCGGCCTTTCCTCGGCTTTTCCTCGCATCGCATCGAAGAGCCGGTGCTGGAAGTCTCGCCGCGAGAGGTGGTGGATCTGCTGGCGCGGCGCGGATTTCGGCTGGCGCGGCCGCCGCTCTATGAGGACGATGTGATCGTCGCCATCGGCGTGGACGCGCGCGGCGACCATGTGCGCTTCGTGCTCGACTCCGAGGACGGCGAAATTTTGGAGCGTCGCCGCCTCGATAGGGGCGCGCCCCCCGCCCCGGCGCGAATCGCGCCGCGCATGAGCGGCGTCGAGACGGTGAAGCGCCCTGCCCCGCCGCGCGTCGTGGCGCGGCCCGAGCCGCCGGCGCCCCGCGCCGCGGCCGCGCAGCCCGCGCCCGTCCGCCCCGCCGCGCCGCATGTCGCGCCGTCCAAGGCGATGAAGACGCCCGCCGCTCCGGCCGCCGCGGTCCCTCCGGCGCCCGCCGCCGAGCCGCCTGCGAAAGCGCCGCCCGCCGCCGTGACGGCCGCGCCGACGCCTCGCGACCCCGCTCCTGCTGCGCCCGCCCCTGCCGCGCCCGCTCCTGCCGCCTCCGCTCCTGCCGCCTCCGCTCCTGCCGCCTCCGCTCCTGCCGGCTTGGCGCCTGCGCCGAAGCCCGTGGCCGCCGATGCGCCGGCGCACGCCACGGAGTGGAAAGCGCCGCGCGACTAGAGCGTTATCCGATCCGAACGGATCGGATAACGCTCTAGGATTCTTTAGTTTGAGCGAATTCTGATCGATCGAACGATTCCGTTCGATCGGAAAGCGCTCTAGCGGCCGAGAAGCGAGCCTTCAGGCTCGCTTCTCGAAACAACGAAAGACGTCCGGCGCCTGCGCTGGCGCGGTTGTTGCTTTGTATTCTGAAACAGGAGCAAGGCGCCGTGACCGAGACGCGAAGCATCACCACCGACAAGGAACTCGACCATCCCGTCGACGCCGTCTGGCGCGCCATGACCGATTCGGAATGGCTCGCCGTCTGGTTCTTTCCCAACGACATCAAGCCTGTCGAGAAGCACTCCTTCACCATCTGGAGCCGGCCGATCGAGCGCTGGGACGGCGAGTTCCAGTGCAAGGTGCTCGCCGTCGAGCCGGGCAAGATGCTGCAATTCAGCTGGAAGGGCGGCCACGAAGAGCTGAAGGGTTTCGGCCATTACATGGATGTGGTGGTGACCTGGACGATCGCGGAGCTGCCCGGCGGCCACACGCATTTCCACTTCGTCCAGGAGGGCATCGACGCCGGCCCGGCGGCCGACGTGCTCTATGACATCATGTTGAAGGGCGCCGACAGCGTGCTGCGCAGCCTGGCGAAGCGCCTGCCGGATTTGCTCGAGCACGACGCGTGAGACCAGCGGCGCGTTCCTTCTCCCGCATGCGGGAGAAGGGAGAACGGCGAGCATCCGCCTCTACCGTCGCCCTTCCCACGCCCAAGCGGCGACGATGGCGCCCAGCAGCGCGGCGAGGCCCAAAAACCCCAGCGCCAGCGGAGCGACCTCGACGCCGCGCAGCGCGCTCGCCTGCGTGCGCTTCACGCCGAGATAATCCACGCCGCCGAACACCGAGGCTTCGCGCAGCTCCACGATGCGCGGCAGCGTGATCGCGCCGCTGGCGGCGCGCGCGAGGCGGCGCACGGTTCCGCCCGTCGCCTCGGCCAGAGGGCGCAGCTTCTCGAGCGTCGACGCCACCTCGCGGAACTCACGCGGATTTTCCGGCCCCACATTGACGAGCGCCTTCAGCTCGCCGCTCTCGAAACGATAGAGCCCCATCTCCTGCGCGGCATGATGCGCGCGCGAGAGGCCGGGCGCCGCCGGCGCGAGCGCGATCTGCGATCGCGCGCCGGAGGGCGCGGTCATCGTCGCCGGCGCGTCGCTCTCCGTCAGGCTCTGGCGCTCGATCAGAATGTCATGGCCATGCGTGCTCGCCCGCAGCGCCTCCTCCTCGAGGTCGGGCTCCTTCATCAGCCAATGGGCGAGGCGGCGCGTGAGGTCGACATGCGGCCCGCCGCCTTCGAAGCCGCGCGCCCACAGCCACATCTGATCGGTGAGCAGAGCGGCGACGCGCCCCTTGCCCTCGCGCGCGAGCACCAGGAGCGGCCGCTCATTGACGCCGGCGAGCAGCGAATTGCCCTTCACCACATCGGCCTCGACCAGGCGGAACCATTCGCCCCAGCTCGGCGGATCGGACCCCGCCCCCTCGAGCCCGCGCGTGACCGGATGCTTCTCGCCATCGGCGGTGACATGGGCGCGAAAGGCGCGCTCGACCAGCGCGCCGTCGGGCCGCGCCGGAATAATGCTCTCCAGCGGCGAGTAATAGAGCCCCTGCACAGTGGCGAAATCCGGCCCCGTGGCGACGAGGAAGGCGCCGCCGTTCTCGACATAGCGCAGGATGTTGTCGAAATAGACCGAGGGCAGGATCGTCTGGTTCGAGTAGCGGTCGAAGATGATGAGGTCGAATTCGTTGATCTTGCGGCCGAAGAGATCCGCGGTCGGAAAGGCGATCAGCGACAATTCATGCGGCGGCGTGCCGTCGAGCTTCTCGGGCGGACGCAGAATGGTGAAATGCACCAGCTCGACATTTGCGTCGGAGCGCAACAGATTGCGCCAGCTGCGCTCGCCCGGATGCGGCTCGCCGGAGACCAGCAGGACCTTGAGCTTGTCGCGCACGCCCTCGATGGCGACGACGGCCTTGTTGTTGACGGCGGTCAATTCGCCCGGCAGCGTCGCGGCTTCGAGCTCGACGACATTCTGTCCGCCATGCTCAACGCGCACGGGAATGTCGACCGTCTCGCCGGCGCGCGCGACGACGCGCGGCAAAGGCTCGCCGTCGCGGCGCATCTCGATGACGAGAGGCTCTCTCCCGCCGATATTGCTGTCGACGACGCGCGCGCGAATGATCTGGTCCTTGCCGACGATGCCGAAGCGCGGCGCCTCGATCAGCTCGAGGCGCCGGTCGCGCTCGCCCTCATGGCCGGTGACGAGCGCATGCACTGGCGCGACGAATCCGAGCGCCGCGGCGCTCGCGGGAATGTCGTGAACGATTCCGTCCGTCACCAATATCGCGGCGCCGACGCGCTCGCGCGGAACATCCTTCATCCCGTCTTCGAGCGCCTGGAACAGCCGCGTGCCATCGCTGTCGCCGCCGTGACGGGCGCTGTCGATGAAGCGCGGCTCCACGTCGCCGAGCGCGGCGAAGGCGCGCTCCAGCGCCTCGCGCGCGGCGTCGGTCTGCGCCTGCCGCTCGCCGAAGGATTGGCTTTCGCTGCGGTCGAGCACCACGGGAACGATGGTCTTCGACGGCTCGCGCTGCTCGCGCACCAGCGAGGGATCGCAGAGCGCCAGCAGCACGAGCGCGAAGGCGCAGAGGCGCAGAACCGCTCCACGTCCGCCGGCGCGCAGCGAGAGAATAGCCAGCGCGATGGCGACGGCGCCGAGCGCGGCGAGCGCCGGCCAGGGCAATAGCGGCGTGAAGGCGAGGGACAGCTCATTCATTGGCCGAGCCGCTCCAGCAGGTCGCGGACATGCACTTGATCGGATTTGTAATTGCCGGTCAGCGTGTACATCACCAGATTGACGCCGCCGCGGATGGCGAGCTCGCGCTGGCGCGCGCCGCCGGGCGTGAGCGTGTAGAGCGGCCGCCCGTCGGGTCCGGCGGCCCAGGCGCCGGCGAGATCATTGGAGGTGATGACCACCGGCGACACGCTGTCGGTGGCGCGCACCGGCCGGCCCGGATCATCCTTGCGCTCGGGCGGCAGCGCCTCCACCCAGGTCTTGCCGTTGACCGTGCGGCCATAAAAACCGTCGAGCAGATAGAAGGTCTTGGTGATGACATGGTCGCGCGGCACCACCTCGAGCTCCGGGATGTCGAGATTGCGCGTCAGCTCGCGCAGCCATTTGGTCTCCGCCGTCGGCGGCCCGTCCGGATGCGCGACCAGCGCGTCGCGCGTGTCGAAGACGATGGTGCCGCCCTGCTTCAGATAGAGGCCGACCTTGGACATCGCCTGGCTCGAAGGCAAAGCCGCGGTCGCCACGATCGGCCAGTAGAGCATCGGATAGAAAGCGAGCTCGTCGCGCGCCGGATCGACGCCGACAGGCTGGCCGGGCGTGTAGGACGTGCGCTGCGACAGAGCGCGCGACAGCGCTTCGAGCCCGAGACGGCTCGTTTCGTCGACGCGGGCGTCGCCGGTGACGACATAAGCGAGACGCGAAACAAGCGCCGCGTCGCGGTCGCGCTGCGAGAGCGCCGCCGCGGCCTTCGGCGCATCCTTGGCCTCTGCGCGCGGCGCCGCGACGCCGATGAGCGCGAGCAGCAGGACCACAGCCGTCGCGGCGCCGACGCGAAAGGCGCCGGCGCGCGCGAGCAGAATCGCCCAATCGGCGAGGAGGCCGAGGAAGACGAGCGCGAGCAGCGCCGGGCGCAGATCGATCGGCGCGTCTCCCTCTAGAGTGGAAACCGGAAGCCCGAGCGTGGAATAATCGAGCCGGCGCAATTCATCGCCGGGACGCAGCGACTGCAAGGCGACCGGCGCATCGGCCGGGCCGTAAAAGCCCGGCGGGTGATCGCGATCGGCGGGACCGTCGAAATCGCCGGGAATGGGCCGCGCCATCGGCGGCGGCGGCCGCATCACGCCGCGACCGTCGAGCGCGACCAGCGGCGCGAGAGCTGTGTCCGGCGCCGCTCCGCCTGCTTCCCGATGCGCCGCCGATGCGCCGCTCTCGGCGGCGATCCGGCGCAGCATGTCGACGAAGAGTCCGGAGATCGGCAGATCGGACCAGGTGGCGTCGGCGCTGACATGAAACAGCACGATCAGCCCCTTGCCGCGCCGCTCGGCGGTGACGAGCGGCGTGCCGTCGGTCAGCGTCGCCCAGGTCTTGGCCGGCAGGCCGGGCTCGGGCTCGGCCAGCACCTGCCGCGTCACCGTCACCTCCTCCGGCGCCGGCAAGCCGAAGAAGGGGCTCCCCGACTCGAAGGGCGCGAGCGTCTTGGGGCTGTCCCAGGACATGGCCCCGCCGAGCACGCGGCCGTTGCGCCGCAGCCGCACCGGAGTCAGCTCGTCGGCGCCATTGGCGAGGCGCGGGCCGGCGAAGCGCAGCAGCACGCCGCCCTCCTCGACGAAACGGGTCAGCGCGTCCAATTCCTCGCCCGGCACGACGCCGATATCGGCGAGCGCGATCATGTCGGGATGGTCGGCGACGAGGCCGAGCAGCGGCTCGGCGATTCCGGGCTTGGGGATGCGCACCTCGGCGAAGGGCGCGAAGGCCTTGGCGAGATAATATTGCGGCGCGAGCAGCGGCTGGGCGAGATCGACGCTGGTTCCGCTCAGCACGGCGACGCGCCGCACCTTGGAGCGGCCGTCGAGCAGCGCCACCGCGCCGGCCGAGGGCTCGCCCTCGAGCCGCAGCAGAACGACGTCATTGCGCAATTCGATCGGCAGATCGAAGCGCGCCGTCGCTCTATTGTCGCCGTCGAAAGAGAAAGGCGCCTGCGCGATGACGCGCCCCTGCGCGTCGAAGGCGGAGACGCGGCCGGAGGAAGCGGCGTCGCTCGCGGCGCGGATCGCCTCGACCTCGAGCGCGCCGGCGCGATTGGACGGCGCGACCAACGCCCGGGCGATCCGCGAATCGGCGAGGATGCGCACATCGGCGCCGGCGTTCTTCGCCGCGACGAGGGCGTCGGCGAAAGCGTGCGCGCCCCCCTGCTCCAGCCCGTCGCCGATCCACACCACGCGCGCGCCCTTATGGGCGGCGACGAAGGACGCGAGCCGCGCGGCGGCGGCGGCGCGATCGGGAATATAGGGCTTGGGCGCGAGCGCGCGCAGGCGCTCGTCGATCTTGCCGCCGTCGTCGAGAACCGGCTCGGAATCGGCCTCGGACATGGGCAGCACGGCCACGGCGGCGCCGTTGCGCGCGGCCTCCAGCGCCAGCGTGCGCGCCGCCTCGATGCGGCGATCGAAATCGGGCGCCGCCGGCCAGCCGTCGTCGATGGCGAGGAGCAGCGGCGCGCGCGAGAACGGCGTCGACGCCGTCGGCGCCAAGGTCGGCCCGGCCATGGCGAAGATCGCGCAGGCGGCGATCGCGAGGCGCAGCAGCAGCAGCCAGAGCGGCGTGCGCGCCGGCGTCTCCTCGCGGCGCAGCAGATCGAACAGCAGCCGGACCGGCGGAAACACGATTTCGCGCGGACGCGGCGGGGAGACCCGGAGCAGCAGATAAATGGCCGGCAGCGCGACGAGGCCGACGAGGGCGATCGGCGCGGCGAAGGAGAGCGCGAGCGGCCCCATCAGACGCGCTCCAGCCCGGAGGCGAGCGCGAAGCTCAAAGTCAGCGCCGCCTCGGCCGCCGGCCGGTCGGTGCGGTGGAGATGCAGCGAGAAGCGGGCGCCGGCGGCGGCGCGGACGATCTCGTCACGATGGCGGGCGAGGCGCTCGGCATAGGCTTCGCGCCAGGCCTGCGCGCGGCCGGCGCGCAGAGTGGCGCGGCTGTCGGTGTCCAGAAACAGGGTCTCGCCCTCGAAGGGAAAGCTCTCCTCGACCGGATCGGCGATCATCAGCAGCGCGCCGGCGGCGCCATTGGCGGCGATCCGGCCGAGACGATCGGCGAGCTCGGCCGGATCGCAGAGGAAATCAGAAAAAAGCAGGACCTTGGCGCCGGCGGGAAGAGGCGCGGCCGGCGGCAGCTCGGCGCGGGCCGATTCGCCGGCCGAGGCCAGCGCCTGGGCCAGACGCTCGATGATGTCGCGCGTCGACATCGCATGGGTGAGGCCGGCGAGGCCCACCCGCTCGCCGCCGCGCATCAGCACATCGGCGAGGGCGAGGCCGAGCGTCAGCGCGCGGTCGAGCTTGGGCTCCAGCGCCAGCGAGGAGACGAAAGCCATGGAGGGCGAGCAATCCATCCACAGGAAATAGGAATGCGCCGCCTCCCATTCGCGCTCGCGCACGAACAGCCGATCATCGCGCGCCGAGCGCCGCCAGTCGATGCGATGCGCCGGCTCGCCGGCGCCGAAGGGGCGGAACTGCCAGAAATTCTCGCCCATGCCGGCCCGCCGGCGCCCATGCGCGCCATGGACGACGCTGGCGGCGACCTCGCGGGCGCGGATGACGATATCGGGCAGGCGGCCGGCGAGATCGGCGGCGTCGATGGCCCGCGCGCTCGCGGCGAGACGCGCGCCGGGCTCCAGCGCCCTGGTGACGACGGCGGGCGCCACCTCAGCCGATCCTCTCGACCAGCTTTTGGATCAGCTCGACGATGCTGCGCCCTTGAGCGCGCGCGGCGAAGGTCAGCGCCATGCGATGGCGTAGCGCCGGCGCCGCCAGCGCCGCCACATCGTCGAGCGAGGGCGAGAGCCGCCCAGAGACGAGCGCGCGGGCGCGCGTCGCCAGCATCAGGGCCTGGGCCGCGCGGGGACCGGGGCCCCAGGCGACATGGGCGGCGATTTCCGGGTTTCCGTCGCCCGGCCGCGCGGCGCGGACGAGATCGAGAATGGCGTCGACCACGCGGTCGCCGACCGGCAATTGCCGCACCAGCCGCTGCGCCGCGATCAGCTCCTCGGCCGAGAGCGCGCGCCGCGCCTCGACCACGCGGTCGCCGGTGGTCTCGAGCAGAATGCGCCGCTCGCTGGCGCGGTCGGGATAATCGACGTCGATCTGCAACAGGAAGCGGTCGAGCTGCGCCTCGGGCAGCGGATAGGTGCCCTCCTGCTCCAGCGGATTCTGCGTCGCCAGCACATGGAAGGGGCGCGGCAGATCATGGCGCTCGCCGGCGACGCTGACATGATATTCCTGCATCGCCTGCAGCAGCGCCGATTGCGTGCGCGGCGAGGCGCGGTTGATCTCGTCGGCCATCAGCAATTGCGCGAAGACCGGGCCTTTGACGAAGCGGAAGGCGCGCTTCTTGTCGGCGGTCTCCTCCAGCACCTCGGAGCCGAGAATATCGGCCGGCAGCAAGTCCGGCGTGAACTGGACGCGGCGCTCGTCGAGGCCGAGCACTTTTCCCAGCGTCTCGACCAGCTTGGTCTTGGCGAGGCCGGGCACGCCGACCAGCAATCCATGGCCGCCGGCGAGCAAAGTGACGAGCGCCTGCTCGACCGCCTCCTCCTGTCCGAAGATGACCGTGGACACGGCCTCGCGGGCGCGGCCGATCTGCTCGAGCGCGCGCTCGGCGGCGGCGGCGACGGATGTCGTCGCCAGTTCTTGCTCGGTCATGGACGGCTCTCCGCTAGCGACGGCGGCTGCGTCGCAACTGGTCCTAGAATAAGCTCCAGGGAGCGCTTGTCGACTTAAACGATAATTAATCCGGCTTGCCCCTGCGACAAAGCTGGCCTATCGACTCAAAGCGTTTCCACTGCTGCACGTCCGGCGAGGCCGGAGCGTCCCTCGTTAGCGGGGCCAAACAATATGTCCGCAAATCGGCTCGATCTGACGAGCACTTATATCGATCTGAGCTTCGAAGGATTCGTCGACATCTCACGAGATGACGACACCGTGATCTACCGCTTTTCGGGCTTCGTGATCAGATTTGTCACGACATCGACAAACGCTATAAAGTATATTAAATTGGACATGTTTTCGATTGGCATAGCACATGCGCAACCGGAGAAGAGCTTACGAGGGTATGTGACAATCTGCTCCACCCTGAATGCGGAAAACCCTCGGCAAATTCTTCCGAATATCGAGTTTCGGCTTCCTTCTGAGGCCGTTATCGAATGCGACTATGTGTGTTTCAGCGTGCGGGGAGAAATAACCACCAAATTCGTCGAAAAAGCCGGCGGTCTCCCAGATGAGGTTTCGGGTCGCGCGATCTGGCCCATTACCGCACCCGGCAATCGTTGGATCGAGAATCCGGACGCGCGCCGCCCGGAGATTCGCTACAAGCGGCCGGCGGACCCGAGCGATCCCTGTGCTCCAGAGTGGATTCGCTAGAGCGCTATCCGATCGGATCGGAAAGCGCTCTAGCCAACGCCTGCGTCGGTCCGTCCACGTGATTCATCATCCGCGGATCCGCCGCAGATCTCTCTCGACCATGCTATGTTGCCCGGCAGGACGCGAGAGCAGAAGGCCAGTCGCGAGAAAGAGGCGCATCGAATGTGGCGGGTCATCCTCCAACCTCTGCTGCTGTTCGTCACCCCCTTCGTCCTCTACGCGCTCTATCTTTTGGCGCGCCGGCGCTTTCCCTTCGTCGCCGAGCTGTGGACGCGCAGCGTGGTCTCGACGCTCACCATCGCCGGCCTCGCCGCCGCGGTCGCCGGCTTCATCGCGCTCGGCGTGCTGACGACGCGCAACCAGGGGGCCTATGTGCCCGCCCATATCGAGGACGGCCGGCTGGCGCCCGGCCGTTTCCAATAGCCGTGCCGCTGCGCCTGCTCGCCGATCCGAAGATCGGGCGCCTGTTCGCCGCGCTCGCCGCGACCGGCGGCGAGACGCGCATCGTCGGCGGCGCCGTGCGCGATTCGCTGATGGGCCGCCGCCCGCACGAGGTCGACCTCGCCACCACCGCCCTCCCCGAGGCGGTGATGGCCGCCGCCGCCGCGGCCGGCCTCAAATGCGCGCCGACCGGCATAGAGCACGGCACCGTCACCATCGTCGTCGAAGGCACGCCCTTCGAGGTCACGACCTTGCGCGAGGACGTCGAGACCTTCGGCCGCCACGCCAAGGTGCGCTTCGGCGATGATTTCGAGGCCGACGCGCTGCGCCGCGACTTCACCATCAACGCGCTGTCGCTGTCGCAGGACGGAACGCTGCACGACTACGCCGGCGGGCTCGCCGATCTCGAGGCGCGGCATATCCGTTTCATCGGCGATCCGGCGACGCGCATCGCCGAGGATCATCTGCGCGTGCTGCGCTTCTTTCGCTTCCACGCCTCCTTCGGCGCAGGCGCGCTCGATCCCGCCGGCCTCCACGCCGCGATCCTCGCGCGCCATTCGTTGCAAAAGCTCTCCGCCGAGCGCCTGCGCGCGGAAACTCTCAAGCTGCTGGCCGCGCGCGGCGCCGTCGCCGTAGCGCGCGAAGTGTCGCAGGCGGGGATTTTCGAGATCGTCGCCGGCGCGACCTTTCCGGCGCGGCTCGAGCGGCTCGCCGCGATCGAGGACGCCCTCGGCCGCTTCGTCGATCCGCTGCTGCGGCTGATCGCGCTCGCCGTGACGGTCGAGGAGGACGCCGACCGTCTGCGCGAGCGGCTGCGCCTCTCCAATATCGAGCACAAGCGCGCGGCCGGCACCGCCCGCCTGCTCGTGGAGCTGCATGGCGCGCGCGAGGCGCCGAGCGAGCCGGAGCTGACGCGGCTGCTCTATGTGCATGGGCGCGCCAGCGCGCGCGACGCCGTGGCCCTCGTCCATGCCGAGAGCCGCGCACCGGCCGGCGACGAAGGCTGGCTGCGCGCCGCGCGCTTCGTCGCCGAGACGCCCTCGCCCGATTTTCCGGTCAAGGCCGCCGATCTGATGGCGCGCGGCCTCGCCCCCGGCCGCGCGCTCGGCGCCATGCTGAAGGAATTGCAGGCCAAATGGATCCGCGCCGGCTTCCCCAAGGACCCGGCGATCGTCACGCGGCTCGTCGAGGAGGCGACGACGAGCCGCGATTCGGCCGGCGAGTGACTCCCCTTCCCGCGCTTTGCGCGCTATCATCGGACGACCGTCCGAGCGCGGGAGTAGCGTCATGAGCCTAGTGACCAGGCAGCCGAGGGATGTGGCGCGGCGGCTGGCCGAGCGCGCCCGCGCCATTCGCAGCGGCGCGCGCGCCGACGGCTGGCGGCGCGAGACCTTCACGCTGGAGCGCGGCGAGGCGCGCGCCAAGGCGCGCGAATGGTTCGACCTCTACCCCAAGGCCGCCTATATGACCGAGATCGAGTTCTGGCGCGAGCTCGACGACGGCCGCATCGAGTTCACGATCAGGCGGCTGCCGAGCGCGGATTGAGCATACTCGATGCCCGCTCCTTTCCGCGGCCTCCCCACTTGAAAAGAGTTCGTTTTGAAAAGAGTTCGTTCGGAAGGTCCAGACGATGCTATACGGATTTCTCGCTCTGCTCATTCCGGCACTGATCGCAATTTTGGGATTTTTGTACGATTTTCCGAACCAGCGTTGGGCGATACGCTGGAAAAGCATACCCTTATCAATTTGTGGCAAAAGGCGTTCAATACCTCTTCCGGAAAGAATGCCTTGGCCCGTGTACGTCGCGATGGCATTGGTCGCTGTGGCGTTGATATTTTCAATTGAAAAGCTCGTAAGTGACGATAGTGACGCGCGCGCAAGTCGGGAAGCACAAACCGCACTATCCACTCATCTTGATAAACTCAAAGAGGTAAGCTCCAACGCATACAATGCGCTCGAATATGCGAGACGAGAGATAGCAGAACTACGCTCGGACAACGACCGACTGAGAGAAGCTCTGTTGAAGGCCGAGGGACGCCTCCGACGCATGATCGACAGCTCAGCCCATCCGACTGTGACCTTGATAAGCTATTTCCAGCTACAGCCCCTCGAGGAACGGGCCCATACCAACGAAATTCGCCTAAGCGAATTCGATAAAATGATGCGACGTATCGATCGTGAGATAACCAACTCGCCTAACCACGACGAACTTCTCACAAAAGAATGCGCTTTGATCCCACTGCTAGAAGGGCATGATACGCTTAAATGGTTAAATAATTTCCTCGAAAAAACTCTGTATCCAGAGGAATTCTCGCTAGAGATCGGCTTCGCCGGAAAATCAAATATCACCGACATCGACAAGAGAGGCGTTGGATTTGACACCTACGCGAGCTTGATGCCTGATTGGTCGACTCGCTGGAGTTTATTCTATAATAATCTCAGAAAGATATTCGTGTTGCAGATGGATCACCATCTCGACTCGAAAGAGTTTTATGTTGCAAACAAGGGCGTCAAGCTGCAGCAGCTTGCCAGCTCGATGATGATGATCCGCAACACTTCCGACACTAGTGCGTTGATGCGTGGCTTAATCGAGGCAATTTGGTTCAAGACGCCAACAGGAGAACATTATGGCTTGAGGGTGGAAGCCTTGCCAGAAGCCGACTCGAGCTGGCCGCAGTTTACCCGATTCGGGCCGACGCCGACTCTCCTGGAAAATACCTCGTGCTAATTTGACTGCTTCTTCAGCCCGCGATGAATCCGTCCGTCAATCCGGCAGCACGTCCGGCGTTTCCCAGGCGAGATGCTGCCCGGCGTCCACCGCGATCATCTGCCCGGTCACGCTCTTCGCCTCGGCGAGAAACACAACAGCGTCCACCACGCCCGCGACATCGGCCGCATGCTTCAGCGGCACGCCGCGCGCTTCGGCTTCAAAACCCTTCTGGCCATGCACGGCGTTGGGGAACACAGGCCCCGGCCCCACGGCGTTGACGCGAATGCGCGGCGCGAAGCTCTGCGCCATGGTGCGCGTCGCCGTCCACAGAGCGGATTTGGCCAGCGTGTAGGTGAAATAGCGCGGGGTCGGACGGAACACGCGCTGATCGAGAAGATTGACGATCGCGCCGTCGACGCCTTCGGGCAGGCGCGCCGCCATGTCGCGCGCGAGCAGGAGCGGCGCGCGCAGATCGACCGCGAGCTGACGGTCGAAGGTCTCGACCGAAAAATCCTCGGCCGAATCGAGCTCGAACAGCGAGGCGTTGTTGACGAGCAGAGTGATCGGCCCGAACTGCCGCGCCGCGAATTCGACCAGCGCCTCGGTCTCGCGCGCGACGGAGAGATCGGCGGCGGCGACGGCGGCGCGCCCGCCCCGGGCGCGGATCGCCTGCGCCGCCAGCTCCGCCTCCTCGGCCGAGCGATGCGAGGCGTGCAGCACGACGGGCCGGCCCTGCTGCGCGAGCCGCGCTGCGATGGCGAGCCCGATGCGCCGCGCCGCGCCGGTCACCAGAGCGGGCCCGAGGCCGGCGCCGCCCGCGCTCGAAGTCTCTTCGCGTTTCGTGCTCACGAGCGGGACGTGTCACAGCCCGCCGGCGAGGTCAATCGCGCGGCGCCGGCGGAAAAGCGCGTGCGTCGCCCCCACCCCGCCGTCCTGTCGCCATGATTGCGCCGCTGTCCTCGATGAGGACGCTGAACCGCGCCCGATTCGGCGGCAAAAATCCAGTGGAGGCGCGCCGCTCCGCCTCGAGCGCGCGCTTGAACCGCTTCGGACTGGACGGCACAATGGAAGCAATGAGCGAATCTTCCCTGTCCACGGCGGCCGAGGCCGCGCCGCCGCCGTCTCGCGCGCGAATCTTCGCGCCCTTCGAATGGGTCGTCGCCCTGCGCTATGTGCGCGCGCGCCGCGCCAATGGCGTCGTCTCGGTCATCGCCGGCTTCTCCTTCCTCGGCATCACGCTCGGGGTCGCGACGCTGATCGTCGTGATGTCGGTGATGAACGGCTTCCACAAGGAGCTGATGGACAAGATCGTCGGCATCGACGGCCACGCCTTCGTGCAGGCGGCCGAGCGGCCGCTGACCGATTGGGCGCAGGTGACCGCTCAGATGCAGCGCCTGCCGGGCGCCAAGCTGGTCATTCCGATGGTCGAGGGCGCGGCCGGAATCTCCTCGCCCTATGGCCAATCCGGCGCGCTGGTGCGCGGCATGCGCGAGCAGGACATTCTGCGCCTGCCGGGCATGGCCGGCAATGTGAAGGACGGAACGCTCGACGGCTTCGACGCGGCCGGCGGCGTCGCCATCGGCCAGCGCCTCGCCGAGACGCTCGGCATTCGCGTCGGCGATTCGATCAGCCTGCTGATCGCCAAGGGCGCCTCGACTCCCTTCGGCGTGGCGCCGCGCATAAAGGCCTATCCGGTGGTGGCGGTCTTCCAGATCGGCATGTCGGAATATGATCGCGTGTTCGTCTATATGCCGCTCGCCGAATCGCAATTGTTCTTCAATCGCGAGAACGAGGTGACGGTGATCGAGGCGTTTCTGGACGATCCCGAGGCCGTCGACAAGCTGCGCTCCGATGTCGAAGCGACGATCGAGAGACCGCTGATCCTCACCGACTGGCGCCAGCGCAACAAGACGTTTTTCGAGGCGCTGCAGGTCGAGAAAAATGTCCTGTTCATCATACTGACGCTCATCGTCCTGGTCGCCGCCTTCAACATCATCTCTGGGCTCACTATGCTGACGAAGGACAAGATCTCGGATATTGCGATCCTGCGCACCATGGGCGCGACGCGCGGCTCGGTGCTGCGCATCTTCCTCATCATCGGCGCCTCGATCGGGATCGCCGGCGACATCGCCGGCTTTCTGCTCGGCCTCGGGCTCGCCACCAATCTCGACGCGATCCGCCTCGCGCTCAACAAATTGATGCACGCCAATCTGTTTCCGGCCGAGCTCTATTTCCTGTCGCGTCTGCCGTCGATCGTCGATCCGCGCGAAGTGACTTTGGTGGTGACGATGACTCTGGTCCTCGCCATTCTCGCCTCCGTCTATCCCGCGTGGAAGGCGGCGAGCCTCGATCCGATCGACGCGCTGCGGCACGAGTGAGGGACATGACCGCTCCCGTTCTCGTGCTCGCGGGCGTCGCCCGCCATTATCGCGAAGGCGCGACGCGCCTCGACATTCTGACCGGCGTCGATCTCGCGCTCGCGCCCGGCGAGACAGTGGCGCTGGTCGCGCCCTCCGGCGCCGGCAAATCCACGCTGCTGCATATCGCCGGCTTGCTCGAGCGGCCCGACGCCGGCGAAATCTATGTGGCGGGCGGCGCGACCTCGCAAATGTCCGACAATGATCGCACGGCCCTGCGCCGCATGGCGATCGGCTTCGTCTACCAGTTCCATCGTCTGCTGCCGGAGTTCACGGCGCTCGAGAATGTCGCGCTGCCGCAGACGATCGGCGGGCTCGACCGGCGCGAGGCGGAGCGCCGCGCGTTGGAGCTGCTCGACTATCTGCGTCTCGGCCAGCGCGCGCGCCATCTGCCCTCGGAGCTCTCGGGCGGCGAGCAGCAGCGCGTCGCCATCGCCCGCGCCGTCGCCAACGCCCCGCATGTGCTGCTCGCCGACGAGCCGACCGGCAATCTCGATCCACGCACGGCGGAGCATGTGTTCGCGACGCTGATGTCGCTCGCGCGCAACACCGGCCTCGCGGCGCTGATCGCGACCCATAATCTCGACCTCGCCGATCAGATGGACCGGCGCGTCACGCTGGTCGACGGGCGCATCGTCGAGCTCGACTGAGCCGAGGCGAGCCCGCAGGCTCGCGGTCCGGGTCGGCGATGGCGGCGGCCGCGCAATTGCGGCCGCCCCTCTCGGATCGGCCTCACGCCGCCTTCTTTTTCTTGTTCTTGTCGATGAAGGCGTTCTTATACCAGAGGCCGAAGCCGGCGAGACCGAACAAGGCGAAGAAGGCCGCGATGAAGATGTCCCTGTCGGCGGTGGTGCCGACCGAGAAGGGGAAGCGCGACACATATTCGCGGCCGTCGTCCGCCTTGGCGGTCACGAGGCCGATGAACTTGCCCTTCTTGGCGAAGTCATATTCGAAGTTCAGCGTGCCGGTCCGATATTTCTTCGGCGGGACATGGACCTCCGTGTTCTGTTCGAGATTCTCGGCGTCGTCCTTCTGACCCACGTCGCGCAGGATGCGGATCTCCAGCGTCATGTCGCGCAGCTCGTCCTGCACCGCATCGAGCACGATGATGGTCGGCCCGACGTCCGGAATGTCGTCGCAGAACTGCTCGCGCGACTTCAGCGGCTGATAGCCGGTGAAGTTCATCGTGTCCGGCCCGATCTTCATGATGCATTGGCCGCCGTCGATGCTGACGCCGCCATGGGCCTGCGCCTGTGAGACGAGGCCGGTCGTCGCCAGCGCGGCCGCGACGAGAAATCTCGAAATCATCGCTTCTCTCCCCATCTTCGTTTCCCGCCGCTTCATTGGCGAGCGTCGGTCGGTCGTCTAGCAGCGTCATCCGGTCCGAATGGATCGGATCACGCTCTAGCATTCTTTCGTTTGAGCGAATTCTGATCGATCGAACGATGCCGTTGGATCGGAAAGCGCTCCAATCAAAATCCCGCATCGGCGGCGAGCGTCGCCGCCGGGAGACCGGCGGCAAGCGCCGCCGCATCTGCTATTAGCACATGATCTCATCGACATAGGGACAGTTCTTTCCGCGCGGGGGAAGAGTGCGCGGGCGCGGCCGCGCCCGCCTGTACGGCTCCAACTCGCTCGGGTGGGTCGAGAAGCGGCTGGAGTGCCGATATGCGGCTAAATGCCGCAGCCCTGCTAGCGTCTCGATCTGGCTGGAGTACGTACGTATTTTTTCCCTCTTGATATTAACCTTAACGAAACTTTGTTGCGAAAAGTCTTTAAAATTTTAAGTATTCTGTTAACGATTATTGCACCTTCCCTTCGAGGAGACGAAGCATGAATGCGGTAGTTTCGAAGATCGACATGTCCACCGTTGTCGCTGACGAAACTTATGTTTCCCCTGCTGTCTTGCCGGACGAACTGGGATTCGTATCGCAGCGGCGCGCGCTGACGCTTCACCGTTTCGACGATTTGGATACGCTGCTCCTGAGCAAGCTCGAGCCGGGCTTCGACGGAGACAGCATCGAAGGGCTGAGCCTATTGCTCGAGCACATTTCGACAGATCGACTGCGCGGGCTCAAATACCTCGTGTACGACTTTGCTCATCGCAGCGATTGCGAGCCGGCGGCGGCGGACGGATTCGACGATCTGGCGTCGGCCAATGCGCGCCTCATTCTGGACGCGCCGGTCATATCGATCGCATGGGCCAGATCCTATCTGAAAGGAGTGGATCTCGACTTCGCCCTCTCCTGCTCCATGATCGTCGCCGATCGGGACGCCCGCTTCTGCTTCGAGGCGGATTTGACCTCGGCCGTAGGAGTCTATGGCGCGCTCGCGCAAAAGCTCGGCTTCATGAAAGCCGAGCGGCTGATGGAAAATGGCGAGGTGCTGACCGCTGTGCAGATGCAGGAGCTCGGTCTCGTCAAGCATATCGTCGAGAGCGACCAGGGCGTCGGCGGAGCCGCGAGCTATGTGCGCCAGTGCGGCCGGCGCCATAATGCGTCCTACAGCATGTTCCGGGCGCAGCGCATCACGGCGCCGCCGGTCCGCCGGCAGAGCGCCGCCGCCAGCGCGAGCCGGCGCGTCTGACGAGCGCGCGCGGGCGCCTCAGGCGACGACCTTGAGGAGACTGTCCGCGCGTTTGCCGGCCAGCAGCACGTCGAGCTCCTCCCGGGGCTTCGGCGTGCTGAACAAGAAGCCTTGAATGAGGTGGACGTTCTTGGCGCGCAGCAGCGCGAGCTGCTCGCGCGTCTCCACGCCTTCGGCGACCAGTTCGACGCCGAGCTCCTCGGTCAGCTGCGCGACCGCGCCGACGATCGCCTGCGCCTTCGTCGAATGCGACAATTGCAGCACGAAGGAGCGGTCGAGCTTGATCTTGTCGACCGGAAAGCTGTTGAGATAGGCGAGGCTGCTGAAGCCCGTTCCGAAATCGTCGAGCGAGAGGCGGACGCCGAGCGCGCGCAGGCCCGCGATCTTGGCGGCGGCGTCCTCCGTGTCCTGCATTAGCGTCGACTCGGTGATCTCCACCTCGAGCCGGCTCGGATCGAGCGATGCGGCCGAAAGCGCCGCCTCCACGCGCGCGACGAGATCGGGCTGCTGGAACTGCTTGCAGGAGAAATTGACGGCGATCCGCGACAGGGCGGGCCAGCGGCGCGCGTCGCGGCAGGCGTTGCGCAGCACCCATTCGCCGAGCTCGACGATGATGCCCGTCTCTTCCGCGATCGGGATGAAGGTCCCCGGCGAGACGGCGCCGAGCTGCGGATGGCGCCAGCGCGCCAGCGCCTCGCAGGAGGCGACCGACTGGTCGCGGGCGTCGAAGATCGGCTGGTAGTGAATGTCGAGCGCGTCGGTTCGGAGCGCCTCGCGCAGATCGCGCTCGATGCGCCGCTTGCGCAGCAGCGCATCCTCCATCGCGGTGTCGAACCATTGCGCCCGCCGCCGGCCGGCGGCTTTCGAATGATACATGGCGAGGTCGCCGCATTTCAGCAGCCCCTCGACCGTCGTCGCGTCGCGCGGCGCCACGCAGAGGCCGACGCTGGCGCCGATGACGATCGTGTGGCCCTCGATCGTGTAGGGACGGCCGATCGTCTCGATGACGCGCTGCGCGAGCGCGTCCGCCGGCGGCATGTCCGCGGTCGCATGCATCAGCACGCAAAACTCGTCGCCGCCGAAGCGGGCGACCATGTCGACCGTGCGCACGCACTCGCGCAGCCGGTCGGCGACGGCGCGCAGCAGCAGGTCGCCGATCGAATGGCCGAGCGTGTCGTTGACCTCCTTGAACTGGTCGAGATCGATGCTCAGCAGAGCGAGGCGGAGGCCGCGCTTCTGGATGTGGCGCAGATCGCGCTCCAGCCGCTGCTGGAACTGGAACCGGTTGGCGAGGTTCGTCAGCGTGTCGAAATGGGCGATCCGCTCGATCTCGCGCGCCGCGCGGCGCCGCTCGGTCACGTCCTCGATCACGGTGACGAAGGCGCCATTGTCGGCCGGCTCGCAGCGGAAGTCGTAGATGCGGTCGCCGAGCTCGCGCGAGAACAGGCTGGTCTTGGGCAGCGCCGCATGGGATTCCCACTGCTCGACGAAGGCGCGGCGGTCCTCCTGCGGCAAGTCCGTCGCTTGCGCGATCCGCGCCGCGAGCACGCGCAGCTGCTGCGGCGGCTCGTCCTCGCCGAGGCTGAAAAATTCTCCGAGGCGATGATTGACGACGGTCAGCGAGCCGTCGGCGTTGCCCATGCACAGGCCGTGGCTCATGCTGTTCAACGCCGATTTGAAGCGCCTGCGCTGCATGTTCGCGTCACGGCCATTGCGCAGCGCAGCCTCGAGATTGGCGTGCAGGAACTTGGTCGTCGATTTGACGGAGACGAAGAACAGAAGCAAAATCGCGGTGAGGCCCCAATACCACTTGTTGTAATAGAACAGGCAGGTGATGGCGAGCGGCATCAGCGTGCCGATGGCCTGGCCGAACACGATCCGCGGACTTCCCGAATTGCGCGCGGCCAATGCGCCGGCGCAAGCCGTCATGATGACGATCCCGTAATAGACCGTCATATCGTCGTGGTGCTGATGAAAGAGCACGGCGGCGGTGACGCCGACCGCGGTCATGAAGCCGATGCCGCCGATCGCGTAGCGAAATTCCCATTTGGCCGCGTCGCGACGTCGCTCCTCGACCGGGGTCCGCTCATGGGTGATCAGGACGTGGAGCCGGCAGACCGCCGCCGCGAGCATCAACGCCAAGAGATAGGCGTAGACGTCGTCCCATGTCGCAAAGAGCGCGATGGTCGGAACGAGCAGGCCGCCGAACACGCCGGCCAGGAACGATCCCGGCGTCCCGAGCAACGTCTCGACGAGATCGGCGTAGATCTCCGATTCGATCTCGTCGCGTGCTTCGGGCTTGGCGTCCGACATAGATCACCCGTTCGTGAGCGCTCCGCGTTCCCCTGCCGGCGACTTGTCCGGCTCCTGCGTCCCGCCGCGGTCCGACATCCGCTTCTGCGCGGCGACGAGGCGTTCCATATGCCGCAGGTCGGGCTCCGTGATCGAGCAGGAGCAATCGGTCCAGAGCTCGGTGATGCGAATGAGCTCCTCGTTGGAAACCGGAAAGCAGATCCGCCTCGTTTCGGCGAGGGCGAGGCGGCGGCGCCAACGCTCTTCGCCGCCGTCCATGATCCAACACAAGGCCTGCTCGCGCAAGGTCGAGTCCGGCACGAGAAGATCGATGGCGCCGAACGCATGCATTTCGTCCCCGCTATAGACCTTCCCCTCGGAAATGATCTCGTGGGCGCGCGCGGATCCGAGCCGCCGCGTCAGCAGCGTCACCGCCCCCATTCCCGGAAAAGTGTTGAACGCGACCTCCGGGACGCCCAGCTTCGAATGAGTCTCGGCGATGAGGAAGTCGGCCGTCAGCGCCGCCTCGAAGCCGCCTGCGAGGCACTGGCCGTGAATGGCCGAGACCGTGACGATCGGAAGCCCGAAGCTCGTGGCGAGGCCATAGATCACATCGATGCAGGCATAGGCGTAATGGAGCAGAGTCTCGCGGTCGCGCCTGCGGATCGAAGCCGAGAAGGTCGCGAGATCGCCGCCGAGGCTGAACACGCCGGGCTTGTTGGAGGCATGGACGAAATAGCGGATCGGCCAGCGGGATCGCGCCGCCTCGGACGCGAATAGCAGGCGCAGGGATTCGCGCACGTCCGCCATGTCGGTCAGCGTCTGCAGATTGTAATATGGCGGCGAGGACGCCTTATAGCTCATCCAGACGGATTGAGACGCCGAGTCATAATCGAGGTCGAGATGCTCGAACGTCCAGTTCGGAAACTGCGACGGTTTTCTCGGGCTATACGTCAACACGCTTATCGGCATGACCGCTCACGAGTTGCTGAGGTGGCTGTCGCAATCGGCGCGACCGCAGGACTCTTCGTCGACACGAGTTGGCGCTCCGATGAATTACAGACCGAGGGTTATTATATTGTTACGCAATTCCTTCGATCCTCGCCTTCGTCGAACAGGGCGAGACCCTGGCGTCGAGGATCGTACGACATGATGCAACCCGCAGTCTATTTTTGCAACACAACTCAATTTTTACACGTTTCCGTGCCGCATCCCCCTCACTCGACCTCGAACCAAGCGGCGAGGCCCGCGGCTTCGTGCTCCAATATGTCGTCGTGAACCGCCCATTTGCCCGGACTGTCGGCGACGAAGGCGATGCGCTTGGTCTTGCCGGGCGGCACGACCACGCCATTGCGCCAATAAGGCTCCCATCCGTCGTCGAGATCGTGCAGGAGCCGCACGGCATGGCCGTGCACATGCATGACCACGGCCGACTCGGCGCGGTTGACGAAGCCGAAGGTGATCGGCGTCCCCCGCTTCACCTTCAGCAGCGCCGCCCCCTCATAGGCCTTGCTCGGCGCGCCATTGATCGACCAGCGCGCCCCCGGCGCCTTCGGCGGCTCCAGCACGAGGTCGAGCTTCTTGGACGCCTCGAGCCGGATCTCGGCCGGCAGCAGCGGGTTGAGCGGCGCCGCGACGATCGGCGGGCGCGCGGGCGCCGCGGGACCCTTGGCGACGAATGTGACGAGCTCGCGGTCCGGCTCGGCGAGGCTGCGCAGAATCAGCGCGGCGCGGGCGCCTTCCGTGCGGGGAAGGTCGAACATCACCTCGAAGCGCGCGCCGGGCGCGACCGGAATCGTGCGCCGCACCGGCTCGAAAGCGTCGCAGGGCTGGCTGTCGACCGCGACCACGAAGGGCTGCGCAGTGTCGAAAGCGATGAACATGATGCGGGCGTTGGCGAGATTGGCGAGACGCAGCCGCACGCGCGCGCCGGGCGCGAACTCCCGCACCGATGGCGCGGGCTTGCCGTCGACGGCGACGATCGGGCCGATCCGCCCTGCCCCCGCCGCCGCCGCATGGGCGTCGAAATCGCCCTCGATGCGCCCGTCCTTGTCGAGGCGCCAGTCGTCGAGCGCCATCACGAGATCGACATCCGCCGCGAGCGGCTCTGGCTCGTCGACGACGAGCAGCCCCTTGAGGCCCCGCGCCATCAGCTCGGGCGTCGCGCCGAACACGGACGGCCGGTAGCAGAAGAGGCCCGCATCCGTCGCCTTGCGGCGATATTCGAGCGCGCCCCCGGTCGCGACCGCGGCCTGCACGAGCGGCGCGACGCCGTCCATGGCGTTGTCGCCGCGCATGCCGTGCCAGTGCAGGCTCAGCGGCTTCTCTACCTTGTTGACCAGCTCGACCGCCAGCTCCTGGCCCTGGCGCAGGCGCAGCAGCGGCCCGGGCGACCAGCCGCCGAAGCCCCAGATTTCCGTCGGCGCGGCCGGCTCCGGCAGCAGCCGCAACAGGCCGGTCCGCGCTTCGAGGACCCGCTGCCCCGGCGCCTCGGCGCGCGCGTCGAGCGAGACGAGAGTCGCGGCGACCCCGCCGATGAAGGATCGGCGCGAGCAGACGGGCGGCATGGAGCGTCCTTACTTTAAAGGTTCGATGCGCGACTATTGCCGACGCGCCGGGTTCCATCAACAGCGGGGTCCTCGCGCTCGCGACATTTTCTTTAGCGGCGGCGACGCGCCGTGCTATAGAGCGCCCGCCGCGAGCCGCGGACGGGAGCGCGCGACGCTCCCGCCGCCGGCGGCTGTCTCGAAGATCGCCCGATGCGGGCGCGAGGCGTGGATCTCTGAAGCGATTCGGCCCTTCGCGCGGCGCGTGCGAGGGGCGCGGGCGCATTGGGGCCGCGGGCGTGGCGGAACTGGTAGACGCGCCGGATTTAGGTTCCGGTGACGCAAGTCGTGGGGGTTCGACTCCCTCCGCCCGCACCAGCGCCCATCTTATTGGATTTCCCGGCGAGGCCGGCTGGTCGAGGTTCGAGAAGGCGAAGCAAGATGGAAGTGACGCAGACCCTGTCGCAGGGCTTGAAACATGAATTTCGGGTGGTGCTGCCGGTCGGCGAGCTCGCCGCCAAGCTCGACGCCCAGCTCTCGGAGCTGCGCAACAAGGCGCAGATCAAGGGCTTTCGTCCCGGCAAGGCGCCGACCTCCTATCTCAAGAAGCTCTACGGCAAGGGCATCATGAGCGAGGTCCTGCAGGAGGCCGTCAACGAGGCCAATCGCCGGATCGTCGAGGACCACAACCTGCGCGTCGCGCTGGAGCCCAAGCTCGACCTGCCCGTCGACCAGACGCTGATCGAGAAGGTGCTCGAGGCCGAGGGCGACTTCGCCTATTCCGTCGCCTTCGAGGTGCTGCCGAGCTTCGAGATCGGCACATTCGACGATATTTCGGTCGAGCGCCCCGTCGTCGCAGTGAGCGACGAGGACGTCGCCAAATCGATCGAGCAGCTCGCCGAGCGCATCCGCGAATATGAGGCAAAGACCAGCGACGAGGCCGAGACCGGCGACGAGGCGAAGGCCGCCAAGGGCGACCGAGTCACCATCGACTTCACCGGCAAGCTCGACGGCGAGCCCTTCGAGGGCGGGACCGGCGGCGACATCGACCTGGTGCTCGGCTCCGGCTCGTTCATTCCTGGCTTCGAGGAGCAGCTCGAGGGCGCGGGCGCCGGCGATCAGCGTGTCGTCAAGGTCAAGTTCCCGGACGATTATTCGGCCTCCAATCTCGCCGGCAAGGACGCCGAGTTCGACGTGACGGTGAAGGCGATCGCGACGCCGAAGGAGCTGCCGATCGACGACGCCTTCGCCGGCAAATACGGCTTCGAGAATCTCGCCGCTCTGCAGACGGCGGTGCGCGCCAATATCGAGGCGGATTTCGACAAGGCCTCGCGCGCCAAGCTGAAGCGCTCGCTGCTCGACGCGCTCGACAAGCGCTTCTCCTTCGATCTGCCGGAAGGTCTCGTCGAGCAGGAGTTCACGACGATCTGGGGGCAGCTCGACGCCGAGCGCCAGCGCAGCGGCAAGAGCTTCGAGGACGAGGGCACGACCGAGGAATCGGCTCGCGGGGAGTATCGCCGCATCGCCGAGCGCCGAGTGCGGCTCGGCCTGGTGCTCGCCGAAATCGGCCAGAAGGCCGGCGTCACGGTCGAGGACAAGGACGTGACCGACGCGCTGGTCGAGCGCGTGCGCATGTTCCCGGGCCGCGAGAAGGAGGTCTGGGATTTTTATCGCAACAATCCGCAGGCCCTCGCCCAGATTCGCGCCCCTCTCTATGAGGAGCGCGTGGTCGACCATCTGGTGACCAAGATCGGCGTCACCGAGAAGACGGTGACCCGCGAGGAGCTGATGGCCGAGGACGAGGACGACGAGCTGGCGCGTCCGGCGGTGTGACGCGGACGAGCGGATGGGTGCGAATCCTTCTCCCACTCGTGGGAGAAGGTGGCCACGCCACAGGGCGTCCGAAAGGACGCCCGTCGCGAGCGCCGGGCTATGGCGGGGTCGGATAAGGGTCCGCGCCGAAAATCCGTTCAAACTCAATCTTCAGCGTCACGTCACGGGGCAATCCGCAGGCGCCCTCATCCGCCCCTCGCTGACGCGAGGGCCACCTTCTCCCACAAGTGGGAGAAGGGACGCGCGTCGAGAGTCGGCAAAAAAGGTCTTCGGGGCTCGACCTCCCTCCCCCTCCTTCCGTGGTTTGCCGCTGGACGCGCTGCGGCAATGTGCTACCAACAGCCCAAAGGCGGACGCCGCCGGGCAAGTCGAGGAAGGCACGAGACAGATGCGTGATCCCATAGAGGTCTACAATCAATATCTGATCCCCCAGGTGATCGAGAACACGAGCCGCGGCGAGCGTGGCTTCGACATCTATTCGCGCCTGCTGCGCGAGCGAATCATCTTTTTGACCGGTCCCGTCGAGGACCATATGGCCTCGGTGATCATCGCCCAGCTGCTGTTCCTCGAGGCCGAGAATCCCAAGCGCGAGATTTTCCTCTACATCAACTCGCCGGGCGGCGTGGTCACCTCGGGCCTCGCCATTTACGACACGATGCAGTACATCCGTCCCAAGGTCGCGACGCTCTGCATCGGCCAGGCGGCGTCCATGGGCTCGCTGCTGCTGGCGGCGGGCGAGGCCGGGCAGCGCTTCGCTCTGCCCAACGCCCGCATCATGGTGCATCAGCCCTCCGGCGGCTTCCAGGGCCAAGCGTCCGACATCCTGCGCCACGCCGAGGACATCATGAAGATCAAGAAGCGCTTGAACGACATCTATGTCCATCATACGGGCAATGACTACGACACGATCGAGAAGACGCTCGATCGCGATCACTTCATGTCGGCGGAAGAAGCACAGGCCTTCGGCATCGTGGATCATGTTCAGCTGAACCGTCCCGAAGAGCAGTCGGAAACCAAGAACTAAGAAAAGACCCGCGCGCGCCCCCCGGCGAACGGGGCGGCGCGCCGTCGGTTCGTATCGGGGCGCGCATGTTTCGTAAGATCCTCATCGCCAATCGCGGCGAAATCGCTTGTCGCATCATCAAGACGGCCCGGCGCATGGGCATCGCCACCGTCGCGGTCTATTCGGACGCGGACGCGGACGCGCTGCATGTGGAGATGGCCGACGAGGCCATTCATCTCGGGCCCCCGCCCGCCGCGCAATCCTATCTGCTCATCGACAAGATCATCGCCGCCTGCAAGGAGACCGGCGCCGAGGCCGTTCATCCGGGCTATGGCTTCCTCTCCGAGCGCGCCGCCTTCGCCACCGCGCTGAAAGAGGCGGGGATCGTCTTCATCGGCCCCAATCCGCGCGCCATAGAGGCGATGGGCGACAAGATCGAATCGAAGAAATTCGCCTCCGCCGCCAAGGTCAATGTGGTTCCGGGCTATCTCGGCGTCATCGAGAACGGCGAGGAGGCCGTGCGCATCGCCGATGAGATCGGCTATCCGGTCATGCTGAAGGCCTCGGCCGGCGGCGGCGGCAAGGGCATGCGCGTCGCCTACAAGGCCGACGAAGTCATCGAGGGATTTACACGCGCGCGCTCGGAGGCGGCGTCCTCCTTCGGCGACGATCGCGTCTTCATCGAAAAATTCATCGTCAATCCGCGCCACATCGAAATTCAGGTGCTGGGCGACAAGCACGGCAATGTCATTCACCTCAATGAACGCGAGTGCTCGATCCAGCGCCGCAATCAGAAGGTGATCGAGGAAGCCCCCTCCCCGCTGCTCGACGAGGAGACGCGCGCCGCCATGGGCGCGCAGGCCGTCGCCCTCGCCAAGGCGGTCGACTATGATTCGGCCGGCACGGTCGAGTTCGTCGCGGGACAGGACAAGAGCTTCTACTTCCTCGAGATGAACACGCGCCTGCAGGTCGAGCATCCGGTGACCGAGCTCATCACCGGCGTCGATCTCGTCGAGCAGATGATTCGCGTCGCCGCCGGCGAGCCTTTGTCGCTGCGGCAGGAGAAGGTGACGATCAACGGCTGGGCGGTCGAGAGCCGCATCTATGCGGAAGATCCGACCCGCAACTTCCTGCCCTCGATCGGCCGCCTGGTGAAATATCGTCCGCCCGAGGAGAAGCGCGACGGCGCCATTACCGTGCGCAACGACACGGGCGTCGCCGAGGGCCGCGAGATCTCGATCCATTACGATCCGATGATCGCCAAGCTGGTTACGCATGGCCCCGACCGCCTCACGGCGATCGATGCGCAGGGAAGCGCGCTCGACCGTTTCGTCATCGACGGCATTCGCCACAACATCCCCTTCCTCGCCTCGCTGATGCAGCATGAGCGCTGGCGCGACGGACGGCTCTCCACCGGCTTCATCGCCGAGGAATATGCGGGCGGCTTCGCGGCGCCCGAGCCCGACGGCGAGCTTGCCCATGTGCTCGCCACCGTGGCGGCGCTGGTCGATCACATCGGCAATCAGCGCAAGCGGCAGATCAGCGGCCAGCTCGCCCATGGGCGGCCGTTCGAATTCGAGAGCAGCCGCGTCTGCGTGCTCGGCGACCGGCATGTCCCGGTGACGCTCGACACGCAGGGCGAGGCGCTGATCGTGCGCTTCGACGGCGAGGACGCTCGCACCCGCCGCATCTCCTCGCCTTGGCGGCCGGGCGAGCCGGTGCTCGAGGGCGCGATCGACGGCGCCAGCGTCTATGTTCAGGTGCGGCCGATCCTCAACGGCTTTCAGCTCGCCCATCAGGGCGTCGCGGTCGACGCGCGCGTCTTCACCAAGCGCGAGGCCGAGCTGCATGCGCTGATGCCGAAGAAGACCAATGTCGGCGCCTCCAAGCATCTGCTCTGCCCCATGCCCGGCCTCGTCAAGACCATCGATGTGGTCGAAGGCCAGGAGGTGAAGGCGGGCGAGGCCTTGTGCATGGTGGAGGCGATGAAGATGGAGAATGTGCTGCGCGCCGAGCGCGACGTCACCATCAAGAAGATCGCCGCCAAGCCCGGCGACAGCCTGGCCGTCGATGCGGTGATCATGGAATTCGCGGAGTAGCGCGCGCCCCCTCCCTCACCCTCCCCCGCTTCGCGGGAAAGGGAAGCGGCCGCCGTTCGCGAGCGTCTCGACGGAGCCTCTCCCGCACGAAAATCCGAAAGCCCGGCGAATGCGCCGGGCTTTTTTCACGTCGAATAGACGCCTCGCGCCTAGCGTGCCCCTCGAGATTTTTCATCGGTTCATTCGAGGCGAGCCATGATGCGCGACGCGAAGCTTCAACGCCGCCGATTCTCGGCGGCTCTCCTTCTCCTCTCCGCCCTGCCCTTCTCCACCGCCGCGTCGGGCCAGAGCGCGCCACTGCGCCTCGTCATCCTCGGCGACAGCCTGAGCTCGGGGCTCGGCGTTCCCGAAGGCTATGGCTTCGCGCCCGTTCTCGCCCGGCGCCTGCGCGCCGACGGCTATCGCAATGTAGAGGTCTTCAACGGCTCCATGCCCGGCGACACCACCTCGGACGCCGCCACCCGCATCGCCGCCGATCCGCGCGGCTATTCCGCCGATGTCGCCATCGTCGAGCTCGGCGGCAACGATATGCTGACGGCGACCGACCCTTCCGTGGTCGAGCGCAATCTGAACTGGATCATCGACGGCTATCGGCGAGAAGGAACGCGCGTCGTCATCGGCGGCATGCTGTCCAAGCCCGAGCTCGGCTTCGTCTACAACGTCACCTTCGACAAGCTCTACCCCAAGCTCGCGGCGCGCTGGGGCGCGTCTCTCTATCCGTTTTTCCTGCAAGGCGCGTTCGGCAATCCGGCGCTGATGCAGGAGGATGGCGTCCACCCCAACGCCGCCGGCGTGCAGCGCATCGTCGCCGGCATAGCGCCGCTCGTCGAGCGCAATCTCGATGCGGCGAGCGCGCGGCGCATGCGCTCCGCGGCGAGGTGAAGCTATGGCTCGCTCCGGCCGACCAGAGCTTCATAGTCCCGCCCGCCGTAGAATATCCGTGCGATGCGGACGTGGTGATCGTCGAACGTGAAAGCGATGACGACGCGACGCTCGAACCCGATGACTCGCAGCCCGGGCCGAATATCGTCGCGCTTCGTTCGGCGTTCTGGGAATTCTGCGAATCCTTCGCAATAGGCACGGATGCGCCGAATGTAGTCGATCGCGACGATGGGCGCGCCTCTCTGGTCCCGGATATCGCGATAGAGCTTCGCCAAATCGCGCTCGGCCGCCGCGCGAAAAACGACCTTACGCGCCACGCGCCGCGGCCTTCATATCGGCCGCGAATTCCGCTTCGAGCCGGTCGAACACATCCTCGGCCGGAATATCGGGGCCCCGCTCGTCGAAGGCGTCATTGATGGCTCGGGCGAGTTGCGCTGCGCGGGCGGATCGCTCCGCCTCTCGAGCCTCCAGCAGACGCAGCCCGGCGCGCAAGACTTCGTCTGCGTCGTGAAAGCGCCCGCTTCTCACCTGCGCTTCCACGAATTGTTCGAAATGCCGTCCCAGGCTGTAGTCGGGCATGGATCGTTCTCCCTTGGTTCCTTGCTACACCACCACGACCGATATGTCATGAGCCCCGCTCCGCGATAAGCAAACGCAAGCTTGGCCGCAGCAGCTCGATCGCCGCGCCTGCCGCGAGCGCGACCGCCGCGACGAGCGCGAAGAACGCCGCGGGAGACAGGTTCGACCAGAAGCCGCCGAGCCAGCCCGCGGCGAGGCCGCCGAGAAAGACGCTGGTGAGCCACACGCCCATCAAAGAGGCGCGCTCCGGCGCGAGGCGCGAGACCAGCGACAGAGCGATCGGCCAGAAATGCAATTCGCCGATGGTGAGCAGCGCGAAATAGGCGAACAGCCAGAGCGCGGACGTCTTGCCGCCGGCGTTGCTCCAGGCGGCGAAAGCCAGAGTGACGTAAGAGAGCGCGAGGCAGAGGCAGCCGAGCGACATTTTGCGAAGGGTCGACGGCTCCCTCCCCGCCGGCGCCAGCCGGCCCCAATAGGCGACGAGCGGCGGCGTGAACAGGAAAATCATCAGCGGATTGACCGCCTGGAACCAGGTGACCGGGATGTCGCCGCGCCAGAACAGCAGATCGACGCCGCGATCGGCGAAGCTCTCGACGAACAGTGCGATCGTATTGCCCTGCTGCTCATAGGCGGCGAAGAACAGGGCGGAGGGCGGGAACAGCAGCAGCAGGCCCGTCATCTCGCGCGCGAGATCATGCGTCGGCGCGACATCGCGGCGCGTCTCGCGCGGCGGATCGGGCGGCAGCCGCCACAGGCCGGCGACATAAATGGCGAGGCCGATCGACATGCCGACCCCGGCGCTGGCGAAGCCGTAATGCCAGCCGACGCGCTCGCCGAGCGTCCCGGCGACGAGCGGCGAGAAGAAGGCGCCGATATTGACGCCCACATAGAAAATCGAATAGGCGCGGTCGCGCCGCGCGTCGCCCGGCGCATAGAGGCCGCCGACCTGCGTGACGATATTCGGCTTGAACGCGCCATTGCCGAGAACGAGCAGCGCCAGCGCGATCAGGAAGAAGGCGTCGAAGGCCATCAGAAAATGGCCGGCGGCCATCAGCGCCCCGCCGAGCACGACGGTGCGGCGGCGGCCGAGCCGCTGATCGGCGAGCATGCCGCCGAGGATCGGCGTCAGATAGACGAAGCCGGTGTAGAGCCCGTAGATTTGCGAGGCGAAGGGCTGAGCCTCGAGCGGGCCGGACAGAGCCTCGAGCAGGCGCTTCAGCGCGGCGAGGCCGAGCACGTCGCCGGCGCGCGCGGGATCGAACAGATGATCGACCATATAGAGGACGAGGAGAGCGCGCATTCCGTAATAGGAAAAGCGCTCCCACATCTCGGCCGCGAACAGAATCGTCAGCCCGCTCGGATGGCCGAGCCATTCGGCCGGGCGGCGACGATCGGCGATCGTCTCCCTCATGCGCCGTCCGGCGCGAGATAATCGAACGCCACCTCGCCGAGCGCCAGAGTGAGATCGGCGGAAAAATGCACGGCGGAGATCACCTCGCGCACCGGCAGCCGCGCCACGTCGCAGGCGACATGCGAATAAAGGTCGATCGCCGCGGGCGAGGCCCAGGCGCCTTTCATCACAATGTCGGTCATGTGATAGCGCACGAGCTCCAGCACGCGCGGCGAGCCGTCGACATGCGGAATGATCTTCAAGAGAAAATTCGGCTGCGCCAGCGATTGCGCGATCGGCGCCGCGTCGAGGATGCGATGCTTGTAGCCGATCGAGGCCGAGACGCAGAGCGCCTGACCATAGCGCAGAGTGCAGACGATCACATCGCCGTCATGCTGGATCTTGGGCGAGGCGAGCTTCTTCGGGAAGCCCCACAGCTCGCGCCCGCCGGCGATGGGCGCGTCGTCGTCGAGATACATGGCGTGGACATAAGCGCCCTTCTCGCCCTTGTAGCGCACCGGGATCACCTGTCCGGTCTCGGTGTAGTCGCCGAAGCCGGTCGAATCCGGCATGCGGATGAACTCATATTTGACGATCGGCTCGTCGATCTCGAGCGGCTCCGGCACCACGGCCTCGAGCGCCGCGCGATCGGTGCGATAGGTGATGACGATGAACTCGCGATCGTAGAAGCGATAGGGCCCGCGCGGATAGGCGGGATTGGTGAGCGGCATGGCGAAGGCGGTGTTGCGCACGGCTTCGATCTTCATAGCGTCGGCTCCGAATAGAGGCGAAACGAAGAGATAGAGCGTAATTTCGACGGAACCGCCCGCCTCCACCCTCCCCTCGCGGGGGAGGGTCGGCCTGCGAAGCAGGGCGGGGTGGGGTGATCCCCCGAATATTCGACGCGGACCCCACCCCGCGCCTACGACGCGACCCTCCCCCTGGAGGGGAGGGTGGGCACGCCGCTCACTTCGCCGAGAGCTGCGGAAGATTTGCGAAAAACTCCAGGCACTCCGCATTGGACAGCGCGCCGACATTCTTCACCGGCCGCCCGTGCACGATCTCCTTCACCGCGAGCTCGACCAGCTTGCCCGAGCGCGTATGCGGCAGGTCCGGCGCCTCGATGATCACCGACGGCACATGGCGCGGCGACGCCTTCTCGAACAATTCGCGCTTGATCCGCGCCGTCAGCGCGTCATCGAGACAAGCGCCCTCGCGCGTCTTCACGAACAGCACGATGCGCGTCGTGCCGTCCCATTCCTGATCGATGGCGAGAGATTCCAAAATCTCCGGCAGGCGCTCGACGATGTTGTAGATGTCCGCCGTGCCGATGCGCACGCCCTGCGGATTGAGCGTGGCGTCCGAGCGGCCGTGGATGAGGAAGCCCTTGTGCTCGGTCTCGGTGGCGAAATCGCCATGGCGCCAGACGCCGGGATGCTCGGCGAAATAGGCCTTGCGATATTTCTCGCCGTCGGCGTCGTTCCAGAAATAGATCGGCATCGACGGAAACGGCTGCGTGCAGACGAGCTCGCCCTCATGGCCGATGACGCGCTTGCCCTCGTCGTCCCAGACCTGCACGGCCATGCCGAGGCCGGCGCATTGAATCTCGCCGCGATAGACCGGCGTCCAGGGATTGCCGCCGACGAAGCAGGAGACGATATCGGTGCCGCCGCTGATCGAAGCGAGCTGCACATCCGCCTTCACGTCGCGATAGACATAATCGAAGCTGTCCGGCAGCAGCGGCGAGCCCGTCGAGGCGATCGTTCGCACAGTGGAGAGGTCGTGGCTCTCGCGCGGCGTCAGCCCGCTCTTCTCGATCTGCTTCAGATAGCCGGCCGACGTGCCGAAGAAGGTCGCCTTCTCCTTGGCGACGAAATCGAGCAGCAGCGCGCCATCCTTGCCGGCGTTGAAGAAGCCGTCATAGAGCAGCAGCGTCGCCTCGCTGGCGAGGCCGCTCGCCAGCCAGTTCCACATCATCCAGCCGGTCGAGGTCGCATAGAAAAAGCGATCGCCGGGCTTGATGTCGCTCTGCAGCCGATGCTCCTTCAAATGCTGCAGCAGCGTGCCGCCGGCGCCATGCACGATGCATTTCGGCGCGCCGGTCGTGCCGGATGAGAACATGATGTAGAGCGGATGATCGAAGGGCAGGCGCTCATAACGCATCGGCGCGCCGTCATGCGCGGCGACAGCCTGCTGCCAGAGCTGCGCATGGGCTAGCCCGTCGAGCGAAGGCGCGGCGCTCGTATACGGCACGAGCAGGATCTTCTGCACGCTCGGCAGCTGGCCGGCGATCTCGCGGAGATTGTCGGCGCGATCGAGCGTCTTGCCCTTGTAGAAATAGCCGTCGACCGCGATGAGGATGCGCGGCGCGATCTGGCCGAAGCGGTCGAGCACGCTCTGCACGCCGAACTCCGGCGCGCAGGAGGACCATACAGCGCCGAGCGAAGAAGCGGCGAGCATGCCGATGATCGCCTCCGGCCCATTGTGGATATAGGCGGCGACGCGGTCGCCGGGCTCGACGCCCTGCGCACGGAAGAAGGCCGCGAGCGCGCCCGCCTGGCGCAGGATCTCGCCGAAGGAGAGCCGCCGCTCGATCTTATCCTCGCCCCAGAAGACGATCGCCTCGGCGTCCGCGCGCGGGCGCAGCAGATTCTCGGCGAAATTGAGCCGCGCGTCGGGGAACCAGCGCGCGCCCGGCATCTTGTCGGCGTCGATCAGCACGCGCTCGCCCTTTTGGCCGACGACGCCGCAAAAATCCCACAGCGCCGACCAGAACCGCGGCGCATTGTCGAGGCTCCAGCGATAGAGCCCGTCATAGTCGAAGCTCTCGGCGAAGGCGCGCGTCGCCTCGATGGACTGAGCGAAGCGCGTGAGCGTGGCCTTGTTGCGGCGATCGAGATCGGGCTTCCAGATCGGCATTCAATTGTCCTTCCGGCGCGGCGTGGGGGGTTCTCTCATAGAAGCTCCGAAATCCGCGCGATAGGGGGACCGGGCCGGGCAATCGGGCGAAGGAGAAAATCCCTGACCCTCGCTCCGAGGAGCCGCCGAGCGGCGTCTCGAAGGGCGGTCGCGGGCCGAAATCATAGGCCAGCATATTTTGGGCCGCCCCGAAGCGGCGGACAAGCTCTGCTTTCGGGCTCCGGCGCCGCGATCTTGGGCGTCGGCTGCAGATTATTCGGCTTTTGTTCATCTCTGGCGGAGCATTCTCGCATTTGTCGATCCAATCTCGCCAGGAGATGACAATGACGAAGAAATTGATTGCCGCTCTCGCCCTCGGCTTTGCCGTGGCCATGGCCCCCCTCGCCGCCTCGGCCCATCCGCGGGCCTATCGGCATCATCACGGCCATCATCACCATCACCATCACCATCACCATCATCATCATCATCGCTGATCGAAACGCCCGCGCCGCAGTCGCCGCGACGGGTTTCGATGAGATGCGAGCCTGAAGGCTCGCGGTCCGGACACGCGCCCTCGGACCGCGAGCCTTCAGGCTCGCACGCGCTCGCATGCGCTCGAGCGCATGTCTCGCTGGCCAACGGCCGGGGAGAGCGGGTGAATGCGAGAAGCGACGTATCACCCTCGCCTTCAGGGGCTAAGAGCCTGACCTGAAATTCGTGGTCGAGTCGGATCAAACAGTTACGTTGCCGCGCGAAGGTAGCGACTGAAGGGCAAGCTGAACGATAAATCTCCTGCTTCTCTGCGGTTCTTGCTGCCGCGACGGCGGCCTTCAAGGCGGCTCGGCGAGTTCCAACTATCTGACCTCATTGAGCGTCGAATTTTGAGTCAGGCTCTAAGAGAGTCACCACACATTTCCAGGAGGCAGTCATGGCCGGGCTCGTCCGGCTCGTCCCGGCCATCCACGCCGCGACGCCGAGGTTTCTCGCACCTCATGTGCGGCGTCGACGCCGCGGCGACGGTCTACAGGACGACCAGCGTTCGCAGAGCGAGCCTGAAGGCTCGCGGTCCACGCAAGGCTCTGCGTCACGACCGGCGCTTCCATTGCAATAGATTCGATCGACAGCCGCCGTTTCGAGCAAGCCGCCGCCATTGCGGCCGAACTGCCGTCATTCTGAGCAACATGTTGCAATTGCATCACATTTTAAAAAATTGAGCGACTCGGCCGTGGACAAGCCCGAGGCATTCTATATATCGTCATTATATGGCGAATGCGGCGCCGACGCTTGGACATGGCTGGTCATGGGCACAAATCAGAAGACGCATTGCTCTGAGAGGAGCAAAATATATGGCGTATCCTTCCTGGCTCTTCTCGGAGCCGCCTCCCCTGCCTGCGGCCAGGAAGCTCTGCCGGCGATCGATATCGGGGTCGCAACGCCGCGCGCCGACCGAGCGAAAAGCGCGGACGATCGCTTTCGATCCGCGCATCCCGGCGATGCGCTGAGCGATCCGGCGACCGACAATGCGCCCACTCCCAAGAGCTCGGTGACGCGCGCCGGCATAGAGATTCTCGGCGGGCCGGCGCAGGCGAGCGCCTACAAGGCGCTCGATCTCCTGCCGAGCGTGATCGAGGATTCGGCCGATCCTTATGGCCTCTCCTTCAATCGCAGCATCACCGTGCGCGGCGTGTCGGACTTCTTCCTGTCGCGCACCATCAACGGATTGCCGATCCAGGGCATCGTCGGCGGCGCCGATCTGTTCGATCTCGACGACATCGGCCGCATCGATCTCTATCGCGGAAGCGTTCCCGCCAATCAGGGGCTCGGCTTCTCCAACGCCGCGGGCGTGCTCGATCTCAATATCCTTCCGCCCAAGGAGAAGTTGAGCGGAATGATCTCGCAGGGCGTGGGCTCCAATGGTTTTCACCGCACTTTCGCGCGCATCGACTCCGGACGTCTGCCGACCGGAACCTCCTTCTTCATCTCCGACTCCATGTCCGACGCCGACAAATGGAAAGGCGAAGGCGACGCGCGGCGCAAGAACGTCGCCTTCGGCCTCACGCAAACGCTCGGCGATAAGCTCGAGGTTTCCGTCTATGGCGTCCACAATGATCAGAAGGCGAACGCCTATCGCCCGCTGACCTTCGCGCAGACGCAAAATCTCGGCGCGACGGCCTTTCTCGACTACAACACGGGCATCACGGGAAAATCGAGCGTCGATGCGAATTATTACGCCTTCAATCAAACGCGCTATGTGACCAACGCCATCTTCGCGGAGATCGCCTATCGGATCGACCCCACACAGTCGATCATTGCGAAGCCCTATTACTGGCGCAATTCGGGCTATCAGCAGACGGCGGCCGGGGCGAACGTCCGCTTGTGGCCGATCAGCAATTACAATCTCGGCGGCACGATCGAATATCGCAAGCATCTGCCGTGGGACGCCGATGTCCTGCTCGGCTTCTGGGCGCAGTCGACCGAGCCGGAGCCGCCGCCCTTGCATCAGAAGCTCTATGCGGCGACGGCGCTCGGCGCGCTGAGCTTCTCGCGCTGGTCCACGCTGGCGACGAGCGACACGCACAAGCTCTTCAGTCCCTATACGCAATATACGCAGACGTTTGGCCCAACGACCGTCTCCGGCGGCCTGCGCCTCCACATAGAGAGCACGCCCAACCTGCAATATTTCAACACGGCGGGCTTGCCCGACGTCGGCTATGCGGATGTCTGGAGCCTCAATCCGGCGCCGAACCCGAACGCCCGCGCGCCGGAGATGACCTATTACGAATGGCTGCCCAATCTCGGCGTGCGCCATCGCCTCTCCGAGGAATGGAGCGCCAGCGCCAGCTATTCCCGCAAGGTCGGCCGGCCGGACTGGGGGCCTCAGGCGAGCTCCTTCCTCGGCGCCGAGGCGGCCTTTCTCGCGAAGGGAATCAATCTCGCGACGCTCATGGGACGGATCCGGCCCGAGACCGTCGACGCGGTCGATGTCGGCCTGCGCTATCAGACCGGCGATCTGACGATCGCGCCGACCTTCTTCGGCTTCTGGACGCACAAGAAGGAAGTGCTGGTCTATGATCCTGACGTCGGACAGAGCTATTATCAGAGCAATGCCGCGACGGTCGGCCGCGGCTTCGAGCTCGAGACGAGCTGGAAGGCGACCGATTGGCTGACGCTGACCGGCAGCGCCACGATCGCCGCCGAAACCTATGTCGCCGATATCGCCGCCGGCGCGACGTCGACGATGCGGATCGGCGGCAAGCAGACGCCCTACACGCCGCGCTATTCGGCCAAGCTCGCCGCGACCTATCATCGCGACGGCTTCTCGATCACGCCGATCCTCCGCTACAACAGCAAGCGTTATGGCCTCGCGGACAATTCGCAATCCGTCAGCCCTTTCGCCATCGTCGACATCAACGCCTCCTATGAGTTCGGCTCCAGGCTCGGCCTGACGCCGATGACGCTCTCGGCGGGCATGACCAATCTCTTCGATCATCGCTACATCAGCGCGATCTCCGTCACCGAGACCAATCTCAACAGCACCTCCTATTATGTCGGCGCGCCGCGAACGATCTTCGCCGGCCTGTCGGCCTCCTTCTGAGGCCCGCCCCATGTCTTCGATCGCCCGGCTCGCCTGCATCGCTCTGGCGCTGCTCCTTGCGGCGGCGCCCGTCGAATGCCGGACGATCGTCGACATGGACGGGCGCAGCGTCACGCTGCCCGACAAGATCTCGCGCATCGTGACCATCGGTCCCGTTCCGGTGCTCAACGGCTTTCTCTTCGCCTTCGGGCGCCAGCAGTCGATCGTGAACGGGTTGCCGCGCGAGCTGGCGCGCAATCGCCAATTCGTGTTCGCTCCGGAACTCGCGAGCCGGCCCGTCGTGCAGAGCTCGGCGAGCGGTCTCGCAGTCGAGGATATCGTCGCGTTGCGGCCGGACCTCGTGCTGACGATGGACCGCGCCGCGACCGACAAGCTCGCCGGTCTCGGGCTGCCCGTCGTGATGCTGAAATGGCGGGAGCCGCACGATATCGAGACGCTGATGGCGCTGCTCGGCGATGTCCTCGAGGAACGACAGGTCGCCGCGGATTATGCGCGCTATTTCGAGGCCGTGCTCACGCGGATCGAAACGACGCTCGGAGCGGTCGATGAGACGAAGCGCCCGCGCGTGCTCTATGTGAATTATCGGCGCCTCACACAGCCGCACCGGATCGCCGAATGGTGGATCGCGCGCGCGGGCGGCCGCAGCGTCACCGACGACGGCCGCGAGCAGGAGAGCGTCACCTTCTCGCTCGAGCAGCTGATCGCCTGGAATCCGGAGGTGATTATCGTCGCGGATCGCGGCGAGGTCGAAATGGCGATGGCCGAGCCGCGGCTGCGCGGCGTCGCGGCCGTGCGCGACAAGCGCGTGCATGTCGCGCCGGCCGGCGCGCATCTTTGGGCCAATCGCACGATCGAGCAGCCGCTCACAATCCTCTGGGCGGCCTCGACCCTCCATCCGGAAAAATTCTCGCGCGGACAGCTCGAAAGCGAGATGCGGTCCTTCTACGAACGCTTCTTCCACATGTCTCTTGTCCGAGAGCAGCTCGATGAAATTCTGGCGGGCTCCTCCGGCCGCTGACGCCGAAACACACGGGCTGCTGCTCGCGCTCGTCGCGGCGCTCGTCGCGCTCGCCCTCGCCTCGCTGGCGATCGGGCGCTATCCATTATCGCTGGAGACGATCGCCGACATTCTGCTCGGCCGCGACATCGACGCGCCGGGACGCGCGACCGCCGAGACGATCCTGTTCCTGGTGCGGCTTCCGCGCATCGCCACCGCGATCATGATCGGCGCCGGCCTCTCTCTCGCGGGCGCCGCCTATCAGACAGTGTTCCGCAATCCGATGGCCTCCCCTGCCCTGCTCGGCGTCTCCGCCGGCGCGGGCTTCGGCGCGTCGCTCGCATTGCTGTTGCATCTTCCGACGCTCGCCGTGGAAGCCGCCGCCTTTTGCGGAGGCCTCGCCGCCGTCGCCGCCTCCTATCTCGCGGCGCGCAGCACGCGGAGCCATTCGCTCTTGACCCTCGTGCTTTGCGGAATGGTGATGTCGGCGCTGTTTCAAGCGCTCATCTCCCTCGTCAAATATGTCGCCGATCCCGTCGACACGCTCGCGACCATCACCTTCTGGCTGATGGGCAGCCTCGCCAAGGCCAATGCCGCCGATGCGGCGACGGCGGCCGCGCCCACCGTTCTCGGCGGCGCCATATTGTTCGCGCTGCGCTGGCGCATCGCTCTGCTCGCGCTCGGCGATCACGAGGCGGCGGCGCTCGGCGCCGATGTGGCGCGGCTGCGCGCCATGGTGATCCTCTGCGCGACGGCGATGACGGCGGCGACCGTCTGCGTCGCCGGCATCGTCGGATGGGTCGGATTGCTCGTGCCGCATATCGCGCGCATGTTGTTCGGCATGGAGCCCGGCCGCGCCATGATCGCGACCGCGACAATGGGCGCGCTGTTCGTGCTCGGCGTCGATGATGTCGCGCGCTCGGCCTCGATCATCGAGATTCCGCTCGGCGTCATGACCGCGGTGATCGGCGCGCCCTTCTTCCTCTTTCTCGTGACGCGGGCGCGCGGCGAGCAATGGTCGTGACCCGAGCGATCGAGATCGACAATCTCTGCTTCCGCCGCGCGGAGCGGCTCGTGCTCGATTCCGTCTCCTTCGCGCTCGACGCCGGCGAATTGCTCGTGCTGCTCGGCCCCAATGGCGCCGGCAAGAGCACGCTGGTTCACTGCCTGCTCGGACTCGCCGCGCCCGAGCGCGGCCATGTCCGCGCGCTCGGCGACGATCTGCGCAGCCTCACGCGACGCGAAATCGCCAAGCGCATCGCCTATGTGCCGCAGTCGGGGCACAGCGCTTTCGCCTTCACTCTGGAGCAGATGGTGCTGATGGGCCGCTCCGCGCATATCGACGGCGCCGGATCGCCATCTGCGGAAGATCGCGACATTGCGCGGCGCGCCATGATCGACGCCGGCGTCGATCATCTGCGAAAGAAAGCCTTCACGCAGATTTCCGGCGGCGAGCGGCAGCTCGCGCTGATCGCGCGCGCGCTCGCGCAGGATGCGCCGATCATCGTGATGGACGAGCCGACATCGAGTCTCGATCTCGGCAATCAAGGCCGCGTGCTCGATCTGATGCGCAAGCTCGCGGCGAATGGAAAAAGCGTGATCATGACCACGCATCTGCCCGATCAAGCCTTCAATCTGAAGGCGCGCGTCGCGCTTCTGCGCGACGGCCGCATGATCGCCGAAGGGCCGGCCGAGGCGATCTGTGATCTGTCCGCGATGAGCCGGCTCTATGCCGCGCCGCTGCGGCGGCTCACGGACGATGGCGCGAAAGGCGTCGTCGCCTTCGTCCCCGATCTCTCCTGAAGCCCGGCCTCGACGAGCGGCCGCGCCTCGCGCGCGAGCAGGGCGAGCGATTTTTGGAGCAGAGGCAAAGGCAGAAAGCCGAAGAAGGCGCTCAGCGCATTGACATAAGTGACGCCGAGCTCGTCATGCAGAGCGAGAAAAGCGCGCGCGCAAGTCTGCGGCGAGCCGGCGATGACCATGTCGCGATAGAAATTCTCGGGCTCGAGATCGGCCTCGGCGACGACGCCCTTGCGATTGAACAGGCCGAAGCCGCGAAGCCGCGCCGTCAGCCTTTCGATCGTCGGCCACAGCTCTTCCCGCGCGCTGTCGTCGGTCTCGCTGACATAAACGAAACGGCCGAAAGGCGCGCGCGCGGGATCGCCGCCCGCCTCGACATAGGCCTTCAGCAGCCGCCGCTGATTGGCCATGCTGGTGATGCCGTGGAGAATGAGCGAATGCCCCTCGCGCGCCGCCCAGGCCGCCGTCTCATCCGTATAGGTGCCCATGAAGATCGGCGGATGCGGACGCTGCACGGGCTTCGGCTCGATCGATTGCAGGCTTTCGCCGAAAGCGATTTTCTCATCGCTCCAGGCGCGCCGGATGAGCGCGAGATTGTCGTGGAACAGCGTGTTCACATTCTCGGCGGGAACCCCATAGGCCTCGAGATAGCGCCCATTGCCGCCGCGCGAAATTCCGAAATCGACGCGGCCGTCCGACAGAACGTCGAGCGTCGCGATCTCCTCGGCGAGGCGGATCGGATGATGCAGCGCCAGCAGCAACACCGAAAAGCCGACGCGCAGGCGCTTGGTGCGCGCGAGAATGGCGGCGGCGAGGGCGATCGGAGAATGGCAGCGCCGCCCTTCCACCTCGATGATGCTGCCCTGAAAATGCTCCTCGTTGATCCAGATCGCGTCGAAGCCGAGCGCCTCGACCGTTTCGGCGAGATCGAGCAATTGCGAGGTGGACACGGATTCCAATCCGCCGCCGCAGCCGGAAAGGCCGATCCGGAAAATCTCACGCGGCCGGAGCGACACAGTCGCATGTGCGAGCGTGTCGTCGACGCTCTCGATAGCCGGACCTCTCAACCGATCGCCTCCCAATGACATATATTTGGAATATATATCGCTCGAGGCCTGCTCACAAGAGCATCGTCGGCGTCCGAGGCCGATCGGGTGGAGGACAAAATTCCCGACTCTTCGTCCTGAGCCGCCATAGGCGGCGTCTCGAAGGACGGCCCCGGCGCGACATCCTTTATTGGCCGACGCCAGGCCCGAGGCGCAGCCCGCCGTCGCAAACGATCACTGCTCCGGTCATGAAGCTGTTGGCGATGAGGAAGGCGATGGTCTCCGCGATATCGTCCGCGCGTCCGATCCGGCCGACCGGCGCCATGGCCGCATAGTCCGCGAAGGCGGACTCCTTCACCTCATCTGCGAGGACGTCCCACCACGGGGTGTCGATCACGCCCGGCGAGACGCCATTGACGCGCAGCGGCTTCAGCTCGGCGGCGAGGATCGGCGCCAGAGCGGCGACGGCCGCATTGGCGGCGCCGATGCCGGCCGGCATGGCGGCATGTGCCGTCACAGCCGCGACGAAGGTCATGCTGCCGTCCTCGGCGAGGAACGGCAGCGCCGCCTGCGCCGTCGCGAAATGCGCGAAGACTTTTTCCTCGAAGCCCCGCCGCACTTCGGCGAGATCGACCGAGGCGAAGGGACCGACGCCCTTGGCGGAGCCGAGCGCCAGCACGAGATGGTCGAAGGCGCCGAGCGCGGCGAATGCGCTCTTCGCGCTCGCGGGATCGGCGGCGTCGAGGACGATCGCGCGGGCGCGGCCGCCGAGCTCGCGCGAAGCCGCGTCGAGCCGTTCCCGCGAGCGGCCGGCGATCGTGACGTCATGGTCGGCGTAGAGAAGCGTCCTGGCCGTCGCGAGGCCGACGCCGGAGGAGCCGCCGACGATGACCGTATGCGGAATGGACATGATCGGGTCCTTTCAGGATCGCTGTCGGGGAGTGGCGGGACCGAGGCCGACGAGCTCGCGGCTGAGCGCCGCGAGGCGCGCGCGGGCGTCGGCGTCATAGGCTTGGGGCTCGGCGCGCGCGAGCCGGAGGCCGTCGAAGTAGAGCCCGGTCCGGCCGGCGAGCTCCGGCGCCGTCGCGAGTCTCAGAATGGCGCCCGCCCCCTCTTCCACGCTGCCGACTGGCGCAATCCCGTCGCCGCGCACCAGAGCGGTGTCCATATAGGTGGCGGGATGCAGCGCATTGACGGTGACGCCGCCGCCGGAGAGCTCCTCGGCGAGATCGAAGGTGAACAGGATCTGCGCCAGCTTGCTCTGGCGATAGGCTCGGCGGCCGCTATAGCCGCGCGTCAGCATCACATCGGCAAAATCGATCGCCTGCTGTCCGATGGACGAGACATTGACGATCCGGCCCTTCGCCTCGAGGATGAGCGGCAGCAGAAGACGGGTCAGACAAAATCCAGCGAGATAATTGACGGCGAACCGCAGCTCATGGCCGTCGCGGCTGGTCTCGCGCATATCGGAGCGACCGGCGCCGATGCCGGCGTTGTTGATCAGAATGTCGATGCGCCGGCGATCGCGCCGCACCGCATCGGCCAGCGCGCGCACCTCCAGCAGCGAGGCGAAGTCGGCGAGATAGACGGCGGCTTTTCCGCCGGCCGCCTCGATCGCGGTCTCGAGGCTCGCGGCGCGCGCCGCATCGCGGCCGTGGATCAGCACCTCGGCGCCTGCGGCCCCCAGGCGCTCGGCCACGCGCCGACCGACGCCGTCGGTCGATCCGGTGATCAGAACGGTCGTTTCTCTCACATCCATGCTTGCGCGTCCTTCGGCTGCTCTCGCTGTCGAAGGCGAGCCTCGCAGGATCAGAGACAGGCAAACAGGACTGGCGTTATTCTGGTATTGGCAACACTATGCCGAGCGTCATGGATGAGCGCCTCGACACCCGCCGCCGCGAGCTCGCGGCTTTTTTGCGCAGCCGGCGCGAGCGGCTGTCGCCGGAGGATGTCGGCCTGCCGCCGGGATTTAGGCGGCGCACGCCGGGCCTTCGCCGCGAGGAGGTCGCGCTGCTCGCGGGCGTCGGCTCCACCTGGTATACATGGCTCGAGCAGGGACGCGACGTCCGCCCCTCGGCCGAAGTGCTGTCGACGATCGCCACGGCGCTGAGGCTCGATCCGGCGGAGCGCCGGCACCTCTTTCTCTCGAGCAATCGACCGGCGCCCGAGGTCCGCCGCTCGGGGCCGGAAGTCGTTCCCGAGCCGATCTTGCGCATGCTCGACAGCATGGCCGGCCAGCCCGCCTATGTGCTCGGCCGCCGCTGGGACATTCTCGCCTGGAACCGGGCCGCCGTCGCCGTCTTCGGAGACTATGGGCGGCTAGAGGGCGACGCGCGCAACATCATGCATATGATCTTCGCCGACGAGGAGCATCGCCGCAAGGTGGCGGATTGGGATGTGCTGGCGCCGGCATCGCTCGCCATGTTCCGGGCCGACAGCGTGCGCTATGCCGCGGACCCGGATTTCGAACGTCTGATCGAGGTCCTCAGCGCAAAGAGCGCCGAGTTCCGGGCCTGGTGGCCGAAGCACGACGTCCGACGGCCACTCGGCGGCGTGAAGCGCATCGACCATCCGAAGGCCGAGCGCATGGCGTTCGAATACACGCGCCTCGCCGTCGTCGATCCGCCGGACATGACGCTCGTGGTCTATACGCCGCTCGCGGACGAGCAGACTGCGGCGAAGCTCGCGCGCCTGATCGAGGCTTGCGCCTGATCGATCTCAAGACACCTTTCCGCGCTCCGCCAGGAAATCGAGCAGCGCGCGGATGCGCGAGGGCAAAGGTCCGCCCTGGCCGATATGGATGGCGTGAAAGGCTTCGCGATCGCCGGGATCGAGGTGGGCGAGCACGGGCGCGAGACGGCCGGCGGCGACATCCTCGCGCACGGTGAAGCCGGCGAGACGGGCGAGCCCGGCGCCGCCGAGCGCCAGACGACGCAGAGCTTCGCCGTCGCTGGCCTGCACCCGGCCGACGACGGGAACGACGACCGTTTCGCCACCCTTTTTCAACGGCCAGCCGTCGACGGCGCGGACATAGCCGAAGCCGAGGCGGTTGTGGCTGTCGAGATCCTCGATGGTCTTCGGCTCGCCGAAGCGGGCGAGATAGGACGGCGCGGCGACGATCGCCATCGCGCTGTCGCCGAGCTTGCGGGCGACGAGGCTCGAGCTCTTCAACGGGCCGGCGCGCACCGCCACATCGGTGCGTTCGGCCAGAAGATCGACGACTTGATCGGTCTGCACGAGATCGAGCGTGACGCCGGGGCAGCGCTCCAGGAACTCCGGTAGAATCGGCGCGAGGATATGGGTGGCGTAGGACGCGCTGGTGTTGAGCCGGATGCGGCCGACCGGCTGCTCGCCAGCGCCGGCATTGCGCTCGGCGTCCTCGATATCCGCCAGAATGCGGGTCGCCCGTTCATAGAAGGCGCAGCCCTCCGGCGTGAGCCGGAAGGCGCGCGTGGAGCGGTTGACGAGGCGCGCGCCGAGCCGCGCCTCGAGCCGCGCGACAAGCTTGCTGACTGCCGAGGGGGTCATGCGGCGGACGCGGGCGGCGGCCGAGAAGCCTCCTTGCTCGACCACGAGGGCGAAAACCTCCATCTCCCCGGAACGATTGATCTCGGTTCGCGCCATTGTCGCTCAATTCACAAATGATGTTCCAATCGGCATTCTATATCACCTGAAGCCGAACATCTATCTGTTGTCCCGACACTCACTTTTCGCGGGATAGATCATGCCATTGGCGCTTTATGCACTGACGGCCGGAGCCTTCGGCATCGGCGTCACCGAATTCGTCATCATGGGACTTCTGTTGGAGGTCGGCGCCGATTTCGGCGTGACGATCGCGGCGGCCGGCCTGCTGATCTCCGGCTACGCGCTCGGAGTGGTCGTCGGCGCCCCGACCTTGACCGTTCTGACGGCGCGCTGGCCGCGCAAGAGCGTGCTCATCGTCCTCATGGCAATCTTCGTGGCCGGGAACGCCGCCTGCGCGATCGCCCCGAGCTATGCGCTCCTCATGGCGGCGCGCGTCCTGACCGCCTTCGCGCATGGCACGTTCTTCGGCGTCGGATCGGTGGTGGCGACCGGCCTCGTGCCGCCGGATCGCAAGGCGTCCGCCATTGCGGTGATGTTCACCGGACTGACGGTCGCCACCGTCCTCGGCGTGCCGCTCGGCACGCTCATCGGCCAGCATCTGGGGTGGCGCGCCACCTTCTGGGCGGTGGCGTCGGTCGGGCTGATCGCCCTGGCGATCATCGCCGTCCTCGTGCCCAAAGACGACCAGCCTGCCGATGCCGGCGACTGGCGAGCCGATCTCGACGCCATTTTACGTTTGCCCGTGCTTCTCGGCCTTGCGACGACGGTTCTCGGCTATGCCGGCGTCTTCGCCGTGTTCACCTATATCGCGCCGATGCTGACGCGGATCAGCGGCTTCCCGGAAGCCGCCGTGTCGCCGATCCTCCTCGTTTTCGGCGGCGGGCTCGTGGCCGGCAATCTCCTCGGCGGCAGGCTGGCGGACCGCCGACTCGTTCCGACTGTCTTTGCGACGCTCATCGCGCTTGCCCTCGTGCTGGTCCTGATGACGCCCGGCCTGCATTCACCCATCACCGCCGTTGTGCTCGTCGGCCTCCTCGGCGCTGCGGCGTTCGCGACCGTCGCGCCGTTGCAGATGTTGGTGCTGTCGCAGACGGAAGGCGCCGGCCAGAGCCTCGCCTCCTCGTTCAACATCGCCGCCTTCAACCTCGGCAACGCCATCGGCGCCTGGGCGGGCGGCCTCGTCATCGATCACGGCCCGGGCCTCGCGGCCGTGCCGCTGTCGGCCGCGCTCTTCCCGCTCGCGGCGATTGTCGTCGCCGGGCTCGCGGTCAACGAGGACCGCGCCGTGAAGCGCGTCGCCTGCTGAAGCCACCACCCACTCCACGAAAGGACATCCCATGGAAACGCGCTTTCTCGGCCGCTCGGGACTGAAGGTCCCGGTCTTGAGCTTCGGCGCCGCCACCTTCGGCGGCACGGGCCCGCTGTTCGGCAATTGGGGCACGAGCGACGCCATCGAGGCGCGCCGCCTCGTCGACATCTGCCTCGAGGCCGGCGTCAATTTGTTCGACACGGCCGACGTCTATTCGAATGGCGCATCCGAAGAGGTGCTCGGCGCGGCGATCGAGGGCCGGCGGGACTCTGTGCTGATCTCGACCAAGACCGGCCTGCCGATGGGCGACGGGCCAAACGACGCCGGCACGTCGCGGCTTCGCCTGACCCGCTCGGTCGAGGCGGCGCTGACGCGGCTCGGCACGGATTATATCGATCTCCTGCAACTCCACGCCTTCGATGCCGCGACGCCGGTCGAGGAAGTGCTGGCGACGCTCGACGCGCTGGTTCGCGCCGGCAAGGTCCGCTATGTCGGCGTCTCGAATTTCGCGGGCTGGCAGATCATGAAGTCGCTCGCCATCGCCGACGCCCACGGCTGGCCGCGCTATGTCGCCCATCAGGTCTATTATTCGCTCGTCGGCCGCGACTATGAATGGGACCTCCTGCCGCTCGGCGCCGATCAGGGTGTCGGCGCCCTCGTCTGGAGCCCGCTCGGCTGGGGCCGGCTGACCGGCAAGATCCGGCGTGGCGCGCCCCTGCCCGAAGGAAGCCGGTTGCATGAGACGGCTCAATTCGGACCGCCGGTCGACGAGGAACGCCTCTATCGAGTCATCGACGTTCTCGACGAGCTGGCCGAAGAGACCGGCAAGGCCGTGCCGCAGATCGCGCTCAACTGGCTGATCCATCGTCCGACGGTCGCATCCGTCATCATCGGCGCGCGCGACGAAGCTCAGCTCCGGCAGAACCTCGGCGCCATCGGCTGGGCGCTCACGCGAGAGCAGATCGCCCGGCTCGACGCGGCGAGCGCCGTCATGCCGCCCTACCCGCATTTCCCCTATCGAATCCAGGAAGGCTTCGCACGTCGCAATCCGCCGATCATCGGCTGACGGAGGCGCGCTTGACTTAGAGCGCGCTCCAACCCGTAGCTTCCCGCGCGTCGTGACGAAACAGGTTGCTCATGAAGATCGGCGAGCTGGCCGAGCGCTCGGGACTCTCCGCCCATACGATCCGCTATTACGAGCGGATCGGGCTGCTTCCCTTCGCCGACCGGGATCGATCGGGCCAAAGGGACTATGACGCATCGATCCTGATCTGGATCGAATTTCTCGATCGCCTGAAGACGACGGGAATGCCGATCCGGGACATGCTGCGCTATGCGGCCCTGCGGGAGCGCGGCGTCGGCACGGAAGTCGAACGCCGTGAGCTGCTGGAACGGCATCGTGAGCGCGTTCGCGCGCGTGTAGCCGACCTCCAAGCCTGTCTTCTCGTCCTCGACACGAAAATCGCCGGATATGCCGGCGAGCGACAGAGGATGCCAAAGGATGACGCAACAGCACCCGAACGGCGGCGAAAGCCGGCTGGAGCGCGGAAAGCGCGCGCTCGCTGACATCGACGGCGAGGCCGGCGCGAAGGTGATCGCCGCGCTCGCCGACATTGCTCCCGACTTCGCGACCTATCTGCTCGAATTTCCCTTCGGCGACATCTACAGCCGCCCCGGCCTCGATCTCAAAGCGCGGGAAATCGCCACCATCGCGGCGCTGACGGCGCTCGGCAACGCCGCCCCGCAACTGAAGGTCCATATCGGAGCCGGCTTGAACGTCGGTCTGTCCCGCGAGGAGATCACCGAAGTCATCATGCAGATGGCCGTCTATGCGGGCTTTCCGGCGGCGCTCAACGGTCTGTTCGCAGCCGAGGAGGTCTTCTCGGAGCGAGACAGACGAAGGAATAATAGCCTGGAGCCCTCGTCCTGAGCCCGCGAAGCGGGCGTCTCGAAGGACGGCAATGGGGAAACCCCTCGATTTCGCGCTGCGGCCGTCCTTCGAGACGCCGCCTACGGCGGCTCCTCAGGACGAGGAATCGGGAATTTTGTCCTTCATCCGATCGCCCTTTGAAGAAAGGATGAAACGTCTTGAACAATGGACTTGTCGTGATTTCCGGCTGTTCGGGCGGCGGAAAATCCACCTTGCTCGCAGAGCTGAAGGCTCGCGGCCATGCGGTCGTCGAGGAGCCCGGCCGCCGCATCATAGCCGAAGAGACGGCGCGGGGCGGGACGGCTCTGCCATGGGTGGATCTCGGGGCGTTTCTGCGTCGCGCGATCGAGATGGCGCTGTCCGATCATGCCGCGGCTGCGGCGCAAGACGGTTGGGCGTTCTTCGATCGCGGCCTTGTCGACGCCGCGTCGGCGCTGGAGGCTCTGACCGGCGAGCCCATCTCACGCCCGCTCTGCATGGCGCGCCGCTATCATCCCCGGATGTTCCTGGCGCCGCCCTGGCCGGAAATTTATGCGACAGATGCGGACCGCAAGCACGGCTTCGACACCGCAGTCGCGGAGCATGAGCGCCTCGCGAGGACATATCCCGCCTTGGGATATGAAGCGCTGTCGCTGCCAAAGACGACGGTCGCGGCGCGCGCGGATTTCGTGTTGTCGTCTCTGATGGCCTGACGCGCTGCAACCGCCAGCCGACCTCTTACAACGCTCGCCCGCGAACGCCGAAACCAGCCCCATCGCTCTCGCTTCTTCTCGCCACGCCGGCGCTCGCGACGTCAAATCGTTGCGCCCTGAGGAGCGGTGAAAGTCTCGTCGACGACATTGCCAGTGTTGCGGGTTTCCGCAGGCTCGAAGATAATGATCTCCGCTTCCTCATCTGCCGCTGTTCGATGCTCCACGCCACGCGGAACAACTATGTATTCTCCCGGTCCCATATCAACAATCCGGTCCCGAAACTCGACGCGAAAGCGGCCCTTCCACACAACGAACATTTCCTCACAGTCATCATGTATGTGCCAAGGAAATACCCCCAGAACTTTCACGATCTTGACCTCCTGGCCGTTGAGGCTGGCGATGATCTTCGGCCGCCAATGTTCGGACAAAGCAGAGAATTTCGTAGCGAGTTCACCCTGTTGACGCATATTTCGGCTCCTCGGCGTCTCTTATTCGAAATGAAAGCAAGAAGCCACGATCGCGCCAACGATGGCTGCGACGGCGGCGCTGGCGAGAAGGGTCCATCCGCCCGCCGCTACAAGCGGTCCGGCCACGGCCGTGCCGATCGCTCCGGCAACGTAATAGAGCACTAAATAGGCCGAGTTCAGCACGCCGGAGCGGGCGGGATCGAGCCGGACGACGGCGGCCTGGTTCGCGACCTGCGCGGCAAAACAACCGGCGTCGAAGACCGCAAGGGCCGGTGCGCAGACCAGGGGCTGACCGAGCGTCGATAGAAGCACGAGGGACGAGGCGGCCGCAGCCGTAAGGCCGACAAGCTTGACCCGTCGCGCGCCGTACCGGTCCGCACAGCGTCCGGCCATGGGCGTGACGAAGAGACCGAGCAACCCGGCAAGACTGTAGAAACCGATCGCATCGGCGCTCAGCGACCATGGCGGTAGCGCCAGCGAGATCGCGAGCCCGACCCAGATGGCGCTGAAGGCGAAGAACCAGAGCATGCCTGCCGCCGCCGACAGACGCAGTTGTGGGAAAAGGACCAGCAGCCGCGGCGCCGAACGCAGTGTGAAGAAATACCCCTCTGTGGCCTGCGGCCGGCGATCTGGCAGCCTCAGAGCCGTCGCCAATGCGGCGATGCAGCAGGCGCCGGCGAAGCAAAGCAGCATTGCGCGCCATCCGATCCACGTCGATAGCAGACCGCCGACGAAGCGCGACAGGAGAATTCCCGCCGAGACGCCCGCGGAGATGAGGCCCATCTGCTTGCCCCGGTGCGCAGGCGCTGCGAGGTTGCCGACAATCGCGCTTGTCTGCGCCGCGACCGTGGTCATCGCTCCGACGAGAACGAGAGAGATCAGGAGAATGCCTGCGCTCGGCGCTGCCGAGGCGGCAATCAGCGCCGCCGCCAGCGCAAGGAGTTGAATGGGGATCAAACGGCGCGGGTTCACATGATCGGCCAACGGCACGAGCAGCGCCAGCCCCGCGAGATATCCGAGCATGACGCCAGAAACCGTCCGGCTGATCGCGCTCGGCGTGGCGCCGATATCCTGCGCGATCGCACTGAGGCTCGGTTGGATCGCGTAATTGTTGGCGATCGCTCCACCGGCCGTGATTGCCAAGAGGACGACCACGCCGGCGGATGGCGGCGTCTCTCGTGGTTCGGGCGCGGCGGTCACGCGGTCCCCCGCACGGCGATGGCTTCCACTTCGACGAGGATTGTGTCCTCGATGAAACGCAACGCATGCGCCAGCGAAAACGCCGGGGAGCATGTGCCGATGAGAATACGCATGGAAGCTGCTTATTTAACTACTGAGGGAGTAGTTGATATTCATGGCACTTACCACCATGGTAGTCAACAAATTCATTCTGGCGCTTTTCGAGAGGCGGGCCGATGCGGGAACGCAGTCGGCCCGATGCCGATGACGGTCGACCCAGAACTGATCAACACGCTGACCCGTCTCGGGTTTTCGCAATATGAGGCGCAGGCCTACATCGCGCTGGTCGGTCGAGGCGCCCTGACGGGCGCCGAGGTCGGCCGAGGCGCGGGCGTGCCGCCGTCCAAAATTTATGAAACGCTCGGGCGGCTGGAGAGCAAAGGGGCGGTTCTGGTCAACCGTTCGGAACCGGTGCGATACTCGGCCGTTCCGCACGCCGACCTGCTGGCCGTCGCCCGGTCTCGCTTCGACGCCGATGTCTTTGCCGCCAAAGAAAAGCTCGATCACTTGCCCGTCCAGGAGGAACTCGGCCTTGTCTGGTCGTTGCGCAGCCGTCAGACGATCGTCCCGGCGTTCGCGCGCGTCACGGCCGGCGCCGAGCGCCGCATCTTTGCGGGCATCTGGGACGAGGAGATGGACGAGATCGGTCCGCTGCTCGAGCAAGCGGCGGCGCGTGGCGTCGACACCCACGTGGCGATCTATGGCAAGCGGACACTCGTCGGACCGCGCACATACGATCTCTCCGAATGCGGGGCGAGCGCGCGCCTGCGCCTTTCCGGACGCCGGCTGGCCGTGGTCGTGGCAGATGACAGCGAGACTGTCGTCGCCGAATTCGGCGACCGCACCCCCGATCAAGCCGTTCTGACGACCAACGCGGTGACGTGCCTTCTTGCGGTCGAATACATCAAGGCCGATGTCAGCGGCCGACTGCTCATCAACGCGCTGTCGGCGAGCGAGTATCAGCGGCTTCTGGCGACGCCGGACATGCGGGCGATTCTGAGCCCAGGCGCAGGCTGAAGGCGCTTCTGATGCTGGAGGGCAGCATCGACGTCGCTGGTCTCCTCGGGCCGGCTCTGGCTGTGTCGAAATGACCTGAGCGGGCAAGTTGCGTGCTCCTTCATTTGACTGGAGCCGTCTCCGCCTCCCGTGCCAAAGCAGTTTGGACGGACGCCCGCGCGCCGATCCGTTGCGTGTAGCGCGCCATCGCCGGCCAACGGTCGAGATCGATCGAAAAACCCTTCATCCAGCCGAGCACGGTGAAGAGATAGGCGTCGGCGACCGTGAAGCCGTCGCCCACCAGATAATCCCGTGATGCGAGGCTCACCTCGATGAAACCGAGACGCCGGAACAGCCGATCCCGGAAGATCGCCAGCGCCTCCTCCGGCAAAGCTCTGTTGAACAACGGGCTCGAGCCGGCATGAACCTCGCTCGTGATGAAGTTGAGCCATTCCTGCAGCCGAACCCGCGCCAGCGTGCCGGCGGCCGGAGCCAATCCCGCCTCCGGCTTCAGGTCGGCCAGATACTGAACGATGGCCGGTCCTTCGGTCAGCACCTCGCCGGTATCGAGTTCGAGCGCCGCGACATAGCCCTTCGGATTGATGGCGAGGAAGTCCTCTCCCGCGGATGTGCGTTTCGTCCGATTGTTCACGCGCACGAGTTCGTAGGGCAGTCCGAGCTCCTGCAGCACGATGTGCGGCGAGAGCGAACAGGTGTCGGGGGCGAAATAGAGCTTCATCGTGTGGGCCTCGCCGAAGGGTGGATCGCCGCCCACATTGGCAGGCTTCATGATATGATAAAAATTACTCGAACACATTTCTGATATAAGCTTACCTACTATGAAAATGACGCAGCTCCAGAGCCTGATCGCCGTCGCCGAAGCCGGCAGCTTCACCGCGGCCGCCGACAAGCTCGGCGTCACCCAATCGGGGATGAGCCAAGCCCTGGCCGCTCTCGAAGAGAGCCTCGGGGTGAAGCTGCTCGTCCGCCAGCCGCGCGGAGTCGAATTGACCGCCTTCGGAGAACGCGCGCTCGACCATGCCCGCGCGGCGCTCTCGCATCTGGAGGCGATCGAAAGGGAGGCAATGGCGCTGATCGGCGAGGAGACCGGCGCCATCCGTCTGGCCGGGTTCCCGAGCGTCTTCGCCACTGTCCTTCCGCCCTTGCTTCGGCGTTTTCGCACGCTCCATCCGGGCATCGACCTCGTGCCGCTCGAAACCGACGACATGGAAGTGGAGGCTTGGCTCGCGGCGGGATCGATCGACCTCGGCGTCGTTCTCAACCCGTCTCCGGCCAGAAATGCCGTTCCGCTCGGACGGGACGCCTGGGTTCCGATCCTGCCGGCGGCGCATCCCCTGTCACGACGTAATTCGGTCTCGTTGGCCGAACTGGCGGCCGCGCCCTTCGTTCTCGCCACCGGCGGATGCCATGCGAACGCCCGCTCGCTCGCCGACGCGGCTGGATTGACACTCCAGAATGTGCAGATCGAGGTGCGCGACTGGTCGAGCGCGATTGCCCTGGTTCGGGAGGGCGCGGGTGTCGGCCTCGTGCCGGAATCCACCCTGCCGGAACAGCGACGCGGCTTGCGGGTTTCGAAGCTCGCTTCGCCGTTGCATCGCGAGTTCGGGCTCGTCGCTTCGCCGGCGCGGCCGCTCTCGCGGGCCGGCAGCCTGTTCGTCGAGGTGGCGCGTCGCTCGACCGCGCCGACCCCGGCATAGCGCAAGACGCGCGGACCGGCCGGCTTGCCGGTCTCCGATCTCATGACGCGCCGTCGACAGCTCTCCTCCTCCCGAAGGTGAAGAAGCTGAGCGCGGCGAGCACCCAGACTCCGATGGCGCCGTAGAGCATCACGTCTCCGAAGCCGCCGGCCAAATGTGCGGCAGGACCGATCACTTTCGACGCTCCCAGGGCGGCCTGATCGAGAGCGGAGATATTTCCGGCGGCGATCTGTTCGGCGACGCGCCGAAACTGCGCCGCGTCGAATGATCCTGACGCTGCGCTCAGGCGATTCTGAACGCCCTCGAGCAAGACGAAGCCCATCAGCGCGATGTTGATGGCGAGCGAGATCATCCGGGCGCTCATGTCGATGCCGGACGCCATGCCGGCCCTGTCGCTCGACACCGATCCAGTCGTGGTGTTGGTGACGGGCGTGTTGGTCGCTCCGAGGCCGATCCCGGCCAGCAACGCGCCGATCAACGTCGTCGGCAAGGCCGCCGGACCGCCGCCTGCTCCGATCTTCATGATGAAAAAGCCGAGACCGATCACGAACAGTCCCGCCGGGATGACGGCGCCGGCGCCAAGGCGCAGCGAGAGGCGTTCGGCGAAGGGCGGAACGACCAGCGTCGGCAGGGTGTAGGCGAGCAGCGCCGAGCCGGCCATCAGTCCATCGAGCCCGAGCCCCGCCTGAAACCAGATCGGCAGATAGATCATGAACGGCCAGAAGCTGAAATTCATGCCGATCGAGCCGAACAGCGCTCCGGAAAAGGGCCGGATTCGGAACACCGAGAAATCGAACATCGGGTGCGGCGTGATCTGCTCGACAATGACGAAGGCGATGAGGCTGAGGGCGGCTGTGGCGATGATCGCCAGCGCGATCGGGCTGGTGAAGCCGAGCTCGCTGCCCTGAGTGATGACATAGGCGACGCAAAAGACGGTCAGTGACAGGGTCGCGACGCCGCCGAGATCCAGGCGCCGAGCGGCTGGATCCTTCGATTCCCGAACGCCGCGCCAAGCCAGGGCGACGGTCAGAACGGCGATGAAGGCGTGGATCAGAAACACCCAGGTCCAGCCCATCAGGGCGGCGATCCCGCTGCCGATCACCGGGCCGAAGCCGAGACCGAACCCGGAAACGATGCCCCACCAGCCAAAAGCCCGGGCGCGATCGGCCGCCGTGGTGAACTGATGCGAGAGCACGGCGATCTGGCAAATCAGCATGGCGCCGCCGCTCGCGCCCTGGAGCGCGCGCCCGACGATGAGGATCGTCATGTCGGGAGCAAGGCCGCACAGCAGGGACGTTGCGCCGAACGCAACAATGGCGACGATGAGGAGACGCTTGCGACCGAAGCGATCCGCCAGCGTGCCGGCCGCCATGAGGACCGTCGCCACGGCGATGGTGTAGGCGTTCATAGTCCACTGGAGCTGCTGGAAATCGGCGTGAAGGACTTTCTCCAGCGTCGGCAGGATCGCCGGAACGCTCGATATTTCGAAGCCGAACATCAAAGCCGACAAGCAGATGGCGGCCAAGGCAAGGTTGCCTTGCCGCGAGGAAGCAAAGGACATGATCAGACCTTTCAGCACGGAGATTGCTCGGCGCCCCGCGAGCGGCCGTTCCCCCGAGGCGACCAAGGCCTGGGTGGCGCGGCAGTCATGCGAGCGACCGTTGTCGATGGGTCTGATCCTAGGCAAAACTTGACGATGTAAAAATGCTATGACTGAATATTTCAGAGACGACAAATTCGGATGATTGAAATGGCGTCCCTCGATGTCGAGTCGGTCCAGGCGTTCGTGGCCATCGCCGACCTTCAGAGTTTCACGCGGGCGGCCGAGGCCCTCGGAACCACCCAGGGAGCGATCAGCGTCAAGTTGCGGCGCCTGGAAGAACGGATCGGCCAGCGGCTGATCGAGCGCACGCCGCGCCACGTCCGGCTTTCCGCTCATGGCGCCGTCTTTCTCGACCGGGCTCGCGATTTTCTTGCCGCGCACGAAGCCGCGCTGTCGGCGCTCGCCTCCACGACCCCGCGCCGCTTCGGGCTCGGCATTGCCGCGCATGTGGCCGGACCGGAGCTTCCGACCCTTTTGGCGCAGCTCAACGCGCATGATCCGGGCCTGCGCATCGAGGTCCGCCTCGAGAATTCGCGCAATCTGCTCGACGCCTTCGATCGTGGAGAGCTGGACGCCTGTATCATTCGTCGCGAAGACGACCGACGCGATGGCGAGGTTCTCGGGCCGGAACATTTCGGATGGTTCGCCGCGCCGAATTTCGAGCATCGGCAGGGCGAGCCTCTGCGATTGGCGGCGCTGTCGCCTTCCTGCGGCGTGCGCGATATCGCGACCCGCGCCCTCGACGAGGCCGGCATCGCCTGGACGGAAGTATTCCTCGGTGGCGGCTCGTCCGCGGTGGCGGCGGCCGTCTCCGCCGGACTGGCCATGGCCATCTTTTCCTGTCGCCTTGCTCCGCCCGGCGCCATCGAAATCGGCGAGCGCTTCAGGCTGCCGCGCCTGCCGTCGTCGGAGATCGTGCTGCACTCGTCGCTCACCGATCCCAAATCGCGCGCCGCGCTGCGCACGCTCGCGGCTGCGTTCCGTGAGCACCGCGCGATGGCCGGATAGCGGCGCAGGACAAACGCCTCGGCTTCGTCGCGACAGCCGCCGATGACGCGGGCAAAAGGTTTTCGCGCGGCATTGGCGGGAACCGACCTGTCCCTGCACCAAGGGGCTTGACTTCGTTTCATAACACATATTATATAATTGATGTTATGAAATGGAGGCCCGGAAATGGCCCGGCCACGCAGCTTCGACGAAGACCGTCTCTTGACCGGGGCGATGCATGTGTTCCGCCGTCAGGGCTTCGCCGCGAGTTCGGTGCGCGATCTGGAGGAGGCGACCGGAATGACGTCCGGAAGCCTCTACAACAGCTACCGCGACAAGCGCGGCCTCTTCGCGGCCGCATCCGCCCACTACAGCCGGACGGTACTCGCCCGCCGCATCGAGGATCATGCGCCCGAGGGCGCGGGCGTCGCGGGCCTTCGGCGGCTGTTCCTGTCTCTCCTGCGTGAGCCGGACGGAGGCTCGTCCGGCTGCCTGATCACCAACAGCGCGGTCGAATTCGGCCGCGAGGATCAGCCTCGTTTCGTAACCGAGGGATTCGCCGTCCTCCGCGAGTGTTTCGCCGATCGTCTCGAAGGCGCCGACACTGAGGCGGTCGCCTTGCTCGCGCTCTATCAGGGCATCCTCGTTCTGATCCGGGCCGGCTACGACAAGGCCGCGCTCGAAGCGATGATTACGTACCATTTCGAGACATTGGAGAAGCGCCATGGATGCTGAAGAGCTCTGGCCCCGCTACGCCGCGATCTGGTCGTCCGACCCGGCGCGGCGGGAGAGCGAGTTGAAGGAATGCCTCGCCGACGACGCCGGCTACTGCGATCCAAACGGCCCGCTGACGGGGCGGGCCGCGCTGTCCGACTACATGGCCGGCTTCCAGCAGAGCGTGCCGGGCGGCCGTTTCCGGATCATCCAGGTGGTCGCGCACAACGGCCGGTCTCTCGCCCGATGGGCGCTCCAGAATGCGGACGGCGCCGTCCTGCAGCTCGGCGCGAGCTTTGCCCATCACGATGCCGAGGGGCGCCTGAAGGAGATCAGCGGATTCTTCCCGCTGACGTCGTCAGACGCCGCGGCGTGAGCCTCCACGTGCCAACGCAGCGGGCGCTGGCGGAGGAATACGCCGCCAGGATCGAAGGTCTCGGCCCGATTTCCGTGCGCCGGTATTTCGGCGGCGCGAGCCTGCGGGCCGGTGGCGTTCAGTTCGGCTTCGTCATGAAGGGCGCCCTCTATCTCAAGGCCGATGCGCTCAGTCGCGGCGCCTTCGAACGACATGGCTGCGCCCCATTCAGCTACGCCGGCGCCTCCGGGCAGGTGACGGTCGCGGCTTATTATGAGGCGCCGAGCGAGATCCTCGACGACCCCGAAGGCTTGTCCGGCTGGGCGGCGGATGCGCTCAGGGCGGCCCGCTCGGTTTCGCAACGAAAGCGCGGCGCATCATGAGACAGATCAAGTTCTCACCGGCGGCGCGCAAATCCGGTTGGCTGTCGACGCCGTCGGCGGGGCGTCCATGGGCAGGCTCGCCGGCTGCCTGAACGCAGGCGGGACCCGGCAAGACGCTGGTCAGGACGCTGGTCTCGCTCGACCGGCCCCGAGTGCTGCACATCCCTCAAAACGTCAAAGGACCGACGGCATGACCTCCGAGACTGTGCTTCTCATCGTGACCTCGCACGACGAACTGGGCGGCGCCGGCAAAAAGACCGGCCTCTGGTACGAGGAACTGGCCACGCCCTACTACGTGTTCGAGGACGCCGGGCTCACCCCGATCCTCGTGTCCCCCAAGGGCGGGCGTCCACCGATCGATCCCGGCAGCGAGAGCCCGGATTTCCGGGGTCCGAGTGTGGAGCGTTTCGCGGCTGACCGCGAGGCGCGCTCGGCGCTCGACCAGACCATCAGGGCCGAAGACGCGCCCGCCGATTGCGCCGCGGCGTTCCTCGTCGGCGGCCATGGAACGATGTGGGACTTTCCAGATTGGCCGGGGCTTTCGCAGCTTCTCGGCCGCGCCCATGCGGAGGACAGGCCGATCGGAGCGGTGTGCCATGGCGTGGCGGGATTGCTCAGCCTGCGCGCCGACGGCGGCCATCCTCTGGTCCGCGGCAAGCGATTGACCGGTTTCACCAATGACGAGGAGGCCGCGGTCGGACTGACCGAGGTCGTCCCGTTCCTGCTGCAGGACCGGCTCAGCGCGGCGGGCGGGCATTTTGTCGCCGGCAAGGCCTTCGGCGAGCATGTCGTGACCGATGGCCGGCTGGTGACCGGCCAGAATCCGGTCTCTTCCAAGAGCGTTGCCGAAAAGGTTCTGGCCCTTCTCGGGCGGAAGTGATCGTCCGGCTCGACAGGGCCGGCTGGGCGCAGAATTTTGACGCCTTGGCTAGTGGCGTGCTTCAGCCGATTTGAGCGAGCCTGAAGGCTCGCTCTCGAGAGACCTCAAATTCGTCGACGCAATGCCACCAGGCAAGTGGCTATGAACGGCATGGTGTTTCCCGCTCAAAGACGGATGACGAGCTTGCCGAAGTGGCGACCGCTCGCGAGTTCGTCGTAGGCGGCTTCCGCCTCATCGAACGCGAAGCTCCTGTCGATGACCGGCTTCACTCGATGTTCGACGAGAAAGGCGTTCATCGCCTCGAACTGCTCGGCCGAACCGACGTTGACGCCATCGATGGTTCCGTTGATCAGCTGAAGACGAATGAGGTTCGAGCGCGGCCCGAAGCCGGTGAAGACGCCGATCTGGGCGATGCGCCCCCAAGCCGCGAGCGCGCGCAGCGAACGATCGAACGTGTCCGGCCCGCCGAGCTCGAGGATGTGCGAGACGCCGAGTCCATCGGTGAGCTTGCGCACCGCGACGTCCCAATCCGGCGTCGCGCGGTAGTTCACCGTCGCGAAGGCGCCGAGCGCTTCGGCGCGCTCGCGCTTTTCGTCGGAAGACGACAGCACGATCGTCCTCGCCCCGACGGCGCTCGCAATCTGCAGCCCGAAGAGCGCGACGCCGCCGGTTCCCTGCACCAGAAGCGTGTCGCCGGCCGCGATCCCACCGCGGACCACGAGCGCCTGCCAGGCGGTCAAGGCGGCGCACGGCAGGGTGGCGGCCTCCTCGACGCTCAGCTCGTCGGGAATGCGCACCAGCGAGGCTTCGGGAGCAGTAATCAGATCCGCGAGCACGCCGTCGGTGTCGCCACCGCCGAGAGCCGCTGGCCCATATGCCTCGCGATAGGGACCGGCGATCCAGTCCCGATAGAAGATCGGCGCCACTCGATCCCCCTCGCGCCAGCGCGTCACGTTCCTGCCCGTCGCCACAACCCGCCCCGCGCCGTCGGAGAGCGGAACCAGCCCTTCGCGCACGGCTCCGAGCTGACCGCGCAGGACGAGCAGGTCGCGGTAGTTGAGGCTCGCGGCTTCTATCCTCACCAGCACATCGCCCGGCCCAGGCGCCGGAGCCACATCCTCGACCTGGTCGAGACGGCGACCGCTATCGGTCGGAACGAGCCGGTAAGCGCGGCGTGTGTCTGATTGCGAAACATCGGCTTTGGTCACGGTCTTCTCCTCGCGATGATTAAAATAGTGATCGCTAGTTAATTCGATGATTGCGCGCCGGTCAAGACATTTTTATATTGATCGCTATGAAAAAGATCGGAAAGCGACCCCGCGGGCGGCCGCGCGCCCTCGACCGCGAGGAGGCGCTGGAGACGGCGCTGCAGCTCTTCTGGCGGCATGGCTACGAGGGCGCCTCCGTCGCGGACCTGACCGCAGCCATGGGCGTGACCCCGCCGAGCCTCTACACCGCGTTCGGCAGCAAGGAGCGGCTCTATCAGGAAGCTCTGGACCGCTACGGCGCGTCCTATGGCTCATTCACCGCCCGGGCGCTGGCTGAAGAGCCGACGGCGCGGCAGGCGGTCGAGCGCATCCTGCAGGAGTCGGTGGCGGTCTATTCCGAAGGGCCGGCGCCGCGTGGCTGCATGCTGGCCAGCGGCGCGGTGACCTGCGCGCCCGAGCACACCAAGGTGGCAGCGGATCTGTCCAGGCGAAGATTGGCTGCGATCTCCGCGATCAAGGCGCGGTTCGATCGCGCCGTGATCGAAGGCGAGCTTGCGCCATCGACCGACACGGAGGCGCTGGCGGCCTTCTATGCGGCGGTCGTTCAGGGCCTGTCGATCCAGGCGCGCGACGGCGTCGACCGCGACGTGCTGGAAACCATCGCCGCGACAGCGCTGATCGCCTGGCCCCGCCCTCCCGCATGACTGCTGCGAGCCAACTCAGCCCCCATGGCTGCAGGGCGCCGTGCTCGACAGCGGTTGCGCCAGATGCAGGATCTGATCGCGAAACCGGCCAGCCGGTCGGCGATCCCGTCCGCCCGATCATGCCCTCGCCGGAGCGCTTCGCCACGATCGACCGTGAATTCGTAAAGGCGCGACGCAATGTCAGCTCGCCACGGCGGCCAGTTGTGCGATGTGGCTGACTTCCGGGGCCAGCGCCAGCCATGCGGGCTTGGGCGTATAGAGTTCTGCGAGGTAATGCGTCATGCTCGCTTTCCCTGCCTGGTCTTTGGGTCGATGACGCGCAGCGCGCGACGACAGATGAGTGTGGTTTGTGGAACGGGACTTTCTGCCTGCCAGCGCGCGCAGATGGCGCGCACCCAGTCGGGCTGGTCCTTACTGGCGTCATTCAGCCAGTTGCCGACCGAATTCTGGACATAGACGGAGGGGTCGGAGCGCAGCAGCTCTAACACCGGAAGCGCGATCTCGGGATGTTTCTTGAGCGTGGCGATATGCGCGCACCAGACGCCACGCGGCCGAAGCGCCTCGCTGGTGAATCGGCGGATGCGCTCGGAAGGATCGATGCTCCAGCCGGCCAGTCTGGAGACCGCCATGTCGAGATCGGCGGCAAGATGCGGGCGCACCGCCATCCACGCCCATTCCCGCACGCCAAAATGCGGATCGTCGGCAAGGGGACGGATCGCGGCCAGCCTCTGATCGAGCGTCATGCCGTCCTCGGCTCCGACGATGAAGCAGGTCCAGCCCCGAACGCTATCTGACGAGTGCTTGCGAAGCCGGTCGCCCGCCTGGGGCCCAAGCGCTTCGCGAACCAGTCGCGCCGCAAGTCGCATCCGCTGCGCGATCCCGGCGGCGGCCGCCTCGCGCATCGTCGCGATGGCCTGCGTGCCGATGTCGGGGAGAGTCGCCTCCATTAACGCCGCGAAATCGACCGCGAGACATTCCGTCAGTGTCGCGGCAGCCGCCTGTCCGCTGTTCAGCAGAGCCAGACGGGCCGAGTCGATGTCCTGAACGCGGCGGCCGGGGGATGCGCTCATGGCGAAATAGCTTCCGCTTCATGAGCGCTAGCCGGAAGCTCGATGTTGGCGCGGACACGACCGAGCAACCTCGAGAGGTGTTGCCGATCCCCTTCCGAGAATCCTGAAAAGAGCGAGGCGATCCATCGCGCATGCTCCTCGAAAAGTTCCTTTGCGAGTGTGCGGCCATGTTCCGTCAGGAGCACGGACACCTTGCGTCGATCTACGGAATGAGAATGTCTTGCGAGAAATCCGTCTCGCTCCAATCCATCGAGCAGGCCGGTGATCGTCGCCCTTGTGACACCAGCACGATCGGCCAATTCGTATGGTGAAAGCCCGTCGATCCGGTCGTGCAGGAGAAAGAGCACGACAAACTTGCCCTCCGACAGCCTATGTGGCGCGAGACGGCGCGCACAGTCTCGGTCTATCAGTAGGGCCAGCGACAGCAGCTCGAAGCAGCCACGGAGGCTGCCGACCTCGGCGCCGCCGCGTCGCTCAGCTTCCTGCAGCAGTGCTTCGTGTTTGATTTCCAGAGAAGTCATATGGCGACATATAATATGGCGCCTAACGATCATTCAAGCGATTTTCGTTTGCGCGCCAATTTCACGAGTTCGCAGGGATCTCGTGCTCGAGCCATAGGGAGGTCGTAGATGAGAAAACTGAAGTTGGGGCGCTATCGCTGACGACAAACCCGCGAAGGTGACCGTCGGGCCAGCGTGTCGCCTGCAATCGTTCGAACATCGCGAGGCGACCATGACAGGCATCATCGAGATCGTTCACTTCAGGCTCACTCCCGGCTCTTCCGAAGAGGAATTTGTCATGGAGGCGGAAAAAGCTAGTGGTCTGCTTCATCGAATTTGATGGGCTTCGAGAGCGAGCCTTCAGGCTCCGCCCTTTCTCCCTGTCAAATCGGCTGAATCACACCACTAGCGAGTTTCTGAAATCACTCCCACTCGATTATTTTGAGTGATCGTAACGCCTTGATTTTTCACTGCAAATCGTTTCTTCCGACAGTCAAAGCCCGACCATCGGTCCGTCAAATTTCTTCGCTTTTGATTTCAAAGGAAAAATTGCGCGATTCAAAATCTGCGCGGGTTCGACAACTATCGCTATCGATTGGTCGATTTTCTGGAAAACTCAGCGAGCAACGTGCGGCCCGCCATCCAGAAAAAGACCGTCACTGCTTATAGGCCTGCCCATCTAGTTTGTCACTGTCCTGTCGTCGACCTTCACGTCGGCAGTTCTCGCTCGGAAGCGACGGCCCGCTGAGGAACGCAGTCAGGACCTCGCGAAGCTTGGCTTCGTCGCGTGTTTCGCACTCCCAGACAACCAGTACCTGATAGCCAAGGTCGCGCAGGGCTTGCGCGTGAATCGCGTCCCGCTCTTGGTTTCGCGCCAGCTTGTCAGACCAGTAGCCGGTGTTCGACCGCGGCTTGGACGCCAGACGGCAATTCTCATGCGAGTGCCAGAAGCAGCCGTGAACGAAGATTGCCCAGCGCCGCGCCTTGTTGGCGAGATCGGGCTTGCCTGGCAGGTCCGCAACATGGATGCGGAAGCGATGCCCGAGCGCGTGTGCCGCAGACCTGGTTCTTACCTCCGGCTTCGTATCCTTCGACCGGACACGCCCCATCATCTCCGACCGCGTGAGCGGCGCCCGCAAGCGTCGCGGCGCAATCCTTCCGAGCTTTTTTCTAGATCCAGTCGACACTACCCGCTCCCGCATCGGAGCTCCGGGATGTCCGCCTCGCCGAAGACGCATGTCGAGACATCCGCTTGAACCGCGCCGGGATTGCCGGAGGCTCCAACCCTTGAGAGGATGGGGCCATGGATACGAAGAAGAAGACATCGAACAGATTTTCACCTGAGGTTCGGGACCGGGCGGTTCGGATGGTGCTGGAGCACCGTGGCGACCATGCCTCGCAATGGGCGGCGATCGCGTCGATCGCGGCGAAGATCGGCTGCACGGGCGAGACGTTGCGGAACTGGGTCCGTTAGGCGGAGCGCGACTCCGGCGCCCGCCCTGGCGCGACGACGGATGAGCGCGAGCGGATCAAGGCGCTGGAACGGGAGAACCGCGAGCTACGGCAGGCCAATGAGATCCTGCGCAAGGCGTCGGCTTATTTTGCGGCGGCGGAGCTCGACCGCCGCTCGAAACAATGATCGCCTTCATCGACGCTCATCGGGAGGCGCACGGGGTCGAGCCGATCTGCAAGCTGTTGCCGATCGCCCCTTCCACCTATTGGGCGCATGCGGCGCGCCGACGCGACCCTGCGAAAGCCTCGGCCCGGGCGCGCCGGGACGCGGTCCTTCGCAAGGAGATACGGCGCGTCTTCGACGAGAACTTCCAGGTCTATGGCGCACGCAAGGTGTGGAAGCAGTTGGACCGGGAGGGCGAAAAGGTCGCGCGCTGCACGGTCGAACGGCTGATGCGGAATATGGGGTTGCAAGGGATCGTGCGCGGCAGGCCGGTCAAAACGACGGTGAGCGACCGCAAGTCTCCATGCCCGCTCGACAAGGTGAACCGGCAATTTCGGGCGGAGCGGCCGAATGCGCTGTGGCTGTCCGACTTCACTTATGTCTCGACTTGGCAAGGCTTCGTCTATGTGGCTTTCGTGATCGACGCCTTCGCTCGGCGGATCGTCGGCTGGCGCGCCTCGCGCACGGCGCATGCGGGCTTCGTGCTCGACGCGCTCGAGCAGGCGCTGCATGATCGTCGGCCGGTTCATGGCGGCGGCCTCGTCCATCATAGCGACCGCGGCGTTCAATACGTCTCTATAAAATACACAGAGCGCCTCGCCGAGGCCGGCGTCGAGCCATCGGTCGGCAGCGTCGGCGACAGCTACGACAACGCGCTCGCCGAGACGATCAACGGACTCTACAAGGCCGAGCTGATCTGGCGAAAGGGGCCGTGGCGAAGCTTCGAGGCGGTCGAGTTCGCCACGCTCGAATGGGTCGACTGGTTCAACAATCGCAGACTGCTGGAGCCGATCGGAAACATTCCGCCGGCCGAAGCCGAAGCGCGCTACTATGCGCAACTCGAGGAGGCCGCCATCGCGGCGTGACTCGGACGAAATGGCCTCCGGCGATCCCGGCGCGGTTCAGCTCGCAGCCGCCCATCAGGCCGGAGGTTCGCATACACGATCCTGAGCGCGCTCCCACTGGGGAGGCCCGTAAGGTCGCCATGCACCGACTTCCTCAGCGCCAGCGACTGGTCGCCACCTGTGCCGTAGCGGCCTGTCAGGCGCACGTTCACCGCGTACAGATCGCCATCCATCCCGGGATCAACCGATAGAAGCGTTCCGCGCGCCGCTGGCTCGAGAAGCTCGGGCCATGGGTTCGCTTCGCACCATGACCAGAACGCCGGGCAGATCGCCAGGTAGGCGCACTGCCCGCACGCCACCTTGCCCGGACTGGCCAGAGCCGCGCTATCGCATCCCGTCGAGAGCGCCCGGTTCATCGCATCGAGCCCGGAAATAGCCGCGTCGGCCTCAGCCTCGCATGCCAGCCTGTTGACGGGCTCCTCAAGCACCTGGCCCGATGCTGCCACGATCCGCGCGGTCGCGGGCCAGCTGCCCATCTCGCCAATCAGAACGGAATAGAGCCGAAGCTGTCGCCAGTACCCATCGACAATGCTGGCGGCCTCGGCCCGAACCGGGTCCGGCAGCGACGACTTGTATTCGGTGACGGCGGTGCTGTCGAACTGATCGGGCCGGCCGGCGAGCCGTCCCGAGCGCGCCGTGAGAAGGCGTTCGCTTCCGCCAGCTCGCGGCGGACCGCCCTGCGAACCCCGCGGCCGCGCGCCAGAACGGCGGCCGCCTTTCTCGACCGCCGACGCAATCGCACGCTGGCGGACAAGATAGTAGCCGGGCCACCGCTCGGGATTGGCGAAGCGCGCATCCAGACGGTGACGCGATGCTTCAGCAAGAATCTCCGCGATGGCGCCATCCCAAAGACTCGCCGCTTCGCTGGAATCTGCGGGCGCCCCTGCCATGAGTCGGTGAAAGGCTGTGCCCAGCCATGCGCGCGGACTGTGAAGAACCCAGCTATCCGCATCCGGGTTGCTGCTGAGAGCCGCCCTGAGAGAACAGAGGCGCATGTGCGACCAGAGCGTCGGGCTGGTTCGCGCCGCCGGCGTCAGCACAATGGGACGCCGGGCGTCCATCTACGCGGGCCGTCGCAAAGCTTCGAAGACCGAGATGAAGCTCCATGCGGGATCGACCCGCAGGCCGCGGGCGCGTTCGGCGTCATCCCAGGCCGCCGCAATCTCGGGGCCGGCCCCGGCACGATCCGTCAGCCAAAGCGGATGGGTTACGATGATCGCTTCCCGTCCGTTGGTCAGCCCGGGAAGGCCGCCGAAGGTCGTGCGGCTAAACCCCGGCCGGGCCGCCTCGAGTGTTGCCGCCGCGAGATCGGCAACGCGGGCCCACAGGGGCGATGAGAGTGATATCGCGCTGTTTGCGTCGAGCGCGAGATTGGCCATGTCGATCGCAAGCCGCCAGTCGAGAAGGTTGTGATAGGCGAGATTGCTGTAGCTTCGCAGGCAGTCCGGACAGGACGTGTCGCAGGCGCCCGCATGCGCCTGGTCGACAAGCCGGTCGTGGAACTGCCAGTGCGAGTTCTGGACGATCATCTGAAGGAGCTGCTCGCTAATCGCCGGCTCGCCGAGATGGGTCGCATAGCCGGCGCCGTTCTCGAGCGTGTCGCACAGGAATATCTGGCCGACGACCGATCCCAAGGCGGGATCTTCCTGGCTCCTGATGCCCGCCTTCAGTTCATAGTCCTGAATGTCGAGGTAGACAGCAGCGGCGCGCCTCATCATGAAGGCCAGCGAATACAGCGCCGACCGTCCCGCCGGAGCGCGAGGATCTGCGGCCCGCCCGGGCCCGTAATCACGCACGCCGAGCAGCATCATGTCTGTCTCGCTGATCGCCGCAAGCGCGCAGGTCACCACGGGACTCGCCGCGACCATGGGTGTACCGGGCCGCCGGCCGACCGATGCCGCATGCTTTTCTTCGGCTGCGTTGGCTGCGCCTACGTCGACCATCGCCCCGCGGGCCCACGACTCCTGCGACAGGTGGAAGAGGCGGCCGGCATTGTCGTTGATGACGTGAAGCCGGCCCTGGCCGGCGCCGATGTCGAAGTTGCGGTGAACGCCGATGCCGAAGGGTGGGCGGCCGACCTTTGGCCGCGCGGCGCGCGGCACGAAGTCGAAAACGCCGTCATAGTCCCTGGCCTTCGTATAATAGCTCACGAAGCCCTTTGGCTGCCGAAGATCCATGACCTGATAGTCCCGATCGCCAGTACCTGCTGGCACTCCACAGACCGGACAGGCAGGACTGTTCGGATTTGCAGTCTCGACGTGCTGGCAGTTGCCGCACAGCCCGACGACGACCGGCGGACCCAAGGGATTCGGATCTTGGACAGCAAGCGGGCCCTGGCGAATATAGTGGCCGACACCGATTGCCGTGTGGATCGTCCGCTCCTTCACAGTCTCCGCACCGGGCGCAAACATGCTGACCGCCAGCTCGAGATCCCGGTCCACGGTCTGGCGGGGCGGCCAGTTCTGCGGCTGCTTGTGGTAAAGCAGCCGCGCCCGCGTCGGGAAGCCGAACATCGGCAGGATGCCCTTGTTGGCGAGCCGCTCGCTTAGGCCTTCCTGCACCAGGGCCTGGTCCCGCGCGGCGCCCGTGACTTCCCCGACCAGATTGTTCGTAATCCAGGCGACAGCATCAGTCCGGCTGGTCGCCGTCGCGGCCAGCCGCGTCTGCACGAGCAGAGCATCGCAGATGTCTTCGACGAGAGGCTGATTGCGGCCGATCCATTGCGAAACCACGCTGGCGACATCTCCGGCCGCATAGCCGGCAGGCAGATTGTCCGGCGGCAGGTTCCAGGCGGTGGCAGTGCCGAATTCGCCATGCACGCTGTCGCCGGCGGTGCCAGCGAATAGGCCGAGCTCCGAAAACGCGCGACGGAGCACCTCCTTGGCAAGGACGCGGCGGAGAATCTGCAGCCGGTTGGTGTCGACGTATGGCGGTGGCGGGGGATCGGCAGTGATGCGCTCGGGCCGCTGGAAATAATAGTCGTCGTGGCTGCGGCCGCGGCAGAGCGTGAGCGCGAGAGACAGCGCCGCGCCGCGGCGGCCAGCGCGGCCGACCCGCTGCTGATAGTTGAAGCGCATCGGAGGCATGTTGGCCATCATGACAGCGAGCAGGGACCCGATGTCGACGCCCGCTTCCATCGTCGTGGTGACGCTCAGCAGATCGATGTTGTCGGTGAGAGCGACCTCGTCGCCGACCGGAATGTTCTGGAACAGGCGCTGGCGGTCGCGCGCGAGCACCTTGTCCGTCTGACCCGTCATCTCGGCGCAGTTCAGGCGGAAGATCGGTCCAGCATCGACGGCGAGCCAGCGGTAGTAATCGATCTCCTGCCCCGCATCGTCGACCCCGGCAACGCGCGATGGACCGAGCGGCGTGAGGCAGCCGCTGCAGATGCCGCCACTGCGGTGGAGGTGAACTCGCGAGCACCGAGTGCACTGAAAATAGGTTGCCGTGGGATCGGCGACAAACAGCCCGCCGAACAGAAGAATGCCCAGGTTGAACACTCCGGCGCGCGTCAGACGCGCGGTGACATCCTGTACGAAGTCAGCCGGTGTGATTCCGTTGGCGTTCGCCACCGCTTCAAGATAGTCCCGAGCATACCTCGGGAGCTGATTATCGTCCCCCGTCGCACGATGGGTATCGATCCGCCGCCGCTTGCCAAGCATCCTGATGCAGCTATCGGCAGCTTCCTGATAGACGGGGGCCGCCGCCGCATAGCTCAGGCGGTCGGTGGTGACGCAGCCCAGCTTCAGCGATTCAAGGTCTCGCCGGCCGCCGGAGAACAGGGATTCGGCGACCGCCTCGCGCGCGGCAGTCTGAATGCGCGTGCGATGGTCGTTCTCCTCGCCGCTGAGGCCCGCACGGTACACCGGCGGCACTACCGCCCAGTCGAAGAGCCGCTGCCACTCGCCGCGCTGATCATCGAGATTCGTCCACATGACGCTGCGGTCCACACCGCCCGGATTCATGCCGGTCATCAGCAGGCGCCGGGCCGCATCTTCCTCGAGATCCGTTGCCTTCGAGAGCCCGGCCCGCGCATGCGCAAGAGTCCGGTCGGCGAGCTGCTGCATTGTCAGCCCCCCAATCGCCGACGGCATCGCGGCCATGGCGGGAATGCGCGAGGCGAGGATGGCGTTTGCTTCCCGCTGCCGGCCGATTGCAAACACGCTGGCAAGCGCGGCATCCTCCGGACTCAAGATGCTTCCCTGCACCTGGAGCTCGAACGCAATCGCCGCCCTGGTGCTATCCTCCATGCCGCCGACGAGCGCCTGGCGAATAGCGTCAAGCCAATGCGACTTGGCAACGCCGACCGCGAGTTTCGCCGCGTCCTGCCGGCTGTCCGAAAAGAGAACCAGCTTGCGGCGCGGGTCCTCGACCGGACGTCCCGCCTGCACCTCCGGAGGCGCAATCTCCCGCAGGAGCGAATCCGAAAGCACCTGCGCGACCTTTTGAAAGCCTGTGCGCTGGGTGCGGATCGGCGCGGAGCTGGTCATCCGGCTCCAGTCGGCCTCGCAATGCGGACAGACCGACGGCCGTTCGTTGCGCGCGCTCGGAACAAGCGCGCGAGGAGGCACCGGGTTCTGATGCAAGGCAGCGACGTGATAGATCCATCCCGTGGCGTCGGCGCTGCGGCGAGCGATCTCAAGTTCGCCTGTACGATGGTCGTACCGCGCCATTCTCCATTTTCGCTGCACCCCTTCCTGGGTCCATGTGTCCCGCTGCGGCTGGCGAAGCGTGCCGTCGGCGAGCTGTGCGGGCCAGTAGACGGCATAGTTGTCGTAGGTTCTGTCGTTCGCTGAGTGGTCAGGCGCCTTTTCGATGTTGGGATCGTCGGGCACCAGGGACCAGCTGTTCTGCCCCAGAGAGCGCCGGTATCCGCCAAGGAATATGTCGCCGCACGGCTCGCAATAGAGCATCTCCAGCACGCGCGAGCCGCATCCGCACGTCGTCGTCGGACGGTCGAACAGGCGGCCCACCGGAATGTTGGCCTCATTCCAATGCGCGCCGCTGCACGCAGGGTTGGTGCAGGCCCACACGCCCTGAACATTCCGGAAGAACAGATGGACACGCGCCGGCAAAAGGGGCGTGCCTGCAGCCGACTCGGCCGCAGACAGGGACATGATGAGCGCGGCTGCAGCGCTCGCAGCGCGGTCTCCTGGCTCTCCGGGAAACAGCGATCCGGCCAGAGCCTCGATCGTTTGCGGAACGACCGTCGGGCTCGCATCGGTCCCGTCATTGCAGGCCGCCCGAATAGCCTCCGGAGCGCCTGCCTCGATCAGCGCCGCGCCGAGCTGCTGGCCCGCGGAAAGAGCCGCATCCGGCGGGCTCAGCGACGCGGTGGCCGCAAAGGCCGCAACCGCATTCGCCACGTCCGCCTCGGACGCCGATACTATGCTGGTTCCAAGCTGCTCGATAGGCCCGGCCAGCGCCGAGAGGCGGTGCGCGGAACCCGGGGCTAGGGCTTCAGCGCCACCGCGAATGAGCGTGAAGGGCCGCGAGCGCCCGAAGAATTGGCGCAGATAGTCCTGGGCGCGGGCGTCGTCATCGCCGAGCGAGGCGCTCGACGCGAGGATCCGGAGCTGCGGGTGGTCGGGGTTCAGCCCAAGCCGCTCGTACAGAACCCGGAGGATGTATCCCACCTCAGTTCCGGGTGTGCCCCGGTAGGTGTGGAGCTCGTCGACGACGAGGTGAAACACGTTGGCGGGATCTTCAAGCCAGCGCCGCGTCGCAGCGAATATTTGGTCCTCGATATCGCGCATCAGCATGATGTTCAGCATGCTGTAGTTGGTGATCAGGATGTCGGGCGGAGCATCCTGCATGTCCCACCGGCTCCACATCTCGCCGCCGTCAAAGCGGGGAAAGAAGCGCTGTGCGTCGGTGCCGGCAACGCGCTGGGCGAGCGAACTCTGCCGGCGCAGCTCCGTTCTCAGTTCCGCTTCTGCGTTGTCCCGCTGCGGACTTCCGGAGATTGGCGTCCAGCCGGTATAGCGTCCAAACCAAAACCGGTGCCCCGGGCGGTTGGCGCCGAGCCACGCGCGCACCCGGTCGCTATCAAGCGCCTGGCGGAGCCGTGACATCTGATCTTCGGCGAGCGCGTTCAGCGGATAGAGAACAAGCGCACGGATCGCCGGCGGCCGGCTCCCCATCTCATGCGCCCGCTGCGAGATCCGCGGATGATAAACACGATTTGCAGGAGAGCCGGCCGGTGGCGGCATCGACCACCAGTCGTTGCGCGGAGCGGGAGCAATGGCAGGCCAGCCAGCAGACTCGCGGACAATCGCGGCGAGGACAGGAAGGTAGATCGACTCCGTCTTGCCCGAGCCGGTGCCGGTCAGGATCACGGTATCCGACTGATCGGCGACGCTCGAACGGAGCATCGCCTCCTGGTGCAGGTAAAGCTCGATCGGCGCGCTGCCCCGCGGAAGAAAGAGCCCCTCCTCGGCAACGCCCGCGAGATCGTCGATATGCTGCTGTGTCCAGCCCGCGACTCCTCCAAGGACGCTGGCGGTCGCAGCACGAACATCATGTCCGCTCAGTACGTAGCCGGGCTGAGGTTCGATCAGCGGCTCGCGATACAGGACGCCGTCGCGGTCGAGGAGACGGCGGCGCGCCTGAACCAAGTCCTCGAAGCGCAGATCGAACGGGCTGTCGAAATACCGGAGATAAGCGCTCTTCAGGCTGTCGAACGTATGGATAGGATTGGTCATATCAGTCTCAGCCCCGTGAGCGCGAGAAACAGTCTCAGGTGTTCTGGCCGGACGCCAGCAAATGCAATCTGCCTAGTTTCCCGATCGAAGCGCGGAAGCCCGCCACTGCACAGAGCCATGCCGCGCGCCATGATGCCCGGCGGATAGAGCTGCGCCGGGAGCGACAGCGTCCCGCTATCGGCTGTCCATCGCACCACCTTGCACTTCGCCGCAGCGGCCATGCGTCCGGCACGGTCGTCGATCAGAGCGGCATCCTGTGGGCTGCTCTTGATCAGGCTTACCCAGTCCCAGTCGCGCTGGATGCGGAAGAAGCCCGCGCTTGCGGCAGCTGCTTCCGCCAATGTGGACGACACCCAGTGCATCTTAGACCTGGAGAAGCGGCGGACGGTTTCGACACGCCCCTGCACCATGGGGCACGGCGTGCGCGGCCACTGGCGGACTGACGGCGTGCAGGCCAGAATCCGGATGGCGGCCTCGGTTTGGAGCTGGATCCCCGCTCGGACGGCAGTGTCTGCCAGTAGCTCCGGAGACTCGGCCACCACCGTCACCGTTGCCGGCCGGACGCCGTGCTCTTCTGCGCTAAGGTGCGTTCCGGCAGCGCTGCAGGCCGCCGCGAGGCAGGCAAGAAGCTTCGGCGTCCGCGCGCCGCAAAGGACCGCCGCAATCCCGCCATCCCTTGGCAGGCCGGCAAGCACCGGCGGCGCGATCTGCCAGGCATAGGGCGCGGTCCACTCGGCATGCCCAAGCATCACCGCGTCGTCGATGAAACGGCGTTCGCTCGCCGTGCCGATCAGCTCGCCAGGCAGATCGCCGATTTTTCCCGACCGGCGGTACGACATCCATTCTAAGGCCCGGTCGGTCATGAGCGCGGCCTCTTGAGGCGGCGCGCCCGCTCTCGCGCCTTTCGCCATGCGTCCTCAGCCGGCGCACCGCCGCCATCGAGCGGAAGCCTTCTCGCGGAGGCGCTTCGCACCTCGGCGACCCATAGCGGATCGATCGCGCGCGTGCCTGACGCAGCCGGTAGTGGACTGAGCCATGCAATCCGGCCCTGCCTCCGCCGCTGTCCCGATGCGGAGATGAGGAATGCTGGGGGCTCTCCGAGCAGACCCACCGCGACTGGCGCATCTGGCCGTCCCCGGAGCGCGACGGCGCCGCGTCGAAGCCCAAGGCAGACAACGGACAGCATCGCTTCGGCCGCCACGACATATTCTCCGCCGGGGCCTGACACCCCGGCGCCGCAGACCTGGGCGACGGCCCATGGCGCACGCGCCGAAGCGCCGAAGCGCTCCGGGTGCGCGTCCCAGGCCTCCCAGCCGTCCCTCGTCCAAGGGTCCTCGATGATCCGGTAGGCCGCCGAGGGTCCGGGCACGACATCGATAAGATGATCGCCCGGCCTCTCCCACCCATCGGCGGTCCAGGCGCCATCCTCGCCCTGCTCGGCCGGGTGTCCATCGATCGTAACGGTCGCCCCCGCTGGGAACGGCGCGATCTCGATTCTCGGCGGGTCTCCCTCCGCAAACGACGCTGAGCGAATACGCAGGCCTCCCGACAGCCGAATCTCCGATCCGACACCAGGATCCAGGACCGTCAGACCTGTTGCGAGCCCGGACGCCGCTGCGTGGGCCGGCCGGTAGCCCGAGAGCACCATCCAGCCATCCGGAATCCCGCTCCAGTGGTCATACGACACGAGCGCCGGCGACCCGCATGCCTCCGCCGCTGCGTGGACCGCGGCGGCATCTTCGGACCGGCAGATGATGGTGCTTGGCGACAGCAGGCCCGCAGACCCGACCGAGATAATCCCCGGTTCGTCGGCCACCTCGCCGAAGATGTGAATCCGCCGGCCGCTGCGAAGCCATTGATAGCCCTCTTCGCAATCGAGCCGGATCTCTCCCGAGAGCAGGTCCGCCGTCCACTCGATGTCGACGTCGTCGTACCGGTCCTCGCTGTAGGCGCCAACCTCTGCGCCTTCACCGAGCAGAAGCGTAATGCGGCCAGGGTAGCTGGCAGGACGGGCGAGAACCGCGGAAAGTGTCGCCGTGCGGCGTATCGGATGAAGCATCAGCCGCAGCTTCGCCTCCGCCGGGGTGCGAAGGGCAGCTTCGGCCGCCGCTGCCCGCTCCGAGCCCGGCGCCGCTTGCGGCGCAAGTGCTCTTCGCTGTCCGCGGCGATCCCGATGCTGAGCGGAGTTCGAACGGCGCTGCCGCGTCCGCACAGGCGCGTCCGCCCTCGCGGCGTCGCCAGCTTCCTCTTCGGAAGTCGAATCCGTGAGAAGATCGGCAACCGTCGGCTCCGGTTCCGGCTCCGCCTGCGGCCCCAGCCCCAGATCGTCCTTCGGCGGATCTGCCAAAACCACGGACGCGTCAGCATTCAGTTCGCTCTCCGCAGCCGCGCACCCCGCGCCCTCGGTCCTTTCATCCTCTTCGATCGTGTCGCAGCCTTCGCGCGCGAACCCGCTGCATGCCTCCGGTTCCGGAGGTTCGTCGTCAGGAGCGGGTTCCTGCGGCCGGGCTTCCTCTGTCGAGCACGGAGCCAGAGCCTCATGCTCCGCTTCACCCAGCGCACCGTCCTGCGGGCCGGCCACCGGCGGCGCGGAAATGTCTGCCAAGTCGGGGCCGGGATCGGCGGACAGCTCCATGGCCGTCACGTCCGCGGGCTGGACCGCAAACGCCGCCGCCTCGCGCTGTGGCGCCGCGTGACCTCTATCTTCCGCAACGGGCGCCGGCTCGGCGTTCGCCCCTGCAGGCGGATTTTCCGGGTCGTGTTCACCACACGAATCTCTGTCCGTCTCCACGACGATACCGGCGAGCTCAGCCGGTGGCGCACTCTCTTGCGGGCCGGGCGGCGGTGCCACAGCGTCACGCAATGTGGGGCTTGGATCGGCGAACAGCTCCTTGGCCGTCACGTCCGCCGACGGGAAAGCGAGCGCTGCCGCCGCGAGAGGCGCCGCGATAGCTCCATCGTCCGCAACGGGCGCCGGCCCCGAACTCACCGGTGCCGCGAGAATCTCCGGGTCGTGCTCACCGCCCGATTCGCTATCCATCTCCACGACGACGTCGGCGAGCATATCCGGCACGACGGCGTCCAGTGCGCGGACCGCGCCGGGAGCTGATCTCGCGACATCCGAATGCCCATCGGGGATAGATTTTTCGTCGTGATCCGCCGACGGGCCGTCGGGAGGCAGATTCGCGTCTGCCGGGGCGAGCGCGGCAGCATCGCCAGGACTCTCGGCCGGCGCGCCGAAGCGCGCCTCTGCGGGATCGCCCGAGCCATGATGATCTCGCGCCGGCGCCGCCGGGCGGCCGCGCCGCACCCACAGCCAGATCGCGAGTGCTGGACCGCCTACAGCCGCTGCCGCCCCAACGATCAGAAGAATGAGCCCCTCCGCCATGGCTGATGGTTATCCGCTCGCCGGCGCGCGGCTCGTCGCCAGAAGGCCTTCCGCTACTCTCGCGACAGCCAGGCCCAGCAACGGAGGGACAGCGTTCCCCACCTGCTTGAGCTGCTGCCACTCGCTTCCATGAAATATGAAGCCGTCATGAAAAGACTGGAGCCGGGCGGCTTCGCGGACGGTGATCCAGCGGTCGTAGCTCGGGTGAATCCACTCGGACAGGTCGCGGTGCATTTGCGCGAGGATGGTGTAGGACGGCTTGTCAGGATCGAGCCGGCGCCATTTATGGCCTCTCGTGCCGTTCCAGAGTTCCTTAGGCAGGGAATCGCCTCTCGCGCCGGGCTTGAGCGCAGCAAGAATGGCCTTGCGCCGCTCCTGGATTCCCTTCGTGTGATGGTTGAACAGCTCGTCCGTCTCCAGCCGGCGGCGCTTCTGCTGCGCAGAGAGCAGCGGCTGGTCGCAATCCAGCCTCATCAGCTTCTGATAGGCGGAATAGCCATTCCGCGGCTTGCGCGGATATGGGAGCGGGCCGTCATCGGCGGAGACTTTTTGCGGGAGGTCCGAGAGCGCTTCGCGCACTGTTACAACCGCACCCGCCTTCTGGCCGTTTAGCAGCGCCGCTGCCGCTTCGGCGATGTCCCCCTCGAATTCCTGGTCATCTCTCAGTCCGAATATGAAGACGCGGCGGCGGTCCTGCGGCACGCCGAAGTCGGATGCGAGGACGGGAACAATTGCTGTCCGGCGATAGCCTGCGGAGGCAAACGCCGAGAGAATCTTCGATTTGAAATGGCCGTTCTTCATCGCGACCATGTTCGGCACGTTCTCCATCACGAAGGCGCGCGCCTTTACCGTCCGACATATGCGGACAAATTCCTTATAGAGTGCATTGCGCGGGTCCGAGAGGTCGCGGGGGCCGATCTGGCTAAAGCCCTGGCAGGGCGGCCCGCCATAAACGATGTCGATCGGCTGCTCAGGGAGCGCGCGGCCTCGCCCCTTCAGGAAACCGCCAATATCTCCCTCGTGCAGCTGGACTTCCGGGAAGTTTGCCGCGTGCGTCCTGCAGGCCTGCGGATCGGACTCCACGGCCGACACCACCTGCCAGCCGGCCAGCCGCGCTCCCTCGCAGAATCCGCCTGCGCCGCAAAAAAGCGAGATCGCTCTGATCGTCACAAGACAGAACTCTTTTGTGTGGGGCCAGGAATTCGCGCCACTACACGGACCCACGCATTCATATCCTTCCCTCCCTCGATTCGCGTTTTGAGTGCATTGTAGCGGCAAGGCTACAAACAAGCTCGCCCAGCTTAGCTGCCGTCCGCAGAAAGCTAGGCCGCGCTTTGGTCAGGAACAGCGCGAGCGCAGTGGCCGCGCCTTGTTCCCCGTTTGCACGAACTTGATTAACACCAGCAACGAGGCAAGGTGATTCCCATCCAATGCGGTCAGCTTTCTGGAGCGGATTCATTGAACACCGATCATGATTTCTGCCTCTCGCGCCGCGGTGCCCGTTTCGTGCGTGGCACCAGCGACTTGTCGCCGGCTTTCCAGGCTCTGACATTCTGTGCTTTCCATCGCAGGGCCGGACTGGCTTCTATCGAGGTGCGCACGTTTTCCGGCACCTCCAGAGCGGACGCATCGATCTCACCCCGATCAAGCACGCCGTCCAGAAACGCCCTCTCTCCGGCCGTCAACTGAAACAGCGGCGCGAGCTTCTCCCGGCATTCGGCCGTGACGCTCTCGATCCAGGCCGCGGGGCCGCCAAAGGCATCGAAATACCGATCGTGCAGGCACATGGTCAGCTTGCCGGTGATGTCGCCGACCTCGCATCCGATCTCGTCTGGTGAGGCCGTGCGCCAGTCGAAGCTCCTGGCGCTCGCGCCGATCATCAAGGTGGCCGCCTTAATCTTCGCCCAGTCAAGCCCCGGCATGGCGACGATCCGGTGCGCATCGAACAGATCACGCGCCGTACGTCGCGTGACGAGCGCGACCATCTTGCCGGCGACGATCTCATGGATGTCGAGAACCGGCACGTTCGTGGCTCGGTAGGATCCGATTGTCGCTGAGGACATGCGATCCACACCGTAGAGAGGACCGCGGTAGAGATAGTTGATATCGATCTCGATGGTTCCCGCTCCACCGAGCGCGGAGGCATAACGGTAGATCCATTTGCCGCCGGCGTGTTCGGACGGCTCGCGCCGCGCGGCATAGCCCTTTGATTCCATCAGCCGCTCGATCCGGTCCTCCAGTCCCGGCCGATCGACATCCATCTGCTCTTTCTCGATCGCGCCGACATAGTTGACGTCGATATCGACCGAGAGGCGGTCCAGATCGGAATGGAAGACGTTGAGCGCCGTGCCGCCCTTCAAGGCGATCCGTGGCCCGATCAGCGTGTCTGCGCCAAACGCATCGAGAATGTCGATCAGCCGGATCACCCGCTCCAGTGTCGCAGGCTGAAGCTGCCGCTCGGCCGCGATGCCCTGAAGTGTTTCTCGCGATGCGGCCATCAGACGCCTTCAAAGGCGGCGTCGACCGCCTGCGCCGGAAGAAGCACGCGCCACGGCTCGACGAACACGGCATGACCAGGTTCAGCGCCCAGCGCATAGTGTTTCGATCGCGGAAGCCGTGCTCGCAGGCGCGCCAGGACGTCGTCGGCGACGCCGAGCGCGCCGCGCCGCCTCTCGAGCCACCAGCCGGAAACGGAGGCGAGCGAGCGGTTGTCCAGCAGTTCGACATAGTCGGCAACCTTCGCCGGATCGAGATAGCGCACCAAGTCCAGCGACCTCAGGACTTCCTCGGCGCCGCCGGCGAGTTCCGGCCGGTGCAAGACGTCCACGACCGTGCGTTCGACCGCGGTCACGCGGACCGTCACCCCCTGTCGATCCATGGTCATGGTCAGGTAGTCGGGCTTGCCGGCCGCGGCCAACGCCTTCGGCGGCGTGACGAAGCGGCAAGCGCCAAACGGCAGATCCACGCGTTCGGTTCGCCCGGCGCTAACGAGCTGGACTTCGTTGAACTCGGAATAGGCTATGCCATGCAGCTCAAGGGCGGAGTGAAACCCCAAGACGCCATCGAGACGCAGCTTGCTCGCCGCGGCGAAGCGGTCGATCACCATCCGCTCCGCCGGCAGATGGGCGGGCACTGCGGCAAACACCTCGCGACTGACGCGCTTGATGTTGCCGGCCCGCAGATGATGCCGCAAAAGGCTCGTAACATTGGCCCCGCCCGTAGGATGGCCAAAAGCCGCGGCAAACTCCGCCCGGGTGAAGACCGGATGAGCCGACAGGAAGCTGGCCGTTTTGTGCTGGCGAGGCTGCATAGTGAGTCTGCGATTCTGCGTCAAAGTGGGCATTAAATAGCCATTATGACGCATATTTGTCAACAAATCCTTCTCTGAGGACGAAAGCCGGTGACCGCCCTGTCGGTCGAAAAAAATGCGCCGCAGAGGGCATAAAGTGCCCCTTCCAACGCATTTTCCAAAACAAAGCTACCCCTGCGCGTCATTAAACCCGTGGCCTCGACATAGGCCCCGAATACGGAAGTCTGAGGGGAAGGCCTTCCCCTGCGGCCGAGCCAAGGTCTCGGCCGACCCCTTCTGCGGGGAGACCCCGCAACGCCCCCTATAGAGTGAGAGTGCGGACCGGGTTTGCCGTGACGGGTTGAGGTCTGGAGGAGAGGCCTCCGGCGCCCGTCGCGGAGAATCGCGATGTCCAGACATGACACCAACGGTCGCGCCGGCGCCGACCGGACCAGCCTTTACGACGACATCACCGACAAGATCATCGCCGAGCTGGAGGCGGGGCGCGTGCCCTGGGTCCAGCCGTGGGGAACGGCCGCCGCCAAGGCGCCGCTCGCCATGCCGGCCAATGCGGCGACCGGCCGGCAGTATTCCGGGATCAACGTGCTGATCCTCTGGGGCGCTGTAATCGAACATGGCTTTCCCGCGCAGAGTTGGTTGACCTTTCGCCAAGCGCTGTCGATCGGCGGCCATGTTCGCAAGGGCGAGCGCGGCACCACTGTGGTCTACGCGGATCGCTTCATCCCCGACGAGGAGAAACGACGCGCGCAGGAGACCGGCGAGGAAGCGCAGGCAATCCCGTTCCTCAAACGCTTCACCGTGTTCAACGTCGCGCAGTGCGAGGATCTGCCCGACGGTCTTGCCGTCGCACCGCCTGCGCCCGAGCCCGGCCTGATTGAGCCGCGCGTCGAGGCTCTGATTAAGGCCACGGGAATCGACTTCCGCATCGGCGGCAATCGCGCCTTCTACATGCCGTCCGCCGACTATGTGCAGGTGCCGCCGCCCCAGGCGTATTTCGAAGCCATCAACTGGCACCGGACTGCCCTGCATGAGCTCAGCCACGCCACTGGACATGCATCCCGTCTCGGCCGCGATCTCTCGGGCTCGTTCGGCTCGAAGAAATACGCCTTCGAGGAGCTGGTCGCGGAGATCAGCGCGGCCTTCTGCTGCGCCTCGCTCGGCATTCTGCCAACCGTCCGCCACGCCGATTACATCGGCTCCTGGCTGGAGGTGCTGCGCGAGGACAACCGCGCCATCGTGCGCGCCGCCTCCCAGGCCAGCAAGGCGGCCGATTGGCTGCTCAGCTTCCTGCCGGACGCCGACCGCTTCGGCATCGCCGATGATGAGCGGGAGGCGGCGTGATGGACGTGCGCAGCGTGAACTCGTTGAAGGCCGGAGCCGTCCCAGTGCAGCCGCTTGAAGTCAGGCTTGACCAGTATACTGATTTATCAGAAGCTTCACGGTGCGATGATCAACCTGCTTAATCAGCTCAATCCACAACAGGCCCGCCAAACGGCGGCGGCCTGTGTGCGGCTTGATGGCTGGACGAGCGCGATAGCAGATAGATCTCAACTGCCTCGCTAGATCTCGACAAACCTCGAAGCGCCATGGGCCCCGCCGACACTCGTCAGCGGGGTTTTTCTTATCTGGAGTCTGGAAATGATCGACACATCTCTTCTCGCGAAATCAATTGGCATCGGCGTCGCCGTTGCCGCACCCGTCGGCCCCATGAGCCTTCTGTGCATGCGTACGACGCTTACGCGTGGATGGCGTCACGGGTTCGCGATAGGCGGCGGAATCGCCATCGGTGATGCGATTTATGGCACCGTAGCGGCGCTGGGTCTTGCAGGCCTCTCTTCCTTCATGCTGGCGCACCAGAAGCCCCTTCACATGGCGGCTGGCCTCTTCCTGATCTATCTCGGGCTCAAGACCTTCGCATCTGGGATGACGCCCAGCGAAGAGGAAAGACTCTCCGCGGCTCGCGGATGGTGGCGAAGCTTTACAATGTCTATCCTGCTGACGCTCACCAACCCGCCGACCATCGTCATGTTCGCCGCTGTCTTCACGGCGTTGGCGCCGACGGGGGGCCTCGATCCCGCCGGAGCACTGGTCACGGTCGTGGGAGTCTTTCTGGGCTCCCTGCTGTGGTGGTGCGCTGTCGTTGTACTGATCAGCGCGCTCAGGCACGTGGTCGGTCAGACGGCCCGCGCCTGGATCGATCGTGTCTCAGGAGTTGTGCTCGCTGGTCTCGGGCTTGTCGAACTGCGGCGTGCCACCGCAAGCTGAGTTTGTTCCGCCTGCCATTGACCGGCAACGACTCTCTCGACCATATTTGGGGCGGCAGGAGCGAATCGCCCTGTCGCACCTTGGATGGATGCATGTTGCAGATTGTGGGAACCCGCTGACCGTCTCGATCTCATGAGACGTGTCGCTGAGCCAGCCCCCTGTACCGCGCAAGCCGCGTGCGCAGATGTTGGGTTTCAACGTGGTTCCTGGCAATTGGACTTCAACATTCCCATCCTGCCAGGCGCGCTTGATGCGCGACCTCATGATTGTTTCCGCCCACATCCGCTGAACCGGCCGCGTCATCCGGGACCATGCCGGCGCGGACGCGCATGCGCTTTCGACATGATCACCGACAAGGCTCAAGGCAAACGATGCCCCGGCCGGCTGGCGCTCGCCCCTGTCCACCCCACAGACTCATTCCATCGAGGACATCAACAATGATCATTCGTGATGAACAACCGAAGGATTTCGCTGCGATCCGCACCGTTATCTCGGCCGCCTTCAAGGATATTCCCCACAGCAGCCAAACCGAGGCGGCCATCGTCGAGGCACTGCGGGCGGCGAATGTGCTGACGATCTCGCTCGTTGCCATGAACAGAGATGACCTCGTCGGCCACATAGCCTTCTCTCCGGTCACGATCGACGGCCAGAATCTCGACTGGTACGGACTTGGCCCCGTCGCCGTGCGCCCACACCGGCAAGGCCAGGCTATTGGCGCCACCCTCATCCGGGCTGGCCTCGAAAGGCTGAAAGCTTTGGGCGCGAAAGGATGCGTCCTGCTCGGCGAACCGAACTACTACAGCCGCTTCGGCTTCAGGGTCTATCCTGGGCTGCGGCTGCTCGAAGTCCCGCCTGAGTATTTCATGGCGGTGGCTTTCACGGCTGAAACGCCTCGAGGCTGGGTCCGGTATCATGAGGGCTTCGACGCCCACGATTGAGAACGCACTGGCGTTCGCCACGAAACATGAGGTCGGCGCGATGCAGGCGGCGGAGACCAACGCAAAATGTCCCGCGACGGACATATCGGCCGCGAACCGCTCGAGCGCATGCACACCGACAAAGCAACGGCCCACGAAACGGAAGACTTGTCGCCAGAGCTCAATCGGGCATCTTGCCTATTTGCTTCAAAGAAAGAGCAGGAACGCGCAGGCGGCGCAGGTTAGAACGCTGTAATTCAACATGAGCTTGACGCTCAGAAATGCCGCCATGCTAAGCGCAAAAATGAGAAGGAGAAGTCCGCTGAGAAGGGCCGTCCATTTCAAGCGATATCCGATGATCAGTGACAGGCCGAGCCCTGCTTCCAGAACTGTGATCAACCAACTGAGAGACGGGATCACCCAGGCGGGCGCCCAAGGGCTGAGCACGGCAACATCCTGGTAGAAGCGCGCCATGCTTCCCCAGGAAACAACGATGCCATCCGTATAGGGTCCCCATAGGCCAAGGCGATCCGCCACCGCAGAAAGAAACGCAACCGCCAAAGCAAGGCGGGCGAAATATCTGACGATGCGTTCCCGGGCCAGGTGCTTGGCGGGCTCGAAAAAGGAAGACACATCAGCAGATGTTGTTTGGTCGAGCATGAGAGAGCCTCCAATCAGGGATGTGTGATGTGCGATTGCGCCGCCTGAGCCGATCTAGCGTTGGGCTTTCGCGACGAAGGTGGCGACGGCCCGTTTATTTTCCGCATCGATCAACCTGCGACCGTCCTCGACGAGATCCGTGACCGTCTGGGCGCGAAGTGCGTCTCGCCACAACTTCTCCGCCGCCAGCATCCGCGACTTGATGAAGCAATCGGCTTTGTAGACGCATGGGTCCTTCGACTTTCCCGGTCCGCGCCGCCGGATTTCGCGGCAGGTGAATGCGGGCTCCCTGCCGTCGATGGCCTCGACGATCTGAAGGAGTGTGATTTCGGCAGGCGAACGCGCCAGCCGATAGCCGCCACGCGGTCCTGGAATCGCCTCGACCACGCCGGCCTCGGTCAACGCGCGCAGATGCTTGAGGAGATAGCTTTCCGAAAGACCGTGCAGTTCGGCGAGGCTCTTGCCGGACAGCACCTTGCCCTCATCCAGTCCGGCCAGCACCAGCGCGCAATGCAGCGCGGCCTCAACGCCGTCTCCCAGCCGCCTCATCCGCAGCTCCCGCTCATCGCTTAACAATCCACTTTCGCCACCAGCCTATCATGGATATAACTTATCCATGATTCTCTGTCACGCCTCACCGCGCAGAATTCGAAAGGAATGCCCATGAAACGTAGAATGAATGTCGCCGAAGCAGCCCCGGCCCTCTACAGCGCTGTCCGCGCCCTCGATGCCGCGGTCACGCGGTCGGGGCTCGACGCCCGTTTTCTTCATCTCGTCAAGCTCAGGGCCTCTCAGATCAACGGCTGCGCCTATTGCGTCGATCTCCATGTCAAGGAGGCGCTCAAAGATGGCATTCCCGCGCAGGTGCTGCATCTTCTCCCCGTCTGGCGGGAGTCGCCGCTGTTCGACGAGCGGGATCGCGCGGCGCTCGAATGGACCGAAAGCCTGACGCTGATCGCCGATACTGGCGTTCCCGACACCGCATTCGACGCTGTCCGAGCGGTCTTCTCGACCGAGGAGATCGGACAACTCACGATCGCCATCGGCACGATCAATGTCTGGAACCGGATCGCCGTGAGTTCGCGGATGCTCCACCCGGTCGACCGGCCAGTGATGACGTGAGAGCGTTCGGCCGATTTCAGCGGCTGATCACGGGCTCGGCGAGCTGCGTCACTCGATCTGGCCTCTGCGCCGTCTTAGAGTGAGAGGGCGGCGCTTCGCTTCGTGACGGGTTGGAGGTCGAGAGAGAGGCTCTCGGCGCCCGTCGCGGAGTACATCCCGATGGCTACTGCCGTTCAGAAGATCAACCTGTCGTCCTCGCGCGACATCCCCTTCAACAAGCTCATGCTGTCACAGTCGAACGTCCGGCGCGTGAAAGCCGGCGTCTCGATCGACGACTTGGCGGCCTCGATCGCTCGGCGCGGCCTGATCCAGAGTCTGCATGTCCGGCCGGTGCTCGACGCCGACGGCCAGGAGACCGGCATGTTCGAGGTGCCGGCCGGCGGGCGCCGCTATCGCGCGCTCGAGCTGCTGGTGAAGCAGAAGCGCCTCGCCAAGACGTCGCCGGTGCCGTGCGTCATGTCGCAGGCGAACAGCGGCATCCTCGTCGACGAGCTGTCGCTGGCTGAGAACATCGAGCGCGCGCCGCTTCATCCCCTCGATCAGTATCGCGCTTTCCAGGCCATGCGCGACAAGGGCATGACCGAGGAAGCGATCGCGGCCGCCTTCTTCGTGCAGGTCCAGGTGGTCAAGCAGCGCCTGCGGCTCGCCTCGGTCTCGCCGACGCTGCTCGATGTCTATGCCGAGGACGGCATGACGCTGGAGCAACTCATGGCGTTCACCGTATCAGACGATCACGCCCGCCAGGAACAGGTCTGGGAGACCGTTCGCAATTCATGGTCGAAGGAGCCCTATCAGATCCGTCGTATGCTGACGGAGACCACGGTGCGCGCCTCCGACAAGCGCGCCGTGTTCGTCGGCCTCGACGCCTATGAGACGGCAGGCGGCAGCGTTTTGCGCGACCTGTTCCAGGATGACGACGGCGGCTGGCTGCAAGACCCCGCGCTGCTGGATCGCCTCGTCGCCGAGAAGCTGAAGACGTCGGCCGAGGAAATCGCCAGCGAAGGCTGGAAGTGGGTCGATGTGGCGATGAGCTTCCCCTATGGCCACGATCACGGCCTGCGCAAACTGGCCGGCGTCACGGTCGACATGACCGACGAGGAACGCACTACCCGCGAGGCGCTTCGTGACGAATACGATCGTCTCGAAGCCGAATATGCGGAAGCCCAAGAGCTGCCTGACGAGATCGACCAGCGCCTCGGCGAGATCGAACAGGCGCTCGACGCCTTCGAGCAGCGTCCCGTGATCTACGATCCGGCCGAGATCCCCATCGCCGGCGTCTTCGTCAGCATCAACGCCGATGGCTCGCTGTCGGTGGATCGCGGCTATGTTCGTCCCGAGGACGAAATTCCGGTCGAGCGCGAAGATGGCGAAGCCCAAGAGGTGGACAGCATCACCGACGATCCGGCCGCTCCCGCCGTCCAGCGCGCCGCCATCACCATCGGCGGCCAGTCCACGGAGCCGGAGGAGGACGAAGACGACGGCATCAAGCCGCTGCCCGAACGCCTCGTGATCGAGCTGACCGCGCATCGCACGCTCGCGCTGCGTGACGCCGTCGCGCATCATCCGCAAGTCGCCATGACGATGCTGCTCCACAAGCTCGTCTCCGACACCTTCCAGCAGCGTTCCGCGGCGAGCTGCCTGGAGGCTAACGTCCGGCACGTCTTCTTCCCTACGCAGGCGGATGACCTGAAGGACAGCGTTTCGGCGAAGACCGTCACCGAGCGCCATGAGGCATGGAAGGCGGACGTCCCGGCGGACGACGAGGCGCTGTGGGATTGGCTCGCGGGCCTCGACGAGACAAGCCGCATGGCGCTGCTCGCGCATTGCGTCAGCTATGGGGTCAACGCGCTCTATGAGCGGCCGAACCCCTACAGCGGCGCCGGCGTCAGCGAGCACGGGCTGAAGGTTCGTCTCGCGCAGGCCGACCGGCTGGCGCGAGCGACCGGGCTCGATATGATCGAGGCAGGCTGGCGGCCGACGGTCAGCAACTATCTCGGCCGTGTCACCAAACCGCGCATCCTTCAAGCCGTTCGCGAAGGCGCCGGCGAAAGGGCCGCCCAACTCATCGACCACCTCAAGAAGGCCGACATGGCCAAGGAGGCCGAGCGCCTGCTCGCCGACACCTGCTGGCTGCCGGAACCGCTGCGCCTCGGCGACATCGACGGCGAACAGGCCGTGGAGACGCCGGCGGAGACCGACTCCGGCGACGACCCCGCGCTGCCGGATTTCCTCTCCGAAGACAGCGACGACGAGGACGCGCCGGCGATCGCCGCCGAATGACATGCCTTGCAGGGCGGTCTCGGCCGCCCTGCTATCCTTCCGCGAATCTTTCCAAAGCCCGGCCGCCGCGCCGGGCTTTCTCGTTTCAGGAGCCCGACATGGCCGACTACTTCACCCATTTCTCGTGCCTTCTCGACGTCGGCACGCCCGATAACGCCGCCCGTGCGCTCGACCTCTACAACGAGCTCTCCGAGGAGGGCGCGTCAGAGGAACCGCCCTCCGAGGGCTTTCTTCTCTCGATCCAGCCCGAGCACGGCGGCGCCCAGCTCTGGATGCGCGATGACGTCACCGGCGATCCCGAGCGCCTGATCCAGTTCGTGAAAATCTGCGCCGCAGAATTCGGCCTCACGGGTCGATGGGGCTTCCAATACGCCAACACCTGCTCCCGGCCGCGCCTCGACGGTTTCGGCGGCGGCGCGCACGTCCTCGATCTCGCCACCGGCGAGACGGTCGCATGGACCTACACGGACCGCTGGCTCGCCCAGGTGCTCGGCGGAGGCGACCCCGATGCCTGAAATCGTCAAAACCACCGTCTATCGGCTCGACGAACTCTCCGACGCCGCCAAGGAGAAGGCGCGCGCCTGGTATCGCGAAGGCGCCTTCGACCACGACTGGTTCGAGTTCATCTATGAGGATTTCGAGCGCGTCAGCGAGATCCTCGGCCTGCGTCTCAAGACCCGTTCCGTCCGCCTCCATGGCGGCGGCACCCGGCAAAAGCCTTGCATCTGGTTCCGGGGCTTCTGGAGCCAGGGGGACGGGGCCTGCTTCGAGACCTTCTATTCCTACCGGAAGACCACCCGGCGCAGGATCAGGGAGTATGCGCCGCAGGACGCCGAGCTTCATCGCATCGCTGATGCGCTTCAAGCGATCCAGCGCCGCAACTTCTACCAGCTCAGCGCCGAAGCCCGCCATCGCGGCCACTATTGTCACGAATATTGTATGGCGATCTCGGTCGAGCGCGACAGTCCGACCTATCAGGACATGACGGCCGATGCCGAGGAGGTCGTGATCGAGGCGCTGCGCGATCTCGCCCGCTGGCTCTACAGGCATCTCGAACGCGAATACGAGCATCAGACATCGGACGAGGCCGTCGACGAGGCGATCATCGCCAACGAATACACCTTCACCGAAACCGGCCGTCGCTTCGGCTGATCCGAAAAGCGCCCTGCCTCACGGCCGGGCGCTTTCTTCGTGCCGGCTATCGCCGCGACTTGAGAGTGAGAGGCCCGCCGGGACGGGATGAGTCCGGGTGGTCGAGAGAGAGCGCTGTCCGGGCTTTCCCGTTCCGGCTCTCCTGAAGGCTCCCCTCATGAACATCATGTCGTCCGCGACCGCTCCGGTCGTGCCCGTTGCCCATGCGTCCGCTGTCGTTGCGGCCGCCCATCACCTTCTCGGTCATCTCGAACGCGGCGAGCGCGTCGACGCCGCGATCCTGCGCGCCGCGATGGAAGCGGCGTTCGGCGCATCCGACGCCTCCGGCGCCTGGGACTGGAAAACGGCCTACGACGCCTGCGAGGTCGCGACCGTCCTGTTCCTCCGCAAATACGGACGCGCGCTTTTCCGCAAAGCCGCGTCTCCGGCAGCACGGCTTTCCGCACTCACGAAAATCACCGGCCTCCTTCCGACACACACCCGTCGCTCGGAAGAGAGCCAGGCGCTTCAGCAGTTCTCGACTCCCGTTCCGCTGGGCCTCGCGGCGGTAGCGGCGGCTGCGATCACGCCGAACGACATCGTGCTGGAGCCATCGGCCGGCACGGGCCTGCTCGCCATTCTTGCCGAGATCACCGGCGGCGCGCTTCTCCTCAACGAGCTGGCCGAGACCCGCGCCGATCTGCTCGCCGTTCTCTTTCCGGCTTGCAAACTCACTCGCTTCGACGCGGCCCAGATCGACGATCATCTGACGCCGGGCGCCTTGCCCTCCGTCATCCTGATGAACCCGCCATTCTCGGCGATGGCGAACGTCTCCGGCCGCGTCGCCGACGCCACCTATCGCCATGTCGCCTCGGCGCTGGCTCGCCTCGTCAATGGCGGGCGCCTGGTCACGATCACCGGCGCCAATTTCGGACCGGACTTCCCGGCCTGGCGTGATGCTTTCGCCCACCTTCAGGAACGCGGCACCGTCGTCTTCACCGCAGCGATCGGCGGCGCGGTCTATGCCAAGCACGGCACGACCATCGATACGCGGATCACCGTCATCGACAAGCGACCCGCCGCCGATCCGGCCGCGTTTCCGACATCACCCGGCATCGCGCCGGACGTCGCCACGCTGCTCGGCTGGGTCGAGGCGCAGGTGCCGCCGCGCATGGCCGTCACGCGACCGATGACCGCCGCCTCCATCGAGCGTCAGGCACTCCACACCGTGCGCGGATACCTCGCACGCAGCGCAACAGTGGGTCCGGCGGGACTTGCCTCCATCGATCCCGAGGGTGTCGAACTCGCCTATGAGGCCGTGGATTGGACGCCGCCGGAAGGCGCGCGGCTGACCGACGCGATCTATGAAGAATATACGCTTCAGTCGATCCGCATCCCCGGCGCCCAGGCCCATCCGACCAAGCTTGTGCAGTCTGCCGCGATGGCGTCGGTCGCGCCGCCCAAACCGAGCTATCGGCCGATGCTGCCGGCGAACATCGTCCGCAACGGCGTGCTCTCCGACGCCCAGCTCGAGACCATCATCTATGCCGGCGAAGCGCATGGCGAGTTCCTCGCTGGCTCGTGGACGGTAGACGAGACTTTCGACCTCGTTTCCGCCGCCGCCGAAAGCGCGGCTGGCGCCGTCCGCTTCCGTCGTGGCTTCATGCTCGGCGACGGGACGGGCGCGGGCAAAGGCCGTCAGTCGGCCGGCATCATCCTCGACAACTGGATGAGGGGACGCCGCAAGGCCGTCTGGATATCCAAGTCCGACAAGCTGCTCGAGGACGCGCAGCGCGATTGGTCGGCACTCGGAATGGAGCGCCTGCTGATCACGCCCCTGTCGCGCTTCCCGCAGGGCAAGCCCATCACCCTTCAGGAGGGCATCCTATTTACAACCTATGCCACGCTACGGTCCGACGACCGCGGGGAGAAGGTTTCGCGCGTCCGGCAGATCGTCGAATGGTTGGGCTCCGACTCCGATGGAGTGATCATTTTCGACGAGAGCCATGCGATGCAGAACGCCGGCGGCGGCAAAGGGGAACGGGGCGATCTCGCTCCCTCCCAACAGGGGCGTGCGGGGCTCCGCCTCCAGCACGCGCTTGCTAACGCCCGTATTGTCTATGTTTCCGCCACCGGCGCCACCACGGTTCACAACCTTGCCTATGCGCAGCGGCTCGGCCTTTGGGGCGGGGAGGACTTTCCCTTCGCCAACCGCGCCGAGTTCGTCGAGGCGATCGAGGATGGCGGTGTGGCGGCGATGGAGGTGCTGGCCCGTGACCTGCGGTCGCTCGGACTCTACGCGGCCCGCTCACTCTCCTATGATGGCGTCGAATACGAGCTGGTCGAGCACCCGCTCACGGAGGAGCAGCGGCACATCTATGACGCCTATGCCGGGGCGTTCTCGATCATCCACAACCATCTCGGCGCGGCGATGCAAGCGGCCAACATCACCGGCGACGGCGGCACGCTGAACCGGCAGGCGAAGTCGGCTGCACGCTCGGCCTTTGAGAGCGCGAAGCAACGCTTCTTCGGACATCTGCTCACCAGCATGAAAACGCCGACCCTGATCCGCTCGATCGAGCAGGACCTGGCCGACGGCCATTCCGCCGTCATCCAGATCGTCTCGACGGGCGAAGCCCTGATGGAGCGCCGTCTTGCCGAGATCCCGACCGAGGAATGGAACGACGTTCGCGTCGACATCACGCCGCGGGAATATGTGCTGGACTATCTCGCCCATTCCTTCCCGGTGCAGCTCTATGAGCCGTTCACCGACGGCGAGGGCAATCTGTCGTCGCGGCCCGTCTATCGCGACGGCCAGCCTGTCGAGAGCCGCGAAGCGGTCGCACGACGCGACGAGCTGATCGAGCATCTCGCCTCTCTGCCGCCCGTGCCCGGCGCACTGGATCAGATCGTCCAGCGGTTTGGCACGGATATGGTGGCAGAGGTGACGGGGCGCTCCCGCCGCATCGTGCGCAAGGGCGACCGTCTTGTTGTCGAAAACCGCGCGCCATCCGCAAACCTCGCGGAGACGGCCGCTTTCATGAACGATCTGAAGCGCGTGCTGGTGTTCAGCGACGCCGGCGGAACCGGGCGCAGCTACCATGCCGAACTCTCGGCACGGAATCAGCGCCTGCGCGTCCACTATCTGCTCGAACCGGGCTGGAAGGCGGACACCGCCATTCAGGGGCTCGGGCGCACCAACCGGACGAACCAGGCGCAGCCGCCCTTGTTCAGGCCGATCGCGACCAATGTGAAAGCGGAAAAGCGCTTCCTCAGCACAATCGCGCGCCGTCTCGACACTTTGGGCGCAATCACCCGCGGGCAGCGCCAGACCGGCGGCCAGGGCCTGTTCCGGCCCGAGGACAATCTGGAATCGCACTACGCGCGTCACGCCTTGCGACAGCTCTATCTTCTGCTCGTGCGCGGCAAGATCGAAGGGTGCTCGCTTCAGCGTTTCGAGTCCGCCACCGGCCTCTCGCTGATGGATTCCAACGGCATCAAAGATGAGCTGCCGCCGATCACTACCTTTCTCAATCGGCTGCTAGCGCTGACCATCGAGTTGCAGGGCATCCTATTCACCGCCTTCGAGCAGCTCCTTGATGCGAAAATCGCGGGCGCCATCGCCAGCGGCGTCTATGACGTGGGGCTGGAGACGCTGACAGCGGAGAGCTTCGTCGTCACCGGCCGGCGGACGATCTACACCCATCCGACGACGGGCGCGGAGACTCGTTTGCTGACCATCACCGAGCGACGGCGCAATCACCCCGTCACGCTCGCCGGCGCGCTCGACTATCTCTCCGATCCGGGCGCAGTCCTGCTGGTGAACGAACGCTCCGGTCGCGCCGCCGTGCAGATCCCTGCGCCGAGCGTCATGCTCGATCATGGCGAGATCGAGCGCCGCATCCGGCTGATCCGCCCAATGGAGCACCATCACGCTTCGCTTAAGATGATGGCGGAAAGCCATTGGCAGAAGGCTGACCGCGACTCGTTCGCCGCAGCCTGGAGCCGCGAGGCCTCCGAGGTGCCGGCATTTACCGACAGCACTCTCCATGTCGTCGCCGGTCTCTTGCTGCCGGTGTGGAAGCGGCTGCCGGACGAATCGACGCGAGTTTATCGCCTTCAGACGGATGACGGCGAGCGCATCATCGGCCGACGTGTCTCACCGGCCTGGGTGGCAAACGCCACGGCGACAGGCGCATCCAGCCTGACCGCGGATGACGCCTATGCAGCCCTGTCAGACGGCCAGACGATTCTCGACCTCGCCGAAGGGCTCCAGCTTCGCCGCGTGCGCGTCATGGGCGTGCATCGCATCGAGCTGTCCGGCTTTACCGAAGCAATGCGGGACCGGCTGCGCGCCTATGGCCTCTTCAGCGAGATCATCTCGTGGAAGCTCCGCTTCTTCATCCCCGTGGACACGACTGGTCCTGTCGTTCTCGGCAAGCTGCTCGACACTTATCCGATCGAGCGCATCTCCGAGCGGGAGCCTGCGTAATGTCTCGCCGCGACGCTTCCGACCTGGCGCATCGACTCGGCCGACAGGCCGAGGCGGTATGCCGCCATTATCTTTCCAACGGCCGCCGCCAGGGCAACTACTGGCAGGTGGGCGACGTTCGCAATTCAGCCGGCCGCTCGATGTTCGTCCGGCTGAAGGATTCCCCGAAAGGTCCGGCAGGCAAATGGACCGACGCCGCCACCGGCGAACATGGCGACCTGCTCGACGTGATCCGCGAGACGCTCGGCCTGATCGACTTCGCCAATATCGTCGAGGAAGCGCGGACCTTTCTCAGCCTGCCGCATCCCGAACCGGAGCAGATCGCACGGAGGCGAAATGCGACTCCGGCGCCGGCGGGCTCGACCGAAGCGGCTCGCCGATTATTCGCCATGTCGCAACCGATCGCGGGCTCGCTCGTAGAGACGTATCTCCGCACTCGCGGCATTACGGCTTTGCACGGAACCGCAAGCCTGCGCTTCCATCCACGCTGCTACTATCGACCGGACGAGCACAGCCCGACCGAGATCTGGCCTGCCATGATCGCCGCCGTCACCGACCTCGGCGGGCGGATCACTGGCGCGCATCGCACCTGGCTGGCGCCTGACGGCTCCCGCAAGGCGCCGATCGACACGCAGCGAAAGGCGATGGGCGACCTGCTCGGTCACGCGGTCCGCTTTGGAACGCCGGGCGACGTGATGGCGGCCGGCGAAGGCATCGAGACGATGCTGTCGCTTCGGCAGGTTCTGCCCGAAATGCCGATGGCGCCCGCGCTTTCGGCTGCACACCTCGCCGCCATCCTGTTCCCGGTCACGTTGCGGCGGCTCTACATCGTCCGTGACAACGATCCGGCCGGTGACGGAGCGAGGGATAGCCTGATCGAACGGGCGAACGCGGACGGGATCGAGGCTATTCCGCTCTCGCCAGCACTCGGAGACTTCAACGAAGATCTTCGAACGCTCGGCATCGGCGCACTTCGGGCTGGTATTCGGGTGCAGCTCGCGCCCCAGGACGTCGCAGGCTTCATGGTCCTCGCGACATAGCCGGCAAAGGTGAGCGGGCGGCGGCGGGCGGCTGTCATGCCCGCCCGGATGCTTCGACCCTCGGAGAGGACCGCGCCTCGGCCTTCGAGAGGGCGATCGGCCCACAAACGGGCCGGCCCGACAATGGCGGCGGCCGACTATTTTCCGGCGCGCTCCCAAGGGAGCGCTTTCCATCGCGAATCAAAATAGTCGGCCTTAGCCATCAAGGCCCTCGCCTTGCTCGGGCTGTCGGCCCGTCCCGCCCGTGGGCTTCGTCGCCATGAAGGCCGCGACGGTCGCGGTCCAACCGACGGAGCATCCCATGAGCGAGCACGACGACCACGAACCGCACCACAGCTCATCCTCCCCAACCGACCATGTTCTTCAGGAGCTTCAGCTCTACGGCCATCGTCCCTTCGCCGACGAACCCGATCCCCGGCCTCTGCCCGAAGGCAACCGCGTCGCCGGCGCCATCGCCGACATCTTCGACGCCCTGGTCTCGACGCTTGAGGACACACGCCTCGAACCCGACCTCGACGATCTCCTCTGGTCGACCGTCAATCTGTTCCACCGCGCCACCGGCCGAATCGAACACGAGCTGGACGACAACGAGCAGGCGCAGCGCAGGAGCCAACGCGAACAGGATGGCAGCGAGGTCAAGTCAGTCGAACTCGAACGCCTCACCGCCGAAGGGCAGACCCTCCTCGAGCGACGCGATGCTTTCGAGCTGATGCGCGATCAGGCCGCAGAACACTACGAGCGCCAGGTGGGCAAGCCTTGGCTCCCGCGCAGCGGCTCCATGGTCAACCATCGCAATCTCACCTCGGCGATGATCGACAGTCGCGACTTCCTAATGGCGAAGAAGCGAGCCGAGCAAGAAATCCTTCTGCCTCCCGGTCCGAAGATCGTTGTCACCGGCGGGCTCGACTTCAACGATCACCGGCTGATCTGGGCCAAGCTCGACCAGGTGCGTGAGAAGCATCCGGATATGGTGCTGATCCACGGCAAGTCGCCGAAGGGTGCCGAGAAGATCGCTTCGCTCTGGGCGAAGAACCGCAACGTGTCGCAGATCGGCTTCGCCCCCGACTGGACGAAGCACGGCCGGGCAGCGCCGTTCAAGCGCAACGACGATATCCTGGAGATCGTGCCGAAGGGCGTGATGCACTTCCCGGGCACAGGCATCAACGACAACCTCGCAGACAAGGCCAGGAAGCTCGGCATCCCGGTCTGGAAGTTCGGCGGCGCGTAACAGGCTGTGTGAAAACTCGGGGGAGCCTCGGCATCGACGAGGCTCCTTCGGCCGTGAACCAACTCTATTCCTCAGCTCGCCTGTGCCCGAAGATTGATGCTCCGGATCATGTTGTAGGCCAGAACGGAGAGCGCCATTTCCGTTCTCGTCGCCGGAAGGCCTCGGGTCAGGAATCGGCCCGACATCATTCGCTTCATCGTTCCGAACGGATGCTCCACTGAACATCGTCGCCGCCGCATTAGCCCCGGATCGGCAACGACGCGCGCCGACATTCTCTCCAGAGCATCTTCGTGTTGGTGCCGACTGACCCAGCGAACCTCCGCCTGAGTGCAGCGCGGTTTCAGTGCGCAGTTCGAGCAATCCTTCGACACATAGTAGTAGCCGTTTCGATTGACGCCGCCTTTGCGCCGCAACAGGCGTCCCTCAGGGCAAGTGTATTGATCGTGAGCCGCGTCGTATGTGAAGTCGGCACGATCGAACTGAGTGCCGTCGCCACGATTGTTGACCGAACGCTTGGCCGCGACGCAGGCGGTGATGCCATCAGCTTCGCAGGCCGCTGCTGCGTTGCCATTAGAGTAGCCCGTATCGGCCACGACGATCAGCTCTTCTCGTTCGAGCAGATCGCGCGCGGCTTTTGCGATCGGGTGAAGCATGCGCGTGTCGTTCACTTCGTCTGTGACTTCGTGATGGACGATGAAGCCGGTGTCGGCGTCGACCGCGGTCTGGACATTGTATGACGGCGGCTTCCCGCCTCGGCCGAACCCCATCGGCCGCGCGTCGAGCTCGCCATCGACAACCAAGCTGCGCGCGTCCTGATCGAGACGCGCCGACAGTAGATCCAGGTCGACTCGACGCTCTTTCAGCGCCACGATCGCCTTTGCGGTCGCGCCGGGATCGTCGGCAGGTTCGTTCGCGTCTGTCTTGTCGAGGTCGGTAAGGTAACTCGCGATACGAGCGTCGACCTTTTCTGCCTCCTCTGCGATCCGGCGTCGGTCCATGACGCGAATCGGGCTGGCCGCCGCACGGAACTTCGCGCCATCGATGGCTAGGAGCCTGGCGGCGAAAAGCCCCTGATCGCGGCAGAAAAGCACAAAAGCGCGGCAGGCGCCGACGATCGCGGCTCCATTGTCTCGCCTGAAGTCCGCGATTGTCTTGTGATCTGGCGCCAGCCGGCGAACGAGCCACATCAGTTCGAGATTTCGCCGGCACTCGCGCTCCAGTCGTCGCGAGGAGCGGACCTCGTTGAGATAGCCGTAGACGTAAAGCTTCAACATGTCTCTGGGATCGTAGCCTGGTCGACCAATTGACGCAGGAATGGCCCGTCCGAAACCCAGAGCCGAGAAATCGAGTTGATTGACGAAAGCATCGATGACTCGAACGGGCGCAGTTTTCTCAACATAATCTTCGATGGCAGGCGGCAGGAAAGCTGACTGATGCCGATCAGCTCCGGTAACGTAGCTCATATCTGCTCCACATTGAATTATCTACTTAAATTTATACACTGATTTGGTGAAATGCGCGAGGAAAAGGGCCCCGTTGGGAACGAAACTCAGGAGGTTTTCACACAGCCTGGTAAGCGCCGCCCAGTATGCCGGCGTCAACAAATGGTGGACAGCGGCCTGCCCGCTTCTTGCGTTCAGAAGGGACAGGTCGCCATCAGAGGGCGCTACTTCAGCGGCAAAAACAGTTCCGCGACCGCCTCATGCTCTGGCACCTCCGGGAAGAAGCTCAGCCGCTGGCAATAGATCGGGAAGTCGCGGGTTTCCTCGCCGCTGGCCGGCAGCCAGTCGCGATAGAGATAGAGCGCGGCGGGCTCCAGATTGTCGGTGTAGCCGACGACGCGCAGCACCGCACAACGTCCGCCGGGGATCACGCCGGCTTTGATCTCTTCGCCGTTCGCTTCGATCGGTTGGTCGGTCCCGACACAAAGGTCCTCGCTGTATTCGGCAGGAGAGGCAGGACGCCGCTCGGAACGCCAGACGTTGAAGGTCGGACTGGTCTTGGGGTGCAGGCCAGCGGCCTTGCGCCATGCGATGAACCGCTGGATGGTGGCGCCGAGCGTCGCCGGGTCGCCCCGATGCTCCATGATTGCCACCGGCGTCGAGGGCACATCGCGAATCGTTACGTCGTCCGTGGTAAAGGTCTTCTGCATGAGCTTGCTCCTCGCGTTGTCGAGAGGCCCGAAGGCCGCAAGCCACGGCCCCCAACCGGGAGATTTCCGGAACGACGAAGGCGATTGCCCGAACCGTTGCCGAAAGGCGCGGGCGAAGGCATCCGGCGCGTCGTAACCGGCATCCATCGCTATCTCCGTGACGTCTTGGACGTCCCTATAGGCCAGCCGGTAGGAAGCACGCTTCATGCGGGCGAGCTGGACATAGCGATGCACGGATAACCCGAAGGTCGCCGCAAACTGCCGGTGGAAATGAAACTTCGAAAAGGCCGCAACTCGACTTAGCGTTTCCAGGTCCAGATCACCGTCAAGATGCCGGTCAATATAGTCCAGCACCCGCCGCATCCGGGCACGATAGTTTTGAAGCGCCGCCTTCATCGTCCCTTCCTCCGTGGCGGCACTAGCTAGTCGCTAATGGCCATAACCTGCTCGACCGATCTTGCGGTTTCGCCGAACGACGGCAACTGGAGCGCAAGCTGCAATGTGTCATCCGCCTAAAGCAATGCACTCCGAGTCCGTCGCCTCCCATTGGTTGCGTACCACCCCCGCTTTTCTGCGCTGATCCTTGGTCCGACTGATCGCTTGTCGCCATCAACCCGTAAAGGGTCGGCTATGCGAGCATGCCGCCGCTGCGGCTTCGCCTGCGCGGTGATTGCAGCGCTCAGTCCGACACGTCGGGCGCCTGTCAGCGGGGGATGGTCCTCCGCTCGGAACAGGAGCCGGATAGATGTCTCTCAACGACGCCCAAGCCTTCGCTTTCAGCCTCGCCACCACCCTGATGGTCGCCATCGTGATCTTCCGCGCCGGCGACGGCAGCCTCTCGGTCATGCCCGCCGCCGAATACGACGGTGATGTCGCCGAGATCGTCCGCGAAGTCGACCCCTTCGCCCCATGACGGGGCGAAGATCGTCGCGGTCGAGATGAAACCTTGCCTGTTTCCGCTCCCTGCTGACGATCGTCTTCTGCTATGTTCTGCCCCGCGCCGTGGTGGTGGTGGAAGGCGCAACCGTCAGAGCCTTTCTCACGGAGCCACCACCATGATCCTTCTCGGCATTCTCCTCAGCATCGCGGCGATCAGCTTCTTCTGTTGGCTGCTCTTTACGCTCGCCGTCTTCGCGCTGCCCTTTTTCGCCGGCGTCACCGCTGGCGCATGGGCCTATCACACCGGCACAGGTTGGCTCGGTGCGATCCTCATCGGCATCGCGTGCGCAGGATTGACCCTCGGCATCGGGCAGATCCTGCTCATGATCGTCCGCCCGCTCTGGGCGCGGCTGGTGATTGCGCTCGTCTTCGTCGCGCCCGCCGCCATAGCGGGATATCACGCCACGCACGGTATCGTGAAACAAACCATGCCATCGGAGACCTGGCAGATCGTGTTCTCGGTCATCGGCGCCGTCGCGGTCGGGATCACGGCTTTCGTGCGCGTCACGGCGATGGCGAGCGCAAGCCCGACCGGCCCAACTACCGCTCCAGCTTGACGGTGGCACCGCGTCGACACGCCCGCTTCGCCGCCAAGGGGCTGTTGTTCATCGGCTACGACACCGCGTGAGAGGCAAGCACATTTTCGCTCGCCCACACGCAAGCGGCGAGGAGCTGTTCAGACAACTCCACATCCTTGAGTGCGCGCGCTACAGCGACAGCGCCGATGAGCATGGCGCTGAGAGCTAAAGTCGTGTCAGTGCCCCCTGCCGATCGAAGAGCAGCAATCCGCGTAACGGTGTCCCTAAATACCTGCGTATAGACGTCACGGATTTCGTCTTCCTGTTTGGCGACATCGGTGACCAGAAAGGCCATGGGGCAGATCGGGCCGTCCTGACGAACATGGCCCATATCGAGATAGGACCGGACCAAGGACTTCAGAGCCGGTTCCTTGGAGGTGTCGCCCAACGCCGCCATGGGTCCATGTGCGGCGGCGTGCAAAATGGCCTCCACATAGACCCGCTGCTTCGAATCAAAGTGCGCGTAAAAGGCCCCGCGCGTCAGCCCCGCGCCTTGGGTAATTTCGTCCAATGTGACGCCGTCATAACCACGTTTGCAAAACAACTGCACGGCGCTGTCCAAAATGCGCAGGCGAGCCCTTTGCGTATGGGCTTTGGAATAGGGCATCTGATCGTCCTTGGAGCCTTAAATATGTTCTTGATCATAAATTGACGGCGAATAGAACACAAGGCGGATCCACGAACCCGAAAAAGGAGTGTTCGCCTTGATCAAAAACCAGGATGAAAATCGCATCACCCTGTATTTCTCGCCCGGCGCCTGCTCCTTGGCGGTGCATATACTGCTTGAGGAGCTGGGGCTTCCTTATCGGCTGGAGCTGGTGTCGGTACAGGAGGGAAAGACAACCGAGCCGGCGTTCCTCAAGACCAACCCCAAGGGCCGCGTGCCGGTCCTGGACCTTGGCGGAATTCTGCTCACTGAAGCTCCCGCTATTGTCGTTTACTTAGCGAAGACGCACCCAGAGGCGCGATTGCTGCCGGCCGACCCGATGGATCAATTTCGTTGCCTGGAATGGTTCAATTGGCTGTCAAGCACGTTGCACGCAATTGGCTACGGGCAATTGTGGCGTCCGGCGCGCTTCATTCACGACAGCACTCATTTCAACGCGATATCCGCAAAGGGACGCGACAATATTGCGGATGCCTATCGCCATATCGAGACCCTGATGGCGGGACGGTCATGGGCGGTTGGTGATGCCTACTCCTGCGTTGATCCCTTTCTTTTGGTCTTTTTCCTGTGGGGCATGGCCTCGGGCTTTGCTATGCAGGCCGACTATCCGGCCTGGTCTGATGTCATGGCACGCGTGCTCTGACGTGAGGCGGTCCAACATGCGCTGAAGCAGGAAAACATTGTCCTCCCAAGCTGATAGCTTCCGTCAGTTGCCCTATTGCGTTCGCCCCCACGGCATCGTGAAACACACCATGCCGTCCGGAACCTGGCAGATCGTCTTCTCGATCGTCGGCGCAGCGGCGGTCGGAGCAACGGTTTTCATGCGCGTCCTAGGGCGTCCGCCGTCCCATCCGGTCGGGGCATCGCGCAACGTTTGCCGGCTGCACCGGTGCAAGCTGGCAAAGAAAATGTGGCCCCCTACGCCGCTGCACCTACCAGAAGGCAAGGATCGCTCAGTCAGACGAACCGATATTTGCCGCAACGCCGTTGAGCAAAGCAGTCGCCTCGTCCGGCAGATCGAGTTTGATCGCGGAGAGATTCTCCCGCAGATGCGCGACCGACGTCGTACCGGGGATCGGCAGGATATTGGGTGCGCGACGAAGCAGCCAGGCAATTGCGACCTGCATGGGCGTGGCGTCGAGACTCCGAGCGACATCGGACAGGGTCGAGGATTGCAGCGGCGTGAACCCGCCGAGCGGAAAGAAGGGCACATAGGCGATGCCGCTGCCGGTGAGTTCGTCGATGAGAGCGTCGTCAGCCCGGTGCGCGAGATTGTAGCGGTTCTGTACGCAGACGATCTCGCAGATATCGCGTCCCTCCACGATCTGAGTGGGGGTGACGTTGCTGAGGCCAATATGGCGTATCAGGCCTTGCCGCTGAAGCTCCGCGAGCGCAGTGAGCGGCGCTTCGATCGAACCTTCCGCGGGGCCGTGAGCGCTGAACATCACGCGCAGATTGACCACATCGAGCGCTTCCAGACCGAGATTGCGCAGATTGTCATGCACAGCCTGCGCGAGTTCTTCGCGCGAGAAGGCTGGCCGCCATGAGCCGTCCGCGCCACGCCGCGCGCCGATCTTGGTGGCGATGACGAGGTCATCTGGATAGGGATGCAGCGCCTCGCGGATCAGCCGGTTGGTGACATGCGGTCCGTAGAAGTCGCTCGTGTCGATATGATTCACCCCGGCTCTCACCGCTTCGCGCAACACGGCCAGCGCCGCATCACGATCTTTCGGCGGACCAAAGGCGCCAGGTCCCGCGAGCTGCATCGCGCCGTAGCCGATCCGTTTCACGGTGCGGTCGCCCAAGGTGAATGTGGTCGTCATTGCATAGGTCCTTGTTTCAAGTCGCCCATGCGAATATATGAAGAATCCTTCACTTTCTGAATTCGCATTCCATGAGCGCCTTCGCAGCGACCCTAAAGCCCAGAAAATCCCCGGTTCAGGCGCGCTCCGCGGTCACCGTTGAAGCGCTGCACGCTGCGGCCATTCAGGTTTTGATCCAGGAGAGCCTGAGCCGCTGCACAACGACCCGTATCGCCGAGCGTGCGGGGGCGTCGGTCGGAAGCCTCTATCAATACTATCCGAACCGCGACGCGCTGCTCGCCGCCGTCCTCGAAAAGCATCTGGAGGGCATCGCCGCCGCCGTCGAGCGCGCCTGCCACGAACATCGGGGCAAACAATTATCCGAAATGGCCGCGGCCTTCGTCGTTGCTTTCCTCGCTGCGAAGTTGCGCGACCCTGAAGAAGCGAAGGCGCTCTATGCCGTCGCGGAAGAACGGGGCGGCGCGGTGCTTGCCGCTCGCATGCGCGTGCGCATCGCGGCGGCTATCGCAGCCATGCTGGCCAGCGCGTCCGACGCGCGTTTCGACGATCCCGCCATGGTCGCCAAGATCGCGCTCGGCGCCCTGCTCGGTCCGGTGCAAGCCTTGCTTAAAGAACATGCGCCGGCGCAGGTCAGACCGCGTCTGGAAAGAGAACTCGTCCTGCTTGTGACGGCGTATCTCCAAGCGCACCAGTTCACGCCAAAGCGCCCCGACTAGCTGGCGGCAGTCGCCGGACTCGATCAGAATCCCCAAGACGTCGTACCCACTGGCCGGCGGAATAGAGCCCGACGTTAGTGCCGCCCACATCCTCATGCGGTCGGAATGGTGTGGCGTTGGAGTTCGGACCACGCAGAGGCTTGGTGCGTAATGTGCACGCTGGACTGCTTGAACCGCGGCGCTTTTTTTGCGCGATGGCCGATCCACGCGGAGCGGAAGGCGATCTCGCCAGCGGCATCGGCGTGAACGACAACGCAAGCGGACCTGATCGAGACGGTGAGACAGCGCCGGCGAGGATTCGGCCGCTTCTGCCTGTCGGTTGCAGGTAGTCGCCATCATCTCCGTTTTTATCCCGTCCCCAGACCGCTCCAAACGGCCTCTTCGATGGGCTGATCTGGCCAAAGGTCGGCTGCGCCTCGACCGCCTATGACGCAACAGCGGCGTCATAACTTTCTTCCCCTGCCGGCCAAGGCCGTCATTCCTCGCGGGACAAGAAAGTTCCTCCTTAGCTGTCAGGCCCCTTCGGGGTGCGCCGTCGGTCGCCTCCGGCCAACCGATCGCCATCGAGGCCGCAATGGTGCGGGCTCGAAAACGGAAACGGAGAATTGAAAATGGCGACCATCGGCACCTTCAAGAAGACCGGCTCGAACGAGTTCACCGGCGAAATCGTCACTCTCAGCGTTCAGGCCAAGGGCGTGCGCATCGTCCCCGACACCCGCGCCACCGGCGAGAACGCCCCCAGCCACCGGGTGCTGGTCGGCCGCGCCGAGATCGGCGCCGCCTGGTCCAAGCGCTCCAACGAGGGCCGCGACTACCTGGGCCTCAAGCTCGACGATCCGAGCTTCAACGCGCCCATCTACGCCAACCTCTTCGACGACGAGGACGGAGAGGGCTACAGCCTCATCTGGTCCCGCCCGAACCGCCGCAACGGCGACTAAGGCTCAGGGCAGCGTCCCGCCCGGATCATCCGGGCGGGACGAAGTGCCTGAAAGCGACCGAATCAGTTCGCGGAAGTCGTATGAAGACGCCGAACAAACGGCGTTTTCGGCTGGCTAAACCGCCAAAGAGCGACTATTTTAGTCGTAGTTCTGGTGCGCGCATTCGGGTCTGTAGGAGGTGATCATGCATGATCACCGCCCGACAGACGCGGGCCGCACGCGCGTTGCTTGGTTGGACGCAGGAGACGCTCGCTGACAAGGCCTTGGTATCGCTGACCGCGCTGAAGCGCCTCGAGTCCGAGAACGGACTCAAGGTGTACGAAGCCACCCGCGATCAGGTGCGCCGCACATTGGAGGCCAACGGCATCGTGTTTCTTTCTTCCGACCAGGGCGAAGGGGTGATGCTTGTCCGTGCGAAGATCGACACGACCTTCTCGTCATAGCGTTACATGCGCGCGATATGATCCTGCGCCTGCGCCCTCGCGCGCTTTTGGCGTTTGCCGCTTCGGGGGCTTACGGTTAACAACTCGTTGAAGCATGGCTATGATCGGCCTCCGGGGATCGATTTGACACATAAGACATTCCTGGACGAACCGCCGGAGAGTGCCGTGCTCACGAGCTACGACCGCGAGCACATGAAGCTTTATCTCCGCCTGCTCGATGCGGCGACGGACGGCGCCGACTGGCGCGAAGCCGTCGAGATCCTCTTCGGTCTCGACCCTGACCGCGATCCCGACCGCGCGCGCCATGTCCACGACAGCCATCTCGCGCGCGCCCGTTGGATGACCGAGCACGGCTATCGCCAGCTCGTTCGCGAGGGCCGCCACTGACAGTAGAGGTGATGCCTTTCCGGCATCGTGTGTTGCCGGAGAGAGGACTTCCGGCATCTTGCTCAACCAGCAATCGTATCCAGCCCGATTATGCACCAGTAATCTGAGACTGGAGGACAGCGATGAGGCCTGACATATCCAGGTGGCGATCGGCGTCGGCCTATGACTATCTCGACCGCCTTGTCGCACCCGACCTCGCCTGGGAATGGCTTCGGCGCAATGGCGACTATCAGCGCGATTATTCCGAAATTGGACGTCACGAAACTGAAGCCTCGCTGCTGACTGATAGAACCCGCCAACGCTGGGGGCTGCAATTTCGCTGTTCGTCCGTCCTTCAGCGCTACCGAAACGACGATCTATTGGGCGCCCGAAGCCGATCCTGGCCTCGTCATTCTGACCGCAGCGCCTCCGCTGGCTGACCTCGACGCCGCAGCCCCGCGGGATCTCGATCAGACCACTGCTCGCGTCGGCATCGACGGACTGAGCATCGTCCACGGACATGGCGCCGCCGCCGTCCGCCTTCTCTTGCTAGGGGACATTCCGTCTGATCACCCCCTCGCCGCGCTGGTCCCGCTCGGCGCCGACGGGCTCGACCGCATCGAGGCGGTCACACGTCTCTGGCGCGCCATCAACAATCGCGCCGTGCCTCCCGACGCGCGGCTGACCGCGCAGCAGCGTCGCCGGCAGCGCCATATGCTCCAGGCCGTCGATGGCCGCATGAACGGCGCAAGCTACCGAGAAATCGCTGACGCCATCTTCGGTGCGGCCCGTGTCGCTGACGATCCTTGGAAAACCTCACCCCTCCGCGACGCCACCATCGACCTTGTCAAGGATGGCCTCAGCCTGATTGCCGGCGGCTATCTCGGACTGCTGCGGCGGCGGCGCCGCTGACCTACCGCCGCCCACCGCCAGGGTGTGCGATTTTCGCCCCCTTATCTTCGCCATCCCCCAAGACAGCAGCTCTTCGCCATCGTGGCCATCGTCCGCCGCTCATTTGCAGCGGCCGCCCGCAACGCCACGGAGGCCCGCTCCATGCGACCCGATCTCGCCGTTCTGCCGCCGCGCTTCCTTCGCACCAAGGAAGCGGCTGAGTTTCTCAGCCTTTCCGCGCGCACGCTCGAAAAGCACCGGACCTATGGGACCGGACCGGCCTACCGAAAGCTCGGTGGGCGCGTCGTCTATTCCGTTCTTGATCTGGAAGCCTGGGCGGCGCGCGGCGCGGTCACGTCCACCTCCGATCCTCGCGGGCAAGTCCTTCCGGCCAAGCGCCAGGCGCAGCCGTCGTCTCCGCGACCCGACCGCCACCCGCGCTGATCGCAGGCGGCTTCCCGAGTGGCGCGGCAACGGTCTCTGTCGGAACGCGGGCAGCTCGATCTCTTCCGAGCGCTCCCCGGCGACTTCGCGCCACGAGATGCGCAGGATCTCATGGCCTATCCGTTCTTCTCTCTCTCCAAGACACATCGCGTAGCGCCGATCGACTTCGCCGCCGGCAATGTCGCGATCCGAGTCGAGGCCGTGCCCGACCACGGCATGGCGACCATCTGGGACGCCGACATCCTGATCTGGGCGGCGAGCCAGATCGTCGAGGCGCGCGACGCGGGCTTGCGTACCTCGCGGCTGATGGCCGCCACCCCTTACGAAATTCTCACCTTCATCGGCCGCGGCACGGGCTTGCGCGACTACCAACGCCTCAAGGCGGCGCTCGACCGGCTGCAATCGACCACTGTTTCCACGTCGATCCGCCAGCCGGCCGAGGGCCGACGCCATCGCTTCTCGTGGATCAACGAATGGCAGGAACGCACCTGCCACCGCAACAAGCCCGCGGGGATCGAGCTGATCGTGCCCGACTGGTTCTACCAGGCCGTTCTCAACGACGCGCTGGTGCTCACCATCGACCGTGCCTATTTCGATTTGACGGGCGGACTCGATCGTTGGCTTTACCGACTGGTGCGTAAGCATGGCGGCCGGCAGCGTAACGGCTGGCGTTTCGACTTCCGCCACCTGCACCAGAAATCGGGCAGCCTTTCGCCCTTCAAGCGCTTCGCGTTCGAGCTGCGCGACATCATTCGCCGCCAGCCGCTGCCCGGCTACACGCTTTTCATCGAGATCGAGATCGGCGGCCGGACGCTGCTCGCTTTCGAGCCGTCGGCGCCCTGTGGACAGGCTGTGAATGGCCTCGTGCTATCGGGAACCGGCAATGTCGTGCCATCGGGAACCCGACTATCGTGCTATCGGGAACCCAAACCCACTCCAACCGACGACAGCGAAAGCGAAAATCGCGCGCTTAACTTAGAGTCTAACATACTGACTCTAACTTGTTGTTGCGAGTCAGCAGTCTGTGGAGACAACGCCTCTCCATTTCAGTCTGCCAC
>NZ_JAINDZ010000019.1 GCF_019802345.1 Methylosinus sp. Sm6 | reverse complement strand
CTCAGGACCGGATTAGAATCAATGTCATGCGCTTGTACAACCAATTTTTGTGCCGGACAGCCGTGCGACAAGCGCGGCCATGACGCTGAAAACTCTCTGCTCGTTAACCCGAATTCGGAGCCCTGTCGGCTCGCGCAGGGCGATCGGGTGAAGGACTATCGTCTGACGCGCGGCCCTTCGACGAACGCGGGCCCTCGATGCGCCGGCCGGAAGGAACCGGCAAGCTTCGAGCCGCGCCCGCCAGCTGAAATTTTGCGCCGACGCGACCTCGCCCCTATCTCTCCCATTCAGAGGCTCCGACGACAGGGTGAGACATGTGGCGGCGCTTGGAATCCCCGGATGCGGCTTTGGGCCGGCTCCCCGACGCGGCCTATGTCGAGCTCGTCGACGTGGTGGTCCGGCCGATTTTGCCGGTTGCGTTCATAGGCCTCGCATCGACCAGCGTCGGCCTGCTGCTCACATCCCGCAAGCAGGATTTGGGCATTCTCGTCCTCACCCTGCTCGCTGCGTTCGCCATCGCGCTGTGCATCGCCATCACCCTGGCCTATCGACGCGCCGCGAAGGAGCCGATCACGGCGCTGCAGGCGCGGCGATGGGAGCGCATGCATGATTGCGCCATTTACGCCTTCGCCGCGCTGCTCGGAGCGCTGAACGCGCGCGCGCTCACCATCGGCCATCCGCCCGACTCGGCGCTCGTGCCGATGCTGACCTCTGGCCTCGCTTTCGTCTTCGGCGGCGGCGCGAGCTCGAATGTGGCCTTTCGGCCCATGTTCTGCCGGATCGCCCTCGCACTGGCCACGGTCCCGACGGTGGCCGGGTTCCTCTATCGCGCGCCCGGGGCCACGGACCCTCATGTCGTCGCCGCCTTCATCCTGGAAGCCGTGCTGCTGACCGGCTTCGCCTTCGCCGTCGTGCATTGGGCGAGCCGCAATTACGAGACCACCCGCCGTCAGGTCGTCGCCAAGCTGGACCATGCGGCGATGGCGCGCCGCGACGAGCTCACCGGCCTCGCCAATCGCGTCCGCCTGCGCGAGCGCTTCGAGGACGCGGTCGCGGCGCTGCCCGCGGAGGGGACGGCGTTGGCGATCCATTGTCTCGACCTCGACCGGTTCAAGGAGGTCAATGATCGTTACGGCCATCTCTTCGGCGACGCGCTGTTGCGCGCCGCGACCGCACGCCTGCTCGGCGCGCTGCGCAGCGAGGATATGGCGGCGCGCCTCGGGGGCGACGAGTTCCTGGTCATCCAGAGCGGCATCGCGCATGAGGACGAAGCGCGGCTGCTCGCGCATCGCATCATTCGCGTCCTCTCCGCGCCCTATGAAATCGAAGGGCGGGAAATCCGCATCGGAGCCAGCATCGGCGTCGCGCTGGCGCCGCGCGACGGCCTCGCCCTGGACGTCTTGTGCGCCCGCGCCGACGCCGCGCTGTATCGCGCCAAGCGCGACAATCGTGGCGGCGTGTCGTTTTGGGGAGACCCGCCGCCCGCTTCCCTGATGCAGTCGTGACATTGCGCCACCGAGGCGACAGGGGCGCATCGACATTGGCGCGCGCCGCGGCGCCGTTTTCATCGGCATGGCGCGCCGTCCCCGGATGCGCCCTGCGGCAATTTCCGGCAAAGCGCGGCGCTCGCAGGCCCGCGCGATTGACAGGCCGCGCCGGCCATAAGCTAATCCCGCCGCGCGCCCGTCGCGCGACATCCTCGTGAGGCCGAGCAAGCTCCCGTGTCGATCAAGGTCGCCCTGCACCACGTCACCCATTACAAATATGATCGGCCGGTCGCGCTCGGGCCGCAGGTCGTGCGTCTGCGGCCGGCGCCGCATTGCCGCACGCGGGTGCCGAGCTATTCGCTGAAGATTTTGCCCGCTGGCCATTTCATCAATTGGCAGCAGGACCCGCACGGAAATTGGCTGGCGCGGCTGGTCTTCCCGGAGAAGGCCGAAGAGTTCCGCATCGAGGTCGATCTCCACGCCGAGATCGCCGTCTACAATCCCTTCGACTTCTTCATGGAGCCCTTCGCCGAGCAATTTCCTTTCGCCTATCCGCAGGAGCTCGAGGCCGAGCTCGCCTCCTGCCGCGAAGTGGAGGGGCTGGGGCCGCTCTCCAACGCTTTTGTCGAGAGCGTGCGGCCCAGCGCGCCGCTGCGCACGGTCGATTATCTCGTCGAGCTCAACGCCCGCCTGCAGCGCGACATTCGCTATGTGATCCGCATGGAGCCCGGCGTGCAGGCGCCGGACGAGACGCTGGCGCTGGGCACGGGCTCTTGCCGCGACTCGGCCTGGCTGCTGGTGCAGGTTCTGCGCAGCCTCGGCCTCGCGGCGCGCTTCGTCTCCGGCTATCTCATCCAGCTGAAGGCCGACGTCGATCCGATCGAGGGGCCGACGGGAACCGATCACGACTTCACCGATCTGCACGCCTGGGCGGAGGTCTATATTCCCGGCACCGGCTGGATCGGGCTCGACGCCACTTCCGGCCTTTTCTGCGGCGAGGGCCATCTGCCCTTGTGCAGCGCGCCGCATTATCGCTCCTGCGCCCCGATCACCGGAATCGTCGAGCCGGCGGAGGTGGAGTTCGGCTTCGAGATGCGCGTCGAGCGCATTCGCGAGGCGCCGCGCATCACCGCGCCCTTCTCGGACGAATCCTGGGCGCGGCTCGACGCGCTCGGCGAGCAGGTCGACGCCGATCTCGCGGCGCATGACGTGCGGCTCACCATGGGCGGCGAGCCGACCTTCGTCTCGATCGACGATTTCCAATCGGCCGAGTGGAACACCGCCGCCGTCGGCCCCACCAAGCGCGCGCGCGCCGACGATCTGGTGCGGCGGCTGCAGCAGCGCTTCGCGCGCGGCGGGTTTCTGCATTACGGCCAGGGCAAATGGTATCCGGGCGAGAGCCTGCCGCGCTGGGCCTTCGCGCTCTATTGGCGCAAGGACGGCCAGCCCATCTGGCGCGATCCCGAGCTCGTCACCCGCATCGGCGCGCCGAGCGTCCCCACCGCGGAGGACGGCGAGCGCTTCATCGGCGATCTCTCCGAGCGCCTCGGCCTCGGCCCGCGCTATGTGATCCCGGCCTATGAGGACTCGGCGCATTGGCTGCTGAAGGAGGGCTCGCTCCCGATCAATGTCGATCCGCTCGATTCGAAGATCGACGACGCCGAGGAGCGGGCGCGCATGCTGCGCGCCTTCGAGCGCGGCCTGTCGCGGCCGACCGGCTTCGTGCTGCCGGTGCAGCGCTGGAATGCGCTCGCGGAGCGGCGCTGGGTGTCGGAGCGCTGGCCGCTGCGGCGCGGCAAGCTCTTCCTCATGCCCGGCGATTCGCCGATCGGCCTGCGCCTGCCGATCAATTCGCTGCCGTGGATTCCGGCGGCCTCCTATCCCTATTCCTGGCAGCAGGACCCGACCGAGATCCGCCGGCCGCTGCCGGACCCCTTCCATCTGCAGCAAATCTACGAAACCAATGCGCTCTCCACGCCGCCGGATGTGAGTCCGCAATTAGAGGTCGAAGGCGCGGTGCGAACCGCGCTCGCCGTCGAGCCGCGCAATGGCGCGCTCTGCGTGTTCATGCCGCCGGTCCCGACGCTCGAGGATTATCTCGAGCTGCTGACGGCGGTCGAGACCACCGCCAAGGCGCAGGGCCTGCCCATTCACATCGAAGGCTATCCGCCGCCGGTCGATCCGCGCCTCGAGGTGATCAAGGTGACCCCCGACCCCGGCGTCATCGAAGTCAATGTCCATCCGGCCGATTCCTGGCGCGACGCCGTGGCGACGACGTCCGGCCTCTACGAGGACGCGCGCAACGCGCGGCTCACCGCCGATAAATTCATGGTCGATGGCCGCCAGACCGGCTCGGGCGGCGGCAATCATGTCGTGCTCGGCGGCCGGACGCCCTTCGACTCGCCTTTCCTGCGCCGGCCGGACCTCTTGAAGAGCCTGATCCTCTATTGGCAGCGACATCCGGCGCTCTCTTATCTCTTCTCCGGCCTCTTCATCGGCCCGACCAGCCAGTCGCCGCGCGTCGACGAGGCGCGGCACGATTCGCTCTATGAGCTCGAGATCGCCATCGCCAATGTGCCGGAGGCGGGGACGACGGGCTTCCCGCCCTGGCTCGTCGACCGCCTGTTCCGCAATCTTCTGGTTGACGTCACCGGCAACACGCATCGCGCGGAAATCTGCATCGACAAGCTCTATTCGCCGGACGGACCGACCGGTCGACTCGGCCTCGTCGAATTCCGCGGCTTCGAGATGCCGCCCGACGCGCGCATGAGCCTCGCGCAGCAATTGCTGCTGCGCGCCCTCGTCGCCTGGTTCTGGCGCGAGCCGCAGCAGGGCGCGCTCATTCGCTGGGGCACGGCCTTGCACGACCGCTTCATGCTGCCGCATTTCGTCTGGCGCGATTTCCTCGACGTGCTCGGCGATCTGCAGCGCGCCGGCTATCCGTTCGAGCCCGAATGGTTCGAGGCGCAGCGCGAGTTCCGCTTCCCGCTCGCCGGCCGCGTCGAGCATGGCGGCGTGCAGCTCGAAGTGCGTCAGGCGCTGGAGCCCTGGCATGTGATGGGCGAGGAGGGCGCGGCCGGCGGCACGGTTCGCTTCGTCGATTCATCGGTGGAGCGCGTCGAGGTGAAGGCGGAGGGCTTCGTGCCGGGCCGGCATGTGATCGCCTGCAACGGCCGCCGCGTGCCGATGTCGAGCGCCGGCGCCTCCGGCCTCGCGGTCGGCGGCGTGCGCTACAAGGCGTGGCAGCCGGCGTCGGGCCTGCACCCGAACATCGCGGCCCATTCGCCGCTCACCTTCGACATTATAGATTCATGGAGCGAGCGCTCGCTCGGCGGCTGCGTCTATCACACGGCGCATCCGGGCGGTCGCAACTATGATACGTTTCCGGTAAATTCGCATGAGGCGGAGGCCCGCAGGCTCTCGCGGTTCCAGGATCACGGCCACACGCCCGGCCGGGTGCGGCCGCCGCGCGAGGAGCCGGCGGGCGAATTCCCGCTGACCTTGGATCTGCGGAGGATCTGTGCCGGCTGAACGTCCGATCGACCCGAGCGGCGAGGCGTCGCGTCGCGTCGCCTCCTGGCTCGAGCGCTATGCGCCGCCTGCCGGCGTGCCGGACGAGCTGGTCGGGCTGGACGGGCGCGTGCGCGCGCATTGGAAACGGCTGCTCGACACTCTGGCCGGCCTCGGCCGCGACGACATCGACGATCGCTTCGCCGCCGCCGGCCGGCGCATTCGCGACATGGGCGTCTCCTATCGCGTGCTCGGCGAGAGCAAGGAGCGCAGCTGGCCGCTGAGCCGGCTGCCGCTGCTGCTGCCGCAGGCCGAATGGCGCGAGATCGAGGCCGGCGTCGCTCAGCGCGCCGAGCTGCTCGATCGCGTGCTGCGCGACGTCTATGGCGAGGGCCGCCTCGTGAAGGAGGGCGCGCTGCCGGCCGCCGTCGTCGCCGGCTCGCCCGAATATATCCGCCCCATGGCCGGCGTCGCGCCGCCGGGCGGGCGCTGGCTGCGCTTCTACGCCGCCGACATCGGCCGTGGGCCGGACGGGCGCTGGTGGGTGCTCGGCGATCGCGCCCAGGCGCCTTCGGGCGCCGGCTATGCGCTCGAGAACCGGCTGGTCCTCGCCCGCACCTTCCCGCGCCTCTACCGCGATATGAAGGTGCAGCGCCTCGCGCCCTTCTTCCGCGATTTTCGCGCCGGCCTCGCCAAGGCGGCGCAGCAGAAGGACCCGCGCATCTGCCTGCTGACGCCGGGGCCGTTCAGCGAAACCTATTCCGAGCAGGTCAATCTCGCCCGCTATCTCGGCCTGCTGCTGGTCGAGGGGGCCGATCTCGTCACCAGCGAGCGCAAGCTGCATGTCCGCACCATCGCCGGGCTGAAGCGCGTCGACGTCGTGTGGCGGCGCGTCGACGCCGATTGGTGCGATCCGCTGGAGCTGAACGCCGCCTCGCAGCTCGGCGTGCCGGGCCTCCTCGACGCCATCCGCGACGGCAATGTCACGCTCGCCAACATGCCCGGCGCCGGCCTCGTCGAATCGCGGGCGCTGCTCGGCTTTTTGCCGGCGCTGGCCCGCCGCCTGCTCGGCGAGGACCTGCGGCTCGCCAATATCGCCACCTGGTGGTGCGGGCAGGACGCCGCGCGCGACGAGGTGCTGGCGGAGCTCGACGAGCGCGCCGTCGCCCCCGCCTTCGGCGACCATCTCGCCGGCTTCCCCGGCAAGCGCGTCGCCCTGGGCGGCGAGTTCGATGCGGCCGAGCGCGCGCGGCTCGCCGATCTCATGCGCGCGCGCGGCATGGATTATGTCGGCCAGGAGGTCGTGCAATTGTCGACGACGCCGGTGTGGAGCGAGGGCGGTCTCGCGCCGCGCCCTTTCGCGCTGCGCGTCTTCGCCGCCGCGACGGCCGAGGGCTGGCGGGTGATGCCCGGCGGCTTCTGCCGCGTGTCGGACCGGCTCGACGTGCGCGCCATCACCATGGGCGCGGGCGCGCAATCGGCGGACGTCTGGGTGCTGGCGGATCGGCCGATCGACAATGCCTCCCTGCTGCCGACCAGCGACGACATCGAGATCGTGCGCATGGTCGGCGATCTGCCGAGCCGCGCCGCGGATAATCTCTTCTGGATGGGCCGTTATATCGAGCGCGCCGAGGCGACCTTGCGCCTCGTGCGCTGCCTCTGCAACCGCCTCACCGAGGCGGACGCGCCCAATTACAGCGGCCGCCAGCCGATCGAGCGGCTGGAGCGCATCCTGCTCGCCTGGGGCGCCGCGCCCGCCAAGACGCCGCGCCTCGCGGCGGCCGAGCTGGCGCAGGCGGCGGCCGGCGGCTCGGAGGCGCCGGGCTCGGCGCTCAGTGTCGCGCGGGCGGCGCGCCAGGCCGCCTCCATCATCCGCGAGCGTTTGTCTCAGGACATTTGGCAGCTGATCAACCGGCTCGAGAGCCGGCTGCAGGATCTCGGGAGCGGGCTCTGCTCGGAGCCGGAGCTGCTCGAGACCGCGGAGCAGTCGCTGCATATCGTCGCCGCACTCTCAGGCCTCATCGACGAAAACGTCAATCGCGTCGCCGGCTGGTCCTTTCTCGATCTCGGCAAGCGCGTCGAGCGCGCCATCAACGCCTGCCGCTTCGCGAGGGCCTTCGCCGATGAGGGCGCGACCATCGACAGCCTCGACACTTTGCTCGAGCTCATCGATTCGCAGATCACCTATCGCTCGCGCTATCTCGCCGGCGCGGCGCTGGCGCCGGCGCTCGACATGGCCATGCTCGATCCCTACAACCCGCGCTCGGTGTGCTTCCAGGTGACGCGCATCGACGAGCATCTTGCCGGTTTGCCGATCCTGCGTCATGACGGGCTGATGGAGCAGCCGCGGCGGCTCTCGGTCAAATTGCGCGCCGAGATCGAGGTGGAGGACGCCGTGATGCTCGATGCGACGCGCATCTTCGCCGTCGAGCAGCGCCTCATGAATCTTGCGGACGCGCTCGCCGGCCGCTACTTCCTGCAAGGCTCCGACGCCGCGCATTTCGAAGAGCCGATCCGTCTCGCGTGATCTACGACATCACCCATGTGACCACCTACAGCTATGAGGCGCCGGTCGCCTCGGCGCGCTGCGCCTTGCGGCTGCTGCCGCGTAGCGACGGCGGCCAGAGCGTGCTGTCCGGCCGCATCGATGTGACGCCGGCTGCGGGCGACTGGCGCGAGCGCGTGGACTTCTATGGCAATCGCGTCGCCGAGGCGCGCATCGACGCGCCGCATGTGAAGCTCGGCATCGCCATGAGGGCCAGGGTGCGCGTCGAGCGGCCGGCGCCGCCGGCCGAGACGGCGACGCCCTGCTGGGAGAATGTGCGCTCCGCCGCCGTCGGCGCCGCCTCGCTCGACTCTCATGCGCCTGCCCATTGGCTCTATCCGAGCCGCCTCGCTCCGCTCCATGAGCCGGCGACCGCCTATGCGCGCGAAAGCTTTGCGCCCGGCCGGCCGATTCTCGAGGGCGCGGCGGAGCTGATGCGGCGCATCAAGGCGGATTTCGTCTATGATCCGAGCGCGACCCATGTCGCTTTGCCGCTCGCCCGCGCCTTTCAGATGCGCAGCGGCGTCTGCCAGGATTTCACTCACATCATGATCGCCGGCCTGCGCGGGCTCGGGCTGCCGGCCGCCTATGTCAGCGGCTATATCCGCACCATTCCGCCGCCGGGATGCGCGCCGCTGGAAGGCGCGGACGCCTCGCACGCCTGGATGTCGCTCTGGTGCGGCGAGCCGCACGGCTGGATCGATCTCGATCCGACCAACGCGATTCTCGTCGAGAACGACCATGTCGTCATCGCCGTCGGTCGCGACTATGCCGACGTCTCGCCGATCGACGGGGTGATTTTCAGCGCCGGCCGCCAGAAGCTCGATGTGAGCGTCAGCGTCACGCCCGTCGACTCGTCGGCCGCGCGTTAGGCGGCGATCCGCCCCTCGGCGCGCCGCCTCGCGCAAGAGGATGCAATTTATACGCGAGCGAATTGCCATCCGTCACGAATAAGTATATTTACTATGCAACTAATAGTTGAATGATTTCGACAGCCGGTGCCTCGACATGCGTCGTCTTGTCCTCGTCGCGTTCCTTCTCTCTCTCACGCTGCTCACGCAGGCGAGCCGCGCCTCTGTCCTCAGGGCCGTATCCACACATGCGCTGGTCGCCGCGTCGCTGTGCAGCGACGCCGAGGGGGACGGGCCGGCCGATGGCTCGCGTGGCTGCTGCGACGATTGTCTGCTGTGTCAGCCGTGCTCCGATCAGCCGTCCCACCCGACGAGCGCCGAACGGCCACTCACATCTCACAGCCCCCCCGGCCGCCGCCCGGCTCCATGCGCGGCGCGACGCGCTTCGGCCGACGCTGTTTGCGAATCCCACCGCGCCCGCGCCCCGCCGGCCTGACCTCTCCCCATTCGTTCCGACGCATCGAGCCGAACCTCCCTCGCCGCCGATTCCGTGTGGCGAGACGGCCCGGCTCGTCCATGACGCCGGCCTGCGCGGCCGAGGGAGACGCACATGTTCATCGCTGTATTTTCAGCCGGGGCGAACCGCCGCTCGATCGGTTTCTCCGAACACGCGGCGCGCGCCGCAAGCCGGCCTCGCCGCAAAGGAGGCCGCTGATGCGCTTTTCGAGCGACGCGGTCGATCGGCTGTATCGACGCCACAACCGTGCATTGCAGGGTCTCGCGCGCCGCCATGTCGGCCGGGAGGACGCCGAAGACGTCGTTCAGGAGGCGTATCTGCGCCTCCTCGAGCTCGAGAACGCCGGCCGCATCGCCGACGCGCGCGGCTATCTCTATCGCATCGCCGGCAATGTGGCGTTGGATCTCCTGCGCAAGCGCAAGACGCGCTCCGCCTGCCTCGTCGAGGATGTGGAGTTCGAGGCCGTCTCCGGCGGCGAAACGCCTTTCGCGACCGCTGTCGAGGAGGCCATTCTGGTTCGCAGCCTGCAGGCCTCGCTCGCGCAGCTGCCGCCCGGATGCTGCGAGACCTTTCTGCTCAGCCGCCTCTATGGCTTGACCTTCCCGGAGATCGCCCGGCGTCTGGGCATTTCGCTGCGCACGGTCAATCGCCACATCAGCCGCACGGTCGATCATCTCCAGGCGGCGCTCGACGGCGCCGCCGACGCGCCCGACGGCGCGAAGACCGCGCGCGTCGCCTCGGCCCGGGCGCGGCCGCGGGCCGAGCTGCGGCTCTGAGCCGCGGTCCGGCCGCGCGCCTATGAGATCGAAGGAAAGCCGGACGGGGCCGGTGGGAACTCGTCACTGGACTTGCTCCGGCTCTTTACCCAAACTGCGCGGGCCATTTTGCGATTCCGCGCCCCTGGGGCGCCCGACCCGATTGGACGCTCCCGTGCCGCTCGCGCACCCCTTCATCGTCGCTCGCGATCCCGAAAGCCCCCCGGCGGGGCTCGACGGCGCGGTGGTGGCGCTCGGCAATTTCGACGGACTGCACCGCGGCCACAGGGGCGTCATCGCCCATGCCCAGGCGCTGGCGCGGCGCCTCGGCAAGCCCTGCGCCCTGCTCACCTTCGAGCCGCATCCGGCCGATGTCTTCGCCGGCCGCTCGGTGATCTTCCGCCTGACTCCGCCCGACGCCAAGGCGGCGCTGCTGGCGCGCCTCGGCCTCGACGGCATGATCATTCTGACCTTCGACAGAGACTTCGCCGCGCGACCGCCGCGCGAGTTCACCGAAGAGATTCTCGTCGGCCGTCTCGGCGTTTCGGCGGCCGTGGCGGGCTATGATTTCTGTTTCGGGGCCAAGCGCGCCGGCAATCCCGAGTTTTTGCGCGCCGAAGGCGAACGGCTGGGCTTCGCCGTCGAGATCGTGCCGCGCATCACTCGGGACGAGGCGGGCAGCCTCGAGGCGGTCTCCTCCACGGCGACGCGCGAAGCGCTGCAGGCCGGCGAGGTCGAGCTGGCCGCGCGCCTGCTCGGCCATCCCTATTTCGTCGAGGGCGTGGTGCGGGAAGGCCGCAAGCTCGGCCGCACGCTCGGCTTTCCGACCGCCAATATCGCGCTCGACCCGTCGAGCCAGCTGCGTCACGGCATTTATGCGGTGACGCTCGAGGCCGACGGCGTGCTGCACGACGGCGTCGCCAATTTCGGCCGGCGGCCCACGGTGGAGGAGGAGGGCGCGCCGCTGCTCGAGGTCTTCGTCTTCGACTTCGACGGCGATCTCTACGGCAAGACGGTGGAGGTCGCCTTCATCGGCTTCATCCGCGGCGAGGCGAAATTCCCCTCGCTCGACGCGCTCACGGCGCAGATGCGCGACGACGCGCGAAAGGCGCGCGAGATTCTGGCCCGCCGCCCGCGCTGAGCGTCACGCCCGGAGCAGCGCGCAGAGAATTTCGGCGAATTCCTCGGCGAGCGGCCCCTGCGCCGGCGCGCGGCCCGCGCGCGCATACCAATAGCGGGCGTTGCCGAGATCGCCCTCCTCGCGATGCAGATAGGCGTGTGTCCACATGGAGAGGGCGTCGTCGCGGGCGCCGACGCATTCATGCGCGAGATTCCACTCGCCGCGGGCGTCGCGCCAGAGCGCGAGCAGCGGCGGCTCCAGCGCCGGCGGCGTGGCGGCGGCGAGAGAGGCCTCGAATTCTTCCGGCGTCATGCGCCGCCTCCGATGTCACGAGCCCGATCAGGCCGCCCGAGCTTCGAGCCGTTCGCCGAATTCGCAGCGAATGACGAAAATCGCAGTGGAGGGATGGTGCTGCAAGAGAGGATTGAACTCTCGACCTCTCCCTTACCAAGGGAGTGCTCTACCACTGAGCTACTGCAGCATCCGTTTCCGCGCCGGGGAGGCCGGCGCAATTCGGCCGCGCGAAACGAAAAGGGTCGACGCGGCTCGTCGGCCTTGTGCCACAGGGCCGTCGCATAGGCAAGACGCACTATGCGCGCCTTTGCGCGAGATGCTGCTCGATCGCCGCCAGGGTCTCGGCGAGGGCGCGGCGGAGCGCGTCGAGCGGCGGCGCGCCCTCGCCCCCGCTCGCCAGCGCGGCCTCGCAGGCGTCCGCCGCGCCCGCCACGGCGAAAGCACCGATCGCGGCGGCCGAGCCCTTCAGCGTATGGACGAGCTCGCGCCGCTTGCGGTCGTCCGGCGCGGCGTCCAGCTGCACGCAGATATTCCGGGCCTGTCCGCCGAACAGGGCCAGCAGCTCCTGCGCGAGCTCCTCGTCTCCCGCCGTCGCCCCGGCGAGATGCGCAAAATCGACGCTCGAGGCGGGCGGCGGATCGCCCTCGCGGCTCCTGTCGTTCACGCCTGTCTCCCCGTCCGGCGCGCATGCTTCGGCGCGTATTTTTTTGTGGATTCGCCGCGCCGGCGCGACATGCGGCATTCCTCTGTCTCGCCGCCCGCAAAGGGGCAGCGTATCCTTAGTCGAATCAATTTCGTGTGCAAAGTCTTCGATCGGCTCGACCGCGGCTGCAGCGGCGCTCGTCGCGGCGACGACCCGACGGCGCCGCCGCCGCCGCTGTCGCGCCCGCGTTAACGACGATTCGGATCGCTTCGCCGGCGCTGGTTTCATTTGCGCGCCGACGGCTGTAATATTTGGTTAATCTTTTCCGCTCGATGTGCGCGGGATGGAGGGTGAGCGGCGTAATTGCGACGATCAAGTCCGCTCGGAGAAAAGAGAAATGGCGATGTCGGGCAAGACCCAGGACGCGGCGACCGCTGCGCTGTCGGCGATCGAGGAGGCGTTGAAATTGGGCGTCGAGCCCGAGGCGGCCGCCAAAGCCGCCGACGCCCCCGCCGAGGAAAAGGGCTCCGCAAAGGCCGAGCCGGCCGAGAAAATCGTCGCCGAGGCGGGCAAAGCCGCGGTCAAGGATCGCCCGCGCACGGTCGGGCTCGGCCTGCCGACCCGTCGCGCGCCGGAGCCGCGCGAGCCCGCAGCGCCGCGCCCGGCCGAGGCCGCATCGCCGTCGCCGGCGTCTCCGGCCCCTCGCAATCCCTCGCCGCAAAAAACCGCCGCCGTGGCCCCGGCCGCCGCCCCCGCCAATGACGACCGGCAGACCGTCGGGCGGCTGCGGCAGGCGCTGCAGGCGCGTCCCAACAGCGCCATTCTCGCCTACACCTTCGCCTCGATCGTCGCCTGGGCGCTGCTGTGGACGCTGTTCGTCTATTTCAACCAGGGCGAGATCATCGATCGGGAGAATGGGTCCTTTCTGGCGCCCAAGCCCGTGCTCACCCTGCTCGCGCTCGCCGGTCCCATCGTCTTCATCTTCGTGACGGGGGTCATGGCGCGCCGCGCCCATGAGATGAAGCAAGTCGCCAATTCGATGGCCGAAGTGGCGATCCGGCTCATCGAGCCGGAGGCCATCGCCACCGAGCAGGTGGTGACGCTGTCCCAGGCCATCCGCCGCGAGGCGGCGTCGATGGGCGACGGCATCGAGCGCGCGCTGGCCCGCGCCAGCGAGCTCGAGATCATCGTGCGCACCGAGGTCTCCAATCTCGAGCGCTCCTATTCGGAGAATGAGCGCCGCATCCGCCTGCTCATCGACGAGCTCACGCGCGAGCGCGAGGCGATCCTCGTCAACGCCGACAACGCCCGCACCGCTCTGCTCGGCGCCCGCGAGTCCCTGTCGCAAGAGCTCCAGTCGACATCGAGTCATCTCGCCGAGACGGTGAGCGAGGCCGGCGGACGGGTGACCGCCGCGCTCGGCTCCAAGGGGGAGGAGATCCGGCTGGCGCTGGAGCGCGTCGGCGACGGCTTCAACACGACGCTGGAGAGTCGCGGCGAGGACATGGTCAAGCGCCTTGCCGCCGCCGGCGAGGCGATCACCAGCGGGCTCGGCGGAGCGACCGAGGAGGTGACCCGGCGCTTCTCGGACGGCGTGTCGGAGGCCGACCGCACGCTCAAGGAGCGCGGCGAGACGCTCGCCGCCGATCTCGCCCAGCGCAGCGCCTCGATCGTCGAGCGGCTCGACGCGCTCGGAACGACGCTCGCCGATAATGTCGGCGCGCGCGGCGACAGCCTGGTCGAGCGGCTCGCCGAGACCGGCGCGCGCGTCGACGATGCGATCGCGACCCACGGCGGCGCGCTGGAGCGCGCGCTCGCGGAGGCGACGGAGAGCCTCGCGGGCGAGATGGCCGCCAAGGCGGCCGCGACGGAGGCGGCTTTCGGCGCCGCCGGCGACCGCATCGCCGCGCTGCTCGAGGCGACGCGCGAGCGCGCGGCGAGCGAGTTCGAGGCGCATGGCGAGGCGTTGCATGCTCGTTTCGAGCAAAATCTCATAGACGGCGCCGGGGCGCTCGGCGAGCAGACCGAGGCGCTGCAGGAGCGCTTCGCCACGCTCGCCGCCGAGGCGGTCGCCGCCATCGCCACACATGGCGACCGGATCAATGAAACGCTCGCCGAGCGGCTCTCCGCATTCGAGGAGAGCGTGGCTCGCCATGGCGGCTCCGCGGCCGAGCGCGTCGCCGAGCACAGCGAGCGCCTGGGTGAGACGGTGACGCGCAGCCTCGCGGAGTTCGACGCCCGCGTCGCCGCGCAGAGCGAGGAGACGGAGCAGCGCGTCGGCGCTCGTGGCGAGGCGTTCGCCGCGATCATGGCGCAGGGCGTGCAGCAGTTCGAGGATCTGGCGCTTCGCCTCGGCGAGGACGCCGCGGCCCGCTTGATCGAGCAGGGAGAGCGCATCGGCTCCACGGTTTCCGAGAGCGTCGCGGCCTTCGAGGAGCGCGTCGCCATCCCCACCGAGGAGGCGGCGAATCGCCTTGCGGCTCGCGGCGAGGCCGTCGGCGCGATTTTGACGGACAGCCTCGCCTCATTCGAAAAGCATGTCGTCGAGCGAAGCGACGCGGTGGCGGCGCGCCTCGCCGCGCAGGGGGAGACAATCGGCTCCACGCTGTCGGACGGGCTCGCGGCTTTCGAGGAGCTTGTCGTCGGCCACAGCGACGAGGTGGCGAACCGTCTCGTCGCCCATGGCGAGGCCATCGGCGCCGGCCTGTCAGAGGGATTTTCGGCTTTCGAGAAGAACGTCGTCGACCGCGGCGAACGGGCGGTTTCGCGCCTCGTCGTCCAGGGCGAGTCGATCGGCGAGGAGGTGTCGAAAGGGCTCGAGAGCTTCGAGCGGCGTGTCGCCGAGCAGGGCGAGCAGCTGGCCGCGCGGCTGGCCGCGCAGGGCGAGACGGTCGGAGCGGCCGTGTCCGAGGGGCTCGCGGCTTTCGAGGAGCGCGTCGCCGGCCACAGCGAGGAAGCGGCGAGCCGCCTCGTCGCTCACGGCGATGCGATCGGCGCGATGCTCGCCGAGGGGCTGTCGGCCTTCGAGCGGCACGTCGTCGGCCAGGGCGAGGCGGCGACCTCGCGGCTGCTCCAGCATGGTCAGACGATCGGGGCGTCGGTGGCGGAGGGGCTCGCCGCCTTCGAGCGCCGCGTCGTCTCGCAGAGCGAGCAGGTCGCCACGCGCCTCACCGCCCATGGCGATGCGATCGGCTCGACGCTGTCGGACGGGCTCACGGCGTTCGAGGAGCGCGTCCTCGGCCACAGCGACGAGGTGGCGAGCCGGCTCGTCGCCCATGGCGACGCGATCGGCGCGATGGTGACGGACGGGCTCTCCGCCTTCGAGGAACGAGTCGTCGCGCACAGCGAGGACATTGCGAGCCGGATCGCCGCCCAGTCCGAGTCGATCGGGTCGGTCGTCGAGGAGGGGTTCGCCAAATTCGAGGAGCGCGTGGCCGGGCGCAGCGAAGAGGCGTCGGCGCGGCTCGCCGCTCAGGGCGAGGCGCTCGGGGCGGCCGTGGCGGAAGGCCTCGCCGCCTTTCAGAGCCGGGTCGCCGACCACAGCGAGGATATCGCCGAGAAGCTCGCGGCTCATGGCGAGACGATCGGCTCGGTCGTCTCGAAAGGCTTCGCCAAATTCGAGGCGCGCGTCGCCGAGAGCAGTGGCGAGGCCGCGGCGCGGCTCGCGGCTCAGGGGGAGGCGATCGGCGCCGTGGTCTCCGAAGGTCTCGCGGCCTTCGAGGCGCGCGTCGTCGGCCACAGCGACGAGGTCGCGTCCCGGCTCGTCGAGCATGGCGACGCCATCGGCGCCCTCGTCAGCGATGGGCTCGCGGCCTTCGAGGCGCGCGTCCTCGACCGCAGCGAGGAAGCTACCCAGCGCCTCGTCGCGCAGGGCGACGCCATCGGCTCCGCCGTGTCCGAAGGCCTCGCCGCCTTCGAGGCGCGGGTCATCGACCATGGCGAGCGCGTCGTCGGCCGGCTGGTCACGCATGGCGACAAGGTGAGCGGCGCGGTGGCGGACGGGCTCTCGGCTTTCGAGGATCAGGTTCTGCGCCGCGGCGACGATCTCGCGGCGCGGCTCGTCGAGGAGGGCGAGCGCGTCGGCTCCGCCGTATCCGACGGCGTCGCCACTTTCGAGCGGCGAGTCGCCCAGCAGAGCGAGGCCGCCGTGGCGCGTCTCGCCGAGCATGGCGCGCGTCTCACCGTCTCGGTCGCCGGCGAGTTCGCGGCGCTCGGCGAGCAGATCGCCCGCCAGAGCGAGGAGACGGCCCAGCGCCTCTCCGAGGGCGGAGAGCGTATCGGCGCCGTGATGACCGAGGGGCTCGCGGCCTTCGAGGAGCGCGTCGTCGCGCGCGGCGACGAGACGGTCTCGCGGCTGGTGGAGCGCGGCGACGACATCGGCGCCTATCTCTCGCAGGGCCTCGCCGCCTTCGAGGAGACAGTGGTGCGCCATGGCGACGAGGTGGCGACACGCGTCGCCGAGCATTCGGAGAAGATAGCCGCTGTGCTCTCCGAGCGCCTGACGGCCTTCGAGGAGCAGGTGTCGCGCCAGGCCGGCGAGGTGACCGCCGCCGTCTCGGAGCAGGCGGAGAAGGTCGACGGCGCGCTGACCGTTCGGCTGGACGCGCTGGAGAAGGCGACGGCGGAAGCGTCGCGGTCGCTGGCGGACGCGCAGAAGCGGGCCGAGGACGTGTTCGCGACGGGCGGCGCCGATCTGCGCGCCGGCCTCGAGCAGGGCGTCGCCGATCTGGCGGGCGCCCTCGCCGAGCAGTCCGCCACGCTGCAGGAGCGCTTCGCAATCACGGCCGGCGAGGCGGTGCTCGCGATTTCGACGCAGGGCGAGCGCGTCGACGAAGCGCTGGCCGAGCGCATCGCCGCCTTCGAGACGACGGTGCTCGGCCATGGCGAGGAGGTCGCTGCGGCGCTCGCCGCCGGCGGCGACCAGATCGCGCGCGGCGTCTGCGAGCAGATCGCCGCCTTCGAGGCGACGCTGCAGGAGGAGAGCGCGCAGCTCTCCGTCCGCATCGGCGAGCAGTCGCAGCGGCTGACGGAGCAGCTCGGCCAGCGGCTCGTCGCGGTGGATCGCACCATCGTCGAGGGCGGCGGCGCGCTGGTCACGCGCCTCGCCGAGCGCTCGGACGCGCTCTCCGCACGGATCGGCGAGCAATCGCAGCGCCTCTCCGAGGATATGGAACGGCAGCTGGCCGAAGTCGACCGCGCGATCGGCGAGGGCGGCGGCGACCTCGTCGCGCGCTTCTCCGAACAGTCCGAAGCGCTTTCCGCGCGGCTGGGCGAGCAGTCGCAGCGGCTGTCCGAGGACATGGAGCGGCAGCTGGTCGAGGTGGACCGCGCGCTCGTCGAAGGCGGCGGCGCGCTGGTCGCGCGTCTCTCCGAACAGTCGGAAGCGCTGTCCGCGCAGATCGGCGAGCAGACGCAGCGTCTCTCCGAGGACATGGATCAGCGGCTCGCCGCGGTGGAGCGCGCCATCGGCGAGGGCGGCGGCGAGCTCGTGTCGCGCCTTTCCGAACAGTCCGAAGTTCTGGCCTTGCGTCTCGCCGAGCAGACGCAGCGGCTGTCCGAGAACGTCGAGCAGCGTTTCGCATCTGTGGAGCGCGCCATCGGCGAAGGCGGCGGCGAGCTGGTCGCTCGCCTCTCCGAACAATCGGACGCGCTGGCCGGGCGTCTCTCCGAGCAGTCGAAGAGCCTGTCGGAGTCGGTCAAGCGGCAGCTCGTCGTCGTCGACAGGACGATCGTGAAGGACGGAGCCACGCTCGTCGAGCAGCTGGGCGTTCGGGCGGAGGAGATCGCCGGCGCCATGGCGTCGAAGATCGAAACCTTCGAAGCCGTGTCCAACGAGCGGACGCGCGAGGCGGTCGACCGCATGGATGGGCTGGTGGAGCGCATCGATGCGGGCCTCTCCTCGGCCAGCAAGAGCTTCCAGGACACGCTTTCGCGCCATGCCGTCGAAGTCGCCCGCTCGATGGGCGACGGCGGCCGCGAGGTGATCCGCTCGCTCGACGAGAAGGTCAAGGAGATCGACGCGGTATTGCTCGAGCGCTCGACGCAGCTCGCCGACACGCTGTCGACCAAGGCTGAGGAGATCAACGCCGCGCTGGGCGGGCGGGCCGAGGAGATCGCCGGCACGCTCGACAATCGCATCGGCGTGTTCGAGAACAATGTGGTCGGTCGGCTCGACGCCGTCTCGACCGAGATCGGCGAGCGCTCGCGCCTCGTGGTCGAGACCATCGGCGCCCGCATCTCGGAAATCAACGCGACGCTGACGGCGGCCAAGCGCGACCTCGATACGACGCTGCATGCGCGCACCGGCGATCTGGGCGAGGCGCTGACGCAGCGCGTCGGCGAGATCAGCTCGACGCTGGACGATAGGCTGGCGCAGATCCAGACCTCGCTCGGCGAGCGCGGAGGCGAGGTCACGCGCGAGCTCGCCAATGTCGGCGAACTCGTCGCCCATGCGATCGAGACCCGCGGCGCGTCCATCGTGCAGCATCTCGGCGAGAAGCGCGCCGAGATCACCCAGTCCATCGAGCAGTCGACGAATGAGCTGAGGACGGCGCTGGAAGCCGGCGCGGACGGGTCGGTGCGCGCGCTGCTCTCGGTCAACGAGAAGCTGCGCAAGGAGCTGCCCGACGTGCTCGATCGGCTCGGCGCGACCAACGCCTCTCTGCAGACGATCATCGATCAGGCGGGAGCCAATCTCGAGGGGCTGGAGTCGGAGCTCTCCGGCCGCTTGCGCGATTTCCAGGGCGCGATCGGCGAGGTGTCGACGCAAATCGCCCAGCTCGGCGACTTGTCGGGCGGGGCGATCGGCGAGGCCCAGGAGATCGTCGGCGCAATGGAGAGCCATCGGCAGACGCTGACGGAGAGCGTCGACAAGCTCGCCGTGAGCCAGCAGCAGCTCGATCAGGCGCTGGAGGCGCGCCGCCGCTCGCTCGAGGGCCTCGTCGGCCTCGTCGAGGACAAGCGCGAGGACTTCGAAGGCGCGATCTCGACCTTCACCGGCCTCGTCGACGACAGTTTCCGCCGCGTGGAGGAGCGCGCCCGCGCCGTGGGCGGGCTTCTCGCCGAATCGACCCGGGAGACGGCCGACCTCGTGGACGAGCGTTTCGCCGCCGTGCGCGAGACCGCCGCGCGCGAAAGCGAGCAGACCTCGGCCGCCCTGCGCGCGGCCTATGATCAGGCGAACGAGGAGCTGACGCGGATCTTCGGCGAGGCGACCGAGAAGTTCAACGCCGCGGCCGCGGAGATGCGCGGGATGTCGCTCGAGATTCGGCGCGAGCTGGAAACGACGCGGGACGAGGTTCGCCGCGGCGCCCAGGACCTGCCGCGCGAGACCGCCGAGCAGGCCGCCGCGCTGCGGCGCGTCGTGGGCGAGCAGGTGAAGGCGCTCAACGAGCTCACCGACATCGTGGCGCGCTCGGGCCGCGTCTATGACATCGCCGAGCCCGGGCCGGCCGCCGCGCCGCCGCCCGCCGCTGCGCGCCGGACCTATGAGGCGGCCCCGGCCGTCGTGGCCGCTCCGCCGCCGCCCCCGCCGCCGCGGCAGGCCGAATCCTCCTGGGGCGCCCCGCAGCGTCCTCGCGAGGACGCGGTCCGCGCGCGCGCCATTCCGCCGCAACCGGCCCCGCCCCCCCGCGCCGAGCCCGCGGAAGGAGGCTGGCTGTCCGATCTGCTGGCGCGCGCCTCGCGCGACGAGCCCCCGGCGCCGCGCTCCCATGGCGCGCCGGCGCGGAACAAGCCGAGCGGCGCGTTGGACAGCCTCACGCTCGACATCGCGCGAATGGTCGATCAGGCGGCGGTGACGGATCTCTGGGAGCGCTTTCAACGCGGCGAGAAGGCGCCCTTCGGGCGCCGGCTCTACACGCCGCAGGGCCAGCAGACCTTCGAGGAGATCCGCCGACGCTGCCGCGTGGACGCGGAGTTCCGCGCCACGGTCGATCATTACATCCAGGAGTTCGAGCGGCTTCTGATGGAGACCGGCCGCAGCGACCGCGATGGCGCGCTGACCCGCGGCTATCTGATCTCCGACGCGGGCAAGGTCTACACCATGCTCGGCCATGCCTCGGGCCGCTTCGAGTAAGCGGTCCGGCGGCGCGCGAACGAATAATTTGGCGGCAATCATACGTTTTTGTGGCCGATTGTCGTGTTTGTCTGAAAGCTGCCAGAAATGTGACATTTTCGCCACTGCGCGCGAGAAAACGCTTGGGCATGCCCTTTATGCATATTCGATAGGCATTTGCTCCCCTGTTCGGCTTGAACTGATCCAGTCGCGTCTGACACAGTTCCTGTGAAGAAAGATTCCACCTCGGGAGCCGAATCATGAAATTGACGCTTTTGACGGGAGTCGCGGCCGCCGCGCTCTTCGCCAATGCCGCATTCGCCGCCGACCTCGCGACGAAGAAGGCCGCGCTGCCCCCGCCGCCTCCGCCCGTCTGGACCGACACGCTCACTGTCACCGGCTGGCTGAGCGGCGGCATCACGCCCAACTTCAGCAACCACATCAACGACTTCAACTTCGGCCACCTGTTCACGGACCGCACCGGCCCGCTGTTCAATCAGGGCGTTCTGACCATTCAGCGTCCGCTGGACCCGAAGGCGACCGGCTTCGACTACGGCTTCAAGGTGCAGGGAATGGTGGGCTCCGACGCCCGCTACACGCATTTCCTCGGCGAGCTCGATTATGTGATCCGCGACCGCACGCAGCTCGACATCGTCGAAGCATTCGCCATCGCGCATTTCCCGGTCCTGTTCGAGGGCGGCGTCGACGTGAAGGTCGGCCAGTTCGTGACGCTCGAGGGCGCCGAGCTCATCACCGCGCCGGACAACGTCTTCTATTCACACTCCTACATCTTCAACTTCGGCATTCCGCTGAAGCACACCGGCGTCATGACGATCAGCCATGCGCTGCCCTGGCTCGACATCTATGCGGGCGTGACGACGGGCGTGAACACCAGCATCGGCTGGCCGGGCGACAACAACAACTCCGCCTCCTTCCATGGCGGCGTCGGGCTCAACCTGTTCGACGGCGAGCTGACTGTCCTCGCTACGACACACATCGGCCCGGAGAATCCCAAGCAGCTCGACCCGTGGGGAGTCGGCTGGCCGAACACGCCAGTCGTCTGCGGCTGTGATCCGAACAGCACGCTGCGCTATCTCAACGACATGGTCGTCACCTGGAAGGCGACCGAGGATCTCACCTTCATCACGGATCTGAACTATATCCGTGACGATGGCGGCAATGTCGATCCGTTCACGGGCCGCGGCCGCGGCGTCGAGGGCTATGGCGTCGCGCAATATGCGACCTATAAGATCAACGACATCTTCAAGATCGGCGGCCGCCTCGAAATCTGGCGCGACAACAACGGCTTCTTCGTCGCCGGCTACCCGAGTTCGGTCGATTTCGCCAATCTCCAGCACGGCTTCCCCACGCCGAGCCTGATCACCGCGCCGCCGACCACCTATCTCGAGGCGACGCTCGGCGTCACCATCACCCCCGAGGTGCCGAAGAACCCGATCATCACCGGCCTGATCCTGCGGCCGGAGATCCGCTACGACACGTCGCTCAACAACACGACGCCTTTCGTCAATGGCACCCGCGGCACGCAGGTGACCTTCGGCTTCGACGCGATCATTCCGTTCACCCTGCGCTGACCCGCGGGCCGAGACGGCTGCACGAGAACGGCCGCGGACGACTTCGAGGAGTCGTCCGCGCATTTTGCGTTTGAAGGGATTTTAGCGCAGTTCCGATTCCGCCTGGGTCAGGATCTCGACGTCGCGATCCTGCGTCGTCTGCACCTTGAAGGTCGTCTGATAGGTCTTGCCCTCGCGGCGGGCGATGGCGACATACTCGCCCTCCGCCAGCACCAGCGACGGAAACGCGCCGATCAATTCGCGAATGACGTCGCCGCCTGGCGTCAGCACCGAAAACGACGTGTTGGCCAGCGCCTCGCCGCCCGGCTGATTGACGAGCTTCAGCGTCATGGTCGCCGCGCGATGGCGCAAGGTCGCCTCGATCAGCCTGCCCGCCGTGACGCGCAGATCGGCGTTCACGACGGAAATGGTGGCGTTGTTGTCGCCCTGCGACCCTTGCGAGGTGTCGAGCAGGGTGGAGACGATGTGATAGGCGCCTTCCGGAAGGCACAGCACCTCGCCCGCGCGCGCATTGGCGAGCACCAGCTTCGCTTCCGAGTTCCCGCGCTCCGGCACGAAGATCGAGATCGACAGTCGCTGCGCCGGAATCGGCGTCTCGCCGAGCGTGTCGATCAGCTTCAGTCCGCCGGCGTTCAGCACCAGCCGCTCGCTGACATTGGCGCCCTCGATCACGACGCGCCGCGTCGCCCCGGCGAGGCCGAAAGCGGCGTGAACGATATAGACGCCGTCCGGCAGCGGCTGCGTGGGCGCGGCTTCCCTGGTTTCGGCGACCAGCTTGCGCGCGCCGTCGCCGCCCGGAGCCTCCTCGAATATCCGCCAGACCAGTCCGCTGCGCACGGGCGCTCTGTCGCCCGCGGTCAGCACGGCGCTGAGCCGCAAGGTCGCCGGGGGCTCGCGCGCTTCGTCCGCCGCGGGAGCCGATCGAGCCGGATGAGCGGCGCCGCCCTTTTGCGCCGGCGTCTCCGCCAGCGCTCCGCCGGCCCCGGCGAGCGCCATCGCCAAGCCGACGAGCAGACAGGTTTTCATGCGCCGTGGGACTCGCTGCATCGAAATCGAGAGATGAGGACCACTCCAGCCGTTTTCGTTCCGAATGGAAAGCGTTCTAATTCGCCTCCTCCTCGACCAGCGAGGCGGCGGCCGAGGCGAGATTGGTGGGCGAAAACGGCCGAAATAGGAATTCGACGCGATGGCGCCCCTGCGGCGTCGCCACGCCGCGAAAGAGGATATTCGCCTTCACGATCGGGGTCGGCGCGCCGTCGACCCGCGCCTCCCAGCCTGGATAATAGAGATCGTGCAGAACGAGCAAGCCGTCGCGATCGGCCTCGACGTCGATGACGATCCGTTCCCCGCCATAGGAGACGATCGCGACCTCGGATCGCGCCGCCGCGCCGGGCGCCGAGAGCGCAGCGTTCAGCCGGGGCGTGTCGGCGCGATCGACCAGCGCCTCGCGGGAGCTGTCGAACTCGGGGATCTCGTCGTCGGCGATCGCCTCGTCCGAATCGACGGCGACGATGTGAGAGGCGAAATAGGCGCGCGGCGCGGCGGGGCGGCCGAGCCTGTAGACGTAGATCTGGTCGGAGACGAAAATCGGCGTCGCCGTCGGCCGCGGCATATGCCGCGGCATGCGCGCCAGCGGACGACCGAGGACGAGATAATCGAGCCCGAGCAGCCGCGCGAGCATGCAGCGATAGCCGCGGAAGGTCGCGGGGTAGTGTCGCAGATCGGGATCGACGGCGTTGTCGCCGGGGCCGATGGCGCGCTCGTAATCTGAGATGCGCAGCGGATTATAGCCGATCGTGTCCTCGAGCCCGAGCATCATCGAGGCGTTCTGCCAGCCGCCGGGCAGTCCCAGAATTTCGACGCGCGGACGTTCGCCCTTGGCGGCGCGCTCGGACATTTCATGCGCGAGGGCGGCGACCGCCTGGCGCTCGGCGGGCGAGGGCTCGCCGAGGATCGAATAGCGCGTCGCCGGCTCGGCGTTCAGCGGATCGGCGGCGTTGCGCCACAACAGCTCGCCGCAGGTCGCGGCGACGAGCAGCGCCGCCGCGAGGGCGCGCCGGTCCAGCCGCTCGCCGAAGACGAGGACGAGCGCGGCGCCGCCGGCGGCGGCGATCGCAAAGGCGATGGCGACGAGCGCCTCGCGCCCATGCTTCGTCTCCGCGGAAAAGGCCAGCGCGCCGAGGAGCAGCGCCAGCGCGACGCCGAAGGCGCAAGCTTGAAGCGCAAGGGCGAGCCCGCGCGGCGCTTTCTGGAACGGCCGCGGCGATCCGTGCGCGATGTAGCGATGCAGCAGATAGCCGCTGGAGAGCGCGAAGCCGGCGTTGAGCACGAAAGCCGCGTCGGCGGGCCGCCGATACAGCGAGACCCCGGGGAAGAAATCGTAGATCGGCTCGAACAGCGGCGTCCACCGGCCCAATGTGTAAATGAGCGCCCCGGCCAGCATGTAATGGATGAAGCGCGCCTCGCGCGCGAAGATGCGGCCGCCGGCGAGCCCGTGCCACAGCCCCAGCGCCACGGGCGCCGTGCCGATGAAGAGATAGTCGATGGCGCGGTCCGTCCAGTCGGGCGCCGCCATCGTGTCGTAGCCCGGACCCCAATAGGCGTAGCCCTTGCCGAGCGAGCCGAAAATATCGGGCGCGAGCATGGTGGCGAAATTGACGGGCGCGAGCGAGCCGGCGGCGGCGACGCCGAAAGCGATCGCCGGCCGGTTGGAGCTCGCCAGAAATTGCAGGGTGAGCAGCACGGGAACCGCGAGGATGGTCCCGCCCGTCGCTCCCGCCGCCAGCAGCGCCGGCCAGCGCTCGGCGAGAAAAGCGAGGGGCCGGCGCGAGGCCGCTGCGGCATGGAGGACGCGCGCGATCAGCGTGACGCAGAAGAGATAGGCGACCTGATCGCGTCCGAGGGCCATGAGGCTCGCGAAAACGCCGAACAGCACGCCGTTCCGCACCAGCGGGCGCTCCAGCATGACCTCCAGCAGCCACAGGGCGAGCGGGAAGAAGCTGTAGGAGATGATCATCCCCGTATGCTGAAGCCGGGAGGCGGCGACGCCGCCGAACATGAAGATCGCGCCGGCCAGGACCGCCGCGACCGGCGCGAAGCCGAACCGCCGGCACAGCGCCAGCACGCCGGCGCCGCCCATCAGCAGATGCAGGAACACGAACAGGTCGAAGCTCTGCATCGAGGCCGAGGGGAACAGCAGCGCCAGCAGGAAGAAGGTCGGGGTGAAGATGAGCGATTGGGGATCGGCGACGGCGGGATGCCCGGCGAAATGATAGGGGTTCCAGAGCGGCAGCTCGCCTCTCTGCAGCGCCTGGCCCAGAAAGCGGAACATCGGATAGAAGTGATTCTTCGAATCCCAGGGCACGACCGCGCCGCTCGCCGCCCAGCAGACGGCGGCGAGCGCCATGAATCCGGCGAGCGCCGCGAAGGCGAGGGAGGCGTCGCGCGGCGTCCAGCGATGCGGCGTCGTCTCCAAAGGCCCGGCCAGGGCCCGGCGCGTCTCGTCGAGCAGGCCCCGCGCTGCCCGGGCCGCGGATATATCGAGCGGGCGGTCGCTGATCGTCATCCAGGCTGTCTCACCCCGTTACGCGTGCGGCGGCCGGCGCGAGCGGATCTCGCGCCGTCGGCCTGTTGCTGTCGTTTTACGCGGGAAGCCCAAAATGAAGCCGCGCGCATGAACTCGTGATGAACGCTTGGGCGCTGCGACTATAGCTGGGGCTCGGCCCAGTCGAAAGCGGCATTTATTTCCTGAACTTGCAGGGAGGAAACGGCGAATTTGCCGGAAAACCCGTCGCGCCGGGCGGCGCGACATTCCGCGGAAAGGCTCGCCGGGACCCCCGTCGCCGGAAAGGGTCGGTCGATCGCCGCGACGCCGGCCGCCGCCGCGCCCAGCCGGAGACATGTCCGCGCAAAAGCAAAGGGGGTCGAGGCGTCCCGCAGCGCGTTCTCGTCGCAGGCTGCTCCGAGCGCGAGGCGCAGCGGTTCCGTATCGAAGGCGAGGGCCTCCAGCCGCCGCGACACACCGGCATAATCGCCGAGGGCGAAGATCGCCGCCGGCGTTTGCGTGGCGAGCGCCATGATCCGGATGCTCCCGTCGTCCCGGCCCGCCTCGGCCTCGGCGACCGCGAGCTTGGCGGAGAGATGCTGCAGGCTCGCGCCGCCGCAGGCGCGGGGCAGAACGACGCCCTGCGCGCCGGCGGCGACGATCGCCGCGAGGTCGCCGTCGATCGCCGCGCTGTCGAGGGGCGCGACCTTCACCCATAGGGCGGGCCCTGGCCCGCCCTGAGCGCGCGCGAGGCAGGAAAATGCGCCCGCGCGCGCCGCTTCGCGCGCGCGGGCGTCCAGCGGATCGCCGAGATCGAGGACGAGCGCGTCGGCTTTCGCCGCGAGAGCCCGCTCGAAGTCGTCGTATCGCGGCCGAACGAGCAGCCAGGATCGCATGAAAGCCGCCATTTTCGCGCCCGACCGTGATCTTAAGCGGGCATTTACCATAAACGGAGATTGTGGACGCCCGTGAGCGCCGATCCGATCCAGAACATAGGGCGTCGAAGCGTAAGATGATCGCCAGGGATTTTCTGCACTGGGCGCGGACCGCGCCGACCGCGCGCCGCATCGAAGGGGCCGACGCCCTGGCGAGGGCCTATCTCCATGCCGATCTCGGGCCCGCCATGCGGCGCGAGACGGAGACGGCGCTCGCCTCGCTGCTGGACGACCCTTCCCCGCTGGTGCGGCGCAGGCTCGCCGAAATTTTCGCCAATTCGCCCGACGCGCCGCATGCGATCGTCGCGGCCCTGGCCAGCGACCAGTCCGACATAGCCGCGCTGGTGCTGTCGCGCTCGCCGCTGCTGACAGAGGTCGAGCTGATCGACTGCGCGGCGATCGGCGATGCTTTCGCGCAGACGGCGATCGCCTTGCGCGCCCATGTGCCGAGCGGCCTTTCCGCGGCGCTCGCCGAGGTCGGCGCCTGCGAAGCCTCGATCGCTCTCGCGGTCAATCCCGGCGCCGAGCTGCCGGCCTTCTCCATGCGCCGCATGATCGAGCGCTTCGGCGACGACGCGCAATTGCGCGAGGCGCTGTTGTCGCGGCCCTTCCTGCCCGCGGCGGTGCGCAGCGATCTCGTCGACGCGACGGCGGCGAGCCTCGCCTCCTTCGTCATCGACCGCGACTGGCTGTCGCGCGAGCGGACCGAGCGCGTCGTCGGCGAGGCGCGCGAGAAGGCCAATGTCGTCATCGTCGCCGAGGCGGACGAGACGAGCGGCCGCAATGGCGTGCGCGCGCTGGTCGCGCATCTGCGCCGGCGCGGGCGGTTGACGCCGAGCCTGGCGCTGCGCGCGCTGTTCTCGGGCAATAGCGCGCTGCTGGAGGCGGCGCTCGGGGAATTGTCGGGCGTCGATGCGCAGCGAGTGGCGGGGCTGGTGCGCGATTTTCGCGGGCAAGGCTTCGCCGCGCTCTATGCGCGGGCAAAGATGCCGGCCAATCTGCTGCCGGCTTTCCGCGCGGCGCTCGACGCGCAACAGGCGTTCGGCTATCGCGGCGCTGGCGGCGGCGGGGCGCGCCTGTCGCTGCTGATGGTGCAGCGCGCGCTCACCGCCTGCGAGGAGCTGAACGGCGGCGAGCTCGACCGCCTGCTGGCGCTGCTGCGCCGCTTCGAGGCCGAGGCCCTGCGCGAGGACGCGCGCGACGCCGCCGCGGCGCTGGAGCGCGATCACGCGCCGGCGATCGACATGGCGGCGCTGGAGGCGGATGTGCTGCAGGCGGCGTGAGGGAACGCCCGCGCCCCATTCTCACCGAACCTCCTCGAGCGCCTGCGCCAATCTGGCCATCCCCTCGTCGATGGCGGCCGGCGCAAGGGCGGCGAAGCCGAGCTGCACGCCCGCCGGCGCGGGACGATCGACGGCGTAATAGGACAGATCGCGGACCTCGACGCCGCGTTCCGCGGCGCGTCGGACGATCGCCGCGCCGTCGCGGCGCTCCGCGAGAAAGGCCGGCGTGTCGAGGCCCATGAGGATCGGCGGGATGACCAGCGCGCCGCCGAGCCGGCGACTCGCCGCATCCCGCAGAGCCTCGGCCCGCTCGGCGTAGAGCAGCCGCATGCGGCGGATATGGCGGCCGAGATGGCCTTCCGCGATGAAGTCGAACAGCGTCGCCTGAGCGGCGGTCGGCTGGTAGCGGCAGGTCAGCGACAGCGCTTTCGCGAAGGGATCGACCAGCGCGCCGGGCAGCGCCACGAAGGCGAGCCGCAGCGCCGGAAACAGCATCTTGCTGAAGGCGCCGACATAAGCGACCCGATCGCCGGAGTCATGGCTCTTGAGCGCCGCCAAGGGCAGTCCCCGGAATCGAAACTCGCTGTCATAGTCGTCCTCGACGACGATCGCCTCCGCCGCCTCGGCCCAGGCCAGCAGCTCCAGCCGTCGGTCGAGCGCCAATGGCATGCCGAGCGGAGCCTGACGACCGGCAGTGACATAGGCCATGCGGGCGTTCGGCGCGAGGCGGCGGCCCGCCGTCACATCCAGCCCGCACGAATCCACGGGAACGCCGACGATGCGCGCGCCCGCGGCCGCCAGCACGAGCCGCGCGCCGGGAAAGCCGGGATCCTCCATCCACACGGCGTCGCCGGGATCGAGGCAGAGACGTGCGAGCAGATCGAGCGCCTGCTGCACCGACGCCACGATCGCCACCTGGCCTTTCTCGCAGGCGATCCCCCTCGACTGCCGCAGATGCGCGGCGACCGCCTCCCGCAGCGGCCCATATCCCTGCGCCTCGCCGTCGGCCAGCAGATCGACGCGGGTGAGCCGCGACCGCCTCGCCGCCGAGCGGCGCCAGAGGTCGAGCGGGAAGGCGGCCACATCGGGTTGGTTGGGACGGAAAGCCGGCAGCGGCCAGGAGGGCGCCGCGACGGGAAAAGGGGTTTCCTCGATCAGCGCAAGGCCACGGGCCGCCAGCCTCGCGCCCGTTGACGCTGCGGCCGGCCGGGAGCTCGGCGGCGGCTCGGGCGCTTGATCTGGCAGATCGGCCGCGACGCTGGCGCCGCGGCCGACGACGGCGACGAGATAGCCCTCGGCCGCCAATTGCTCGAGAGCCGCCAGGACGGTTCCGCGGGACACGCCGGCCCGGCGGGCGAGATCGCGGCTGGCCGGAAGGCGCGCGCCGCCCTGGAGGCGCCGGCTCAAAATGGCGGCGCGGATCTCGGAATACAGCCAATGCTGCAGCGACACGCCGTCCGGCCTCGGGCCGAGCGCGAGCTCCACCTCCCGAGCGCGACGCATATCCTTCTCCAAATTGGCTCGGTCATTCTAATCAATTTGGATCTTCCTGCGAACCATTTTCTCCACGACCTTGGCGGCCTCGCCAGCCTTCTCGAGGAGAAGAAGCAATGTCGTCGTCGTCGGTCGTCGGCCTCCGCGCCGGTCTCCAGCCTCTGTGGTTCATCGCGCCGCTGGCGGCGATGACCTATCCGCTGCCTCTGATCGCCTTTCACAGCGCGATCGAAGCCGCGCGAGCCGCCGGGGGCGGGCTCGCTCTGGCGGCGGCGGCGCTCTCCCTCGCCGCAGCCTTCGCGGCGCCCGCCATCGCGCTGGTCTGCGCGACGCGCCTGCTGAGGATCGAGAGCCCGAGCGACGCGGAGCTGCGCGCGCGGCGCATCGCCCTGCTGGCGGTGGCGGCGCCGCCCATCTTCACCGCCGTCGGCGACGACATCTACATGCTGGGCAATCCGGTTCCCGATGTCGCGGCGCTCGCCGCCTTCTGGGCCGCGATGATCGCGATCATCGCGGCGGGCGGGCGCGAAGCGCCGCCGCAATCTGTTCCCCGCTCCGCCCCGGCCTGGCTGCGCGCCGCCCATGGCGCCGTGGCTTCTATGCTTCTCGTCTTTGTCGCCGCCCATCTGAGCAATCATCTCGCCGGCCTCGTCGGCCCCGATGCGCATCGATCGCTGATGAAGACCTTGCGCCACATTTATCGCGCGCCGGTCGTCGAGCCGATTCTCGTCGCGGGCTTTCTGTTCATGGTCGGCTCCGGCGGCTGGCTGGCCTGGATTCACAGCGCGCGCAGAGCCGACGGATTCCGCGCCTTCCAGCTCGCATCAGGAGCTTTTCTGCTCGTCTTCGTCACCAATCACTTCAATGGCGTCATTCTCCTCGCGCGCATTCATCTCGGCATCGATTCGGATTGGAGCTTTGCGTCCGGCGCCCCGCATGGGCTGATCGAGGACGCCTGGAACATCCGCCTCGTTCCCGATTACACGCTCGCCGTCTTTTTCGCCCTCGCCCATCCTTTCGCCGGATTGCGCGTCGTGTTGCAGTCGCATGGCCTTCGCAAGGGCCTGGCCGATGGCGTCGCGGTATGGGGCGCGGCGCTGGCGGGGCTGCTCGCGATCGGCATTGTCCTCGGCCTGTGCGGCCTCAGGCTTCGCTTCGAGCAGGAGCAAGGAAGCGGCGTTTCGAAGCCTGCTTTTCTGGCGCCCTCCTCGGGGACCGGATCGACGCCCCGAGCCGTCCCGCGAGATCGCCCCTTTGCTCCCCTCGCTCCTTTTGGCTAATAGTCGTGGAAAGCCATCAGAGAGCCGGAAATGTCCAAAATTCCCGATTTTGCGTCGATCCCCTTCGCTCCGACCAAGGTTTCCGCGCCCGACGCGGCCGCGCGCCGCTGGCTGACGCCGGAGGGGATCGAGATCAAAAACTCCTATGGGCCGCAGGACATAGAGGGACTTTCGTTCATCGACGGCTTCCCCGGCGTCGCGCCCTATGTGCGCGGGCCGTATCCGACCATGTATGTCGCCCAGCCCTGGACCATCCGCCAATATGCCGGCTTCTCCACGGCGGAGGATTCCAATGCCTTCTACCGCCGCAATCTCGCCGCCGGGCAGAAGGGCCTCTCGGTCGCCTTCGATCTCGCCACCCATCGCGGCTATGACAGCGATCATCCGCGCGTCTCCGGCGATGTCGGCATGGCGGGCGTCGCCATCGATTCCATCTACGACATGCGCACATTGTTCGACGGCATTCCGCTCGAGCAGATGAGCGTGTCGATGACGATGAACGGCGCCGTGCTGCCGGTGCTGGCGCTCTTCATCGTCGCCGGCGAGGAGCAGGGCTGCCCGCCCGAGAAGCTGACCGGCACGATTCAGAACGACATCCTAAAAGAATTCATGGTGCGCAACACCTATATCTATCCGCCGCTGCCCTCCATGCGCATCGTCTCGGATATTTTTGCTTATACCAGCAAGCATATGCCGAAGTTCAACTCGATCTCGATCTCCGGCTATCACATGCAGGAGGCGGGCGCCTCCGCCGATCTCGAATTGGGCTACACGCTCGCCGACGGCGTCGAATATGTGCGCGCCGGCGTCGCCGCCGGGCTCGACATCGACGCTTTCGCGCCGCGGCTCTCCTTCTTCTTCGCCATCGGCATGAATTTCTTCATGGAGGTGGCGAAGCTCCGCGCCGCGCGCCTCCTGTGGGCGCGGCTGATGAAGGATCTCGGCGCCAAGTCCGAGAAGAGCCTGACGTTGCGCACTCACTGCCAGACCTCCGGCTGGTCGCTCACGGCGCAGGACGTCTATGTCAATTCGATCCGCACCAGCGTCGAGGCGATGGCGGCGACTCAAGGGCATACCCAATCGCTGCACACCAATGCGCTCGACGAGGCGCTGGCGCTGCCGACCGATTTTTCGGCGCGCATCGCCCGCAACACGCAGATCGTGCTGCAGCAGGAGAGCGGCACGACGCGCATCATCGATCCCTGGGGCGGCTCCTATTATGTCGAGAAGCTGACCGCCGAGCTCGCGGAAGCGGCCTGGGCGCATATTCAGGAGATCGAGAAGCTGGGCGGCATGGCGGCGGCGATCGCGCAAGGCCTGCCGAAGCAGCGCATCGAGGAGGTCGCGGCCAAGACGCAGGCGCGCATCGACACCGGCCAGCAGGTGGTGGTCGGCGTCAACAAATATCGGCCGCTGAACGATGTCGCGCCGGATGTGCTGAAGGTCGACAATTCCGCCGTGCGCGCCGCGCAGATCGAGAAGCTGCGGCGCCTGCGCGCCGAGCGCGACGAGGCGGCGACGCAGGCGGCGCTCGACGCGCTGACGGAGGGGGCGACGAGCGGCGCCAATCTGCTCGACCTCGCCGTGAAGGCCGCGCGTGCAAAAGCGAGCGTCGGCGAGATCTCATTCGCGCTGGAAAAAGTGTTCGGCCGCCACAAGCCCAAGGCCAATGTGATCTCCGGCGTCTATGCGCGCGAGGCGGGCCAGAATTTCGACAAGGTGGAGCGCGTGCAGGGCATGACCGCGGCTTTCGCCGAAAACGAGGGGCGCAGGCCGAAGATTCTCGTCGCCAAGCTCGGCCAGGACGGACACGACCGCGGCCAGAAGGTGATCGCCTCTGCCTTCGCCGATCTCGGCTTCGAGGTGGTGATCGGCGATCTGTTCGCGACGCCGGAGGAAGTGGCCGCGCGAGCAGCGCAGGAAAAAGTCCATATCGTCGGCGTCAACACCATGACCGCCGGCCATCTGGCGCTGACGCCCGAGCTGCGCGACGCGCTGAAGGCGGAAGGGCGCGAGGACATCATGATGGTGATCGGCGGCGTGATCCCGGAACAGGATTTCCAGGCGCTCTACGACGCCGGCGCCGCGGCGATCTTCCCGCCCGGCACCAATATTCCCGAGGCGGCGGCGCGGGTGCTGGATGAGCTCAATGTGCGGCTCGGCTATGCGCAGCGGGAACGCGCGAAGGCGTGAGAGCTTGTGAATCAATTGGATTTTCGGCGTTTCTGCGCCCTCTAGGTCACTGATTTGACGGAGGTCGAAATTCGCGAAAATCGAAAGATTCACAAGCTCTGAGGCGAAGGGCGTTCGGGGCGTGACCGAGACAACCAACCCCTCACCCTGAGGAGCCCGCGAAGCGGGCGTCTCGAAGGGTGGCCGCCGCGCGCGCTCTGGATCATCCTTCGAGACGCGCCTGCGGGGCGCTCAGGATGAGAGCCGGGATGGCGAGTTCCGTGCATTGTTGGCTTTTACGACTTGACGCGGCGCATTCTTTCGTCTAGGAAGCGCGACTTCACGATCACGGCATGAAGCTCCGTTTCGCGTCAGCGGGAACGGAGCCGTTGTCGTATCACGACCCGCAAGGGCCGGCCTCCACCGGACGCGGGCGCAACACCGGCGAGCTTCCCGCTCGCCCTCGAGATGGAGAGACGAGACCTATGGCACGTATCGCCGGCGTCAACATTCCGACCAACAAGCGCGTCGTCATCGCGCTCCAATATATCCATGGAATCGGCGCGAAGAAGGCGCAGGAGATCATCGAGAAGGTGAACATCCCGCCGGAGCGTCGCGTCGCCCAGCTCACCGACGCCGAAGTGCTGCAGATCCGCGAGACGATCGACCGCGACTATCTCGTCGAGGGCGATCTGCGCCGCGAGGTGGCGATCAACATCAAGCGCCTGATGGATCTCGGCTGCTATCGCGGCCTGCGCCATCGCCGCCAGCTGCCGGTGCATGGCCAGCGCACCCACACCAACGCCCGCACCCGCAAGGGCAAGGCGAAGCCGATCGCCGGCAAGAAGAAGTAAGTATTTTCCGTGTCGCGGCGTGAGCCGCGACGATCACCTGGGCGGCGCGCCCGCGTCGCCCCATCGAGCCCTAGCGCCCGGCATTACGGGCGCGTTCGAAGGACGAGAGAGACATGGCCAAAGAGACCACGCGCGTTCGCCGTAGAGAGCGCAAGAATATCGTTTCCGGCGTCGCGCATGTGAATTCGACATTCAACAACACCATGATCACCATCACCGACGCGCAGGGCAACACCGTGTCCTGGTCGTCCGCCGGCACGATGGGCTTCAAGGGCTCGCGCAAGTCGACGCCCTATGCCGCGCAGATGGCCGCCGAGGACGCGGCGCGCAAGGCCGGCGAGCATGGCGTGCGCACGCTCGAGGTCGAGGTCTCCGGACCCGGCTCGGGCCGTGAGTCGGCGCTGCGCGCGCTGCAGGCGGCGGGCTTCACCGTGACCTCGATCCGCGACGTGACGCCCATTCCGCACAATGGTTGCCGTCCGCGCAAGCGCCGCCGAGTCTGACGCGCCGCGAGCGTTGATCGGGACGAATTGCAGAGGGGCGTCGCGCGACGCGTGCGGAGCCCGGCCGAGCTGAAGGAAAGGCGCCACAGTGAGCATCCAGAAGAACTGGCAGGAACTCATCAAGCCCAGCAAGCTCGAGGTGACGGCCGGCGACGATCCGCGCCGTATCGCCGTCGCGGTCGCCGAGCCGCTCGAGCGCGGCTTCGGCCTGACGCTCGGCAATGCGCTGCGCCGCATTCTCCTCTCCTCGCTGCAGGGCGCGGCCATCACCTCGATCCATATCGACGGCGTTCTGCACGAGTTCTCCTCCATTCCCGGCGTGCGCGAGGACGTGACTGACATCGTCCTCAACATCAAGGACATTGCGATCAAGAACCACGCCGAGGGCGTCAAGCGCATGACGCTCAAGAAGACCGGCCCCGGCCCGGTCACCGCCGGCGACATCCAGACGCCCGGCGACGTGCAGATTCTGAACCCCGACCTCGTCATCTGCACCTTGGACGAGGGCGCCGAGATTCGCGTCGAGTTCACGGTAGCGACCGGCAAGGGCTATGTGCCGGCCGACCGCAACCGCGCCGAGGACGCGCCGATCGGCCTCATCCCGATCGACAGCCTCTATTCGCCGGTCAAGAAGGTCAGCTATCGCGTCGAGAACACCCGCGCCGGCCAGGTGCTCGATTATGACAAGCTGACGCTGACGATCGAGACCAATGGCGCGATCTCGCCGGAGGATTCGCTCGCCTATGCGGCGCGCATCCTGCAGGACCAGCTCAGCGTCTTCGTGAATTTCGAGGAGCCGCGTCGCGAGGAGGCCGCTCCGTCGATCCCGCAGCTCGCCTTCAATCCGGCGCTGCTCAAGAAGGTCGACGAGCTCGAGCTCTCGGTGCGTTCGGCCAACTGCCTGAAGAACGACAACATCGTCTATATCGGCGACCTCATTCAGAAGTCGGAGGCGGAGATGCTGCGCACCCCGAACTTCGGCCGCAAGTCGCTGAACGAGATCAAAGAGGTTCTCGCGCAGATGGGCCTGCATCTCGGCATGGAAGTGCCGGGCTGGCCGCCGGAGAACATCGACGATCTCGCGAAGAGGTTCGAAGAGCATTATTGAGCGAATAGCGAGATAGCGAGTAGCGAATAGACAAAATCTACTCGCTACTCGCTACTCTCTATTCGCTCTCGACGGCCGTTCCTTGGCACGGCGGCCGCATAAAAACGGAGACCGCCACATGTATCACCGTCGCGCGAAGCGCAGGTTCAACCGCACGCATGAGCATCGCAAGGCGATGTTCATGAATCTGTCTCAGGCGCTCATCAAGCATGAGCAGATCGTCACCACACTGCCGAAGGCCAAGGATCTGCGTCCAGTGGTCGAGAAGCTGGTGACGCTCGGCAAGCGCGGCGATCTGCACGCGCGCCGCCAGGCGATCGCGCGCCTGCGCGATCCGGACCTCGTCAAGAAGCTCTTCGACGTGCTGGGCCCGCGCTATAAGGAGCGCAACGGCGGCTACACGCGCGTGCTGAAGGCGGGCTTCCGCTATGGCGACAACGCCCCGCTCGCCGTCATCGAATTCGTCGATCGCGACGTCGACGCCAAGGGCAAGGACTCGGGACCTGTCCAGACGCAGGAAGAGGCGGCCTGACGCCGAATTCCTCGTCGCATTTTCGAGGGGCGGCGCCTGCGGGCTGCCGCCCTTTTGTTTCTCGCAGGCCGAAGTCGCTGCGCCCGTGACACTTTGCGCCCGCGACATGGCGTTCTCGCGCCGAATCGTCGATAGTCGCGGCGAAGGGCGAGATCCGAGATGACGCCGACCTATTACGAATTCTTCGCCGGCGGCGGCATGGTCCGCGCCGGATTGGGACCCGGCTGGCAGTGCCTCTTCGCCAATGATTTCGACGCGCGCAAATGCGCGAGCTATCGCGCCAATTGGGGCGGCGGCGAGCTCGTCGAGCGCGACGTTCGCGCGCTCGAGGTCGCGCGGCTGCCCGGACGCGCCGATCTCGTCTGGGCCTCCTTTCCCTGCCAGGATCTCTCGCTCGCCGGCGTCGGCGCCGGCCTGGGCGGCGCGCGTTCGGGCGCGTTCTGGCCTTTCTGGAGCCTCATCGCGTCGCTGCGCGTGGAGGGACGCCATCCGCCGCTGCTCGCGCTCGAAAATGTCTGCGGTGCGCTGACCTCACATGGCGGGCGCGACTTCGCCGCCATTTGCGCGGCGCTCGCCGAGCAGGGCTATCGCTTCGGCGCGCTCGTCATCGACGCGGCGCTGTTCGTGCCGCAGTCGCGGCCGCGCCTGTTCATCGTCGCGGCGCGCGCGGATCTGCCGCTCGCGCCCGCGCTGCTCTCCGACGCGCCCACGCCGCTCTGGCGCACGCGCGCGCTCGACACGGCGTTCGACCGACTGCCGGAGAGCCTGCGCACGCAATGGCTGTGGTGGCGGCTGCCACCCCCGCCCGCGCGCAATCTCACGCTGGCCGATCTCATCGACGACGAGCCGGACGGCGTCGCCTGGCGCAGCGCCGCCGAAACCCGCGCGCTCCTCGATATGATGAGCGCGGTCAATCGCGCCAAGGTGGAGGCGGCGAAGGTTTCCGGCCGCAGAATGGTGGGCGCGCTCTACAGGCGCACGCGCTACGGCGCCGGCGGCGAGAAGATCCAGCGTGCGGAAGCGCGCTTCGACGATGTCGCCGGCTGCCTGCGCACGCCGGCCGGCGGCTCCAGCCGCCAGAGCATTCTCGTCGTCGAGCATGGGCGGCTGCGCTCCCGGCTGATCGCCGCGCGCGAGACGGCGCGGCTGATGGGCCTGCCGGAGGATTACGCGCTGCCGGCGAGCTATGCCGATGCTTATCATCTCACCGGCGACGGCGTCGTCGTCGCTGTCGTGCGCCATCTCGCCGCGCATCTCTTCGAGCCCGCGCTCGCGGCGATGCGCGCGCGACGCGCGGCGTGAGCTCAGCGCATCTGAAGCAGCTCGTTCTCGACACGAAACGCGGCAGGCCGCGGGCCGCTGCGCTCGAAGTTCAGCGTCGCTTCGATCGTATCGCCCGCCGCGAGCGGCGCCTTCAGCCCGACCACCATCAGATGATAGCCGCGCTCGCGGAAGTCGACCGTCGTTCCAGCGGGAATGTCGACGCCTTGCGCGAGCCGGCGCATCTGCATGATTCCATCCGTGACGCTCATCGAGTGAATCTCGACGCGATCGGCGCCGGGCATTTCGATCGCGACGAGCCGGTCCGCCTCGCGACCGGGATTGCGAATGACGAGCGTGCAGGAGCCGACCTTGCCGCCCGCGAGAGCCGGATCGCAGCGGGCCTGCTCGATCCGCAGCGGAGCGGGCGCGTCGCCGCCGGCGTCGAGCGTCGCCGCGGCGACGCAGAACAAGCTCGCGACGAAGGCGAGAAGGAGATGATCGCGTCGCGACAAGCGAAACGCATGAGAGAGCGAAGGCTGCATGTCGGAGCCCGAGCGAGGACGAGATGGCGGTGAGGACGGCAACTTCGGCGCCATTGCGAAAAGAAACGAAGACACACTCAGAAAGCAGCGCGGACGCAGGCGTCAGGCGGTCTTGCGTCCTATTGTCGCGACGGCTGGATTTCATACGAATGTATCGACATGGGCGGGACGATCTCGACGGGAGACGACGCAATGCTCTTGTTCAGTTATTGCACGCGACGTCCAGTCGCATGTGAAAGTGCATCGGTTTCATTGACGTCGTCTCACTCGCGTTCCTATTCTATGCGGCGACACATCGTGCGCGGTTCGGTCGCCATTCGCGGCGGCTCGTCCGAATGGGCCTCTTCGACCAGGCTTCTTGGACTAGGCTTCTTGGACCAAGCTTCTTCGACCGAGCCGAACGCCTTTCTCATTTGCAAGGAATGCACGTGCCTGTTTCGCGCTCCTCTCATCGGATCGACGCCAACGCCGAAGACGAAGCCCGTTGCAACCATCTCGCCAAGGCTGCGGGCGACTTGCGCAAGCTTCCGGCGTTCCGTGCGCTCCTGCATTCCGTCGCGACCGCCTTCGAGCGGGCGACCTCGCTTTTCGTCCGACCGCCGATCGTCGAGCGCGTCGAGATCGAGGACGGCGTCGTCTGCGTCTCGCGCTATGTCGCCGAGCGATTGGTGGACCGCCGCAGGATCAGAGCCAATGGCCTCAGCGTCGATCGCCATGTCGACAAATTCGGCCAATGCGCGCGCGTCGAGCTCATCGGCGCCGATCGCATCGTGCAGATCGCCGGCCACGAAACCCCGAGCGAGCGCGACAGGCTCCTAAAAAATCTGATTTCGGCGCTGAATGACGAAGGCGCGATCGTCGAGGTTCGCACGGTGGTCGGACGCGCACTGGAAGCGACCGATGCGTCGCGGCGACGCCGCAGCGCGATGCTGCGGCGCTTGTCCGTCATCGCGCTCACCGCGGCCGCGCTGCAGGCGGGGCTGATGTGGCGATGGTCGCAACAGCCGAGCGACGCGCGCCCGGCGCCGTTGCGCGAGCCGTCCTTTCGTCTCACCTCCACCAGCGGAGCCATCGTCGACGAGACGACGATGCGCGGGCGGCCCTATGCCGCTTTCTTCGGCTTCACGCAATGTCCGCAAGTGTGTCCGGCGACTCTGCTCGAGCTGACGCACGCGATCCAATCGCTGGGGCCGGAAGCCGCGAACCTCGCCATTGTCTTCGTCACGCTCGATCCCGAGCGCGATACGCCGAAGGCGCTGTCCGATTTCATCGCCCCCTTCGACGGCCGCGTCATCGCGCTCACCGGCTCGCAGACGGAGATCGCGCGCGCCGCGCAGGCGTTTCGCGTCTATTTTCGCAAATCCCCGCTGGACGGCGGCGGCTATACGATCGATCACACGACGCTCGTCTATCTCGTCGACAGGCACGGGCGCGTGCGTGACGGCGTCTCCCTGATGGATCATCGCGGCATGGCGACGCGCAGGCTGAGAGCCTTCCTGCATGAGGAGACGGACGCTGCCGGCTGACGAAAAAGCGGCGCGCGTCGCATCCGAAACGCCCTTCACGAACGAGATTACCTCGTAATTTCAACGCGCGACAACATGCCGCACAATGGCGCAGGCCGCTTCGCTTGACCCTTTTCAACGGCGCTCCTAGCGTTAAGTCTCGCCGAAACGCAGAGTAAGCGACCGAGACACAGAGTAAGCGACATTGAGAACATCCAGCCGGATCATGCATGGCGTCGAGCGAACGGCCGTCAGCGCGGCTGTGGCGCTCCTCCTGCTTCTGCAAATGTTCTCGATCGGCTACGCGACGGGCGCCACGGCGGACCGCGCCGTCGCTCTGTTCGGCGGCGTCTGCGAGACCGTCCAAGCGTCGACGTCGACGTCGACATCGAACGACGAGCCGGCCGAGGCGCATCATGTCGGCCCGTGCTGCCTGCTGCATTGCAGCTCGCTGATCGAAACGGACGTCGAGCGCGCGCCGATCACCATTCGGCCTCTCGAAATGTTCAGCGCGCCCGTCGCGCCGGAATATCGCATCGACGCCGTGATCGCCGCTCCCGAGCTGCGGCCTTTGTCTCCGCGCGCGCCACCCGCGCGCTTCGTCTGATTCCCGAAACATAGCGACGACATCGGCGGTTCCGCTCGCTCGAGACGGACTCCGATCGGGTCTCATTCGACATGCGCCGATCAGAGATCGCGCGCAACCAGCGGAGATTTGAGTCATGGCACTTTCGATCATCCGCGCCGTGAGCATCGGCGCATTGGGCGGCCTCGCCGCGTTTCTCGCCTTCGGTCCCGTTGCGCCGCACGGCGCGCAGCTGTTCGCGCTGCTGATCGGCTGGGCCGGCTACAGCCACTTCGGGAGCAAGCTCGAAGGGCTGAAGCAAGCGCTCGTTCATTTCCTGCTCGGCGCCGCATTGGCGGCTCTGGCGCTCGTTCTCGTCACGCAGCTCCCCTATGGCGAGACGCTCGGCGCGGCGGCGTGGACGGGAATCGCGGCGGCGGCGACGCTCGCGGCGCTCGCTTATGTGGCGCGCCTCCCCGGCCTCGGCTCGCTCTCGGTCGCGCTGCTCGGCTATGCCGCGCTGCTGGCTTGCGCGGCGGTCGGCGGCGCCGACAAGATCGTCGCGCTCGCGCCCGACAATTGCTTCCTCGTGGCGTTCCTGTCGCTCGCGGCGGGCGCGCTGCTCGGCCTCGCCGCGGACGCGCTCGCGGACGCCGCGGAAAAACGCCTGCCCCTGGGGCGCTCGCCGACTCGGTCGGCGACGAGCGCCTGAGGCGGACCTCCTCATACGAAGCTTCGAGAAGCCGCTCGCCGCGCCTCGAGCGCGGCGAGCGGCGAACGCCTCGCGCGTCCGTTCGACGAGTCGCGCGCCGATGAGGAATTCGGGAGGACCGACGTTGAGCGACATGGCCGTGAGACAGCCTTTCCCCGAGCGCGCCAAGCCGGCCGGCCCGCGCCCATGCGGCGAGGATGCCGGGCTCCATGGAGTGGATCGTCCCGGCGTCGCCTGGGACTGGATGCGGCAGACGGGACAGGCGCCGGGCGGCGCCGATTGGGTGCGTCCGCAGGTGGCCGAGGCTTGGGCGCGCTGCATCGACGAGCACGGGCTCTCGGCGGGCGCCGATCTCGCGCCGCGGCTGCGCGACGCAGAGAGTCGCGCGCCGAATATGGACGCTTCGCTCTCCCCGGCCGCCGCTCATCTCGCCGAGGCGGCCTATGATCTGCGCGCGCTGCTCGGCGACGCCGAGGTCGCTCTGCTGCTCGCCGATCCGGACGCCGCGCTGATCCAGTTCTTCGATCATGGCCTCGAAATATCGCCCGGCGGCGCGCCGATGACGCGCGTCGGCGCCGATTGGAGCGAGGCCGCATTCGGCAATAATGGCGTCGGCGCCGCGAGCTTGATGCGCGAGCCCGCGGCCTTCGACGGCAAGGAGCATTTCAACCGCGCTTTGCACCGCTTCGCGACGGCCGGCTGCCCCATTCTCGGGCCGGACGGACGCATTCACGCGATCATCGGCATGGTCTCGGCGCGCCGCGACAGCGCGCGGCTGATGCTCGGCAGCTTGAAGATCGCGCGCCGCCTGCTCGAGGCGAGCCTGTTCGAATATCTCGTTTCCGACGGCTATATCCTTCGCTTGCGCGCGAGCCCGCTCGGAGCCGGCGGCGGCCGCTATGCGGCGGGCGGGCGCCTGTTCGTGGCCGCGGACGGACATGTGCGGGGCGTCGACCGCATCGGCGTCGAGCTGCTCGAGGCGGGCGACGCCGAAGCGCTGATCGGCGAGGAGGCGCGCACGGCGATCGGCCTCGAGCCGCCGGCGTTGAGCGCGGCGAACGCCGATGGGCGCGCTGTGACCGTGGCCCGTCGCGGCGCGCCTCCGCTCGTCGCTGAAATCCATCGCGCGCCCCGCCGTGACGCGGAAGCCGCGGCCGCGCACCGCGCCGCGCCAGGCGTCGAGCCGTTGATCGCGCCGCACGCCGCCCGAGACGGAGAATGGCGCGACGGCGTGCTCGAGACGGCTCTGCGCAAGGCGTCCGGACTGCAGGAGCGCAACATTCCGATTCTCATCACGGGAGAGTCGGGCGTCGGCAAGGATCATCTCGTGCGCCGCCTGCATGCGAGCGGGCCGCGCAAGGACCGTCCGCTCGTCGCCATCAATTGCGCCGCCATTCCGCGCGAGCTGATCGAGAGCGAATTGTTCGGCTATGAGGGCGGCAGCTTCACCGGCGCGCGCGCCAAGGGCAAGCCGGGCAAGTTCGTAGAGGCCGACAAGGGCATTTTGTTCCTCGACGAGATCGGCGACATGGCGGCCGATCTGCAGGCGACGCTGCTGCGCGTGCTCGATTCGAACGAGGTCGTGCCGATCGGCTCGTCGAAGCCGATCCGCGTCGACGTGCGCGTCGTCGCCGCGACCAATCGCAGCCTGCCGGAAATGGTGCAGAAGGGAACGTTTCGCCGCGATCTCTATTATCGCCTCAACGGCGTGCAGCTCTGGCTGCCGCCTTTGCGCGAGCGCCCCGATCGGCTGCGCCTGCTCGCGCATCTGTTCCGGCTCGAGCAGGAGGCGCTCGACGTCGTCGAGCCGCTCCTATTCGCCGAGGACGTCTGGCGCGTCTTCCTCGAGCATCCCTGGCCCGGCAACATTCGCGAAGCGCGCAATGTGCTGCGCTCGTCGATCGCCGTCGCGAAAGAGACGGTCATCCGGCTCGACGATCTGCCGGTCGATTTCCTGCAGGAGCTGAATGTCGATTCGCGCCGCAGCGTCGGCGCCTCGCTGTTCGGGGAGCGCGCGCCGGAGGACAGCGGCGAGACGCCGCTCGACCTTTCCGATTGGGAGGCGCGCGCCGTGCGCTTCGCGCTCGCCTCGAGCAAGGGCAACATCGCCAAGGCGGCGCGCAGCCTCGGCATCACGCGCGCGACTCTCTACCACAAGATGGCGCGCTACGGACTGCAGAGCGACAGGCGCATCATTTCGAAGAGGTGACGCGATGGGACCGGACGATCGTTCCTTTCTCGAGCAGATGGCCACGACGCTCGACGCGTCGATTCGCGTGCTGGAAGCCGAAACGCGAGATCTCGCCGCGCATATCGGCGAGGAGCGCGTCGCCGAGCTGCGCGCCTATTTCCGCAGAGAGCTCGAGCCGATCGATCTCGAGGAGCTGCGCAACGCGCTCGATTTCGACGATCGCCGACTTCTGTCGCTGTGGGCGAGGCTCGAGCGCAATCGCGCGCGCCGCGTCGCCGCCGGCCGCAAGACGATGGCGCTGGATGCGGGCCGCGAGGACATCGACGTCGCCGCCTATGACAAATCCAAGAAGACGTGAGCAGCGGCGGCAGCCGCCGCGTGACCAAGGAGAAGAGTTCGTGGCCAGAAATATCCGCTTCGGCGACGTGGTGCGTCGCGACCTGCTCGAGGGCGTCGACGCCCTCGCCGACGCCGTCGGCGTCACGCTCGGTCCGCGCGGCCGCAATGTCGTGATCGAGCATCGCGCCGCGGGACTTCCGCCCGTCGCCACCAAGGACGGCGTCACCGTCGCGCAGGCGGTCGAGCTTTCCGGCCGCACGCAGAGCGTCGGCGTGACGCTCGTGCGGCAGATGGCGACGGCGGTCGCCAAGGAGGCGGGCGACGGAACGACGACGTCGGTGGTGCTGACGCGGCGCCTCGCCGCCGAGACGCGCAAGGCGCTCGCCGCCGGCATGAATCCGCGCGACATCGTGCTCGGCATGGAGAAGGCGGCGCGCATCGTCGAGGCCGATCTCGCCGCGCGCGCGCGCCGCTGCGACGACGCGCGCGCGCTCGCCCATGTCGCGACGCTCGCGGCGGGCGGCGACGAATCGATCGGCGCGATCGTCGCCGAGGCCCTGACGCGCGCAGGCGATGGCGGCGTCGTCGATGTGGAGCTCGGCGCCGCGCTTCACGATGAGATCGACATCGTCGAGGGCATGCGCTGGGAGCAGGGCTATCGCTCGCCCTATTTCATGACCGACAGCACGCGCAAGATCGCCGAGCTCGAGACTCCCTATGTCTTGATCTATGATCGCGTCGTCAATCATTTCTCCGAGCTGGTGCCGGCGCTGGAGCTGGTCCGCCGGCACAATGGAAGCCTGCTCGTCGTCGCCGAAAATATCGTCGAGGAGGCGCTGCCCGGTCTGCTGCTCAATCACATCCGCAAGAATCTCTGCTCGATCGCGGTGAAAGGTCCGGGCTATGGCGACAGCCGTTATGAATTCCTGCTCGATCTCGCCGCGCTCACCGGCGGGCGCGCGATCATGGAGGCGTGCGGCGAAGATCTGTCGAGCGTGACGCTCGCGCATCTCGGCCGCGCGCGCCGCGTCGTCGTGCGCGAGGAAGAGACGGTGGTGATCGGCGGCGCGGGCGAAAGCGCGATGATCGCGGAGCGTCTCGCCTCCGCGCGCCAGCAGGCCGAATGGATCACGCAAGCCGATCCGTCCAAAGGCTCGCCGAGCGGCAAGCGGCACGATCTCGAAAAATTGCAGACGCGCATCAAGGCGCTCTCGGGAAAGGTCGTCACCATCAAGGCCGGCGGATTCTCGGATATTCTGATCAAGGAGCGCATGCAGAGAATCGAGAATGCGCTGTCCTCCGCGCGCGCCGCGCGCAGCGACGGCGTCATCGCCGGCGGCGGCGTCGGCCTCTATCGCGCGCGTGCCGCGCTCGCGGAAGCGAGCGGCGACAATCTCGATCAGACCTATGGAATCGCCATCGTGCGCACGGCGCTCGACGAGCCCATTCGACGCATCGCCGCCAATGCGGGACGTGACGCGAATGAGTTTCTCTATGAGCTCCGACGTTCGAATGACGATTTCTGGGGCATGGACATGCGCAGCGGCGAATGCGGCGATCTCTATGCCGCGGGCGTCATCGATCCCGCGCGCGTCACGCGGCTCGCGCTGCGCAACGCCGTCGCCACCGCATCGTCGATGATGACGGTCGAATGCGCAGTGACGCATATTCCGCCGCGCGATCCGACATTCGGATTCGATCCGCATCTCGCCGCGCAAACGCGAGAAGATCCGCGCAGCTGATCGACGAAGCGATCGTTCAAAAAGAAAGCGCTGCGGCGTTGCATCGCCGCAGCGCTTTCTTTTTGCCGCCTGCACGACGTCGCTTCATCGAATTCGACGCATCTCGCGAGACGTATGGTTCTTTGACACCTGTATCGAGCATCGCCGGAGCGTGATCGAACACTCGCGTCTCATGCTGTCGCAATCGCGATGAATCCTTAGAGAAACGCAAGAGCTTCATTAGTCGTGACGAGTGGCACAGGCCTTGCCAACAATAATGCGTCGTCGCTTCCGCGCATGACGCGCAACGATGTTTTGCAAACACCCGAGGCTTGGAAAGCGGCGCCTACATTCGGACGATCGAAACGCGGCAGCCGCGAGCTCGACAGTCCGAAAGAAAAGAAAACTCTGTCAGGAGGAACAAGCATGGCGATCAGTCTCGCGACCAAAGCGGCGACCGATGCTCTGAAGGTCAATCGAGCTCCGGTCGGCGTCGAGCCGCAGGAAGTCCACAAGTGGCTGCAGAGCTTCAACTGGGACTTCAAGGAAAATCGGACGAAATATCCGACTAAATATCACATGGCGAACGAGACCAAGGAGCAGTTCAAGGTCATCGCCAAGGAATACGCCCGCATGGAGGCGGCCAAGGACGAGCGCCAGTTCGGCACTCTGCTCGACGGCCTCACCCGTCTCGGCGCCGGCAACAAGGTCCATCCCCGCTGGGGCGAGACGATGAAGGTGATCTCGAACTTCCTCGAGGTCGGCGAATACAACGCGATCGCCGCTTCGGCGATGCTGTGGGACAGCGCCACCGCCGCCGAGCAGAAGAACGGCTATCTCGCGCAGGTGCTCGACGAGATTCGTCACACGCATCAATGCGCCTTCATCAATCACTATTACTCCAAGCATTATCATGATCCGGCCGGCCACAACGACGCCCGTCGCACCCGCGCGATCGGTCCGCTGTGGAAGGGCATGAAGCGCGTCTTCGCCGATGGCTTCATCTCCGGCGACGCCGTGGAGTGCTCGGTCAATCTGCAGCTGGTCGGCGAAGCCTGCTTCACCAATCCGCTGATCGTCGCCGTCACCGAATGGGCCTCGGCCAATGGCGACGAGATCACGCCGACCGTGTTCCTCTCGGTGGAGACCGACGAGCTGCGTCATATGGCGAACGGCTACCAGACCGTGGTGTCGATCGCCAATGATCCGGCTTCGGCGAAGTTCCTCAACACCGATTTGAACAACGCCTTCTGGACGCAGCAGAAATATTTCACGCCCGTCCTCGGCTATCTGTTCGAATATGGCTCCAAGTTCAAGGTCGAGCCCTGGGTGAAGACCTGGAACCGCTGGGTCTATGAGGATTGGGGTGGAATCTGGATCGGCCGTCTCGGCAAATATGGCGTCGAGAGCCCGGCTTCGCTTCGCGACGCCAAGCGTGACGCTTATTGGGCGCATCACGATCTCGCGCTCGCCGCCTATGCGATGTGGCCGCTCGGCTTCGCCCGTCTCGCTCTGCCGGACGAAGAGGATCAGGCTTGGTTCGAGGCGAATTATCCGGGTTGGGCCGATCACTATGGCAAGATCTTCAACGAGTGGAAGAAGCTCGGCTATGAAGATCCCAAGAGCGGCTTCATCCCCTATCAGTGGCTCCTCGCGAACGGTCACGACGTCTATATCGACCGCGTCTCGCAGGTTCCGTTCATTCCGTCGCTGGCCAAGGGCTCGGGCTCGCTGCGCGTGCACGAATTCAACGGCAAGAAGCATTCGCTGACGGATGATTGGGGCGAGCGCCAGTGGCTGATCGAGCCGGAGCGCTACGAGTGCCACAATGTGTTCGAGCAGTATGAGGGACGCGAATTGTCCGAGGTGATCGCCGAGGGCCATGGCGTTCGCTCCGACGGCAAGACGCTGATCGCTCAGCCGCACACGCGCGGCGACAATCTGTGGACGCTCGAGGACATCAAGCGCGCGGGCTGCGTGTTCCCCGATCCGCTCGCCAAGTTCTGATCTCACAAAATTTCATGTCTCACAAAATTCCAGCGCGCGTCGCTCGCAACGCGCGCTGGATAGGACCGTCGGGACTCCCGCGCCCGGCGGTCACCTTCGACGCGAGCACGAAGCACCAAAAAATCCCTCAGTGGAGGAATGAACGACCATGTCACAGCCTCAGAGCTCCCAAGTCACCAAGCGGGGTCTCACCGATCCCGAGCGCGCGGCTATCATCGCCGCCGCGCTGCCGGATCATGCGCTCGACACGCAGCGCAAATATCACTATTTCATCCAGCCGCGCTGGAAGCGCCTGTCGGAATATGAGCAGCTGTCCTGCTATGCTCAGCCCAATCCCGACTGGATCGCCGGCGGCCTCGATTGGGGCGATTGGACCCAGAAGTTCCACGGCGGGCGTCCGTCCTGGGGCAATGAGAGCACTGAGCTGCGCACGACCGACTGGTATCGCCATCGCGACCCGGCCCGCCGCTGGCATGCTCCTTATGTGAAGGACAAGTCGGAAGAGGCGCGCTACACCCAGCGCTTTCTCGCCGGCTATTCGTCCGAAGGCTCGATCCGCACCATCGACCCCTATTGGCGCGACGAGATCCTCAACAAATATTACGGCGCTCTGCTCTTCAACGAGTATGGCCTGTTCAACGCGCATTCCTCGGTCGGCCGCGACTGTCTGTCGGACACCATCCGCCAGTCGGCGACCTTCGCCGGTCTCGACAAGGTCGACAATGCGCAGATGATCCAGATGGAGCGTCTGTTCATCGCCAAGCTGGTTCCGGGCTTCGACGCTTCGACCGACATTCCGAAGAAGATCTGGACCACCGACCCGATCTATGCCGGCGCGCGCGCGACGGTGCAGGAGATCTGGCAGGGCATTCAGGATTGGAACGAGATCCTCTGGGCGGGTCACGCCGTCTATGACGCGACCTTCGGCCAGTTCGCCCGTCGCGAGTTCTTCCAGCGCCTCGCCACCGTTTATGGCGACACGCTGACACCCTTCTTCACGGCGCAGTCGCAGACCTATTTCCAAACCACGCGCGGCGCGATCGACGATCTCTTCGTCTATTGCCTCGCCAATGATTCGGAATTCGGCGCGCACAACCGCACATTCCTTTCCGCCTGGACCGATCATTATCTCGCGAATTCGGTTGCGGCGCTGAAGGACTTCGTCGGTCTCTACGCCAAGGTCGAGAAGGTCGCGGGCGCGACCGATCGCGCCGGCGTCTCCGATGCGCTGCAGCGCGTCTTCGGCGATTGGAAGATCGATTACGCCGACAAGATCGGCTTCAAGGTCGACGTCGACCAGAAGGTCGACGCCGTTCTCGCCGGCTACAAGAACTGAAAAGGAAACGCTTCAATGTCCAGCGCTCACAACGCTTACAACGCCGGCATCATGCAGAAGACCGGCAAGGCCTTCGCCGACGAGTTCTTCGCCGAGGAGAATCAGGTCGTCCACGAGTCCAACGCCGTGGTTCTGGTGCTGATGAAGAGCGACGAGATCGACGCCATCGTCGAGGACATCGTCCTCAAGGCCGGCAAGGCCAAGAATCCGTCGATCGTCGTCGAGGACAAGGCCGGCTTCTGGTGGATCAAGGCCGATGGCGCGATCGAGATCGATTCGGCCGAGGCTTCCGACATGCTCGGCAAGCCGTTCTCAGTCTACGACCTTCTCGTGAATGTATCGTCGACGGTCGGCCGCGCCTATACGCTCGGCACCAAATTCACCATCACCTCCGAACTCATGGGCCTCGATCGCGCCCTGACCGACATTTGATCGGCGATCACGAGGAACGTTAGAAAATGGCCAAGAGAGAACCCATCCACGACAATTCCATTCGCACCGAATGGGAAGCCAAAATCGCCAAGCTGACGAGCGTCGATCAGGCGACGAAGTTCATCCAGGACTTCCGCCTCGCCTATTCGTCGCCGTTCCGCAAGAGCTATGATCTCGACGTCGATTATCAATATATCGAACGCAAGATCGAGGAGAAGCTCTCGGTGCTGAAGACCGAGAAGCTCCCCGTCGCCGATCTCATCACCAAGGCGTCGACCGGCGAGGCCGCCGCCGCGGTGGAGGCGACCTGGATCGCCAAGATCAAGGCGGCGAAGAGCAAATATGAGGCGGAGCGCATCCATATCGAGTTCCGGCAGCTCTACAAGCCGCCGGTTCTGCCGGTGAATGTGTTCCTGCGGACCGATGCCGCGCTCGGCACCGTGCTGATGGAGATCCGCAACACCGATTATTACGCCACTCCGCTCGAAGGGCTGCGCAAGGAGCGCGGCGTCAAGGTCCTGCATCTGCAGGCGTGACGCTGCACGAATTGCGAAAGACATGCGTTCGGGCGGCCGCGCCGCCCGAACGACAAGAGATAAAGAGGGAGGAAGACAATGGAGCAAGGGGCGGCGCGGCCGGAGATCCGGCAGGCGTTGATACACGCCGACGAGCGCTATCAAGCCTATACGATGGACCTCGAATATATGTGGCGCTGGGAGATCCTGCGCGATGGCGAATTCGTGCAGGAAGGCTGCTCGCTGTCGCAGGAGTCGGCGCGCGAGGCGGTCGCTCATGTGCTGAGCTTCTTCCGCAGGCAGGACGAGGCTTCGCTGAACGATGGCGGGAAGAGCGAGGCGATCCGTGCGCTGCTGCGCGGCATCGGAACGCCCGAGCCCGTGAAGGACGAGAACGGCGCGGCGAAGCCGGCGCATATTTAGGGTTCGAGACTTATGTATCAGATCGTCATCGAGACCGAGGACGGAGAAACCTGCTCGTTCGAATGCGGGCCCAGTGAGGATGTGATCTCCGCGGGGCTGAGGCAGAGCGTGATTCTGCTCGCCTCCTGCCGCGCGGGCGGCTGCGCCACCTGCAAGGCCGATTGCACGGATGGCGACTATGAGCTGATCGATGTGAAGGTCCAAGCGTTGCCGCCGGACGAGGAAGAGGACGGCAAGGTTCTGCTGTGTCGCACTTTTCCGCGCAGCGATCTGCATCTCGTCGTGCCCTATACCTATGATCGCATCTCCTTCGAAGCGATCCAGACCAATTGGCTCGCCGAGATCGTCGCGTGCGATCGCGTGTCGTCCAATGTCGTGCGTCTCGTGCTGCAGCCATTGACGGCCGACGGCGCGGCGCGCATTTCGCTGAACTTCGTTCCCGGCCAGTTCGTCGACATCGAGATTCCGGGCACGCATACGCGGCGCTCCTATTCCATGGCTTCGGTCGCGGAGGACGGGCAGCTCGAATTCTTCATCCGACTCTTGCCGGACGGGGCCTTCTCGAAATTCCTGCAGACGGAGGCGAAGGTCGGCATGCGGGTCGATCTGCGCGGACCGGCCGGGTCCTTCTCGCTGCATGATCACGGCGGGCGGTCGCGAGTCTTCGTCGCGGGTGGCACGGGGCTGTCGCCGGTGCTGTCGATGATCCGCCAGCTCGGCAAGTCCAGTGATCCGTCGCCGGCGACGCTGCTGTTCGGCGTCACCAACCGCGATGAATTATTCTATGTCGACGAGCTGAAGAGCCTCGCGCGATCCATGCCGAGCCTCGGCGTTCGCATCGCGGTGGTGAATGACGACGGCGGCAATGGCGTCGACAAGGGAACAGTGATCGATCTCCTGCGCGCGGAGCTGGAGAAATCCGACGTCAAGCCGGACATCTATCTCTGCGGTCCTCCCGGCATGATCGAGGCCGCCTTCGCGGCGGCGGCGACGGCGGGCGTGCCCAAGGAGCAGGTCTATCTCGAGAAATTCCTGGCGAGCGGCTGACCGGCCGCCGCCTTTCTTCTTCGCTCGGACTTTACTCCGTCGGGCGGGGGCTCCCCAACTTCTCCTGCCCGGGCTCGCTCGGGCAGTTTTTCTGCGTGCGTCGCCGCTCGGGATCGCAAGTCGCGGGGAATTGCGAGCCTCGCGGTGTAGTAGCGAGCGCGGCTCGGACTGCGAGCGTTCAGGCTCGCTCTCGAGGCCAATCAATTTCGATGAAGCACACTGCTAGCCTTCGAGGCCCAGCGCCGCGCGCACCTTGGCGGAATAGCCGTAGAGATCGCCGCGCAGACGCAGGCGCCCGCCCGTGTCGACAAAAGCGGTGAAATATTCGATATGGATCGGCAGCGGGTGCATGAGATTGATATAGCGTTCGGAGCCGCCGATGAGCTTCTTCACGCGGTCCTCGCGCCAGCCGCTGTCCGGGCCGAGCACCGCCTCGGCGAGGCGGAAGGGCTGGTCGACGCGCACGCAGCCATGGCTGAAGGCGCGATGCGCAGCGGAGAACAGCCCGCGGCTCGGCGTATCGTGCAGATAGACCGAGAAATCGTTCGGGAACATGAATTTGATGCGACCGAGCGCATTGCCCTCGCCCGGCCGCTGGCGCACTCGCGCCTGGCCGTTGCGATAGACCACTTCATAGCCGTGCGCGGCGATCGCCTGCAGATCGCCGCCGAATTTCGGCAGCATCTCCTTGTTCAGGATCGACGGCGGCACGTTCCAATAGGGATTGACGATGATGAACTGCATCGCATCGGAAAACACCGGCGTCGGCGTGCCCTCCTTGCCGACGATGACGCGCGCGCGATGCGTCACCTCGCCGTCGCGGACGACGGCGAGCTCGAAATCGGGAATATTGACCTCGATGCGGTCGCCGCCCAGGTCGCGCGGCAGCCAGCGCCAGCGCTCCATATTGGCGATGATCTCCGCCCGCAGGCGCGCGCCCTGCGGAGCGGCCGGCGTCGCGCGCCTCTTGTGCTCGGCGGGCGAGTCGTCGCGCGCCACGGATCGCGATTCGGCGTAGCGCGTCGGCGCCTCCGGCCCACGCGCGCCGCGCAGCTCGACGAGCTTCTCCTTCAATGCGCGATAGCCCGCGTGCGGCGGATTATAGTCTTGGAGCCGATCGCCCGCGCGCTCGCCGGCGGCAGCGATGGCGGAGAGAATAGCCCCGGGTTCCGGCAAAGGCGGGCGGGCGCCGATGAGCCGCGAGACTCGTCGCGGATCGACGCGCCCGCCGGCGGCCTGCGTCGCATAGGCGACGACGGCTTCCGTTAGGGCGACTTCATCGGCTGCGGCGGACGCCTGCGCGCCCGGCTCGGGGATCGGATAGGCGCGCAGATCGAGCCCGTCCTCGCCCGCGAGGCGCAGGCGTTCGACGACCGCCGACGCCTCCGCGCGCCATCGCTCGCCCTCCCGCCACAGCGGCCGATAGACGCGCGCGGCGTAGAATTCGGCGATGGCCTTGCGCTGGACGAGCCGCTCGCCGCTCGCGCGATGCGCCCAGACGTCGAGCGCATCGGCGAAAGCGCGCGCCTCTGCCGGGATCAGAGCGGCGGCGACATCGAAATCCGCGTCGGCCTCGGCCGCGACATGCGGCGCGACGATCGGCAGAAGCGGCGAAACGGAGAGATCGCCCACGAAAGACTCGGACGGCGCCGGCGCGGAACGGACCTCGGCCGCGAGCCAGGAGACGATCGGCGGCGGCTCGGCGAGCCGCTCGCGAAATGGCGCGCGGGACGCAGCGAATGCGATCGACGCGCAGGAGCAAGCGAGAACGACGAGGAACGCCTTTGCGGACGCTCCCGCGAGAGCATCGCGGGTCACCATGGTCTTGCCTCACGCCTACTGAACGACGACCAACCGGCGGGTCGCGCCTATCCTTCCACCGAGAAGGACGCGCCCACGATACGGCAATCGAGGTTACGAGAAGTTATAGGGTTAACGCAGAACCAGGAAAGCGACAAACTTGCTTCGCTCTCGGCGAAGCCGCGCTCATTATCGGCCTCGTCGAGGCCGTGTCGAGCCGTACAAGGCCGTAGTCCTGGCCGTAGTCCTGGCCATCGTCCGGAACCGAGCGCTCGCGACGGGCGACTCGCCGCGACTTTTTGTAGCACAGCCGAGCGGGCGGAAATCAAGACGATATTTCAAGCCTCTGCAAGCTGCTGCGCCATTGTGACGCGCGCTCGGGCGATTGTCGGCCAAAGAATACGCGCGCAATCTATTGCTCGACGCGCACGCATCTAAAGAAGAGACGGCGTGTCGAATAACAAATTATGAGACAGAGAGGGGAAACGTCATGCATAGCTCCGCGGAACTCGCCAAGGCTATTGCCGGAATCGTCGGCGCTCTGGCCTTCTTCATCGTCGTCATTCATCAGATCACGCGCTTCCTCGGCTAAAGCGTTATCCGATCCGAATGGATCGGATAACGCTCTAGCATTCTTTAGTTTGAGCGAATTCTGATCGATCGAACGATTCCGTTCGATCGGAAAGCGCTCTGGCCGACGCGCTCGACCTCCTGCGAGCCAGCTGTCCCGGCGCGCCATGGCGCGGCCGGGACTTTTTTTCATGCGCGCTCAGATCACGTAAATGCGGTCCGGCAGCTCCTCGGCGCCGCCCGGCGGCACATGCTGCGCGAGCAGCCGCGCGCATTCCTCGATCGCCGCGACGAAGCCCTCGGCGATGTGGCCGCAGCGAACGTTGTCGAGCAGCAGATCGAGCGCGCAGCGCCATTGCTCGTCGGAGATTTCGGCCGCGATTCCGTCATCGGCGACGACTCGCGCATAGCGCTCGCCGAGCGAGACGAAGATGAGCACGCCGGTCCTGCCCTTCGTGCCGGCGACGCCGCGGGTGAAGAATTGCTCGATCGAGGCGCGATGGGCGCGCGCCCGCTTGACGATGCGCGGCGTCGCCGCCAGCCGCAGCGGCGGATAGGAGAGCGCCGCGGCGACCGCCACGAAGATCAGCGTCTGAATGACCAATATGGCGCGAATGTCGAGCGTGGTGAAGATCACCAGCGGCCAGGGCGCGACGAGCGCCAGCAGCGCGGCCCACAGCGGCGGCACATAGAGATAATCGGAGGAGCGACGCGCCAGCACGCAGACGATTTCTCCTGCGGTCTTTTGCTCGGCCGCGCGAATCGCCGCCGATATGCGCGCCTGATCCTCGTTGGAAATGGGCATCACCAGTCCCCCGAAGCGCCGCCGCCCCCGGACGAGCCGCCTCCACCCGAAAAGCCGCCGTCTCCGCCGCCGCCCCAGGAGCTCCCCGAGCCCCAGGAGGAGCCTCCGGACCAGGAGTCGTTCGAAGGCGGCAGATAGACGATCGGCCCGCGCCCGCCGCGATAGGCGCGCCGCCCGCCGCGGGCGTTGGAGAGCATGGACAGGAAGACGAACAGGAACAGCGCGACCATGATGAGCGGGACGAGGTCGTCGAAGGCGTCCTCGCCCTCGGCGCGCAGCTTCACGCGCTTTTGCCACTCCGCCGCGTCGCCGCTCAGCACCTCGACGATCGCGTCGACGCCGCGCTCGACTCCAGCGCCATAGTCGCCGGCCTTGAACTTCGGCGTCACCGCCGTCGCGATGATGATCTTGGACAGCGCGTCGGTCAGCGCGCCCTCGAGCCCATAGCCGACCTCTATGCGCATCTTGCGTTCATTCGGCGCGATCAGGAACAGCACGCCATTGTTCGTCTTCGCTTCGCCGAGCTTCCAGAAGCGGAACAGCCCATTGGCGAAGCTTTCTATGTCCGCGCCCTGCAGCGAGGGGATGGTGGCGACGACGAGCTGAATGCCCGACTTGTCCTCGAGCGCGCGCGATTTCGTCTCCACCGCGAGCTTCGCCGCCTGCGGCAGGATATGGGCGTCGTCGACGACGCGGCCCGTGAGCGCGGGGAAGGAGAGAGCAGCGAAGGCCAGAACCGGCAGCAGCACGAGGAGCGCCAGCGCGGCCGAGCCGCGCGGCGCGATTTTGATCATGAGCGATATCGCCGACATTCGCTCCCCGCGCGGCGCCTTCAGAAGGTTACCTCGGGCGCTTTCTCCGCGCCGGCGACGGCCGTGAACTCCGGCAGCGGCTTGGTTCCGGCGAAGACGGTCTTGGCCCAGAGCAGCGTCGGGAAGGTGCGCAGCGAGGTGTTGAACTCCCGCGCCGCCTCGATGTAGTCGCGGCGCGCCACATTGATGCGGTTCTCCGTGCCCTCGAGCTGCGACTGCAGAGCAAGGAAGTTGGCGTTGGATTTAAGGTCCGGATAGGCCTCGCTGACGGCGAGCAGCCGTCCGAGCGCGCCGGAGAGCTGGGTCTGCGCTTCCTGGAACTGCTTGACCTTTTCGGGATCGGTGAGCTGGGAGGAATCGAGCCGCATCTGCGTCGCCTTGGCGCGCGCTTCGGTCACCGAGGTGAGAACGTCCTTCTCCTGCTTGGCGTAGCCTTTGACGGTGGCGACGAGATTGGGAATGAGGTCGGCCCGACGCTGATATTGCGCCTCGACCGTGGCCCATTTGGCTTTGGCCTCCTCCTCCAGCGTCGGGATCGTATTATAGCCGCAGCCCGAGAGCGGGACGGCGAGCGAAAGAAGGGCGAAGAGGAACAGCCAGCGGGAGGGAAGGCGCATTTCGAAATTCTCCGGTCCGGCGCCGCAGCCGCCTCGTTCGGCGCGCGCCTCGAAAACTTAGGCGCGCCGCGCGGCGATGGGAAGAGCGACGATCATATTCCGTGGCGGCGGTGACCGCGGGCGCGGCGCGCCGAAAGAAAAAGGGCGGCAGAACCGCCGCCCTTTCCTTAGAAGCTCATGCTTGGTCGATCTCAATCGAAATCGAACATGTTCATGAGATCGCCGATCGCCGGACGATTGGTCGGGACGTAAGGATCGGCGTCGGTATGCACGGGATTGGGCAGATTGTCGCGGCTGCGCGAGGAGATCTTCGGCAGCTTCCAGTTGCGCTCGATGAATTTCAGCATCGAGACGTGGTCGTAGTACGTGTGGTCGACATAGCCCTTCTTCGCGTAGGGCGACACGACGATGAGCGGAATGCGCGTGCCGTCGCCGAAGAAGTCGACCGGCTGCACATAGCCCGAGTCGTAATAGCCGCCGCCTTCGTCATAGGTGATGAAGATTGCGGTGTCGGACCAGATCGACTTGTTGCTCTTCACGCGGTGGATGAGCGCTTGGATGAACTGCTCGTAGAGCTCATTGTTAGAGTTCGCCGGATGGCCGGCGAGATATTCGAAGGGCCGCACGAAGGAGACCGCGGGGAGCGTTCCGTCCTTGAGGTCCCGCAGGAAGTTCCCATAGTTCTGGAGCTTATTTTCCTGGTTCGGATGGCTCATGATCTTCTTATAGGCGGTGAGCGGGTCGCAGATGCCGCAATAGGAGTGATAGAGCAGCGGAATGCCGTCCACTTCCTTGTCGAACGCAGTGATGTCGTCGCCGCGGTCGGCGCTGTAATATTTCCAGGACACGCCGGCCTTGGTCAGCACGTCGGCGATGGTCGGAGCGGATTGCGGCGGCAGCACGAACTTGTCGGAGCCGAGATCGCGGTGCTGAGCGCTGGTCTGGTTCCAATACATGCTGTAATTGTTGACGAGATAATAATGCCCGTCCTCGCAGGTGTTCTGAGCGCCGCTCTTCTTGAGCTGCGCGTTGATCGAGCCGACACCCGGCTGCTTGGCGTCGGCGCAGTTCACATAGGAGCCGCCGCTGTAGCCGTCCTGGGTGTAGTAGTTGTCCGTGCCCTTCCTCGGGTTCGGATTCTCGATCTGATTTCTCCAGGGCGTCGCCGCGGAGCCGTCGAGCTTGGCGGGGTCCGTGAAGAAGGCGGCGAAGCCGTTCACGATGGCTTGGAAATTGGCGCCCGTGCCGCCCATGATCGACTGATGGAAATTGTCGCTGATCGCGTAATGATCGGCCAGCGACTTGAAGATCGCGGCGTCGCCGGGCTTGTCGGCGCCCGTCGCGTCCTTATAGGGATTCATATTGTAGAATCCCATCGCGATCGCGCCCTCCTTGGGGTTGAATCCGTCGGCGGGATAGGGCTTGCCGTTCGAGCCGGTTCCGATCGACTTCTCGACCCAGACGAACTTGTCGTTCTTGCCGCCGTTGATCTGCTGCCACATCTGGAAGAAGCGATGGACAGGGTCGCCGGTGAAGGAGCTGTAGGGAGCGTATTTGGTGATCTGGAACGGGCCGTTCGGCAGATCGCTCGGAAAGCGCGTGTCCGGAACGCCCTGCGGCTGGAACAGCGCATAGGTGGTGTAGGGCTGCGGCAGAACGCCGTAGGTGCCGACCGTGGGCGTCGTGACGTGATAGTTCGAAACGTCGGTGCCGATGCGCTGCCTGGCGAGCGCGAAGTTCGGGCCGGGCGTGCCGTCGGCGTTGACGATGCCCTTGCTCAGCAGATTGGAGATCTTCTGGCCGCCGGTGGGTTTATAGGTCCCGAAGACGTTGTCGAAGGTGTGATTCTCGCCGACGACGATGATGACATGGCGGATCGGCGTCGTGGTCGATCCCGCGAAAGCAGGAGTCGCGCAGAGCGCGGTGGTCGCTAGGCACAGCGATGTGAAGATCGAACGCATATTTGCCCCTCTCCCCGAGAGCGTCTCGCATCTTCGGCGAAGGAGCCGGAGCCGGGCGAGGCGCGCCTCTCAGTTTGCGGCGCGAAAGTGCTATGCCTTCGTTGCCTCCCGATGTCAGAAAAAACGCGTTCTCGTGACGCAAGGGCAAAAAGACGTGGTGCGGCAAAGAGACGGTCGTCATGAGACCAACCGTTCGGCGCGCTCCTCGTCTCGCGCTCGCCAGGGTAGGGTCGGTCAGCAGGCCATGCGAAAGCGCAGGATGCGGCTCTCGCCGACATCGTAGAATTGCAGTCGCCTGGCGCCGGCGCGCGCGGCTGCGGCCGGCCAGAAGAGTCGCGCCGCGGGATTGTCGCGATGGAAGGACAATTCCCACCACCCCGCTCGCGAGCGAAAGGCGAGCGAGGCCGCCCGGGCGCCGCAGCCACGGCGGCGGAACGGCGGCAGCACGTAGAATTCCGCGACGGACGCGTCGACCGCATAGCCGGAGATCGAGACGGCGTTCACCAGCGTGAAGCCGGCGAGCGCGCCGTCGGCCTCGATCAGAAAGGGGCTGCGCCGCTCCTCGCGCCAATAGCAATCGAGGAAGGGGTAGTCGGGCTCGCCATAGCCCCAGGGGCCGAGCTCCTCGAGATAGTCCCGCAGCAGGGCGGCGAGCTTCGGCTTCTCCTCGAGCGATGCGAGCCGCAGCGTCACATTCATTTATTTCGCCTTCGCGGTCACGGCGCCGGATTGCTGTGAATCTGGTGGATTTCGTCGATGCGCGCCTCGATCTCAGGCGTGATCGTCACATCGAGCGAATCGAGATTCTCCTTCAACTGCTCCATCCTCGTCGCGCCGATGATGTTGGAGGTCACGAAAGGTCGCGACGTGACGAAGGCGAGAGCGAGCGCGGCGGGCGAGACGCCGACATCCTTCGCCAGCGCCAGATAGGCGTCGATCGCCAGCGCCACGCCCGGCTTCTCGTAGCGCTGGCCGCGCTCGAACAGCGTGGTGCGCGCGCCGGGCGGCCGTGCGCCGTTCTGATATTTGCCGGTGAGATAGCCCTGCGCCAGCGGCGAATAGGCGAGCAGTCCCACATCCTCGCGCTGCGCGAATTCGGCGAGATCGATCTCGAAGGTGCGATTGAGCAGATGATAGGCGTTCTGGATCGAAACGATTCGCGGCCCCGCTCCGAGCTCGCTCGCGCGCAGGAAGCGCGCGACGCCCCAGGCGGTCTCGTTGGAGAGCGCCACATGGCGGACCTTGCCGGCCTTCACCAGCTCGCCCAGCGCCTCCAGCGTCTCCTCGATCGGAATTTCGGGCAGGGGCGGCGGCGCCTTGTAGATCGTGCCGCCGGCGCCGAACAGAGGCAGCGGGCGGTCCGGCCAGTGCAGCTGATAGAGGTCGACATAATCGGTCTGCAGGCGCTTCAACGATTGGTCGATCGCGTAAAGGATGTCGGCGCGGTCGAGCCGCGTGCCCTTTCCGTGCGGCCGCATATAGGGGCTCTGGCTGCGTCCATGGACCTTGGTGGCGATGATCACCTTGTCGCGATTTTTGCGCGCGGCGAGCCAGGTTCCGATGATGCGCTCGGTCGAGCCCTGTGTCTCCGCGCGCGGCGGGATGGAATACATTTCGGCGGTGTCGATGAAATTGACGCCGCGATCGAGAGCATAATCGAGCTGCGCATGCCCGTCGGCCTCGGTGTTCTGCTCGCCGAAGGTCATGGTGCCGAGCATGATCGCCGACACGCGCAGATCGGTCCTGCCCAAACGTCTATATTCCATGTTTTCGGACTCCGTCGCCCCGCTCGGCTCTCCAGAGAAAAGCGCCGGCGGCTCGCATGTCTCGGTCGCAGGACGCGCGCGGACCGCGAGCTTCCGGGCTCGCTTCTCGAAACACGTCGATTCATCCGACGCAAGCCTCTCCCCGCCGGGCGAGGCCTCGCCGAAGAGCGGGGCGTCCCGCAGATAGTCCTCACGCCCCCGAAATCGAGCCTGAAGGCTCGGCGTCCGAGGGCGTCGGAACGCTCAGGCGCTGCGCGTGGCGCCGCCGCCGTCGATGCGGCCATAGACGCCATTCGGCACGCGCGGGGTCGGCAGAATATAGCGGTCGCGGTCGCGGACCATGGTCGCGACCGCGGCGAAATCGAGCTTGCCGGAGCCGAGCAGCGGCAGGCGCTCGACGATCATGAGTTCCGCCGGAACCATCAGCTCCGCGGCGCCTTTCGATTTGGCGAAAGCGAGAAAGTCGGCGCGCGTCGCGTCGCGCTGCTGGGTGGCCAGAACGATGCGCTCGCCCTTGCGGGAATCGAGCTCCCGCGCCGCCGCCGACAGCGACGTCGGCCACAGCTCGGCGGCGAGCGCCTCGACGGCGGCGAGCGAGATCATCTCGCCGCCGATCTTGGCGAAGCGCTTGGCCCGGCCCTGTATCCGGATGAAGCCATCGCGGTCGATCGAGACGATATCGCCGGTGTCGTGCCAGCCTTCGTGCGGCGGCTTCAGCCGGCCGGGCGCGTCGGCGGTCAGATAGCCGAGCATCACATTGGGCCCGCGCACGAACAGACGTCCGCCCTCGGCGACGCCGGGAACGATCTCGAGCCGCGCCTCCATGCCGGGCAGGAGCCGCCCCACAGTGCCGAAGCGGTTGAACATCGGCGTGTTGAGAGCGAGCGCCGGCGCCGTCTCGGTGACGCCATAGCCCTCGAGAATGCGAATGCCGAATTTCTCGAGATAAACGTCGCGCGTTCCCTGCTTCACCGGCTCGGCGCCGGCGATCACATAGCGTAGCGAGCGGAAATCATAAGCATGCGCGACGCGCGCATAGCCCGAGAGGAACGTATCGGTTCCGAGCAGCACGGTGGCGTTGACGGCATAGACGAGCTCGGGCACCAGCTTGTAGTGCAGCGGCGAGGGATAAAAATAGATGCGCACGCCGGAGACGAGCGGCAGCACCATGCCGACATTGAGCCCGAAGCAGTGGAACGCGGGCAGCACGCTGAACAGCCTGTCGGTGCGGCCGAAGTCTATGCGCGCCGCCGCCTGCGCGGCATTGGCGAGCAGATTCTTATGTGAGAGCGCGACGCCCTTGGGCGCGCCTTCCGAGCCCGAGGTGAAGAGAATCGCCGCCATGTCGTCCGGACTGCGCGGGCAAAGCGCGCGGCGATGGCCGAGCATGGCGCGCAGTCTGTCGCCCTGCGAAATCTCCGTGCGCAGATCCTCGAGGTAGAGGATGCGGAAATCCGTTTCCAGCGCGGCGACGAGCCTGTCGAGCTTGCCCTTCTCGACGAAGGCGCGCGAGGTGAGCAGCGTCTTCGCCTGCGCCGCCAGCAGGCCGGCGCGGATATTGGCGGCGCCGGCGGTGAAATTCACCATGGCGGCGACGCGCCCGGCGCCGACCACGGCGAAGAAGGTCACGGCCGCGGCGTTGGAATTGGGCAGCATCACGCCGATGGCTTCGCCGGGCTCGGATTTCTTCATCAGCTTGCGGCCGAGCGCATGGGCGCCGATCAGCAGCCGCCGATAGGAGAGCGCGCCCGTGATCGGGTCCTCGACGGCGATGCGCCCCGGGCCATGCACGCGCGCGGCCTCGACGAGCGCGCGATGCAGCGTGCGCTCGACCGGGCTGGTGCGGAACACGAGATCGGACATGATCTCATAGAGCGCCGCGCCCGAAGCGATGCGCCGCGCCTTGCCCTTCAGCGCCGGATCGACGCGAAGCTTCACCGGCTCCTGCATGGAGAGCGTCAGCTTGGGGAAGAAGCGGCGGCGCGCCTGCGCGCGCGATAGTCGCGAGAATAGGGTCGCTTCCGCGCCCTCGATGCGCACCGGCACGACGAAAGCGCCGGTCTTCTCGGCGATGAGGCCGGCGCCGTCATAGACCTTCATCAGGCTGCCGGTGACGGTGAGCCGGCCTTCGGGAAATATGATCAGCGGATCGCCGTTCTTCACCGCATTGACGAGCGTGCGCGTGCCGAGCGGGCGCGTCGGATCGAGCGGAATGGCGCGGACGAATTTGAGGAACGGCCGCACCCACCATTTTTTGGCGATGGTCGAATCGATGGCGAAGATAGGATCGATCGGCAGCACGCAGAGGATCGCCGCGGCGTCGAGAAAGCTCACATGGTTGAGCGCGATGATCGGATTCGTGCCGGCCCTGTCGAGATTGGCGAGGCCCTTCGCCTCGAGCCGATAGAAGGCGCGAAAGACGATCGACAGGGCGTCACGAAAAGGGGAGACGACCACGGCCTTGTAGATCCACAGGGCGGCGAGCGCCATCAGCGCGCCCATGCCGAGGAAGAGATTCGGCACACTGGCGCCCTCGGCCTGCAGCAGCGCGACGGCGAGCGCGCCGCCCGCCATGAAGGCGGCGTTGAGCACATTGACCGCGGCGATGATGCGCGCACGCTCGAAGCTCGGCGCGAAAGCCTGAATGGCGGCGAAGGAGGGCACGATCATCAGCCCGCCGGCGACGGCGAGCAGCGCGAGGTCGACGGTGACGCGCCAGGCGCCCGGCTGGGCGAGAAACTCGGCCGCCTCCAGCGCCGCGCTCGTCTCGGCCGGCGCGATCCTGGAGAGCGTCAGGCCGAGGTCGATCGAAGCGCCGGCGATGATCGCCGCGCCGATCGCCGCCGGCAGCAGCACGATGCGTCCGGCGAGCAGGAAAGAGGCGAGGCCTGAGCCTGCCGCAATGGCGATGGCGAAGACCGCGAGATACAGGGTCACGACCAGCTCGGACCCGTGCATCGTATGCGTCACCAGTGGGGCGAGCAGCGACAAAGCGATCGCGCCGACGAGCCAGAAGATGCTGGTGACGACGCCGACGCGCCAGAGCCGCGTGTCTCGCCACAATTCGCGCAGCAATGCGAAGGTCGAGCGCAGAATATTGGGATCGAGCTTCAGATCGGGCGCCGCGCGTTCAGTGGAGGGAATGAAGCGGGCCGCGCCCCAGGCGGCGAGCGCCGCGGCTCCGACTCCGAAGGCGGTGAGCAGCGGCTCGCCGCCGCCGCGCATGGCGAGGCCGCCGGCGATCGTGCCGGCGAGAATGGCGAGGAAGGTCGCGCCCTCGATGAGCGCATTGCCGCCGGGCAGCTCCGATTCGCGCAGATGATCGGGCAGAATGCCGTATTTCACCGGGCCGAACAGCGCGCCGAGCGCGCCGAATGAGACGAGCGCGGCGAACAGGACCGGCACGGAGGCGAGCGCGAAGCCGGTCGCCGCGATCGCCGCCGCGCCGATCTCGACGAGTTTCAGCCGGCGGGCGACGAGGGCTTTGTCGAATTTGTCGGCGATCTGCCCGCCGAGCGCCGAAAGCACGAAATAGGGCGCGATGAACACCGCGCCGGCGAGGGTGACGAGCGACTCGCCCTCGGACCCGCCGATCTGGAAGAGAATGAGCAGGACCAGCGCGTTCTTCAGGAAATTATCGTTGAAGGCGGCGAAGAATTGGCACCAGAACAAGGGCGCGAAGCGCTTGGCGAAGAGGAGATGGTCGGACATCGTCGATGTTCCGTTTGCGCGCGGCGAGAATGGAGCTTTGTCGCCGATTCGGTTTAAGGACGGGTTTGCGACGCGGTGGAAAGCGTCGGCGGGCCGCGGACCGGGGTCTTGATCATTGGTTGGCTCCTGCTCTATGAACATTGTTCAAACTGGAGCATAGCACGGACTGAACGGCGTTCAAGTCGTTTTTGAACGGTGTTCAAACAAGGCGCCACCCCCTGCCCGAAGACGGCGGGGCGGACGCTCCGGCTGCGCGAGCGAATCGGAGGGGTGGGACATGGCGGAGGCGCAGCCCAGCGCCACGGGCACAGCGGCGCGTCGCGCCGAGCTTCGCGAGCGGCTGCTCGCCGCCGGCCGAGCGGCCATCGAGGCGGGCGGGCTGCACAGCCTGAAGGCCCGGGATCTCGCCGCCGCGGTCGGCTGCGCGGTCGGCGCGATCTATACCGTGTTCGCGGATCTCGACGACATGATCCTCGGCATAGGCGCGGGCACTCTCGCGCAGCTGGAGCGCGCGCTGGAGCCGCAGCAGGCGCCGCAGCAGGCGCGGGAAGAGCCGGTCGAAGAATTGTCGCGCCTCGCGCGCGGCTATCTCGATTTCGCCCGCGCCCATGAGCGCCTCTGGCGGGCCTTGTTCGAGCATCGCCTCGGCGGCCGCGCCGTCCCGGCCTGGTTCCTCGAGGATCAGAACCGGCTGTTCACGTTGATCGAGGCGCCTCTCGCCCGCCTGTTGCCGCATGAGCCGGCGGCTGCGCGCGCGCGGCTCGCCCGCACCTTGTTTTCGGCTGTGCATGGCGTCGTCTCCCTCGGCCTCGAGGAAAAGCTCGCGCCGACGCCGGCGGAAACGCTCGACGCCGAGCTCGACCGCTTGGTGCGCGCCGTCTCCGCGGGCCTCGGCGCTCAAAGCCCCGGATCATGCGCCGGGGCGTCGAGCAGCTGATCCATGGTCAAGGAGGGCTCGGCGGCGCCGACGTCGCCGATGATGCGGGCGGGAACGCCGGCGACGGTCTTGTGCGGCGGCACGGATTCCATCACCACCGAGCCGGCGGCGACGCGGGCGCATTCGCCGATCTCGATATCGCCGAGGATTTTTGCGCCCGCGCCGATCAGCACGCCGCGCCGCACCTTGGGATGGCGCGCGCCGCCCGCCGTGCCGGTGCCGCCGAGCGTCACGCCATGCAGCATCGACACCTCGTCTTCGACGACGCTGGTCGATCCGATCACGACCCCGGTCGCGTGATCGAGGAAGAAGCCTTTGCCGATCCGCGCCTGCGGATGAATGTCGGTCTGAAAGCGCGCGGAAGCGGCGCTCTGCAGCCAGAGCGCGAGATCGCTGCGGCCGGATTTCCACAGCCCATGCGCCAGGCGATGCGTCTCGATGGCGTGAAATCCTTTGAAATAAAGCATTGGCTCGAGAATGCGCGCGCAGGCCGGATCGCGATCGAAGACGGCGAGCAGATCGGCGCGCAGCGCCTCGCCGAAGCTCGGGTCGCGCGCCATTCTGTCGAGCATGATGCGCCCGAGCAGAGCGGCCGGCATGTCGGCCCCTTCGAGCCGCTGAGCGAGCCGATGGGCGATGACGCTCTCGAGCGAATCGTGCGAGAGCACCGCGGCGTAGAGAAAGCTCGCCACATTCGGGTCGCGCTCCGCCGCGTCCTGCGCCTCCGCATGAATGCGCGCGAACAGCGGATCGGCGCCGCCGAGCGCGACGATGCGCGCGGCGCCGGTTTTTTCCTGTGGAGGCGTAGCCATGGCGGTCCTCCCGCGACAGGCGGAGCGCTGCGTCTACTCGCGATGCGCGAGAAAATCGATGACGGCCTGCTTGTAGACGCGGTCGCCGACCGCGCGATTATGGTCGCGTCCCGGAATATCCACGATATGCGCGTTCCGAAACAGCGGCTGCAGCGGATGCGGGTCGCCCGCGACCTCGTCGCGCGTGCCGACGCAGATGAGCGCCGGCGCGACGATCTGCGCGAGCGCGGCGCGATCGACGATCTGATTCGCGCCTCTCGCGCAGGCGGCGAGCGCGGCGAGATCGGAGCGCGACGCCTCGGCGAAGCCGCGGAACATTTTGAGCAGCGGGTCGTCGATGTCCTCGATGCGCTCGGCCTCCATCGCCTCGGGCAGGCCGCGGGGCAAGGCCGAAGTGACGAGATTGGCGCCGATTCCGCCGAGAATCAGCGACCGCACGCGCTGCGGATGGGCGATGGCGAGACGAGTCGCGATGCGCGCGCCCATGGAATAGCCCATGATATCGGCGCGATCGAGCCCGAGATGATCGAGCAGGCGCGCGATGTCGTCGGCCAGCAGCGCGAGGTCATAGGCCGCCGGATCGTAGATCTTCGCCGACCGGCCGTGGCCGCGATTGTCGAGCGCGACGACGCGCCGGCCGTCCTCCGTCAGCGTCTTGACCCATTGGGGAAAGAGCCAGTTGACGGCATGCGTCGAGGCGAAGCCGTGAACGAGAACGATGGGCTCTCCACGATCCTCCGCCAGCGGCGGAAAATCGGCATAGGCGAGCTGCACACCGTTCGACTCGAACTGCTCCATCATGAATTTCCATTTCTATTACATCGAACGCGCGTGCGGGCGTCAGGATCGCCGGTACTTATCGCACCGGCGGGAGCCCGCAAGCGGATCAAGACATGAAATATCGTCTATTGCCAAGAGCCTTGCGAGACGCTAAACGACGGCCTCGTCGCCGAGCGGGTTCACGAAACCCCGCGTCGTCGGCGATGAGGGCGCCCGTAGCTCAGCTGGATAGAGCACCAGACTACGAATCTGGGGGTCAGAGGTTCGAATCCTTTCGGGCGCGCCATTTGCGTATTAAAACCGCAAACGCCGTTGCCGATTTGTTCTCCAACGACGGCGACCTGTTCGAGGCTGGTCTTGGAGCCGTGAAAGCGGATGGACCTGGTCGTCGACCTCGACGGCTTCGACGACGGTGTGGATTGAGCTTTGATGCGCTCCAGCGCGGCTTTCGCGCGCTCCCGCTCGGAATCGGGAGGCGGCGCGACAGTCACGAAGCAGATCGTCCATGTCGATGACGCTATCCTCGACGAGGCGCTTCAGCTTGTCCTCGGCCGGGGCGATTTTCTGCTTTGGAAGGCTTCAACTCGACCGCCGTAGCCGGTTGGGGAGCCGTTGATCGGCGAATTGGTCGCGACCGGCCCGTCGAGCCGGTCCATCCGGGAGAGAGCGCTCCTTGCAGCCAGTCTTGCCGACGTGGGCGGCGGTGGAACAGGTGATCCCTTCCGGCGCCGGGCGTGGAGCGCAAGCGTTCGATTTCGGTGATCGGCGAGAACGCCTCCACAGTCCCGAGACCGAGCCAGAGATGGATCGCCAGCCAGATCTCGCGCGAGTTCGAGTGGGTGACCGGCCTCCTCGCCGAAGTAGGCAAAGCCGGGGCAGTTCGACTTCCGTCGTGACGCCCTTTCAAAATTTCACCTTCAACGATCCGATGAATGTTCTCGGCTGGCCGTAATAAGCGTTGAGCCCGCCATCGGTGGCTTCGAAATATTTCGCGTCGCCGATGTTCTTGACGTTGAGTTGCGCCTCGACGGGAAAACTCTCGACGACCGTCCGATAGCCGATCATCGCGTCGAAGGTGACATAGCCGGGCAGTTGATAAGTATTGGTGTTGTTGCCCTGGCGGAGACCATTGGCGTAGAAGCCGGCGCCGAACCTCCAACCCTCCGTCCGGCCGGGCGCCGTGTCGTATTTCGCCCACAGATTTCCCGCATGGCGCGGCACGCCCGCCCAACGCTTGCCGAGAAGCGCGCCGGTCCCCGTGGTGCTGTTTTCGATGATGATGGCGTCATCGTAAGTGTAGCTGCCGATCAGGCTGATATTGTCGGTGACTTGACCTGCGAGGTCGAATTCGACGCCGCGACTGCGCACCTTGCCCGTCGCGACCTGATAGATCGTATTGGGGCGCGAAGGATCGGGCGCCAGGACGTTCTTGAGATAGAGATCGAAGGCCGCGACCGAAGCCGTCACCTTTCCCCCGAAAAGGCTGGCTTTCGCTCCCAATTCATATTGTTGTCCCTCCTGCGGCTTGAACGGCTTCCCATCGGCGCTCACCGCAGAGGCGTTAGACGTGCCAAACGACTCCGAATAGCTGGCGTAGATCGAATATTCCGGCGTCAACTTGAACAATAGTCCGCCGTTCGGCGAAATCTTGCGTTCGGTCGGATTCCCCTTCCACGACGGATTGTAGTGGCCGTCACAAGCTGGAAAGCACGTCGAGCCTGCTCGCGTTCCGAAAATCTCGGACTGCGCGTCGAACGCGACGTCGTAACGGCCGCCGATCAGAAAGTGGATGAAGTCGTCATAGGAGATGTCGTCCTGGACGTAATAGCCGAAGTTCTGTTGCTTGACGCGCTGCAAGATATTGCCCGACGCCTGAGCGATCTGGCCCTTGATGGCCGAATAGCCGATATCGCCGTAATAAGGCGCCCAAATGTTGAAGGAAGGAATCGGCTGAGCGGCGCTTGCGTTTGGATTGTCTCCCTTGAGCACTTGCCTGTGATCATAGAAGTCGAAACCAAAGAGCAAATTATGTTCGACAGGACCAGTTTCTAATGTCCCGGTCAGATCGAGATTGAGCGACCATGTGTCGCGATAGAACCGGTTCCAGGTCACCTTGCGATTCATGAGGCCTGTCGCTTCGTCATAGCCGCGCGAAATGACGATATGCTGCATTTCATCCACATGTTGATAGTGCGCCCTGTTCGTCACCTTCCATCGATCGTTGAAATGGTATGTCCAGTCCGCCGAAACGAGGACGCGCTCCATCACGTCCGGCAGATTTTCGTACATGCCGGGGACGTTCTGCGTCCAGTTGCGCGGCAGATTGGCCGGACGGCCGGTCGAGCTCAGCGCGGGGATTTGTTGACCATAAATTCCGCGATTGGTCGTTGCGAGGTTATTGTATTCGAACCCTATATTGGCTTCGAATTGCGTCGTCGGCCGCCAGGCCAGGGAGGTCAGGACCGAGCCATTGTCGCGATGCCTGAAGTCGATAAAATCATCGGCATGGTCATAGACGCCGATCACGCGGTAGAGCAGCGACTTGTCGAGAGTCGCCGGGCCGGTGACGTCGACCGTGGTGCGGGCGAGCCCCCAGCTGCCAAATTGCTCCTCGACGCTGCGGGCGGCCTCTTCCTGCGGCGCCTTGGTCACGAAATTGACGAGGCCGCCCGGCTGAATGCGGCCGTAGAGCATGGCGGCCGGGCCTTTCATGATCTCGATACGATCGATAAAGGCTGGGTCTTCCGCTCCAGAGACTCCATATAATTTCAGCCCGTTGCGATAGACGTTGTTGGACGTGCTGAAACCGCGAATGAGAAAATTGTCGTAATAGGCGCCGGGCGGAGTTTGCACTCCGCTGACGAATTTAACCGCCTCCTGCGTGTTCAAGACCTGCTTGTCTTCCAGCACCTGCTTGGGAATGACCTGCACGGACCTCGGCGTATCGAGGATCGGAGTATCGGTCTTCAACGCCGACGTGGCTTTGGTTGCCGTATAGCTGGTCCCGCTTCCATTGCCATCGGCGCCGCGACCGGATGGTCTGGCGCCGGCGGGCGCGGCGCCGCCCCGCTCGGCGGCGATGTCGATCGCGGGCAAAGCCTCTTGCGCAGCCGAAATCACCGGAAAAAATGCGAAAGCCAACGCGCCGGCGGAGACGCCGCGCAACAAGGTCGAACGAAACATATCAAGCTCTCCTGAGACGGCGCGCTGGCCGCCCACGCAGATTGAGACGAACATGGCGCGGCCCTGCGGCCGCCAGCAGTCGGTCAGGAGAAAGACGGTGGCGCGCGCGACGACCAGGAACTGGCCCAGCCGGACACCGGCGGTGGAGGCGCTCCGACAAAATTTTTCGCGATCGAACCAGACGCCGCCAGCGGCGCCGTCGTCGGGGAGTCGGGCGTCAGGACGACGGCGGAGGCGCCGTCATAGTCGCGTGCTCCGCAAATAACGCAGCACTGAGACTGTATGGGCTGCTGCGACGGCGCCTTTTCATGAGGCGAACCCGTCGCGCAGAGCGCGACCGGGGAGAAGAAGGCGGTCGCCGGCTCATTGCCGTGGCGGTGGCGAACGAAGGAGGACCCGACGGACGCCAGGCCCTGCAAAATGACGAACAGCGCCACCAAGGAAGCGACGGCCGGACGTGCCGAAAGTCGCCCACCGCGCCTTTTGTCACTCTGCTCGCGCTCGCCCTGGACCATCACGCTCGTTCCCAACCGGGAGCCTTCTCGATCGAGTGATTGCTGGCCCGCAAACCCGGGGCCTCAAGCTGTTGTCTACACACGACACTAGACGCGAAAGGTCATGTGAACCTCATAGCCGGCAGGGTCATCGAGAAAACGGGAAACTGTGTCTTGGGCGCCACGGTCTTCTCCGATTCGTGATTGTGTCCATTTTTGATTCCCGCAGAGCGCTGTTGCCAACAGGACGACCCTGGTTATGAATGGCGGCGCGACGGTATTTTGGGTCCGGGAGGGGCCGAACGCCGAACGCAGGACAAGCTGGGAGCGGCGCCCATGCGAATTCTGTTGGTCGAGGATTACGCGGAACTCGCGAGCGAAATCGCCCGCCGGATCGAACGGGCGGGCTATGCCGTCGATCATGTCGATACGATCGAAGGGGCGTCGCTCGCGCTCGATAGCAGCTCTTATTCCTTGACGTTGCTGGACCGCAGGTTGCCGGACGGCGACGGCCTGTCGCTGATTTCGCATATCCGCCGGCTGCACCCGGCCAGCCGCATCCTGATGCTGACTGCGCTCGACTCCATCGACGACAGGATCGAAGGTCTGGACGCCGGGGCCGACGACTATCTGACGAAGCCGTTCAACCTCGACGAGATGATGGCGCGCATTCGCGCCAGCCTGCGGAGGCGGGGAGGCGGTCGGACTCCGCCGATCGTCATAGGGGCGCTGTCCTTCGATCTCGATATGCGGACGGTGTCGGTCGCGAACCGTCCCGTATTGTTCTTGCGCCGAGAACTGGCGCTGCTCGAGGCCTTGGCCCGGCGCGCCGATTGCGTCGTGCCGCGAGAGAGGCTTCTGTCGGGGATTTACGGGCTCGACGCGGAGGTCCATGAACATGCGGTGACCGCGCTCGTCTCGCGCGTTCGTTCGCGCCTGTCGGAACTCGGCGCGGGCGTCGAAATTCATTCGGCGCGCGGGCTCGGATACATGATCGCCAAGGCGAAACCCCGGCCGAACGCCTGAGCATGGCGTCTTCGCTCGCCAATCGCGTCGTCGGCTATCTGATCGTTTCGCAATTCGTAGCCTTCGCGACAGGGTGGACGATCACGATCATCCTGGGGTTTGCCGGCGTCGGCGCCTTCGAAGCCTTCGGCAGGACGGCGGACGAGCTGGCTTCCGCGCGAATGATCCAGCTCGTCGTCGCATCGCTCATGCGCGACGACGAAGGCTCTCTGCGCATCGATCCGATCCCCGAACTGCGTGACGAGGCGAGACGCGTTCCCGGCCTGAAAATAGCTGTGTTCGACGCCGCGCGAAGCGAGGCGGTCTCGGGCTCTTCGCCAGAATTGGTCGCGGCTCTGGCAGGCGTGATCAAAATCAGCCCCACGCACACGCACTTCGTCTTGCCCGGCGATCCGACGCTGTCTCCGCGGGGTCTCGTCGAACCCGTACGGACGCCTTTCGGTCGGCTACATGCGGCCGTCTATTCTCCAAAATTCGTCTTGAGCGACCTCTTCTATGCGATTCTCGCAGATTTTCGGCGATTGGCGGGCTTTTTCGTCGTGACGGCGCTCATCTCGGCCGGGGCCGCGCTATTCGCCGTGCGGCGTGGGCTGACGCCGCTCCGCGCAATCGCCGACGAAGCGGCGCGCATGGACATGAACATGCTGCATCAGCGACTGCCGGTCGGCGACGTCCCGGCGGAGATCGCTCCGCTGGTCGACGGGATCAACATCGCTCTGGAGCGGCTCGCCGCCGGCGCCGCTCGGACACGTCGCTACACGGCCAACGCCGCGCATGAACTGCGCACGCCAATCGCGATCTTGCGCGCGAGATTGGACAATTTGGAAGAGCTGCCTGTCAAAGGCGCCCTGTTGAGCGACGCGAGCCGACTGCAGGCCATCGTCGAGCAACTGCTCGTCGCCGCGCGCTTGACGGAACGGCAGGTCGCGCTCGATCAGGAAGTCGACCTCGTGACGTCGGTCCGGGAAGTGGTTTGTCTCTACTTGCGGCTCGCTGTCGAATGCGACCGAACGATCGAATTCGAAGCCTGCGCGCCTCGAGTCGTCACACGCGGCAATCGCAGGGCGATCGAAGCCGTCGTCGCCAATCTCATCGACAATGCGCTACGCGCGGAGCCGTCGGGCGGCGCCGTCGTCGTTCGCGTCGGTCCGGGAGCGACAGTCGCCGTGATCGATCACGGCCAGGGCATCGCCCAGACAGAACGCGAGATGATTTTCGAGCCCTTCTGGCGCAAGAGCGAGGCGACGCCCGGCACAGGGCTGGGCTTGGCCATCGCCAAGGAACTGATGGACGAGATGCGCGGGAAAATTTGCGTCGAGGAAACGCCAAGTGGCGGCGCGACATTTAAATTGATATTTCCGGAGCTGACGGATGTTCCTGCGAGACTGCCGTAGGACCTTTAAATAACATACATGTTCGCGTCTTTGTCCCGACCGGCGCGCTACTTTCGGCTTATCCATGCTTGGACGCACCGGTTCTGGCCGCAGCTTGGCCATGATGCTCGACATCGGCGCGGCCGACCGGCGGCGTCGTGCTCACGATTTGCCAGAGGCTGAACGAGTCGGGCGTCGAACCGCACGCAATACTTGAAAGGCTCTCGACAGCATGGTCTCGGCCACCAAATATGGATCGCAATTTCGCGCGACGGGGGCGGGCATGGACTGGTTTGAGCGACTCACGGGATTTCGCGAGTTGGACTATGAGAGCACTCGGTCAAATCTCGCCGTTGAAGGGGCTCGGCTGCGATCCCTGATCAACGGCAAGAGCTTCGCTATTGGCGATCTCGAACTGGCGTCGCTCCACTCGCTGCGTGGACGCGCGCAATCGGCGGGCGCCCCGAGTGGACAGCTGAAAGTCAGCGTTGTGACCGGCGATGTGCGGGAATTAATGAGGAGGCCCGAATATTCCGGCGCTCTGTTTCAGGTGGCGTCGCAATTCAACATGCTGGAAATGACCTCCCCCGAGATAACGCCCGAGCATGGCGTCACCCGCTATCAGCATGACCACACCCAGGGCCCTGCCTGTGCTATCGCCGCCGGAGCGGCAACGATCTACCGCAATTATTTCGCGCCAGCCGGCGATAGCTACGGTCAAACGCGAGATCGCCAACTCGACGGACTGGCGGCTGTCGGCGAGGCGCTGAGCGTCGCCACGGGCCGGCCGGTCAACAAGCTCTGGCGCATGCAGAATGGCTATGCGCTTTGTAGCGCCGACGGGCTGAATGCCATCGCCGACTGCCTCGCCTCGAGCAACGGGCAGGAGTCGGACAGCTTGCGCGGCGAATTGCGCATCGGATTGCATCGCGACGTGGAAGTCATCGATGGTGCAGGAGAAAGGCGGCCCCTGGTTTCGCAAGCCTTCTGCTCGGCCCTGCCAGTTGCCTACAGTTCTGTGCCCACTCCGCTCTGGAGGCCCTTCGCATCTCTGGTGCTGGAGGCAGCCTACGAGGCGACATTGTGGAGCGCCGTGCTGAATGTAAATCGGGGCGCATCAAATATCGTTCTTCTCACCTCTCTTGGGGGCGGCGCTTTCGGCAACGACGCCAGTTGGATCGATGACGCCATCCGACGCGCCTTGGAGTTGATGGCGGGCTATGATCTCGATGTGAGGATCGTAAGCTACGGTGCGCCACCCGAGACGCTGCTGCGACTCGTGCGCGCATTTCAGCAGGAATCGTGAATATATGGACAATGCAATTACATCTGAGTTCCCAGTTCCGTCCTCACTGGCGCGACATTTGCGCCTGAAATGGGAACACCTTTCGCTGTCCCGGCGGCGCCGGCCTGTTTAGAGCCGGCGCCCCGCAGGCGGCCCAAGCTCAGCGCGACGCGGCTCTGGCGCCGCCCGGCGCCGCCTCGGACACGAGCGCGACCTTGGCGTAGCCGGCCGAGCTGATGACGCCCATCGCTTCGGCGACCTTGCCATAGGGCACGGCCTTGTCCGCGCGAATATGGACGCGCCGGTCCTTCGCGCCGCCGCTGCTCTCCTGCAAGAGGGCCAGAAGCCCCTCATTGGCGCCCGCTTCGCGCTTATCGACGAAGAAGGCGCCATTGGCGTCCACGCTCACCACGATCGGCGGCTGCTGATCGTCGAGCTGCTTGGCCTGCGTCTTCGGCAGATCGACCGGAACGCCCGCCGTCATCAGCGGCGCCGCGACCATGAATACGATCAGCAGAACGAGCATGACGTCGACGAGCGGCGTGACATTGATATCCGCGATCGGCTGCGGTTCGAAATCGGAGTCGTTCTTACGCAGCGCGAAGGCCATTGCGATCTCCCTTGCGAGACAGTTGACGGGACAGCTCCACCTCGAACACGCCGATGAAGGCGGTGAGGCGCTTGCCATAAGCGCTGATGTCGCCGCTGATCCGATTGTAGAAGATCACGGCGGGGATCGCCGCGACCAGTCCGAGGGCCGTCGCGAACAGCGCTTCGGCGATGCCCGGCGCGACGACTGCGAGGCTGGTGTTGTTCGACGCGGCAATGCCCTGGAAGGAATTCATGATGCCCCAGACCGTGCCGAACAGGCCGACGAAGGGCGCCACCGAGCCGATGGTCGCGAGGCCCTGCAGGCGGGAGTGCAGGTGATCGATGGCGTTGGTCGCGGCGAGCTGGCCGACCCGATGCACGCGCTCCTGCAGCGCGTCGCGCTGGGCTTCGGTCTGCTGCAGATCGGACGAGCGCGTGTGCTCGTCGACCATCGCGCGATAGACCTGAACCAGCGGATCGTCCGGCGAGGCCTCGCCGAAACTGTCCGCGACGCTGGCGACCGGAAGGCCGTCCTGAACGCTGTCGACGAGCCGCGCCGCGCGCCGATGCAGCACGCCGAGGCGGATCAGCTTTTCGGCGATAACGGTCCAGCCCCAAGCCGAGGCGAGAATGAGCAGGACGATGACCGTTTTGACGATCGCGTCGGCTTGCAGGAACAATTCGACCGGTGTCAGCGCATGCGCCAGGGCGGCCGAGGCGGCGGAAGCGTCACTCATGGATGGATGGCCTTTCAGCAGAGAGACAGAGGTTGCGAGATGTCAGGGACTGAAGGTAATTGCCCCAGGCAGCGTAACCGTCTTGCCCGGCGCGGGAACCGTGCCGCAGCGTGCGGCGAGTCGGTTGGCGACCGCATCGAATGCGGCGTTGCCCGATGACACGATCGAATAGGAGACGAGCGAACCAGTCGCGCTGAATGTCGCGTGATAGCCGATGTGCGCCCTGCGCGGAGACTGCGCTTCCGGATAGGCGTTGGCTGCCGCTCTCTGCATGCACGCGTGAAACACATTGGCGATCGCCGAAGGCGTAGCGCCGACCGGAGTGGGCGCGCGCGCCGCCGGAGCGTCGACGCGGGGCCCGCTCGCCCTAGTGCGCTCCGCCGCCGGCCGCGGCTCGTGGCGCGGTCGCTCCTTTTCGACTTTCGGCTTTGGAGCTGGCTTCGGCGGCGGCGGCTTCACTTGCGGAAGCGGCTCGACCGCCTCCGGCGCGGGCGGCGGCGGCTCCGGCAGGTCGGGCTCGGCAGGCGGAGGCGTTTCCTCCTCCGGCGTCTCGTCCACCGGAATCGGCGCGAGCTCGATCACGCTCAGCTCTTCGACGGGCTTGTTGTCGACGCTGAAGCCGACCGACACGATCGCCGCGAAGGCGAGCGCATAAAGAATGACGGCGCCGCAACGCGCGGCGTAATTCGCGCGCGGGGGCGACGCTCGCAGAAGGCCCTGCGCTCCCGACGCGTCGTCATCGAAAGCAAGCTCTTGGAGGGGCGGAGCATATCTCGCCGCGGTCGCCAACGACATCGATCAATTCCCCCTTGCCGAATGTGAGAGTCATTACACAATATAAATCCTATCGATGCAATAGGCTTATTTACGAGACGCGTCTCGGTGGGGCGAATTGACGGCGCCGAGAAGCCTGTCGCGACGAAGGGACAAAGGAGCTGTTCCCCTTTGTCCCTTCGAGCCTCGTCATCGATCGAGCGAGCGCGTTTGCGCACGGCGCACACATCCGACAATCGCGGTTGCGTCCGATCTCCGATCACTCGAGCTTCACGCGCAGGGTCCCGCCGAACCAGCGCGGATCGCCGAAGTTCATCGAATTCGGCGAGCTGCCCGTCGACATCGCGATATTGGTGCGATAGCGCTCGTCGAAGAGGTTCTTCACCCAGAAGAAGAGATTATAGCGATCGTCGTCGGTGCGAACGCCGATGCCGGCGTTGACGAGCGTATACGGCCTCTGCTCCAGCTTGTAGATCGACCAGGGCGTCGTGAATGGCGTCGTGTCCTTCCACGCGGCATTGACATAAGTGTAGGCGGTGACCGGCTGATCGAAGCCGGCGTCTCTGAAAGCCGCGCCGAGCGGATGATCATAGCTGAAGCCGACATTGAAAGACAAAGGCGAGACGCCGGTCGCCTTGGTGCCCGAGAGATCGAGGAATGCGGGCGCGCCCGTGAACTGCCAATCGGCCGGTCGCGGGCCCTTCTTGTGATCGATATAGCGAACCTCGGTGAGCGCGCCGGAGAAGGTCAGCCAGAAGCGCTCGAACGGACTCCATTTCCCGTCGAATTCGACGCCGCGAAAGCGGACATGTCCGATATTGCCGAGATAGGTGTTGGTGATTGGAACGCCGGCTGCGTCGACGTAATCCGTGTTGACGAGCGTCGTCTGGAAATTGAACGTGTCCTGCCAATAGAGATTGGCGTTGAGGACGAGCTTGCCGTCGAGCCAGTTGGTCTTGGCGCCGAGCTCATAATCCCAGGTGATCTCCGGCTTGATGATGACCGGTTGAAAGCCTACGTAATTGCGGGCGCCGTCGAGAATGGGAAGCGCATTGGTGTTGACCGCGCCGGATTTTTCGCCCCGCGCGACAGAGCCATACACCAGGATGTTCTCATTGTAGCGATAGGACGGATTGATGAGCCCGGACAGCGAATTATTGTCCTTCCACTGCCCCCCCGAATCGAACAGCGCGATGCCGCCCTTGGCCTGCGCGACCGCCGCCAGCGTCTGCTGCACCGTGAAAGCGGGATTGAAGCCGCTCACCCATCCGAAGTCGGAGCCGGTCTTGATTTCATAAGTGTCGCGCAAGCCGAGGGTCACGGCCAATTGCTCGTCGATATGCCAGGTTCCCTGGCCGAAGCCCGCGAAGCTCGTCGTCGTCGCCTTGCCGTCTTGATGCGCGACCACGCCGTTCAAGAGGGCGGGATTGGCGTTGATGTCATTGGCGTACCATTGCGCGGAGTCGGAGCCGAAATCGTCATGGCGATTGGACCAGATCATTTCGCGCAGGCCGTAGAAGCCCACCTGCCATTCGAATATCTGCTCCTTCGGCGAGGCGAGGCGTAGCTCCTGCGAATATTGGTCGACATAAGTGTCGAAGGCGGTGGACACGATCTCCAGCTCGTTGCCATAGGCGGATCCGAGCGAGTTGCGCGGATGGAGAATGAACTCTCGCCATGCGCTCACCGAGGTGACAGTGTTCTCGCCCAGCTGAAAATTGATCTCGTTCGAGAGCCCATGCGTGCGCTGATCGAGATTGCCGAGACGGGTGAGATAGGGGCTATAGGGATCGAAGCCGAGAATGGGCTTGCCGAGGCGGCTCGCGACATTCTGGCTGAACTGCCGCGCCGGCGCGCCATTGGCGAAATAGGGAATGGAGTCCCCCCAAAGGGCGGTATAATTATTGTATTCGTCGGAGCGCAGCCGCTCGAAGATGAGCCGGTCGGTGAAATTGTCGCCGGTGTAGAGGAGCTGCCCGCGGACGCCCCAGCGATTATTATTAAGGAGGCCGGCTCCCGTGACCTTGTCGTGGATGAAGCCGCCGCTCTTGTCGAGAAAGAACGTGACGCGATAGGCGAGCGTGTCCTCGATGAGCGGACCGGTGACGTTGAGCTTCTCGATGATGCGGCCGCGATTGCCGAAGGATGTCTCCAATGTCGCAGAGCGCGTGAAGGACGGCAGCTGCGTGTGGATCACCACGGCGCCGGCGGTCGTGTTCTTGCCGAGCAGCGTGCCTTGCGGACCGCGCGCCACTTCCAAGGATTGAAGGTCGACATAATCGGCCCATTGAAAGCCGGTGTGCGTGTAGAAGACATTGTCGACGATGAAGCCGACCGCGCTCTCGGCGCCGTCGGCGCTGGTGAACGCGCCGGAGGTGCCGCGGATATTTGCGCCCGATCCACGCGGATTGCCGACGAAGAAGCCGAAATTCGGAACCTTCTGGCCGAACTCCTGCAGCCTTTCGATATGTTCGCGATCGGCCGTCTTGCCGCCGACGACGGCGACGGGCTGCGGCACGTCCTGCGCCTTTTCCTCTCGGTGACGCGCCGTCACCTTGACTTCCTCCACTTGCGCATCCTCGGCGCTGGCCGAAGGCGCGATCGCTCCGAGGATCACGCCGCTCAACACTGCGCAGGGGACGAAACGCACGCTGGACAAAAGCCGCTCACGATACGATGCACCGACCATCCCACTCTCCGTCGCCAGTATATCTACTTAGTTTGTAGCTATACTAGCTGCGGTCAAGCCCAAAGTCATCGACGGGCGCGCGGAATCGGAAAGCAAAGCGGAGAATCTCGCCGGCCGTTGCGAACGCGACACACTCGACGCAAAAAAGATCGCGCGACGCGCGATCTAAAAAGTTCATCGGGGAGGGAGTCGCATCTTCAGAAAGCGTCGGCATTCGCCTCGGCGACAGGGACGAAGGAACTCGCGACAGCGAAGACCGCCGCGACGACGAGCACGAGCGCCATCGCCGCCACGAGGCGGGAATGGGCGATCTCGTCTTGCGCCGGAACCTTATGGGCCGCCTTGCGGCCGGTGATCATGGCGCGCACGAGATTGTCGCGCTTGATGAACACATGCGCCAGCACCGCGGCGACATGCGCCGCGACCGCCGCCGCCAACAGATAAAAGCCGCGCGCGTGCAGCGATGTGAGCGCGAGGCTTGTTTCCTTGCCGATCAGCCCGGCGAACGGGCCGGCATTGAAGATCTCGTCGTCCGAGAACAACCCCAGCCCGGCCTGTGCGCCGAGTCCGAGCAGAAGCGCCACGACCATCAGAGCGCCGAGTGGATTATGTCCGGCGTAGGCGGTCGGCGCGCCCCGCGCCAAGCGACGCAGATAGCGCAGCGTCTCTCCGAGCGGCGTTACGAAGCTCGCAAATCGCGCATGCTTGGTCCCGAAAAATCCCCAGAGAATGCGAAAAGCGACCAGCGCGAGAACGCCGTATCCGAACCGGACATGCCAGTCGAACCAGGCGACGCCGAGCTTATTGGTAATGAAAGCGCCGACGAACGAGATCACCAGAGACCAGTGAACGAGCCGCACCGGGAGATCCCAGACGAGTCGCGTCGTCCGGGGCGGCGCCTCGGCCGCCGACTGGGCTTGCGGTCTCTGCTCGTCGATGATGGTCATTCGCCGGTCGCGCGCGTTATTTCAGCTTGTAGGAATCATGGCAGCCTTTGCAGTCCTGCCCGAGCGAGGCGACCGCCGCCTTGAAGCCGTCCGTCGCGCCCTTCTCATTGGCGACCGTCTGCTCGAACGCGCGGGCGTTCGCCTTGAACGCCGCGAGCTTCTTCTCGAAGTCCGCACGATTGGTCCAGGCGTCGCCTTTCGCCTTGCTGGCCGGCTCTCCGAGATTGGAATCTTCCGGAAATGCGTCATCGAGAAAATTGACGAGGAAGCCGATGCGAGAGGCGCGCTTCTTCGCCTCGGCTTCGTCATAGGGCGCGGCGCCCTTGGCCGCCGCTCCGAACCAGCGGAAGGAATTGCCGATGAGAGTGAACGCCGCTCTGCGATTCTCGACGGCGATCTTCGCGGCGGACGGACCGGCGGGCGCCTGCGCGGTCTGAGCAAAGGACGAGGCTGCGAGGCCGAGGCAGACGACAGCCATTCCACTCGTGACGAACAGGCGTGCGCGTTTCGAAGACAAGTCCATAATCGTTCCTTCTCTCGGTGAAGCAGATCAGCGTGGATGCTCGCTTCGCCATTTGCGGACGAATGCGAGCGTCGCCGCCACATGTTCGAGCGGATCGGCGGAAACCAGCGCGAGGCCGATCTTGCCGTCGGGCGTGACAACATAGGAGATGCGGTCCGACACGGTCGCGCCACTCGGTATCGGACGATCACGCTTGGCGTCATAGGCCTCGATCACCGTGAGATTGGGATCGGCGGCCACGGGGAATTTGTCGCGGCACTCCTTGGTCGAAAAATCGATCTGCGTCGCGATCGTATCCGCCGACACTCCGACGAGCGAAGCGCCCGCGGCGGCGAAATTGTCGTAATTATCGGCGAATTCGTGCGCCTCGATCGTGCAGCCGCGCGTGAAGGACTTCGGATAGAAGTAGAGAACCACGGGCCCTTGCTTCAATCTTTCGGCGAGCGAGAAGACGAATTCCTTGCCGCCGATCGCAGCGGCGGTGGTGAAATCCGGCGCCGCTGCGCCCTGCTTCAACGCCGCCGAGGCCGGCGACGCCGCGAGGCTCGCGCAGAGCGCCGAGAGCAGCGCGCCGTCGCGCAGCGTTCCGATCATTTGGCGCCTCCCGCAGCGGCGGATGGCGCTTCGGTCGAGGATGTGGCGGTCTTCGGTGGAGGAGGCGTGATTTTCGTCAAGGTTCCGCCTTCGTCCTGATAGTCGAGAACGCCGATCGCGCCGACCACGCGATAGCCGAGGCCGGTGAGAATATCGCCGACCGCTCCGGCGCGATGCGCGCGGTTGGACACGGTGACGATGAGCCGATCGCGTGGAATGAAGGACAGGCTTTTCTGCACATCGGCGGTTTGAATGCTGAGATAGACGGGGAAGCCGCCGTTTTTGGTGAGCTCGTCGGGACGGCGGATATCGAGGACCAGCAAATTCTCCGGCTTGGCGGCCAGCGCGTCGAAGGCCGCGCGGTTGAGGCGAAGCGTCTTGTAGGTGTAGGCGGGATCATTGGCCGGAGTCACGGCCGGCGCGGCGGCGGCGGTCGGCGGCGCCGGAGCGTCTGCGGCCTCGGCGGCCGCGGCGGAGAGTAGGAGGGAGATGAGCAGCGTCGGCGCTCGCATCGATTCGACCTTTCTCTTGCGTGGTGATTACGCCCGAAGATGGGCGTTGAAGAAATCGACGGAGCGTTTCCAGGCGAGCGCGGCGGCGGCCTGATCATAGCGCGGAGTCGTATCATTGTTGAAGCCGTGCTGAACGCCCGGATAGATGAAAGTTTGGTAATGCGTTCCCGCGGCTTTGAGCGCCGCTTCATAGGCCGGCCAGCCGGCGTTGATGCGTTCGTCGCTCTCGGCATAATGGATGAGCAGCGGCGCTTTGATCTTCGCCACCTCCTCGGCAGCGGGCTGCGCGCCATAGAACGGCACGCCTGCCGCGAGATCGGGAAGCTTCGTCGCGAGAAAATTCACGACGCCGCCGCCATAGCAAAAGCCGATCGCGCCCACCTTGCCGTTGCCGATCGGGCAATTCTTCAGTGCGCCATAAGCGGCGATGAAGTCGTTGCGCGTCTTCGCCTGATCGAGCTGCGGAAACAGCGCGCGCGCCTTGTCTTCGTCGCCGGGATAGCCGCCGAGCGGCGCGAGCGCGTCCGGCGCGAGAACGACGAAATTCTCGAGCGCGAGGCGGCGGGCGATATCCTCGATATGGGGATTGAGCCCGCGGTTCTCGTGAATCACCAGCACGGTCGGCAGCTTGCCCTCGACCTTCGCCGGATGGACGAAATAGCCCTTCACTTTTCCATATCCATCGGGTGATGGAATTTCGAGCGTCTCGCCAGCGATGCGCGGGTCGTTTTTCTCGACTTGCGCCGCTTCGGCGAAGCGCGGCAGCAGCTCGTCGAGAAAGGCTCCCGCCGCCGCGGCGCCGATCGTCAGCCGCTTCGCGCCGTCGACGAAGCCGCGGCGATCGATGTCGCCATGCACGAACTGATCGAACAGCTTCAAAACGTCCGGCGGAAAATCACGCGCAGTCTTCCTCGTCATGGTTCGTCTCGCTTCGGTTTCATCGGGCCAGGCGGGGTTTGTAGAGTTCGTGGCAGGATTTGCAGACCTGCGTCGTATCGCGCGCGGCGGCGGCCGCAGAGTCGAAATCGCCTTTTTCGACGTTGCGCAGCACCACATCGACGAGCTTCGAGCCGTCGCGGGAGATCGCCACAGCGTCCGCGACGCCTTTCTTGCCGAAATAGTCTTCCGTATAGCGGAAACCCTCGAGCAGGATGGCGGCGTCTTCCTTGGCCGCCGACGCATTCTGGGCGGTGATGTCCGGCTCGAAGAACTTGATGGTTCTGTCGAGATCGCGCATCAGATCGTCGTCGTAATCATGAAGGTCCAACGCCAGCGCAGGAGTCGCGAGGACGAGGACGAAAGATCCGACGCGCAGAAGCATGTTGCGATAGCTTGTCTTGTTTTTCATGTCGTAACAAACATGGAGACCGGAGGACGCGGCGCCCCGCCATGGATCGCGCCATCGAGGACGAAACGATCGGCGGAGGCCGGAGAAGAGCGCGGACGACGCCGTCGTCCCTCCCCGGCGCTGGGCTCAGGCGAGAATGTCGCCGACGACCTTTCCGTAGACGACCGTCGGACGTTCGGCGCGTCCGGCGCGATGATAGATCGTCTTCAGATGATCGAGGCCGAGAAGCTGCAGCACGGTCGCGTGCAGATCATAAGTGTCGACCGGATTTTCGACCGTCTTCAAGCCGAGCTCGTCGGTGCGTCCATAAGTGAGGCCGTGCTTGATTCCGCCGCCAGCGAGCCATTGCGTATAGCCCCACGGATTGTGGTCGCGGCCGTCGCCGCTCTGGCCATAGGGCGTGCGTCCGAATTCAGAGGTCCACACGACGAGCGTCTGATCGAGCAGGCCGCGGGCCTCGAGATCGGCGAGCAGGCCTGCGACCGGCTTGTCGATCGCGCGCGTATGGGCCGAGTGATTTTTCTCGAGCTGGCGATGCGCGTCCCAGCTCCGATCATCGTCGCCCGCCTGCTCGACTGGCCCCGACACCACATGGACGAAGCGCACATTGCGCTCCACGAGGCGGCGCGCGCGCAGCAGCACGGTGCCCATGTCCTGGGTCGCGTCCTGGTCGATACCGTAGAGCGCCTTGGTCGCGGCGGACTCCTTCGCGAGATCGACCGCCTCCGGCGCCGTCGCCTCCATGCGATAGGCGAGATCATAGGAATTGGTGCGCGCGGCGAGCTCGGAATCCTCCGGACGCGCTGCGGACCGCAGATCATTGAGCGTCTTGAGGAGATCGAGGCTCTCGCGCTGCTGCTGCAGGCCGATCAGCTCCGGCGGCGCCTGATAGAGGATCGGCTGCGCGCCGGGGCGGAACGCCGTGCCCTGATAGACGGCCGGCAGGAAGCCCGAGCTCCAATTCACCGAGCCGGCGCGCGGCTCACGCTTTCCGCCATAAAGCACGACGTAAGGCGGCAGATCGGGATTGGCGGCGCCGAGCGCATAGGCCACCCAGGAGCCGAGCGACGGACGTCCAGGATTCACATCGCCCGTGTTGAGCTTCAAGATCGAAATATCATGCGTCGCGCCGATGGTGACGCTGGACTTGATGAAAGTGAGCTTGTCGGCGTGCTGCGCGAGATTGGGCAGCCAATCGGAGAACCAGGCGCCGCTCTCGCCATATTGCTTCCATGTGCGCTTGGAGGCGAACAGCTTGCCGACGCCGCCCTGCGTGCTGGTCTTGATCCCTTCGAGGAAGGAGGCGGGAATCTCCTGTCCCGCGAGCCGCTCGAGCTCGGGCTTGTAGTCATAGAGATCGATCGTGCTGGGCGCGCCGTCCATATGCAGCCAGATCACCGATTTCACCTTGGCGGGGAAATGCGGCTCCTTGCGCGCGAGCGGGTCGAGGAAAGCGGCCGCATTGGCCTGCGGCGCGCCGAACCAGCCGCCGCCGGGCATCATTCCGCCGACGGCGAAGCCGCCGACGCCATAGGCCGCATTGCGCAGCCATTCGCGACGTGTAGTCTTGATGAGCATCCGGATTCCCTCCTATCGAGGAGCCTTTTCAGAAGCGGTAGACGAAATCATTGCTGTTCACGACGGTATGCACGAGATCGACGAAGGCCGATGCGCGCAGCGGATCGACGAATTTGGCCTTCACGATCGGCAAGGCCAGCGAGAGCTTGCCGTCCTCTCCTTTGCCGGCGATCGTGCTGCGATGCCGATCGAGAAAGGCGAGCAGAGCCGAGCGCTCGGCGTCCGAAGGCTTGCGGCCGAACAGCACGAGATAGAGCCTGTCGATCTGCGCCGTTTCGTCGGCGCCGGCCTCTTCGATCACGCGTCCGGCGAGCGCCTGCGACCATTCGAACACGATGTCGCTGTTGTAGAGCGTCAGCGCCTGCAGCGGCGTCGTGGTGACGTCACGCTTGCTGTGGATCTGCTGCGAATTTGCCATGTCGAAGGTTTCGAGCAGCGGATAGGGCAGGCTTCGCCGCGTGAAGATGTAGAGGCTGCGGCGGTTGAAATCCTTCTTGTCTTTGGCCGTCGTCCAGGACGGATCGAAGTTGAAGTTGCCGCCGCCGGTCAGATTGGCCGGAATGGGCGGAAACACGCTCGGGCCGCCGATCTGCTCGTTCAGCTTGCCCGAGGCGACGAGAATCGAGTCGCGAATTTCTTCCGCTTCGAGTCGCTTGCGCGGGAACACGGCGACGAGCTTGTTGTCGGGGTCGGCCTTGGCGACATCCTCGCGATGGGCGGAGGATTGACGATAGGTGGAGGAGAGAAGAATTGCGCGATGCAATTTCTTCACGCTCCAGCCGTCCTGCACGAAGCTGTAGGCCAGGAAATCGAGCAGCTCCTGATTGGTCGGCTTGTCGCCGGCCTTGCCGAAGTCGCTCACCGTGCCGACGATGCCCTTGCCGAAATATTGGTTCCACACGCGATTGACGAACACGCGCGCGGTGAGCGGATTTCTGTCGCTCACGAGCCAATCGGCGAGCGCCGTGCGGCGGCCGGACGATGTCGCGGTCGGCTTGATGTTCGGCTTCTCGCTGGTCAACGCCTCCGGAAAGGCTGGCGGCACTTCTTCGAGCGGCTTCTCGTGATTGCCGACGAAGAGAACATGAGTCGGCGGCGCGTCGCTGTGGCCGAGCTCGGTCGCCGCGGTGTAGTTGAGAGAGCCCTTGGTCGGACGCAAATTTTGAAACTTGCGCAGCTCGGCGGTGAGCTTCAGATATTCCTCGGCCTTCTTGACGATCTCCGCATTGTGATCCGGCGAGGTCTTGTCGTCCGCTGTGTAGCGCAGATAGGCTCCGAGCTGAGTGTCGTCGGTCACCGCGTCGAGCCGATGATTGACCCAGCGATCGAGCGCGGTCCATTGATCCTTCGGCTTGAAGATCGACTCGCGGCTGTCGGTGAGATAGCGCTCCTTGTGATATTTGTACGCCGCCTCGCGGACCGAATCGATAATCTCTTTCTGACGGGCGCGGATGGCCTTGGTCGCCTCGTCGTAGATCGCCCGTTCCTTCTCGAAGGCGGTCTCCACCTCGCCTTTGCGGGCGGAGATTTTCTCATCGAAGGCGGTATTGGCGAAAAACGCCTGCAGCGAAAAATAGTCCTTCTGCGTGAACTTGTCGCTCTTGTGATTGTGGCAGCGCGCGCAGCCGACCGTCGTGCCGAGGATCGCCTGACCGACCGTGTCGGTCATGTCGGTCGTGATCTGATATTTGCGCTGCACGAGGTCGCGCGAATTGCTGTTGTCCGGATAGCCGGCGAGAAACCCGGTCGCGACCAGCACGTCCTGATTGCCCGGCGCGATCTCGTCGCCCGCGATCTGCTCGCGGATGAATTGCGAATAGGGCTTGTCCTCGTTGAAGGCCTTGATCACATAGTCGCGATAGCGAAACATGTTCGGCCGCGCAGTGTCGTTCTGAAAGCCCGAGCTGTCCGCATAGCGGGCGAGATCCAGCCAGAAGCGAGCCTGACGCTCTCCGTAGCGCGGCGAGGCGAGGAGCCGGTCGATCACTTTCTCATAGGCCTCGGGGCTCTGATCCTCGACGAAGGCGACGACCTCCTCCGGCGTCGGAATAACTCCCCAGGCGTCGAGCGTCGCGCGGCGGATGAAGGTCGCGCGATCGGTATCCGGCGACGGCGTCAGTCCGTTGGCGCGGATCTTGGCGAGAACGAATGCGTCGAGGGGCGAACGCACCCATTGCTTCTGGTCGACGGCCGGAATGGCGGGCGCTTGAACGGGCTGCCAGGCCCAATGGAGCCTGGCTGCGCGCGCCGGCGGCTCACTGGCGGCGCCGGGAGAGGCGGACTTGTTTTCTTCGGCGAGGGCGAGGACGCTCGCCGAGGCGCTCAGCAGCAAAGTGAACGCGGATCGTCTCAGGGTCTTCGTCATATGCGCGCAACCTCGATCGGTTCGAAAAGGCTTGGAGTTTCTTCGGCGACATGGGGCGCCGCGCTCGCAGAGAGAGGTCTCTTTGTGGCGGGCAGTCGGCAAACTCTAGGCTCGAATTCGTATAATGTCTACCTATTAGATAGGTATAAAACAAAAAATCCTCGGGGCCTACGGAGCGGCCGCGCACGACGCGCGGCCCCTCGACGTCGGCGCTCGGCTGCCGATCAGAGAGAAGATGTGCGAGGGGGCGGGGCTTTGCGGCGAGGGCTGGCGCGCGCTTTCAAATGTGATAGCAGAGCGGAATGGTCTCGGCCAATTCGCAGGCGCGCGCGAGCGTGCAATTGTCGAGCACGCCGGACAGCGCGCGCTGGGCGTCGCGCATCACCAGCCTCACCGCGCAGCGCTCGACATTGCCGCAGTCGTCACACGGGCGATAGCGGGTCTTGCTGGCGCAGGGCAGCGGGGCGAGCGGGCCGTCGAGCGCGCGAACGATATCGCCGACGGTGATTTGGTCCGCCGGCCGGGCGAGCGTATATCCGCCGCCCTTTCCCATTTTCGAGACGACATAGCCGCAGTTGCGCAGCTCGCAGAGGATCGCGTCGAGGAATTTTTTCGGGATGTTCTGAGTCGTCGCGATCTCCAGCACGGGCACAGGGCGCCCGGGAGCAAATCGCGCGAGATGCGCCATCGCCTTGAGGCCGTATTTGCCCTTTTTGGTCAACAAAGCGCCGCTCTCCGTCTATGAAGACCATAGACTATGAAAGCTTCATGGGCAACCTCTCCCGCGAAGCGGGGGAGGGCCGGGGTGGGGCGCTCACGCACGAACGCGGGCGGCGCCTCCGCTCTGCAGGCGCAGCAGCGCGGCGACGAGCGCGTCGACATCCGCGCAAGTGTTGTAGAAGGCGAGCGAGGGACGCACGGTCGCCTCGAGGCCGAAGCGGCGCAGTATCGGCTGCGCGCAATGATGCCCGGCGCGCACGGCGATTCCTTCACGGTCGAGCGCCTTGCCCACGTCCTCGGTGCGGTGGCCGTCGAGCACGAAGGAGAGCACGCTGGCCTTCTCCGCCGCCGTGCCGATGAATTTCAGCCCCGGCACGAGCCGCATCTTCTCGGTCGCGTAGACGAGCAGGTCGTGCTCATAGCGGGCGATGATCTCCATGCCGATCGATTCGACATAATCGAGCGCGGCGCCGAGGCCGACGGCGTCGGCGATATTGCCGGTGCCCGCCTCGAAGCGCTCGGGCGCCCCCTGATAGATGGTCTTCTCGAAGGTGACGTCGGCGATCATATTGCCGCCGCCCTGCCAGGGCGGCATATCGGCGAGGACCTCGTCCCTGCCATAGACGACGCCGATGCCGGTCGGGCCGAACACCTTATGACCGGAGAAGACGAAGAAATCGCAGCCGATCGCCGGCATGTCGACCGGCATATGCGAGACCGACTGCGCGCCGTCGATCAGCACGCGCGCGCCATGGCGATGCGCCATCGCCGTGATGTCGCGTACGGGCGTCACCGTGCCGAGCGCATTGGAAACCTGCGTCACCGCGACGATGCGCGTCTTGGGGTTCAGCAGCTTCTCGTATTCCTCGAGAATGATCTGGCCGCGATCATCCACCGGCGCGACGCGCAGCCGCGCGCCTTTTTCGGCGCAGAGCTGCTGCCAGGGCACGATATTGGCGTGATGCTCGAGAAAGGAGACGACGATCTCGTCGCCCGCCTGCACATTGCGCCGGCCCCAGGCCTGCGCGACGAGATTGATCGCTTCCGTCGCTCCGCGCACGAAGATGATGTTCTTCACCGACGGCGCTTTCAGGAAGCGCCGCACCTTCTCGCGCGCCGCCTCATAGGCGTCGGTCGATCGCGCCGCCAGCGCATGAGCGGCGCGATGGATGTTGGAGTTCTCATATTCGTAGAAATGCGCGAGCCGGTCGATGACCGCCTGCGGCTTCTGCGTGGTGGCGGCGTTGTCGAGCCAGACCAGCGGCTTGCCGTGCACCTGCTGCTGCAGGATCGGGAAGTCGCGTTTCACGGCGTAAGGATCGAACGCGCCGCGGCTCGCCGGCGCATGGGCGACGAGCTGCGGCGCAAAGCCCTGCGGCTCCTCCGCAGCGGGGACCGGCGCGGCGGGGACCGCCCCGACGCGGTCCAGGAAATAAAGAGAGTCGGTCGCCGCCGGTCCGGCCGCGCCCGGCGCGAAACTGCGCTCCTGGCCGGAGAGAGCCGGCAGGGCGATGTTCGGGGTCCCGAGCGCGACGCTATCGGAGAGGCGATGCGGATCGGCTGCCGACGGGCCCGAATAGGCGAAGGTCTCCGGCGCGGCGCCGGGAGCGCCGGCGCCGCCCGCTGCCGGCGCGTCGACGTCATGGCGGTCGACGAGCGAGAGGGACGGGTCGGACGGGGCGGCGACGGGCGACCGATCATGCAGAAAATAGAGATTGTCGGCCGGCGTGGCTTTCACGCCTCCCGGAACCGAGCCCGGATCATAGCCGCCATAGGGCGCCGGCGCCTGCACGGGCGACGCGCCGCCGAGCGGAGTCAAAGAGCCGGGGATCGCCGAATAGTCGATCGTCGCCGCGGCCGGGCTGCCCGGCTCGAAGGCGCCGGCCGATGCGCCCGGCTGCGGAACATCCGAGAGGCCATAGGGCGGAACCGCCGGTTGCAGGCCGATCGGCGCGGAAGGCGCGGAGAGATTGGGCGTCGGCGCCATGGAGGGGATCGTCGTCGGCGGAAGATCGGGCGGGCCCAGAGGCGGGCGCGCCGGCGCGAGCGGCGCGACGCTGGTGACGACGGAGGGCGCCGGCGCTTCGGGCAGCATGGGCGGCACGATCGGCGCGCCGGGCGAGAGCGTCGTCGGCTGCTCATCGGGCGAGGCCTGGAAAAAGGCGTTGGCGATGCGGGCGATCATGGCCGGATCGGGAAAGGCCGGCGCGCCATGGCGCGTCAGAGCCTCTTGCGACGGCGCGTCCGGAGACGTCGCGCCGAAACCCGCGGGCTGGGAAAGCGCAGAAGACATGATCGCTCTCTTAAGTAGCAGTCTCGACAATGCGCGCGCCGGCGACGCGGCCGCCAGCGCATCGGCGTCAGACATATTTGTCGGGATAATCGTGATATTTGCCGACCTCGACGCCCTCGAGCACGCCGAGCGCGTCATGCGTCAGCACGGCCGCCGAGCAATAGAGCGAGATGAGATAGGAGGCGATCGCCTTGCGGTTGATGCCCATGAAGCGCACCGAGAGGCTCGGCGCCACCTCGCCCGGAATGCCCGGCTGGAACAGGCCGATGACGCCCTGCTTCTTCTCGCCCGTGCGCAGCAGCAGAATATTGGTCTTGCCCGCCTCGTCGATGAACAGCTTGTCGCTCGGCACCAGCGGCAGGCCGCGCCAGGTGAGGAAGGGCGAGCCGAACAAGGTCACGGTCGGCGGCGGCACGCCGCGGCGCGTGCATTCGCGGCCGAAGGAGGCGATGGCGCGCGGATGGGCGAGGAAAAAGGCCGGCTCCTTCCAGACGCGGGCGATGAGCTCGTCGAGGTCGTCGGGCGTGGGAGCGCCCGTGCGCGTCCTGATCTTCATCGACGGATGCGCATTGGCGAGCAATCCATATTCCGGATTGTTGATGAGCTCGCTCTCCTGCTTCTCCTTGACCTTTTCGGTGAGCAGACGAACCTGCTCCTGAATCTGATCGTAGGGATGGCTGTAGAGATCGGAGACGCGCGTCTGCACGTCTAGAACCGTGGTCACCGCATTCATCGAATATTCGCGCGGATGATCCTCGTAATCGACGAAGGTCTCGGGCAGATCGGCGTCGCGGTCGCGGGCCGGGCTGCAGGTCACGTCGGCGTCGGTGAGCGCGCGATCCTCGCGCACGCGGTTGAGGCGATAAATGCCGGCCTCGACCGGCGTCCATGGCAGGAAGGACACGAGCCAGCGCGGCGTTATGCCCGACCATTGCGCTCTCGTCTTCGTCGCATTGGCGAGCTGACGGGCCGCGGATTCGCTCAGCGTCCGTCGGACTTCGGGTTCGGTGGTCATTGAATCATACCTCGGGGCGATTGAACGAGGCGCCCGGCGCCGGCGGATGCTCGCCGCGCGGCGCCGAATAACGTCCGGCCGTCATCGAAAGGAGCGGCGATTTGGACGCCGCTCGTCATCCCTACGAGATTGCCCCGCGGCGATCAATAGTATTCGTAGTAGAAAATTATTCTACATTTGCAATGTTCTTCAAATATATTTGGTTTGTATACGTCTATCAAAACGGTCTACTGCTCGGACTGTCCGAGGCCGGCGCCGCCGCTTCACCCCTCCTCGTCGGCGTCCGTATAGGACATGACGAGATAGACCGTCGCCGGAACGACGCCGAGATTGCGATAGCTGTGCGGCACGTCGGCGAGGAAATCGACGGCGTCGCCTTCGTCGAGCTGCACCGCCGGCTCTCGTCCGACGACGACCTCGATCGAGCCGCGCGCGACGACGAGATTTTCCTTGGTGCCCGGCGCATGGGCCTCGGAGCGCTCGAGGTGATTGGGTCCGATGGTGAGGTGATAGAATTCGACCGGCCGGCGGCAGTCATAGGGGTAGAGCGCGCGCGAGACGAAGGCCCCGCCGACGGACTCGACCGCCTGCGGCTCGCTTTTGCGGATCACGAGCACGCCCTGGCGTTCCTTGGAGGCGACGAGGCTGCCGAAGGGAACGCCGAGCGCATTGGCGATGCGCCAGAGATGGCCGAGCGAAGGAGCCTGACGTCCGGCGGCGATCCGCGCGAGCTCGTCCCCTTCTATGCCGCTCTGCTCGGACAGGCGGGCCAGCGAGCGTCCACGGCGATTGAGCAGCCGCTCGAGCCGTTCCGCGACCGTCCGCGACAGCCGCTCCGGAGACGAACGATCGCGCCTGAAGAGTCCACCCGCCACTCGAGTCATCCATTTTTCCTCTTGTCTAAGCGGAGTATCTGGAATGGGCGCACCGCGGTCAAGCGCGAAAATCTCCTTTAATATTGCGCAATGCCTCGGCTGCTGCTGAAATCATACCCTTGCAGTTGATATAAATGCTGCTAGCATGCGACATCCTCGAACGGATGGATCGAACATGAGCAAATTCTTCGCCCGCAATCTGGCTCTCCTTTCGCTCGGCGTCGCCTTCATCGCCTCCCCCGCGGCGCGAGCCGAGCTGCCGGCGCATAAATTCCTGCCGCTCACCGCCGCCCTCGCGGTCGCGCAAGGCGCTCATGACGCTTGCGTCGCCCAGGGATATCGCGTGTCCGTCACGATCGTCGGCGCGGAAGGGCAAGCGCTCGTCTCGCTTCGCGGCGACGGCGCCTCTCCGCACACGCTCGAGAACAGCCAGCGCAAGGCCTATACCTCGCGCACCTTCCGCGCGCCGTCCGGCGATATCGCCCAAAGGGTGAAGGACAATCCGAGCCTCGGCCTCGTTCATCTTTCCGGCGTCATCGCCATTGCGGGCGCGCTGCCGATCAAGGCCGGCGAGGAGACCATCGGCGCGGTCGGCGTCTCGGGCGCTCCGGGCGGCGACAAGGACGAGGCTTGCGCCAAGGCCGGAATCGACAAGATCGCGGATCAGCTGAAGTGAACGCCCGTTTCGGCGACGGGACGAAGCCGGCCGAGGCCGGGGACGCGCAAAGCGCGGCGGTCGATCAGGTCGTCGATGCGCTGCGCGCTCTGCGCAAGACCTCGCAGAAGCGTCGCTACAAGGGCGGCGTGCTTCCCGAGCTTCCCTCGCGCGCGGCGATGGCCGACATCGTCGCGGATCTCGTCGCCGTTCTCTATCCACGCCACTTCGGCCCCTCGCATCTCACCGTCGAGACCGTCGACGCTTTCGTGTCGACGACGCTGAAGCGCGCGCTGCACGCGCTGACCGAGCAGATCCGCAAGGAGCTGCTGCTCTTTGCGGAAGGGGAGGAGAGCGGGGAGGAAGAGCGAGACGCAAAGCGGATATCGGACGCCTTCCTCGGCGCATTGCCGAAAGTCCGCTCGCTCCTCGACACCGACATACGCGCCGCCTTCGACGGCGATCCGGCGGCGCGCAGCCTCGACGAGATCGTGTTCTGCTATCCCGGAATCGCCGCGGTCACGCGCCATCGCCTCGCCCATGAGCTGTTTTCGCTCGGCGCGCCCATGCTCGCGCGCATCGTCGCCGAGATCGCGCATTCCGAGACCGGCATCGACATTCACCCCGGCGCCGAGATCGACGCGAGCTTCTTCATCGATCACGGCGCCGGCGTCGTGATCGGCGAGACGGCGCGCATCGGCAAGCGCGTGCGGCTCTATCAGGGCGTCACGCTCGGAGCGAAACGCTTCGAGGCGGATGCGAGCGGCGCGCTCGTCAAAGGCCGCCCCCGTCACCCGATCGTGGAGGACGATGTGGTCGTCTACGCCGGCGCGACCATCCTCGGGCGCATCACCATCGGCCGGGGATCGTCGGTCGGGGGCAATGTCTGGCTCACGCACAGCGTTCCGCCGGGGAGCAACATCACCCAGGCGCGCGCCATCGAGACCTTCGACAATGGCGGCGGGATATGAGGCTGCGGCTTTCGACGATTTTCCATTGCGTCGTGTTCACGCTCGCGCTTTCCGACTTCGCCGAGGCGCAGACCGCGCCTCTGCTCAGCGGCGCGCAGGCCTTTTCCGACTGGCGCGCCGATGCGCCGGGCGTGCGACGAAAAATTTCGAACGGCGACCTGCCCGCTCCTTACGCCAGCGATCCCGCCGCCTCTCGCTCGCAAGTGGCCGCGCGGCCCGAGGCCGCGCAGCCGAACACGCTGCCGGGCTTCATGGCGAACGTCGTCGCCGCCGATCTCCAAGGCCCGCGCGTCATTCGCGTCGCGCCGAACGGCGACGTGTTCGTCGTCGAGAGCACTGGCGGACGCGTGCGCGCCTTCCGGCTCGACGCGAGCGGCTCCAAGCCGGAGACGGATCGCGTTTTCGCGCGCGACCTCGAGCGGCCTTCCGGCCTCGCCTTCTATCCGCCCGGTCCCGATCCGAGATGGCTTTATGTCGCGACGGTTTCGGAGGTGCGGCGCTATCCTTATCGGCCGGGCGAGCTGGTCGCGGCCGGCCCGGCGGAGATCGTCGTCTCGGATTTGCCGCGAGACGGACATTGGACCCGCGACATCGTCTTCTCGCCGGACGGCAAGACGCTCTTCGTCGCGGTCGGCTCTCGCTCGAATGTCGCCGAAGGACATTCGCAGCCATCGCCCGAGCAGGTCGCCGCGCTCGAGAAGGCGAATGGCGTCGGCGCGAGCGACGGCGTGGAGCTGCTGCGAGCCGATGTGCTCGCCTTCGATCCGGACGGCGGTCACAAGCGGGTGTTCGCGACCGGTCTGCGCAACTGTTCCGGGATGGCCTTCCGCCCGCCGACCGACGAGCTCTGGTGCGTCGTCAACGAGCGCGACATGATCGGCGACGATCTGCCGCCCGATTACGCCACGAGGGTCCGCGAGGGCGCCTTCTACGGCTGGCCCTGGCTTTATATCGGCGATCATGTCGATCCGCGTCATGCGGGCGAGCGGCCGGATCTCGCCGGTCGGGCGACCGTGCCGGACCTATTGATTCAACCGCATTCGGCGCCGCTCGGCATCGCGTTCTACGACGGCGGCCAGTTTCCGTCCGATTATGCGGGCGATGCGTTCATCGCTCTGCACGGGTCCTGGAACCGCGCCAAGCGCACGGGCTACAAGATCATCCGGCTCATATTCGAGAATGGGAGAGCGACCGGCGAATATCAGGATTTCCTGACTGGCTTCGTGCTGGACGATGCGCGGGTCTGGGGCCGTCCGGTGTCGCTGGCCGTGGCGAAGGATGGCGCGCTGCTCTTCACCGAGGATGCGAATGGCGTTATCTGGCGTGTCTCTCATTCGACGCAATGAACACAACCGAGTCTCGGGGCGGCTCTCTCGCCATGCCGCGCGCTGCGCGAGCGCGGCTACAAACTTGCGTCGGCGAACATGAAGGGCGCCGCCCCTCTCTCGACCGGAGCGTCCCGTCGCCGCCTCAAAAAATTCCCTCGATCCGGCGCAACGCCGGGGCGGCGAAATCGATGAAGGCGCGGACGGTCGGGCGTAGATATTTGGATGAGGGATAGACGAGAAAGAATTCCGTCGGCTCGATCTCGTAATCGGGCAGCACGCGGACCAGCCGCCCCTGCGCCAGATCCTCCGCGACGAGCAGCAGCTGCGCGGTTCCGACGCCCCTGCCGGCTTTCAGCGCGTCGAGCAGCACCTGCGCATTATTGGTGGTCAGCTTCGGCCGCAGGGGAATTGCGGTTCTCTCCTTCCCCCTGCGCAGCGGCAGCGCGTCGCCCCGCAGCGAAGCATTGGTGACGATGACGTCGGCTTCGCTCAGCTCCTCGCAGCGCCGCACCGGCCCGTGGCGTGCGAGATAATCGGGCGAGGCGACGAGGATGCGCCGGCTGTAGCCGATGCGGCGCATGACGAGGCGCCGATCCGCCGGCCGCTCCATGCGCAGAGCGAGATCGACATTCTCCTGAACGAGGTCGATCGGATGATTGTCCAGGAAGAGCTCGACGCGCACGCGCGGATGGCGATCCTGGAATTGCATCACGAGCCCGTGCAAATGGCGCTCGCCGATGCAAGCCGGCCCGTGCAGGCGCAGGCGTCCCTCGATCGCGCCGCCGTCGCCGCGAACGCCCTCGATCGCCGCGTCGATCAGCGCCAGCCCGCCGCCCGCCGCCTCATAGAGCGCGGCGCCTTGCGGCGTGAGGCGGAGGACGCGCGCGCCGCGCTCGACGAGCTTCGCGCCCACATGATTTTCCAGATTGCGCAGCAGCTTGCTGACGGCGGGTTGCGACACGCCGAGATCGGTCGCCGCGGCCGTCATCGAGCCGCGCTCGACGGAGCGGACGAAGGCGCGAAGTGCGGCGGCGAGGTCCATGCATTCTCAATGGTTATGGAAGTCATGCCGGCATGACGAATAGACCGGGCGAAAGAGATCGACAACTCTGGCGGCGACAGAGGGCGGTCAGCCTCCTCTTCCGGGGAGGGGGGCGCTGTCGCTCGCGGAAAGAAGGAAATCACATGAAGCGCCGCGCGTTTCTCACTGGCGTGACGGGCGCCGCCTTGCTCGGGCCGGCTCTCGCCGATTTCTCTCCGGCGATGCTTCCGGCAGGCGGCGTGAGCCGGTTCGCCGAGGTCAATGGCGTTCGGCTGCATTATGTCGTCGCCGGCGTCGGTCCGACGGTCGTCTTGCTGCATGGCTGGCCGCAGACCTGGCTCGCGTGGAAAGGCGCGATGGAGCGGCTCGCCGCGCGTTTCACGCTGATCGCCCCCGATCTCAGAGGCGTCGGCCTGTCGGAGCGCACGCCGGCGGGCTATGACAAGCGGACGATTGCGGCCGATATCGCCGCGCTCATTGCCGATGTCGCGGGCGGGCGCGCGCATGTGGTCGGTCACGACATGGGCGGGAAAGCCGCCTTCGTGCTCGCTCATCTCTACCCGCTGCGCGTCGAGAAGCTCGTCCTCGTCGATTGTCTCCTGCCCGGCACGGAGAATATGGACGCGGCGCATGGCGGCGCCTGGCATTACGGCTTCCACATGGCTCCCGACATTCCCGAGCTGCTGACCAAGGGGCGGGAGAGGGAGTATATCGCCGCGCAGATTCGCGCCTGGTCGCATCGCAAGGACGCCGTCTCCGAGGCGTCGATCGCCGAATTCTCCCGCCATTATGCGACGCCGGGCGGCATGACGGCGGGCTTTGCTCTCTACCGGGCGCTGCCGGAGGACGCCCGGCTCGCCGCGTCCCTCGCCGGGAACAAGCTCGCCATGCCGGTAATGACGATCGCCGGCCGCCATGGCGTCGGGCCGCGGCTCGCAGAGGCGGTCGGGCGGCAGGCGAGCGATCTCACCGCCGAGATCGCCGAGGACAGCGGGCATTTCGTCGCCGAGGAGGCGCCGGAGTTCTTCTGCGATCGCCTCGCCCGCTTTCTCGCGAGCTGAGCGCTTCATTCGCCGCCGTGCAGAGGTCTCTCCTCCATCCGCGCGAGGAACAGACAGCTCGCCAATAGGAACAGCGCGCCGATTCCGAGCGCCGCGCGGAAGGCGGCGCGCAGAGTGTCCGGCTCGGCGGGCGCGGCGGAGGGGCCGCCGCCGATCACGATGGCGCCGAAGATCGCCACGATGAACACGCCGCCGAGCTGACGCGAGAATTGCGTCACCGCCGTCGCTGTGCCGATATTATGCGCCGGAACCGCGTTCTGCACCGAGACGGTCGTCACCGGCAGCATGGCGCCGACGCCGAGCCCGGCCACCGCCAGCAGCGCGTCGAGCGCGACGAGCGATAAAGAATCGAGCCAGAGCCAGAGCGCCGCCATGGCGACGGTCGCGGCGGCGAGGCCGACCAGCGGCGCCGCTTTGTAATGGCGGGTGCGGCTCATCAGCCGGCCGGCGATCGTCGCCCCCGCCACCGTGGCGACGGTGAGCGGAATGAGCGCGAGGCCGGACCGGTCGGCGGTGAGCCCGAGCGCGCCTTCGAAATAGATCGGCAGGAACATGGACAGAGCGACAAAGGTCCCGAGCCCGAAGGCGCCCGAGAGCGTCGCGTCGCGCACCACGGCGTCGCCGAGCACGGCGAGCGGGATCAGCGGCTCCTCGGCCGCGCGGGTGCGCCAGGCGAACAGCGCCCAGGCCGCCCCGGCCGCCGCCAGCAGCGAGAGGATCGGGGCCGAGCTCCAGGCGTAGCGCTCGCCGCCCCAGGAGAGGGCCAGCTGCGTCGCGCTGGAGCCGATGACGAGCAGCAGCGCGCCGGCGATGTCGAGCCGATGCGGATGTCGGCGCTGCCGCACGCGGCCGAGATGAAACCAGCTCATGCAGAAGGCCAGGACGCCGAGCGGAACATTGATCCAGAAGATCAGCGACCAGTGCAGATGCTCGGAGAACACGCCGCCGAGCGCCGGCCCGCCGACGCTGGCGGCGATGAAGACGACGGAAAAATAGGTCATCACCCGCCCGCGCTCGCGCGGCGCGACGAGATCGGCGATGACGGTCTGCGCCAGAGCGATGAGCCCGCCCCCGCCCAGGCCCTGCACGCCGCGGGCGAGCGCCAGCAGGCTCATGCTGGGCGCGAGCGCGCAGAAGATCGAGCCGGCGACGAAAGTGGCGACGCCGATCAGCAGCATGGCGCGCGCGCCGTGAATATCGGCGAGCTTGCCATAGAGCGGCGTCACCGCGGTGGAGGCGACGAGATAGGCGGTGACGATCCAGGGCAGATGAGCGAAATCGCCGAGATCGGCGGCGATGGTCGGCATGGCGGTGGCGACGATGGACTGGTCCAGCGCCGAGAGCAGCATGGCGAGGCCGAGGCCGACCATGATCTGAATCAGCTCGGCTCTCGTCAGCGCGCTGCGCGTGAGCTCCGTCGGCGGCTTGTTCACTCGTGTCTCGTCCTTCTTGCGCGGCGCCGCACAATAGCCGTCCCGCGCCCGTCGCGCTAAGCAGAAAAAGCGTCGGGCCGCGCGCGTTTCGGAAGGCGCGACAGGGCGCGCGGCATCGTCTAGAAAAGGGCCGGGCGGAACGCCCTTCGCCACAGTCGCACCGGAGGCCGCTGCATGCGCAATCAACTTCCCTTCGCCGTCCTCTCCGCCGCCGAGCCGGCGAGCGGGGGCTTTGCCCTCACGAGCTCGGACATCGCCGACGGCGCGACCATCGACCGAACATTCGCCTTCGACGGCTTCGGGGGCGGCGGCGGCAATGTCTCGCCCGGCTTCGCCTGGAGCGAGCCGCCGGCGGGAACCAAGAGCTTCGCTCTGTTCTGCCATGATCCAGACGCGCCGACCGGCGGCGCCGGCTTCTGGCACTGGCTCGTCGTCGACATTCCGGCCACGGCGCGCGCGCTGACGCAGGGCGCGGGGACGCCGGACGGCGCCGGCCTGCCGGCGGGGGCGAAGCAGATTCGCACCGATTACGGCTTTTCCGCCTGGGGCGGTCCCTGCCCGCCGGTGGGCGATCCGCCGCATCGCTATGTCTTCACCCTCTATGCGCTGGGCGTCGACGCGATCGCGGCGCCGGAGGGCGCGACGGCCTCGCTCGTCGGCTTCCTCGTCAATCAGAACGTCCTCGCCAAGGCGAGCCTCACCGGCCTCTATGGCCGCTGACGCGGGCCGGAGACGCTTTCCGTTCCGGGCAAAGGGCGAGGGCTCTGGCGGTGCGCTCTGATTCTGCCGTCGCGCCCTGATCTTGTTGAGCCTTTGCGGAGTTATCATATCAAGCGCGATGGCGGCGGGACGACGACGCGGCGTGAAGCGCCGTCGCGACATCCGCGGGCGGCGAAGCTGCCCTCGTCCGCAGCCGTTTCTGCTTATTTTTAAGGCGTCGAAAAGAGAACTTGCGTGCAATCAGCGCAGATTAGAGGCAGTTTCAATTTCGCCTGAACTGAGCTATGTTAGAGGTTCGTCTTCGGTCACGCTACGTCGCTCTCTCGAGCGGCGCGGCGCGAGAGCTGGAGTGTCGGGAAATGGATCGGCTGTCGTACCAGCTCTATGAGATGATGCATCTGGCTTTCGCGCCGGCGCGCGCGGTGTCGGACGCGACGCTGACGACCTTCACCAGCCCGTTCAATCCTTTCGCGCACACATCCATCGGCCGCAGCGTCGCTGCGGCGGCGGAGTTGTTCGAGCGGATGACGCGCCGCTACAGCAAGCCCACCTTCGGACTGAAGGAGACGACGGTTCACGGCCTCGTCACCCCGATCCGGGAAGAGGTGCTGTGGGAGCGCCCATTCTGCAGCCTTGTGCATTTCCGGCGCCAGATCGCGGAAGGCGCGCCGCGCCAGTCGAAGCTGCTCATCGTCGCGCCCATGTCCGGCCATTATGCGACGCTGCTGCGCGGCACGGTCGAAGCATTCCTGCCGAGCCATGACGTCTACATCACCGATTGGTCCAACGCCCGCGCCGTTCCGAGCGAGCGCGGCGTCTTCGGCCTCGACGACTACATCGACTATCTCGTCGAGATGATGCGCCTCTTGTCGAAGCGCGGCGACGGCGTTCCGCTGCACACGCTCGGCGTTTGCCAGGCCTCGGTGCCGCTGATCTGCGCCGTGGCGGCGCTCGAGGGCGAGGGCGGCAAGGATGCGCCGGAGTCCATGGTGCTGATGGGCGGTCCGATCGATCCGCGCCGCAGCCCGACCGCGGTCAACCGCCTCGCCGTGGAGCGCGGCGTCGACTGGTTCCACCGCAACTGCATCCACACCGTGCCGTTCCCGCATGCGGGCCTCGGGCGCAGCGTCTATCCCGGTTTTCTGCAGCTTTCGGGCTTCATGGCGATGAATCTCGAGCGCCATGTGGCCGCTCATCTCGACATGTTCAACCATCTCGTCGAAGGTGATGGCGATTCGGCCGAGAAGCATCGCGATTTTTACGACGAATATCTCGCCGTCATGGACCTCGACGCCGAGTTCTACCTCGAGACGGTCGAGAAGGTGTTCATCCGCCACGAGGTTCCGCAGGGGGACCTGCGTCATCGCGGCGAGATCATCGATCTCTCGGCGATCCAGCGCACCGCGCTGCTCACGGTCGAGGGCGAGAAGGACGATATTTCCGGCGTCGGCCAGACCTATGCGGCGCAGGAGCTCTGCGCGAATGTTCCCGAAGGGCGCAAGCAGCACTATCTGCAAGAGGGCGTCGGCCATTACGGCGTGTTCAACGGCTCACGCTTCCGCAAGGAGATCGCGCCGCGCATCCGCGATTTTCTGGCGAGGGTCGAGCGGGCGGACAGCTGACGGGCGCCGCTGCTCGCCCCGCGCGACCGATCGTCAGAGCCTCCCCCCTCGAGGGCTACCGCGTGCACACATCTTGGAATGCGCAGCGCCGTCATGGCCGGGCGTGTCCCGGCCCTCCACGCCGAGCCACTGAGATATTTTTGCAAAGCGCCAGCGCACTGCGAATGTCTCGTTTTTGCGCCAAGTCGCGGAGACTGTCGCCGCGGCGTCGACGCCGCGCATGAATTTGCGAGAAACCTCGGCGTTGCGGCGTGGATGGCCGGGACAAGCCCACGGCTGTCCGGTTCAAGATAGGCATAGTATTATTTCGTATTGGCGTGGGTCCGGCTTGTTATTCGGCGTCGGCGCGCGCATGTCGACGACGCTCTTGCGATGCATGAGGTT